>DAOTMV010000036.1:0-41949 GCA_035450485.1 Anaerohalosphaeraceae bacterium | reverse complement strand
CTTTCCTTCAAGGCGTTTTGCGAATTCCAGAAAAGCGATCTCGCCGCGACAGAACGCCACCAGGTGCCGGCGCTTCGCCCGAAATTCAGCCCAACCCATCGCCATGAGCCAGGGCTGCAAGTAGTCGACAAAAGCCCTTGCGCGAAGCGCAGCAAACTCGGCAGGCGTGATTCTTCTCCGGATAATCGGATCGTCGAAATACAGGTCCCACGCTGGTCTCAGGCGTTCGAGCATTCGGGCCTTGAGTGTCGCCAATGAGTACTCGCCGGTTTTCGTCCTGGCCGCGGCGAGCCGTTTCTTGCCGTCCGCTGTCTTCGGTCCGGTCGATTTCCCACCATGCAAACCGCAACGATTTCGGCCAGGCAGGGTCCATCGCTTGCAGGGTGTGCCGGCCCGGGTCTTTGCTCCGCACGGTCGGGCCGCCGGATGCAGCCAGTGGGGGCCGGGATTTTTTGTTTCTTGCATTGGTTCAAAACCTCCCACGGGGTTTTTACCTTGCAATTGAAGCCCTGATCTCAGCCACAGTGAAGCCCCGCAGCCATGCCATGAGGATGTACCATCTCCGCCAAAAAGCCCGCAGCGACTGCCCTTCGAGAAACACTTCCAGTCCGCAATCCAACGCCTCCTCGGCAACCCCGAAGCACGGACATGCCTCCTTCGCTGGACCATCGTCGAAGTAGTAGATGTGATGCTCGCAAAAGTGCGGGTCAGGTGCGATATTCGGAATGCACTCGTAAACGTAGTTGATCCTGCTCAGCATCCAGTACAAAACTCGTTTCATCCTTGAAACCTTTCCAATAGTGTCTTCATTTTTTTGGCCGTCCTTTGTAACCAGTAACCGTTTGTAACCGGTTTTTTACTAACTTCCCACGCGAGGTATTTTCTAAGGGAAGTTTACCTTTTCGCCGGTTACACCGGTTACAAGGGTCAAAAACCGCGATCAAACCGGTTACAAAGGTGCAGTCAGATGGGTAAGCTGTCATCATTTTCATCGCTCAAAGTGTTCGAAAATCGGTTACAAACCAGCGTAATGCCGACCCAACATTTTCCTATTTTCGCGGTGCCGAGGTCGTTGTAATAACGCCGCGTGACGCGCCTGCATCCGCGAGATTCCAATCGCTCGTTAAAAGCCTTCGCGCCAAGTGTGTGTTTGACCCCGACGTCACTCGCCCACCTCTCGTAGCTTTTCCGTAGGTCAGTGACGGGAACGAAAAGGTCCTCATCGCCGACACTGCACATATCATCTAAGAATTCCGCGAGCGGGTCCTGCTCCTGGCGATACTGAGCCGTTGCCGCAGTGACTCCATCGGGGACGTTAAGCCCCTCCATTTGCCACCTCAAGCAGCCTTCCACCGCCCACGCTAAAATAGCCGGGCCAGCCTCATCGACGTTCTTTAGCGTTGCTTTTACTTTCGGATCCCGCTCAGATTCCGGTACGGTATGCTCGAACGGTACGCGCAGAATTCGCCGCCACATGCCGCCGTCGCTTTCGCTAATTCGTGGGGCATGGTTGCAGGCGAGCCATAACTTGAACTGTGGCCGGAATTCAAATGCCTCACGGTACAGGAACCGCGCACAGATGCTATCGCCGCCCGTAATCGTCTTGACAAGGCCCTCCGCTAACCTCTTGCCCTCGTCGACCTCGATAGATGAAACGAACCGGGCCCCGGCCAGCCTCGCGATATCATTGCGGGCCCCGCCGACCTGATTCCGTGCGAGGAACGTTTCAAAATCTGCCGTCTGTGCGTAGTCGCCGAGAACAGCTTTCAGCATTTCGAGAAAAGTTGATTTCCCGCTGGCTTCCGGGCCATGAACGAGGAAGAACTTCTCCTCATCGGTGAAGCCGCTAAGGGTGTAGCCGGCGGAGCGCTGGAGGAACGCAATCATTTCTTCATCGCCACCGGTTGAGTCCATCAGAAATTTGTCGAGCATAACGTGTTTGGCTGTGCGGTCGTACACCACTGGGGCCAGCTTCGTGATGAAGTCATTTGGATTGTGCGGTTGCAGTTCGCCGGTCCTGAGATTCACCGTGCCATTCACTACATTAAGAAGGTCGCGTGCGGTATCGAAGTCGTCAGCATATTTCGCAAGATACGCCTGTGCTTCCCGCAGCACGTTTGATATTTTCGACGACGCCTCCAGGCTGCGAGCGTACTTCTCTACCCCCTCCCGGCGGTCGGTGTTTTCCGGTTTCAGTGCCTGCTTGCGTATGGTCCTGGCGAGTTTGACAACGGCTTTGCGGACTTCAATGTCGCCGGTTTTCATATTCCAGCGGCGGCCATCGTAGATAAGCCATTTGCCAACATCATGGTTGAAGACAAAACGCTCGCCATATTCGGCCGCGAACAGTTGGGCCGCGCCGGCGTCAGTGAATGGGTAAGCGAGAATACCCTTGCCGGTTTCGGCGGGCTGCGGTTGTTGCATTGCCTCGATATCGTCCGCTGTCAACGGCTTGGTCGCGTTAACGATCTCGAGGAGCTTAGCTTTGTCGCCGCCGGTATCCAACCAATCTGACACGTCGCCTTTCGGTGGAAGGCCGGGCAGCTCGATGATCTTCACCTCGGCGGCTATCCCCCAGACCGAGTTCGCAACTTGGCGGCCGTGGTTGCGGCCCGGATCGTCGTTGTCGACGAGAATCACAACGCGATTTCCCTGCAGGGTTGGGCTATAATAATCGCGCCATTTTCCCGCACCCAAGGCATTTGTTGTCGCGAAAACGCCCAGGCCCCGGAGTCGGTCTGCGTCTTTTTCCCCCTCGACGACAAAGATCGTCTCGCCCTCTGGGGCGTTCACGATTTCGTCATAATGGTAAAGGACAAGAGCCGTGTCGCCCATGCGCCAAATCCAGCCGCCTCGGCCGTCAGGTCGACGGAGGCGGAAATCTTTAGGCTCAAGCCGCACGCTTTGGAACAGGAGCTCCCCGTCTTTGCGATAATCATAGGTCGCGACAACCTTCGCCTTCACCTTCTTCGACTTCTGCGCAAACAAGTCTCTCATCGTGATCCCGATCGCGCCACAGATTGCAGCGGCTGTGCATCCGGCATGGCATTTCAAAAGTGTCCGGCCATCCTCACCGGTCGCTACCGACAAACTGGCTGCGTCATCGTCATGCGCCGGACATTTCGCGAGCCAACCGCCCCCTTGCCGGCGAGCATCGCGAAGCAGCGAAAGAATTTCGGTCGTTGTCATCGTCGGCCTCCGTGCCAGGTCCATACTTTCGAATGCGGACATTTTGCCGCAATCCAATCCAAAACTTCCTGCCGTCGCCATTTTGGGCCGCACAGATTGATCGTGTGGGGGGCGAATCGCTCAGTGAGCCTCAAACTGTAGAACGCGGTGCGCTTAAGACCCAACATCCGGGCGGCTTCTGCGGGGCCTATGAGTTCGGATTCAGGCTGTGGGTCCATCGCCGACTCCCTGCCGTTGGTCGATGACTGCGAGTTCACGTTTCAGCGTGTCCACGACTTTCGGGCTGTACAGGCGATACCTGCCCGCCCGCATCAGCGGCGTGATTTTCCGGCTTCGGACAAGGTATTCGATACGGTGGATGGGGGCCTTGCACGCCTCCGCCAAGTCGCCGATCGTGAATGCTTCGTTCATTTGTTAACTCCTTGCTTAATGGGCTTCGCTCGATTCACCTATCAGTATCGTGTGCATTGCCTAAGGAGTCAAGTGTAAACCCTTGCCTGTAAAGGAGTTATGGCGGTTTGCGTGCCGCATTGTGCGCCGCATTTTTGCAGATACGCGCAGAAGAAAAGCCCGCCAAAGTGTGCCTTGACGGGCTTTTGTGGGCGTTATAGGCAATTCGACATGCGCCGCATTTTGCGCCGGTTTATTTTTCGGCTTTGAGCCGGATTTTCTCGTCGACGCAGATGATGTTCCCCCTCCCCCTGATGGCATCTGCCGCTCGTTGGAGGCCCTTGTCTCGCAACCGGGCTTTTAGTCGCTCCGGCTGCCGCGTGCCGTAAAGGTCGCTGTCTTTGTCGACCCCTGACGGTGTGTCTATAAGGGCTTTCAAGAGCTTCTTGCTTCCGCTGTTACTGAACTCGCTTAGGCGGATTGGTATTACTGTCTGACCTGCCGCCGAGTGCCGTCCAGCCTCCGCCGCCATCTTATGAAGTTCGTCGACCAACTGCATCGTCCTGGGGCCGTCCTCCCGGCAGCGGCCCATATATTCCCACGGGCCATCATATATCCGCTCGACCGGACATGGATTGAAGTCGGCACCTGGATCGAATGGGTCGCGACAGACCCGATTCTCCCAAGTGAAAGTAGTCGTGACTACGGCCTCGCCGGACGCATTGGCGCATGGCGTATCTGTGCGAATGAATCGAAGGGCGTTCATCAAGTCGACATAGAACTGCTCGTCTTTGATCTGCGCGAACAGTACCGCCGCTACGCTGTAGAGTATCCTCATCACCGGCTTTATTGTGTCGCTGGATTGCTCAGCCGAGACTTCTTGATACCCACGCCAGCCGCCGGCACACGCCCGTAGAGGCTTGCCGTACTCGATCAAGCAGTAGTCCTCGCCCTCCGGTACTCTGCCTTTTCGCAGGCAAGAGAGGAATAACTTGTCGACCTCTTCGATCAGGTCGGCCAATTCGACCAGAGTGTAGGCCGGCGGGCCATATGCTTCCTCTACCTGTTTCCTCGCATCGGGCGACAATGCCCGCCCCCATACCGGAGCCTTCGGGTTCTTGGATGTCATCGCAAATTGTCCTTCTCTGCTGTCCAAAAAATATGACGCGGGAAACCGTTGGACTTCCGGGGTTCGGCTGGCCTGCCTATCCCGCGTCACTATCAGTTCGCGCGGCCTGCGCCGCTTAACCACTTCTTGAAAGCCTTTGCCTCCGCCGGCGGCAACAACTCCGCCTCCGCCTCGCGGTTCGGGACCAGGAGCGTTACCATAAGCCAACCTCCGCCGCAATCTCGACAAACCAAACGGCCGACCCTCATCGCCTCCGGGCCGACGGATACCGTCAAACGTCTCGGCGGCATGTCATTTTCTGATTCTGAAGGTCGATAGCCCGGTTCCGGCCACTCGTCCTGGCGGCGAGCCCGCGGGGAGATTAAGCGCGTACGGCGGCGGGGGTCAAACGGGGGGTCAAAGTCTCGGCCCCATCCGTCGGCGTTGTCGGCGTCCTCCGTGTCCGGCCCGTCGTCCGGGTCCGGCTCAGGTTCGGGTGCCCGATACTGCCGGGCATCGCGAGCAAGCTTTCCTGTGGTGCGATCCCTCATGTCTATATTGTCCTCGAATTCGTCCCGTTTGTCAAGCGCCTATTCCACCCCTAAAAACCGCAAGCTGCGCATAAGACGAAACACGCTCATTGGCCTCGGTTTCTGTAAGCCGTTGACGTTTCGGCGGTTGCGCGTGGCGATTGTGAAACGATAAATGGACTCATAATCCATTGGTCGTAGGTTCGAATCCTACCGGGCCCAGTGAGCTTTTCTTTCGTGGGCGGCTTTTGCAGTTGTCTTGATACGTAACTGCAGGCAGATTGCGTCTCTTGAGACTGACTACACGACAGGGGGCAAAGGTCGCACAGCAGTACCACGCAGCCGATTGTGCCGCGGACGGCAGGAGGAACGAGAGGGCGCGATCTGGGGCGTCAGTTATCCATTTGCCCGATGCCGCGCCCAGTGTACACCTGTTGCGGCGCGTTTCTTGCAGAAAAAAACGTCCCCGAGAGGATTCGAACCTCTAACCTTTGGCTCCGGAGGCCAACGCTCTATCCATTGAGCTACGGGGACACTTGGTTCCTGTTAATACTACGTAATCGACGGGACGTCAAGTCAATTTGTCCGGTTTCCCGGCTTTTTGTCGCAGCAAATTCCCGGCCGGCGGCCGGCAGTTTGGGCGCTGACTTGTGTGTGCCGGACGTATGGCTTTCAGCATATAGGCCTGGCCCTGCAACACGAGTGTGGGCTGCCAGAAATGTCACAGCGTTCGGTCCGCTGCCTTTGCGGGCCGGTCGTGTCGGCAGATTTCAATCGGCCGATTCACGAAGCAGCAGGCGGATGGCCTGGAGGACCTGTTGACTATTCCTGATACTTTCCCAGTTATAGATACATAAAAACCGGCAACGGACATCGGCAAGCGTGCGTTTCATTGCCTCGTACCATGGCTGGCATTCGTGCGGCCTCATAAGGCACCATTCCGCGGCGGCCCAGTCAGTCGCGGTACATGCAGCAAGAGCCCGCCTGTCCCCCCTATCAGCGGCCGGATCATCGGCATGGCGGTAGAAACTCCACCCCGGAGACGCATATTCGTTAACCGCGGCGTCATAGAGCAGTTCGCCATCGTGCCAGCCGGCGCCGTGTGTGAAGATGTGTCGTCTTTCGATCCCGAGCCGGGCGGCCGTACAGGACAAGTCCTCCAGATGCCGCCGGACCACCTCACACAGGTCCTCCTCCGTGATGGTGCCGTTTGTTCGAATCCCCGCGGTCGTCAGGGCCGCATAGCCCAGTTGAGCCTGTCCTCGGGCGGTTACGTCAGCCAGGTCAAGGCCGGTTTGCGGGTCTTCGTCGGGAGGCCGGTCCAGAAGCCGATTGCCGTCGGGATAATGCCAGGCATTGACACCAATCGAGCTTTCCCAGCCGACATTGAGGCCGATGAACAGGTGTCTGTCCGACGGCGGCAGGTTCTGGTACCAGTGCAGTATAATCGGGACAAGTAGCTTCATCTTCTCACGGCATGCATTGCGGTATGAAGGGCTCATCAGATTCGGCGGCGGTGCGACGCGAATCTGTCGGCCCCAGTTGCGCCAGGCGATCTTGACGGCATGCTCGGGACCCCAACCGGTCCATTCCACATTTGCGCAGTTGGCCGGATCGTAACCGGGTGTGTTCGGGTCCCACCAGTTCCAGAGATCCGGCCTGCCCTGCCACCAGTTCTCGCCGTCGAGTTTGACCAGTACGGGGGTTCGGGTTTCCTGTGCGGCGGCGAGAAAGCGCTTCACTGAAGTGACAACCGCCGTCTCGTCCGTCTTGAAGTAGGAAAAGACAAACGAGACACCTAATCGTATTGAGCCATCGTCCGGAGCGGCGATGGCCTGTTTGATTTCCTCTAATCCGTCCGGCGCGATCGTTTCGGGTCGGGCCTGATTCCATCGGCCTTCGGGCATGCGGTTGATGACGACGTATTGAAGGTGCGTCGCATCGCGGCCCAGAGGCGCAGCCGATGCGGCCGCCGCAAGGCATACTACTGCAGAGAAGGTCATCTTCATCGGCGACATAATACCAGCTCTCCACTTCGCTTTCCACCACCGCCCTGCCACATACTGTGCCTGAGCCTTGATCTTTTCCAATTGAGCGCGGACCTGCAGAAGCGTGTAGTTTGTGGAGGTTACTCATGCAAAACCGCGCCGTGTTGATAATATCGGCCATGCTGGTTGGCTTGGCGGGCGCACGGACACCAACATCGACTGCTATTTGCAAATTCATCCATATTATCTTAAGCATCGCGAGCACAAGATCTCGGAGAAGGCGATCACCGAAGTCATTGACAAATGCCTCAGCGGTCAGTATGTTCCGGACGGCGGCCGCACGGCGCAGTGACTTCCCCGTAGTGCCCGCTTCTTCATAGTTCATAGACGAAAAGCCCTTCAAGGAAAGGAATAGTGTGGCAGAGCAGCATGATCGACGTATCCTGCGCACCGGTCCATACCCGGAACTTACGCTGACGGCCGTCATCGTGGGCTATGGCCTGGGTATCCTGATTACGATCAGCATCGGATATGCCAGTCTGATCCTCGGTTTTTCGATCGAGGGATCGGAACTTGCGGCCATTCTGGGGTTCGGCATCCTGCGCGGGCTTCTCGGACGCAACAGTATCGTCGAGAACAACATCAACCAGACCATCGCCAGTGCCGTCAACGCGGCGTCGAGCGGACTGATGTTTACGGTGCCGGCGCTCTTCATCCTGGGTCATGGTGATTTCGACCCGGTGATGATGGTGTTTGCGTGCATCGCGGGCGGCATCCTCGGAATTGCGTTCGTCATTCCGCTGCGCAAGCAGATGATCGACTTCGAACGCCTGACATATCCGGGCGGAACGGCCGTGGCGACAATCTTAAAGTCGCCGGGCGCCGGAGTCCGCAAGGCCCTGCTTCTGCTCGTCGGCATTGCAATCAGCGCCGCGGCGCATTTCGCCAGCCAATACACGGACGTCAAGCAGTGGGACTTGGGGGCCGTGCTTGGCCTGCCGGAATATATGAACGGCGTTTGGTCTATCTCCCTGATGACGGTCGGCGTCGGGTTCATAGCGGGGCGAGGCGGAATCAGCTTTATCATCGGCGGATACGTTTGCTACTGGGTGCTGGCGCCTGTTCTGAACGGCATGGGTCTGCTTCCGGCTGTCGAGACATTTAGAAGTCCACGGACAGAAATGCCGGAGTACCTGCGGACGGTGCTGTTTCGGCCGGTTGGAATAGGCATGCTGATCGGCGGAGCGCTGACGGGAATCCTGTTGGCGTTTCCTCTGATCGTCAGTGCGGTGCGAAGCATGCAATCGGCTGCAAGGCTGAAGACTAAGCACTCGAAGGACGAAATGCCGATACACCTGCTTTACGTTGGCGTCGCGGGGGCCACGGTACTGCTGTTCGTGACGGCGCTTGTGAGTGTCAAGGAGATCGGCGCGGTTCGGGCGGCCATCATGGCACTTCTGGGTACGGCATGGATATGGGCGGCGGGCGTGATTTTGTCCGAGTGTATCGGGCGGACGAACTGGTCGCCGCTGAGCGGTATGACTCTGATCGCCGTGACGATTCTTATCCTCGTGGCGCGACAGGCCGGGGACGCCGCGGCCATTGTCGCGTCGATCATGGTAGGTGCGGCCGCGTGCGTGGCGATGAGCCAGGCGACAGACCTTATGCAGGATCTCAAGACGGGCTACCTGGTCGGAGCGTCGCCTAAGCGGCAGCAGATCGGTCAGTTGCTGGCGACGTGGCTGGGGCCGATTGTGGTGATGGCGCTTGTGTTCGTGCTGCACAAGGCGTACGGATTTGCCGGTGAAGCAGGCGCCGGCGAGCAGGCGCTGCCGGCGCCGCAGGGCAATGCTCTTGCCGCGACGATCAAAGGCATTCTCGGCGGCCAGGTTCCGGTGGAAAAATACCTCGCGGGCGCGGGCCTGGGCGCACTGCTGAGCGCAAGCGGAATTGGGGGGTTGGGCATCCTTGTCGGCCTGGGTTTCTACCTGTCGTTCGATATCGTCTTGACGTATACCATCGGCACTGTCCTGCGGATCGTCGTGGATTGGCGCAAGGGTGTGCGTTTCTGCGAAGAGGTTGGTATTCCTGTGGCCGCGGGGCTTATTGTGGGGGAGGCGCTCGTTGGCGTCGGCTTTGCATTGTTCCGTGTTTTTAAAGGAATGGCATCATGAAGATGATCGGCTTTCTGATGATCGCAGCAGGGTTCATCCTCGGGGCGCTGATCTCCGTCGTCAACGTTGAGCACGTTGCGTGGGACTGGTTCGCACTGTCTTTGGTGACAGGTCTCGCAGGCGTCGTTCTGGTCCGCCTCAGTCACAGGCGCGCGGGTGGCGGCCGCGACACACTGGCGGCCAACGTGCGTCAGCTTGCCGACGTGCTGGAGCGGGTTATCACCAGGACGGAGCAGCTTGTCGGCACGGAAACGTACGAGGTTCGTCACCGCATCGATTCGCTGATCGCCGCCGACCTGGATACATTTGCGACTGACCGTTACAGTATCGGCCGGGTGTTCGGCCTGACGGTCTACGCTGATGTCATGGGGCATTTTGCCGCGGGTGAACGATACCTCAACCGGGTGTGGTCGGCCTCAGCGGACGGATATGTGGATGAGGTGGCCGCCTGCCTGAAGCGGTCGCGGGAAGAATTCGAGGCCGCGCTTCGGCTGCTGCGAAACGCCTGCACAGAAAACGACGCGATAGCCGCCGTCTCACCGGCTATTCAATAAAAACCGCCGCGTACCAGTTCTGCGGGTCATCTTCGTTATGGAGCGTCTCCAGAGGAAGATCGAATTTTCGAACGGTCGCGAAGACATCGATTCCCACGGAGTGGAATGCGGGCCGAGCCTTCTTCGGATCGACACACGCCAGCCCTTTGCGGCCTGCACACTCTTTGCACAGAGCGCAATCGCTGAGTGAGAAGGCGAAATAGTAGCCGTCGAGAAAGGCCTGCCGCTCGATCTGGAAGGATACCTCCTGGGAAGTCTTCTTGTCGAAGGCGTGGACTATGAGCCCCCATCTGTAACGGCGGAAAATCCGGCGGTACTGGCAGGGCAGGAGGGCGCCGGGGCGCGATGGGCAGGTATGATTTTTTCCCCAGTCGTCGCAGCCGTACATGCATTTCAGCAGCGTCCGCGGGTCGAAAACGATATCCGCCGGAGTGAAGGGAACAACGTGCCGGGCGCCGAGTTCCAAACCGAGCCGAATGTAGCGTTGTTTAGCATCCACGCGCGGTCCTCAGAAACGTTTGTCCGAACCTCCGTAGATGATCTGGATGCCGTCGATGTTGGGTATAATCGGCACCGGATTGTTGAACAGCCGGAATGCGTCGGACCAGTACACGAAGAAGGCCTTGCCCATGAGGTAGTCTTTGGGGACGACACCGGCGGTATACTGCGGGCCGTCGTTTCCGATGCCCCTGGTTGCCCAGAGTCGCCCGTCGAGGCTGCACGGACTGTTGTCGCCGCAGGCGAAGTATTCGTCCGGGCCAAGGGTAAAGGGGTCGCCTTCGCCGGCCCTGAGGATACGATCGCCGATATAGTGGATATCGCGATAAAGCCCGATGTGCCAAAGTTTCAGGCTGCCGGAACCGAACAGCTTGGCCGCGGGCCCTCCACGCCGCGGCTTTGGGCCGACGTCGGTGGGGGCAGTGCCAAGATCATACCGAACGGTGTGGTCTGCAAACGACATAACGAGTTGATGGTCGACATTGGCGAACTGAAAGCGCCGCGTCCCGGGCTGGGCCGGATCAATGTGCACGCGGGCAAGTTCACCGAACACTCCATCGACGGCTTTTTCGAGGGTTAGAGTGCCCTTCAGGTCGACTGTAGCACGGTAGTCGATACCATACTTTCTCAGGATCGCGCCGATGAGACCCTGGGGCCGCGTGTTTGTCACGTCGAATCGAATCATGAGATCGCTGCAGATCGGCTGCTGGTGGTCCTCGCCGCCGCCGTTGTAGGCATATGAGGCTCGGAAGCCGTTGCCAACGCCGTCGTTGTACCGCAGTGTGTGAATCTCATCGGGCTCAGCATCCAGTGCGAAGACCGTGGGTCCCTTTGCGTTGAGGTTCCATGCCGAATTGGGTTCGTTCTCGAACGGCTGCCGCCAGGTCGCCGCAACGTTTTCGCCATCGCCGCCCGTGGGCAGGACCCGCCCCCGCCGCAGCATCTGATAGTCGTTATTGTAGATGGGCATCCACAGCTCTTCCTGTACCTTCGGCGGCTTACGGGCTATGTGCCCGTCGATGTAGACGTCCCCGTCGATGATCTCGACCGTCTCGCCGGGAAGGCCGATCAGACGCTTGATATAATTCTCACGCGGTTCGACCGGGTTCTTGAAAACGATCACATCCCATCGCTTGGCCGGCAGGAACTGATAGAGGCATTTCAATACGAGAATGCGGTCACCGTTGGAGATGGAGACACCCATGCCCTGCGGCAGATCGTAGCCGCAACTGGGACACCGCGGCTTTGGGATCGACCACCAATCCCCGCCAACGTCATAGGGAAAACCGCAGCGGATGCACCGGAGATGATAGTGTGAGCCGCGGAGCGTCTCGGCCATGCTGCCCGTGGGTATGCGAAAGGCCTCCACAACGAATGCACGAAACACAAATGCCAGGATCAGTGCCGTCACAAGCAGTTCGAGGGTATTGGCGATTCCTTCGACCGCTGTACTGCGGCGTCTTGCAGGGTAATCGACAGGCGGCTGCTGCGGTTGGCCGGTGATCTGCGTTTCTGTGCTCACGCTCCGTATTTTCCTCAGGACGCCCCGCCGTCAATGATCTTGATGCCGTCGACGGCAGGGATGTTCAGGAATATCTTCAGAAACCGGATATTGCGGTTCCTTTCCAGAAAGCGGGCCAGGGCCGAGTTGTTGAATGGTCTGTACGGTCCCGGCCAGTACACAAAAAAGGCCTTGCCGACAAGGTAATCGCGGGGCACGGTTCCCATGGTGTAGGGGCGTCCCTCGTTGCCGAGGCCGGGCGCATCCCACCAGCGTGCGTCCAGGCTGGCAGGGCTGTTGTCGCCAAGCACGAAGAACTCATCTTCGCCCAGCGTGAACGGCTTGCCCTCGCCGGCCCGCAGAATCGGTGAACCGTCGGCGGCCGAGATGGTTATGTAGTGGATGTCACGAAAGACGCCGACATGGTAAAGCTTGAATTTGCCGGAACCCAACAGGGCCAGGCGAGGCATCTCCTCATTGGGCTTGCCGGCATCTTCAGGGCCGGCGCCGAGATCCACTTCCAGTTGGCGGCCCGCATACGCCAGCCGCAGCATGTGGTCAACATTGGCGAACTGAAAGTAAGCGGCTGGGGTGACTTCGGACTCCTCCAGGGTGCGCCTCGCCAATTCCTCCACGAGTCCGTTGGCATGGACCTTTTCAATCCGCAGCGTCCTGCCATCCTGCACCCACCCGCGGTACTCGATTCCGTATTTGGTGAGAGCGACCCCTACGCTGGCCGGCGCATCGCTGCGCTCGACGTCGAACCGGACCATCAGATCGCTGCAGATGGGCATGCGGGCGTAGTAACGCGGATCATCGTAGGCATAGGTCGCACGGAAATCGTTGCCGTTGCGCGTATCATAGACCAGGGCGTGCATCTGATCCTGCGGAACATCCAGGGAGAAGACCGTCGGGCCGTCGGCGGTGAGATCCCAATTGGATCCCGGCTGGTTGATGAACGGCTGCCGCCAAACGCCATTCTTAAAACCGCCGGCCTTCGGGTTGGCAGGTTGAAAATCGTTGTCGTAAACCGGCATCCACAGCTCGTCCTGAACTCGCGGAGGCTTTCGCTGGATGCTGCCATTGACGTAGACGTCGCCGTCGATAATCTCAACGGTCTCGTGCGGCAGCGCGATCAGGCGTTTGATGTAGTTCTCGTGCGGGTCAAGGGGGTTCTTGAAGACAACCACGTCCCATCGCCTGGGCTCAAAAAACTGATAGACGCACTTCAGGACGAAGATGCGGTCACCCTTGATGATCGGAAACCGTTCTGAGAGGAACTGCTGGCGAAAACCGCAACTGGGACATGCCGGTCCCGGAGGACGCACAGGCACATTGTTTCCAATGTAAACGTTCCGGGGAACGGATCCAATGAAATAATCGCGGTAATGCTGCGGGATGAAATCATAGTCGAACCGATAGCCGCACTGCTGACATCGAAGCCGGAAATGCGCCCCCTTAAGCGTTTCGGCCATGCTGCCGGTGGGGATGGTGTAGGCCTGCATCTCGAAGACTATGAATACCAGCGTCGTGGCAAACGCAACAATCAGCCATTCGAACGTGGCAACAAAGGCGTGTACACCTGAGGCCCCCTTTGCCTGTTTACCATGCCTGCTCGTCAATGCTTCGCCCTTCGCTTGTTTGTAAGAACTCAGTATTATCCATCGCCCGGACTGCTTGGTCAAGCCGCTTGGTCAAATATTTCCCGATAGTTGGTCGATATCGGGTCCTTGCTTGCCGGCCGGCTCTGACCGCACATCGTTGAAAGCATCGGCGCCAGAAGCCTTTACGAAGTGCCGACTTTCTGTGACGCACAAAAAAACTCCAAAATTTGCTTGCCGCATAGAAGTCGTTACATTATAGTACTTTGCGATTGCTGACAGGGTACCGTCAGATGCTGGAAGGATACGTTGCGGAACTGCTATTTGAGGCGAGGTAGGCGATGCCAACTATCACGAAGAAAGAACTCATTGATCGAATAGCTGAGAGCACCCAGGCTAAGCGGGTAGTGGTCAAGCGCATCGTTCAATGTTTCCTTGATGAAGTGATTGCTGAACTGGCCAAAGACAATCGGCTCGAATTTCGCGATTTTGGCGTGTTTGAGACGAGAACGCGTGCGCCGCGCGTCGCCCAGAATCCCAGGACCCTGCAGCGTGTTCCCGTCTCTGCAAAGCGGACGGTCAAGTTCAAAATGGGGCGGCTTATGAAACAGAAACTGGATTCGCTGGTGACCGCAAGGGATATGGATTAACCAGAGTTTTGCCCGGGCCGCCGGGCGGGGGCAGAGGTAAAAGCGAATATTTGTTTTTGACACATCCTGAGCGGAAACGGGGTGCCGGTCAAAGGAGTCAGCGATGGAAGAAGGAACGGTCAAATGGTTTGACAAGAAGAAAGGGTACGGTTTTATCTCGCACGAGGGAACCGTGGACGTTTTCGTGCACTACACGGGATTTGCAGATGACAATCTGCGCACGCTTGAGGACGGAGACGTGGTCACCTTCGACATCGCACAGGGGGAAAAAGGGCTTCGCGCCAGCAACGTGAGACTCAAAGGGCCGCGGCGAACCACTTCCGCCAAGGCCGCCCGGCAGGATCGGGGCGACTGACCGGTTCACCTCTCGATAACGAGCCGCCCGAACGGCTCCAGCAGTTCGTACTTGTTCTGCCACGTCGTGTACATGATGCCGATGGCTCCCTTCGTCCCGTCGAGCGCGTGCAGCCAGTCGCGCGGGTTTTCCAGCGTATCGCCGTCATAGTACGCGCCGGCCAACGTTCTGAAGCCCAATGAGGAGAAATGGGCAAGGCTCTCCCTGCGTTTGCCGTGATGCCAGCAGACGATAATCAGGTCTTTGGGCACATATCTCCATGAGCCGCTGAAATCGCCTTCGACAAGGTAGTAGTCGCCATGGGCGTTATGGTTCGGGTCGAGCATGTCAGACCAGATCAACACCTCCGCCCTTGGATTGTTACTCCGTAATATATCGCATTGGCGTGTGATGCAGTCGCCGAGTATCTCCGCCATGGACAGTCCCCGTTCTTTGCATGCCCGGCACGTCCCGCCGGCCCGAATCTCGTCCATGCTGAGCAGGTATTTCTCAGGCTGCAAGCGTTCATAAAGCAGTCTGGCTTCCCGGGTCCAGATCTCATACAACCGCGGCTCGGACATGCATACGCTTACCTGTCCGCGATTGATGGCTATGCCGTGATAGAAACTTGCGCGGAGTCGGTCACCCTCTTTGACGGCGCCGTCGGCGAGTAACTCGATCGATGGACCGTCATGGTCGAAACGCCAGTTTCGTTTCGCATCCACCGGCTCAATGTAATCGATGCCCGGCCGAAGAATCTGCCCGGTGCGCTCGCTGCGGATGGTGATCGGTGTGCCTGGGCGGCGCAAGAGATTGACCATGCCGATCTCCTCGATCCGGAAGTCATCAACCCAAAACCGCCCCTGCCTGCCGCCCCAGCAGCCTGCATAGATTCGCACTGTGTCATATTGCAGACTGTTGAAACCCACTGTGACCTTGCGCCAGTCGGTCGTTGCGGGCACTCGCGGATCAAAGGGGGCGATATAGCGGCCATCCTTGGTAAGTATCGTAAACCGGAAGCAGCCCTCCGGATTGAGCCCTTCGGTCTTGACCCAGCAACTCACGCGGTAGAGGCGGTGCGGCCGAACACGAATTTCCTGCATGATGCGCCCGTGCCCATGCTCGAAATTGCCAAAATGCTCGAATCGCAGCGACGCAGCGCCCTCTTTGAACACGTTTGTGTCGACAAAACTTACCTCGCCGGGCTTGTCGTGAAAGTTAAACCCCGTTACTCGCAGGCCATTGTGCGACTCCAGCCCACCGTTGACAAACTCCACCGGCGGATCCTGCGCGAAGACCGCCCTGCCGCTTCTCGCGATGAAGAGTGCATCCTCCACCGGAATGCCCGCGGCCAGTTCCCTGTCATGGGCAAGTACACTGCCGCCATAGCCCACTGAGAAAATCAAGGGGATCAACTCCATCTTGTTCTCGGCGCAGACGGCCTTGATGCGATCAAGCCGTTGGAGGTACTGTTCGTTCTGCATGCTCAGCCGATCCAGGCCGCCGCTGAAGACCATGCCGTTGAGGCCTGCACCGGCCGCCGTCCGGACCTTCTCCGCGACATACGCCACGTCAGCTTCGCTGCCGAGCCCGGAACTCATGTAGAACCAGCGGCACGGGTACTGTTTGGCCGCTCGGACGCTGGTATCGAACGATACTGCCGCAATAAGACAGAAGACCAATGCGTTCTTCATTGCACCTCCGCCATAATAAGGCCAATCACGGACCGAGCTTTTGCGGCCCTTCAGTGGCGACATTGTAGCATATCACTACGGCCGCGCCAAACGGCTCTTGCCCCAGGCCTGACCATCAAGCGGCAGGCTTCTGTGCAGCCTTTTTCTTCTCCGCCATGTCCATATTCCAGATGTACTTCTGTGTGCGGTACACGACTACGCAGATACCCAAGACGAACAGGACAAAAATATAGGGAATCGCTCTTTGAATGAAGCCAACACCAAAGAAGGCGATAAGGGTGTTGATGATAATGAAATACAACCGCATTTCGGTAGGCCCGGTCCGCAGATAGGTAATCTTGAAGTCACCGGTGGCGCCGAAAGACAGAAATGAATTGATCATGAGCGCGCCCATACCCAAAGACATGAACCAGAACAGCGTGCGCTCCACCCCTGTGAAAAGAAACGACCATCCGATGAAAACGGAGCACATGAACAGGAAGTCGAGGAAGTGATCCATGTAGAAGCCCCACCGGGGAATCCCCGTGTCCCGATAGCGCCCCAAGGCGCCGTCGAAACAGTCGGTGAACCATTGCAGGGCCAGCATGGCCGACGAGGCGTGCAGCCACCGCAGATCACTCCGGGCCAGCATGCCGAATCCGATCAGCCCCAATGACCAGGGGATGGTAAGCAGCGTCAGATGGTAGCCTTCGATCCACTTTGGAAACTTTGGCGTCAGATACTGCACGAATCGCTTCTCAGGCACCGCCAACAGCGACTTCATGGGCGCCTTCTTGTCTCCGTTGAATGTTGCCTCAGACATACTGCCTCTCCTTTCGTCACATGTCAAATCCGCCTGCGAAAACCGCAGACCCCGCCAGGATGGCAATTCTCTCGATGCCACCCGGCAGCAGTTGAGCACTTCGTTGCAGTCGTTCCGTTTTCGACTTCCGGCAAGTGTCATGTCTCAGCCTTCGTATTTGCAAAAGGCGTACCAAACACACTGATTCGGCCTTAAGATATTGTTGGGCAAAGAGTTACGCCAAATCCGCGAAAAGCCGTCCTGAGCCGGCGGGCCATCACACGCTGCACAGGCTGCATCTGAACGTGCATGAAATGCTGCTCCGGTAATCATCGACTCGCAGAACGCAGCTTTTTGTTTGCAGTAAATTTACGGGCGTGTTAGGATATATACAGGAGTGAAATGGCCGCTCCAGGAGGGCATATGATTCTGCAGACAACCAGTCCGAGCCTCGATTGCCGCGTCTTGGTGCTGAACAAGCACTACATGGCGGTCCGTGTAATCGGCGTTCGCCGGGCTTTTTCCCTCCTCTTCAAAGAACAGGCTGAGGTTATCGCCTGTGAGGATGGCAATTTCTACAATTACGATTTCCACTCCTGGCGGCAACTGAGTGAGCTCAAAGAGACATTCAAGGCAAACGAACAAGACTGGATATCGACAGTCGATTTCGACATCGCGGTTCCGAGGGTCATCCGACTGCTTTTTTATGACCGGCTTCCCAGGCAGCCGGTCAAACTTAACCGGCGAAATATCTTCGCCCGGGACCGGAATCTGTGCCAGTACTGCGGCAAGAAGTTTCCCCCCTCGGAATTGTCCATCGACCATGTGATCCCCCGCAGCCTCGGCGGAAAGACACTCTGGGAAAACGTCGTCTGCGCCTGCACAAAATGCAACGTCAAGAAAGGCGGGCGCACCCCTGCGCAAGCCCAAATGACGCTGATTCGTGAGCCTGTCAAGCCGAGACGCAACCCCGTCATTCACGTCCATCTCAGCCACAGCCGTTATAGGAGTTGGAAGCAATTCCTCAACAACGCCTACTGGTCGGTCGAATTGACATAATGTCGAAGCGGCGCGACCTGTCCAAATGCCAGGCTGTTCAAAGGACAATGAGAAAAGGTGAGATACATATTGTGTACGAAGATGACGAGATTATCGTCATCAACAAGCCGCCCGGCGTGTCCGTCACTGGTGACCGGTCCGGTGAGGATGACATTCTCGACACCTTGGCTGGCGCGTTTGCGGAAGGTTTGCGGCTGGTGCATCGGCTGGACAAGTTCACCTCCGGTGCGATGATCTTAGCCAAGACACGCGACGCCCAGAGCAAATATGTCGGTTTCTTTGCCAAACGGCTGGTTCAGAAGACGTATCTTGCCCTTGTCGCGGGTGCGGTGCGGGACACGCACGGCCGCATTGATGCCCCGCTTGCGCAAGACCGGCACGATTCGCAGCGCGTACGGATTGATCGCAAGCACGGTAAGGCCGCCGTAACACGTTATCAGGTACTGGCCGATTTTGGCGGCATTGCCCTGTTGGCGGCCTATCCGGAGACTGGTCGGACCCACCAGATTCGCGTCCATCTTGCCTCCATAGGGCTGCCATTGGCGATCGACCCGCTCTATGCCGGCGCCCGCCCTGTCCTGCTTTCACAATTCAAAGCCGATTACCGCCCTAAGAGAGACCGGGCAGAATCACCGTTGATTGATCGGCTCACACTGCACGCCTATCAGCTTCAGGTGCCATGGGGAGCGGATGCGACTCGAACCTTTGTGGCGCCGTTGGAAAAGAAGTTCGCCGCGGCCGTCAAGATGTTGGCCAAACACAACCCGAGGGGGCTTGAGTCTTTCAGTGATCCGCAGGTTTTGGACGCCCTGCTTTCTGCCAAGGTAATTTGAGTGTACTGCCTTTCGTTTTATACCCGCAAACTACGGTTTTCGCTTGACCTCAATACCTTTCGTGCGTTACACTTTGCCACTCGTTTGTCGATTGCGGTGATTTGGACAGGTGTGTCATGAGCTACACAAAAACACGAGTCGGGCTGGTAGGCTTCGGCACTGTAGGGGCCGGCGTGGCCGACTTGTTGCTGAACAATGCCGACATTATTCGCGCCAAGACCGGTATGGACATCGAGTTGGCGACCGTAATTGACCTGGACACAAAGCGCCCGCGTCCTGTAGAGCTGCCGGCAGGTCTGCTGACAGATAATCTTGACACACTCCTGGCAGATAAGACCATCGATATCGGGATTGAGCTGGTTGGCGGAACCTCCTTTGCCAGAGACCTTCATTTGAAGATGTTGGCTGCGGGCAAGCACGTTGTCACGGCCAACAAGGCCCTGCTTGCCGAGCACGGGGCAGAGTTGTTTGCGGCCGCTCGAAAGGCCGGCAAGTGCATCGCGTTTGAAGCGAGCTGCGCCGGCGGCATCCCCATAATCTCGGCCATCCGCAGCGGCCTTGCGGCAAATCGCATTGACTCGCTTTACGGCATCCTGAACGGAACCTGCAACTACATCCTGACGAACATGACGCAGAAGGGCCTCGATTTTCGAACCGCCCTTTCGCAGGCACAGGCCAAAGGCTACGCCGAGGCGGATCCAACGCTGGATATTAATGGTTCCGACAGTGCCCACAAGCTGGCGATTCTCGCCGGCCTTGCCTTCGGATGCGAGATCAAACTCAGCGACATTTACGTCGAAGGCATCGAAGGTATCAGCATCGACGACATCCGTTATGGGCAGGAGATGGGGTATGTCCTCAAGCTGTTGGCGATCGCCGAAAGAGATGCGGCGGGCCGGATCTCGCTGCGCGTCGCACCGTCGTTTGTTCACCGCGAGAACGCACTGGCCCGAGTGGATGGTCCGTTCAACGCCATCAGCGTCTTTGCCCACGCGGTGGGCCATACAATGTACTATGGACGCGGCGCGGGGATGATGCCGACGGCCAGTGCCGTTGTTGCGGATATCATCGAGGTCGCAATGGGCAACAGCCTTCGCGTATTCAACGGGCTTGCCCTGCTGCCGCGGGCCCAGACGGAGCCGCTTATCAGCGACATGGATGATCTTGAGGGACGTTTCTACATCCGTCTGATGGCAAAGGATCAGCCGGGGGTCTTCGCAACGTACGGCCGGATACTCGGCGACAACCAGATCAGCATCTCGGGGGCGCTGCAGCATGAAGGCTCCGGCCCGGACAACACCGTCCCCGTCGTGATCACCACCCACCCGACGAAGCAGAAGAACATGGCGGCCGCCTTGGTGGAACTCGGTCAGCTTGACGTCGTCAGCGGCAACGTGGTCTGCATTCGCATCGTCGACATCCCGGAGGATCGTGACGCATGACCAAGTACGCGATCATCATACCTGACGGAGCGGCCGACCTGCCGTTGGATGTGTTTGAAGGCAAGTCGGTGATCGAGGCGGCCCACACCCCCAATATGGACGAGGTCGCCATCAACGGCAAGCAGGGTATCGCCGTTACCGTACCGCCGGAGCTGACAGCCGGCAGCGACGTGGCCATGATGAGCCTGTTGGGTTATGACCCGCTTTGCTATTATACCGGACGTGCGCCGTTGGAGGCGGTGGCCCAGGACATCAAACTTGGCCCCAACGACTGGGTCTTCCGCTGCAATCTCGTCACTATGGCCGACGGCCGCATGGCCGATCACAGCGCGGGGCATATCTCCACCAATGAAGGCGCCGCGCTCATCGAGCAGTTTGCCGAACATCTCAACGCTCCGAACATACGGTTTTATCCAGGCCTGAGTTTTCGGCACCTGTGCGTCATCAGTGGTATTCCGTTTAAGGTAACGACTACGCCGCCCCATGACATCATCGGCGAAAAGACCTCTCGCCACCTGCCCCACGGCAAAGGCGCCGACCTTCTGCTGAAAGTCATGGAGCAATCGCAGGAGTTCTTCGCCGACCACGACATCAACAAGGTCCGCATGGACCTGGGCGAGAACCCGGTCAGTTCGGCGTGGCTCTGGGGCCAGGGTCAGAAGGCGATCCTCGAACGGTTCAGTACTCGCTTCGGCGTCAAAGGCGCCGCAATCACCGCCGTCGACCTCGTCAAAGGATTGGCCAGGCTGATCGGCTTCGATCTGATCGATGTACCGGGCGCAACCGGTTATTTCGACACCGACTACAAAGGTAAGGGCGCCGCCGCCATTAAGGCACTGGCCAAATACGATCTCGTTGTCGTGCACGTCGAAGCAACCGATGAAGCCGGCCATGCGGGCAACGCCCAGATGAAGAAAAAGGCGCTGGAACTGATCGATGAGCACATCGTGGGTCCGGTCCACAACGCCCTCAAGAAGTACGACAGCTACCGCATCCTCGTTATGCCCGACCACCCGACGCCCGTGCAGACAAGATCCCATTCGCACGACCCCGTCCCCTTCGCCATGGCGGGGCATGCGGTCCAGGGCATTCTCCACCAGCCGTACTGCGAGAAGAACGCCTACGAATCGGGCTTCCGTGTGGACAAGGGCTTTGAAATGATGGAGTATTTCCTGAAGATTTGAACGCTGCCTCCCATCGGCCCCGTCATGCCCCCTGCCGCTGCTCCGGCAGGGCCTTCATGAATTCTTCGACCGGCATGGACTGCTGGTCGCCGGTTGCCATGTTCTTCACAATCAGGCGATTATCCCTGAATTCTTCGCCAATGATGACGGTCAGCCGGGCATCGAGTGTCTGGGCCTGCTTCAACTGCTTCTTGAGGCTTGCCGACTTGTACGAGAACTCCGCACACGCCCCCGCACGCCGAATCTGAAACGCCAGCTCGATCGCCTGGTCGCGAAACTCGTCCGCCACGGTGGCGATGAAATAGTCCACTGTGCGCGTGGTCAGCATCGCATCCGTCAACAGGCCTTTCTCCCGCAAGAGGATCTCCAGCACGGCGTCCCCCATTCCGAAGCCGGTCGCCGTTATCGCAGGTCCGCCGAAATCCCGCAGCAGGTTGTCGTATCGCCCCCCGCCGCAGATGGCTCGAAGCGACGATGCCCGGTCATACACCTCGAAGACGATGCCGGTATAGTACGCCAGGCCGCGAACAACGCCAATGTCGAAGGTAATGAAGTCGCCCACTCCCATGAGCTGCAAGAGATCGAACACCCGCCGAAGCTCGCCCACCGCTGCGGCTCCGTCGGCATCGAGATGTGTCGTTTTCTGGATTGCCTCAATTGTGCTGGCGGACATCACCTCGCCTACCCGCCTTCGCACCGCATTGTCGGCAAGCCGCTCCTTGAGCATCGCCTCAAACGTATCGTCCGGCAGCTTGGCCTTCTTATCCAGCACCGCGTACACCCCATCGAGCTGATCAGCCGCAACCCCAGCGCTCTTCAGCAGAGCGGCCAGCATGCGCCGGCTGGAGATTCGCACGACAATATCCTCCGCCGTCAGTCCGGTCGAACGCAGGTAATCAATTGCCGTGAATATCACCTCCGCATCGGCCAGAACGTCCTCGACGTCAATGATATCGATATTCCACTGGAAAAACTCTCGCAGCCGTCCCTTCTGCGGGCGCTCCGCCCGGCACAGCCGCGGTACGGAGAACCACTTGATCGGCCGGGGTAGTGCATTGATCTGCTGATTAACCATCCTCGCCAGCGTCGGGGTGATCTCAGGTCGGATCGCCATTTCTCGCCCGCCGCGGTCGGTGAAGCTGAACAACTGGGAGGCGATCTCATCGCCGCTCTTGATCTGGTACATTTTAAGGTGTTCGAAGATCGGTCCGTCGTACTCCTCGAAGCCGTTGCGAAGAGACGTCTTCTTCCACCCGTCGATAATGAAGTTGCGCACCGCCATTTGCGGCGGATAGAAATCCCGTGTTCCCTTGACAGCCGGTATCTTCATGACATGGTCTCATCGCCGCCTGGCGCACACCGGATGTCCGATCCGGGGCGGCCCGCGGACGCTACTTTTTCAGCTTCTTTCTTTTCTTCTTTTTCGGGGTATCGAGCTTTTCCAGCACCTTGGCGCCGAATTTGATCCTCATATACTCTTCCATCTGCTCGGCGCTGGTGAAATGCAGTTCGTAGTTGTACTCATCGCTGGTGCGGTCGCAGTCGTCTGTCTTGTAGTTGCGGCAGATCCGCGGCCGTTTATCGTAAATCAGGCACCGATAATCATCCGGCGACAGGTGCTTGCACTTATTGTTCACATTCAGATACCAGTCCCCCTCCTCGACAAATACCGTCACGTCCTCGTGGCAGAGATACCAGCGAATATCGTCGAAGTCGCCCCACTCCTCCGGCGTATCCAACGGCAGCGCGAAATAGCGACAGCACAATCCAGTACAACGATCGCAACGCACCCGAGATGATCTCTTTTTGGTTTTCGTCAACTCAAACTCCCACATATCTAGCGCTTATTTCCGATACGAGAGCCGCATTATAGGTATTCGCGCCCTGCCGTCAAGGTAAAGCCGCAATTTTGCCCGCCCTGACGGCACAGTCAGGGCTTGCCACGCCTCGATGAGCCACTATAATGACCGCACAGGATTCAACGACCCCCTGGAGCCCGGCTTATGACATTGACCCCTTTAATAGAATACTTCGGCGTGAAACGAATGTGGCTTCTGCTAATCCCCGCGCTCCTGGGCGCCGCCCCTGCAAAGTGAGGCCCCATGCCCCCTGAAAGGATTCTCATCACGGGCGGCTGCGGTTTTCTCGGGCGGCATCTTGTTGAACACTTGCTTGCCGAACCCCGCTGTCCCATGTTGACGCTGATGGACCTCAGGGCCGACAACATGGACCCATCGTATGCGGGCCGTGTCAAGGCCGTTATCGGCCGCGATATCCGCGATTACGACGCGATTGCGGACGCATTCGCCGGAGTGGACTGCGTCGTGCATCTGGCGGGCATCGTCTCGTTTTCGCTCAAGGACAAGGACCTCCTGCACAGCGTCAATGTCGACGGCACGCGCAACGTCTTACGGGCCGCCGCCGAACACGGTGCAGGTTGGGTCATTCACGTTAGCTCGGTCGCCGCGCTCGGCTACGGGGACGACCCCGGCCACCCCGTAGACGAAGACTTTCGATTCGATTGGTCAGTCGCCGCCGTCCGCCGCAAGTACTACATGCTCAGCAAACACCTCGCCGACGAGGAGGTCGCCCGTTTCCGCGAACAGGGCCTTGACATCACCACCGTCTATCCCGGCCTCATGTTCGGTCCCGGCGACGTCACCAACTCGGCCAGATTGATCAGAGCGATCCGAAAAGGCAAAATCCCCTTCAACATGCCCGGCGGCACCAACATCGTGGATGTTCGCGATGTAGCAAGGGGGATTACCGGCATCCTGCAGAACGGACCGCGCGGCGGAGAGTACCTGCTGAGCGGCTTCAATCTGACGTTCAAATACGTCAACGAAACCATCGCCCGCCTTCTGGGCGTCCGGCCGCCTCGAGTCACGCTGCCTCGCTTCCTCAATTCGCCCCTGTTTCGCGTCCTGCTGTTGATCGAGCGATGCAAAAAGGATCGGCTCGAACTTACGGCCGACAATCTGGATTCTGCCTTCAGGTTTCGCTACTTCGATAATTCTCGAGCCCGCAAGCATTTGGGCTGGAGCCCGCAGATCGCGTTTGAACAAACCATCGCCGACACAATCGAATGGATGAAGAGAGATGGTCGACTTGACTGACAAAGTGATCGTAATCACCGGCGCCAGCAGCGGCATCGGCAAGGCCGCCGCCATGGCTTTCGCCCGAAAAGGCGCAGCCGTGGTCCTGGCCGCCCGACGTGCCGAAAAGCTCATTGAAATCCGCGATACCATACGCACGTTCAACGACAAATGCATGGAGGTCCCGACCGATGTAACCGACGAGGCACAGGTGGCCGCACTGTTCGACCGCACCGTGGAACGGTTCGGTCGAGTGGATATCCTGATCAACAACGCTGGCCGCGGCCTCAAGGCCGAACTGGCCGAGATTGCCCTCGACGACTGGCGCTCGGTGCTCGATACGAACCTCACCAGCGTCTTTCTGTGCACCCGCGAAGCTGTGCGACGCATGCACGCTGCCGGCACGCCCGGCCACATCATCACAGTCTGCTCCATCGCCGGCCTCTTCGCGGCGCCGACGTATAGTGCGTATTGTGCTTCCAAGCACGGCGTCACCGGTTTTTGTCGCGCCATGCGCTGGGAGTTGAGAAAATACCGTATTCGGGTATCCACTGTCTTCCCTGCCCGTGTTGATACCGAGTTTTTTGATACGTACAAGCAGCGCCCCACCCGCAGGCAGATGCTGGCGCCTGACGATATTGCTGCACACCTTGTCGCCATCGCAACTCAGTCCCCCTTTGCCATCATGCGGACTCGCACAATAAACTTCTGCAAGCGCCTGTTACGCCTGGCAGGGCTTGCATAGTTGCAGAAACACGTCGAATGTCGTATTATGTGCTCAAAATGAGTTGCTTTTAGAGCTTGTTTCGGACTTCGCCAGGCGGCATGATTCGCAATGAGGAAACGCTGTGCGATGACGTCACACAATGGAGTTATTCCGGGCGCGTTCTTGCCTGCGGCCTGCTCAAACAGTGTGCCTGTGCACCGGCAGCGAGTACAGCATTCTAAAGTATGGGGTGTCAGAGGCACGCGGACATGACCCGGCGACGTCGAACATCCAAGAGCCCGTACTCCCCGCCTCATGCCAAACACAAGGCGGCTCAGGCCGGAAAACGCAACTTGGCCCCTCGGCAGCCCGCGATTTCCGGGCGGCGGCTGTGGATGTTCCGGATCACGACGGCCCTGGTAAGCTGTCTGTTGTTCCTGTCGCTTCTCGAAGTATCACTCCGTCTGGCCGGTTGCGGGTATCCGCCGCGGCCCATAATCCGCTATAGCGATGACGGTTTCGAGGGCTACGTCGACAATGCGAGGTTCAGTTGGCGTTTTTTCCCTCGTAATCTTGCCAGGGAATTCAATCCTTTCACCCTGCCGCCGCGCAAAGGCAAGGATACGTACCGCATCTTCATCTGCGGGTCCTCCGCGGCCCAGGGTGATCCCGACGGCGCATATTCGTTCGCCCGCATACTCGATGTCATGCTTCGGCATCGCTGGCCTGATGCGTCGTTTGAGGTGATTAATACCGGCATGACGGCCATCAATTCGCATGTCGTGCTTCCCATCGTGAGAGATTGCGCCCGGCATGAGCCGGACATGTTCATCATCTATTGCGGCAACAATGAAGTGGTGGGGCCGTATGGCCCCGGCACCGTCTTCGCAGGCATGGCCAATCACCTCTGGTTTTCGCGTCTCGGCATCACCTTGAGGGCAACCCGCATAGGCCAGTGTGTCGCCGGCCTTACCGACCGGCTTCGTTCAGACGAGGCCATCCGTTCATGGGGCGGCATGGAGATGTTCCTGGATAAGCAGGTTCGTCTTACGGACGATGCCATGAAAACCGTCTACAGGAACTTTCAGCAGAATCTCGAAGACCTGCGCGATACGGCGCTCCATGCCGGCGCATCGGTGATCCTCTGCACCGTTGCAAGTAATCTCAGGGATTGTCCGCCGTTTGCGTCGCTGCACCGGGCCGATCTGACAAATGCCGAACTGCAGCAGTGGAATCAGATGTACGACAATGCAGTCGCTCTTGAGGCCTCCGGCCGATACGCCGATGCGGTCGAACAATACCTCGCTGCGGCCGGACTCGACAACACCTTCGCTGATCTGCATTTTCGCCTGGCGACGTGTTATTTACGCATGGGACGAGTCGAGCAGGCAAAAGCCCATTTCGCCCAGGCGCGTGAGTATGACACGCTGCGTTTCCGTGCCGACGATACCATCAACGAAATCATCCGCAATACGGCCCATATCGGCGGGCAAGATACGGCATGCCTCGATTTCGCCAGGATCATCGAGGCCCATACGCCCGACGGCATACCCGGCAAGGAGCACCTGTACGAGCACGTTCATTTCAATTTCTCCGGCAACTACCTGCTTGCCAAGTGCCTGTTTGAGCTGATCGAATCGCAGATCAAAGACCGATTCGGCCCGGGAGACAACGATACACTGCTCTCTGAGGCAGACTGTGCAGCTCGCCTCGCCTATACGAGGTGGGACGAGTATCGCCTCACGGAGAAGATCCTCAGGGAGTACATCGAAAAACCTCCGTTTACAAACCAGTTGTACCATGACGACCAGGTCGCTTCACTGGAAGCGCAACTCGCTTCCTGTCAGCCTGTGCTGCAGCCTGAATCCCTGAGGGCCTGCGTTGAACAGTACCGTCACGCGATACACCAGCACCCAACTGACTGGAATCTTCATTTCAAACTGGGACGGCTGCTCGCAGAGGAACTCAAGGATTACTCCGGCGCCGCGGCGGAATTCGCATTGGTGCAGAAGTGCGTCCCGCACTTTCACCGCGGCTATACCGCCATGGGGCAGGTCCTTGCCGCTCTGGACAAGACCAAGGCCGCCATCGAGCAGTATCGAAAAGCCGTCCGCCGCGATCCGGGCTCAGCCGACGCGTGCTATCATCTCGGGATCGCCTGCGCCCGCCTCGGCAGCTATCGGGACGCCGAAACATGGTTCCGCCAAGCCATCGCCTTGCGGCCCACATCGCCGATTGCCTTCAACAAACTGGCTGAAATGCTTAATCGGCAAGGCAAGATCGACGCGGCGATTGAAGTCTGCCGCCGGGGGCTGGCGGTTGCGCCCAACGACGCCATGCTGCACGGCAATCTCGCCATTCTGCTGAACACAAAGGGCCTTAAACCGCAGGCTCTGGCAGAAATACAGACGGCCTTGAAGTTGGACCCGGATTCGGCTAACATCCGCAGAGTATATGAAATAATCCGAAATTCCAGGTGACAACCGCCGAGTATGAGTGCCGGTCGCCAACGCAAGAAAAAAAGGCGGCGCCCGCCGCAACCAGCCGCTGTGAAGAAGTCGCCGTCCCCTTCGGTCGGCCGGCCGCCGACAGGACCGCGCCTTTGGCTCTTTCGCATCCTCGCGGTCACCGTTGTGCCGGCGGCTTTCCTCGTTCTTCTGGAAATTGCTCTTCGCATATCAGGCTATGGCTTCGATGCCGCAGCCATCGTCAAGGACAGGATCGCCGGCGAGGTGGTTTATCGGGACAATCCCCGCTTCGGCTGGCTCTTCTTTCCGTGGCAGATCGCCCGTGAGCCGAGCCCTTATCGTTTTACAGCAGACAAGGCCAAAGACACATATCGTATTTTCGTGCTCGGCAGCTCGGCCGCCCAGGGCACTCCCGATCCGGCATTCGCCTTTAGCCGCATTTTGGAGGTCATGTTAACCGATCATTATCCGGACATGCGGTTCGAGGTCATCAATACCGCGATGGTCGCCACCAATTCCCACGTCGTTCGCCGCATCGCCCGCGAATGCGCCCGCCATGAGCCGGATCTCTTCATTGTATATTGCGGAAATAACGAGGTGGTCGGCCCGTTTGGCGCCGGCACCGTTTTTTCGCCACTGGCTGGCAATATCCATCTCATCCGCACGGCCGTCGCGCTCAAAGCGACGCGAACCGGGCAGTTGCTGGCCGATCTCGCCGGCCGCCTTGGCGGTACGTCCGACATGCCGGCGGTCTGGACCGGTATGGAGATGTTTCTTGAAAAACAGATACGCGCCGACGACGACAACCTCCAGACGGTGTACTCCCATTTCAGGAGCAATCTCGAGGGCATCCGCAAAACCGCTGTGAGCGCCGGCGCCAAAGTTATCTTCTCCAACGTGGCCACCAACCTCAGAGACAACCCCCCTTTTGCCTCACTGCACCGCCCGGACTTGTCCGGAGAAGCGCTGGCCCAATGGCAGAGTCTCTACGACGCAGGCGTCCGCCTGGAGCAGCAGAAACAGTTTAAGAAAGCAATAGACAAGTATGCTGCTGCGGCCGCAATCGACAACGATTACGCCGACCTGCACTTTCGCCTGGCAAAGTGCTATGATCAGCTCAAGGATCCGTCCAATGCGCTTGAGCATTATGTCCGTGCACGCGATCTCGACACACTTCGCTTCCGTGCCGACACACGCATCAACGAAATCATCCGAAGCGTCGCACAACATGACGAGGAAAATGGTGTCGAATTTGTCGATGCCGTCGCAGCCCTGGCCGCGGAAGGCCCCAACGGCATCATCGGAAATGAACTCTTTCACGAGCACGTTCATCTTAACTTCACCGGCAACTATCTCATTGCCAGGCAGCTCTTCGATCGCATCAGTACTCTGCTTGGCGCCCGGGCCAGGCGCCGTGTCGTCGAAAGCCCGCTGCACACCGAACAGCAGTGTCGGGACGCATTGGTCTATACCATTCGGGACGAGTATGCAAATGCCGCGGAAGTACTGAACGACTTTCTCAAAAGGCCTCCCTTTACTCATCAGCTCTATCATGCAGATCGTATCGCCCGACGGGAAAAGGAAGTCGACGATCTCCGCAGGCGATTAACCCCCGAGACGCTCGCGCATATCGACGCGCAATACCAGCAGGCCATCGCCGCGGGCCGGGCCGACTGGTGGATGCGGTGGAAATATGCGGAGTTTTTGTCCGAGCAGATGCGAAACGAGCGCGCCGCCTCGATCCAATACGGGTATGTGCGCGATTACTTGCCTCATTATGCGCAGATCTGGGCCAAACTCGGCACCTCACTGGGCAAACAGGGCAATCTCGCCGCCGCCGTGGAAATGAACCGCCATGCGATCAGACTGAGCCCGGCACACGTCTTCGCTCACCACAATCTCGCCTTCGCTTACCAGATGCTCGGCCGGGACGACAAGGCTCTCGAGCACTACCGGCTCGCCCTCAGGTACAAGCCCGACTATGCCGAGTCCTGGAACAATATCGGCGCAATCCTGTACACCCAGGGCCATGTCGACGAAGCCGTAGCCACCTTCCGTAAGGCCCAGAACCTCGTCCGCGACTATGCGGATCTCTACTACAATCTGGGCGTCATCTTTGAAGAAAAGGGCCGCATCGCAGAGGCCATTGAGCAGTATCGCGCCGCCCTCAACGTGGAGCCCGATTCCCCAAAACTCCAAAAGGCCCTCAAGATCGCCCTGGCCAAACAGAAATGATCTTCGACCGCCGACGCCATTCAGCGTACATGAGCTTCGCCCCCCCCGGCTCAGAACAGCGGATAAATAAACGGCGCCAACCCGCTGCCGCCCAACAACACAAGTGCCCCAAGCAGAATGATCATCAGCACAATCGGCAGCAGCCACCACTTCTTGTTATGCATGAGAAAGTACCAGAACTCCGTCGCAATGGACGGACGCTTCTCATGTGCCAATCGATCGAACTCGGCCGCACCCTGTTCGTGTTTTTCCTCGGACATCGCGTACCCCGACAGTTCTAAAACTGGTTGAAATACCGTTTCAGGTTCTCCGGCGGCCGACGCTTCACCCAGTAACTTGACGCCCGCCGATCGAACTTCAGGCCTAACAGATCCCGGCCGACCAGTCGAAAGAATAGTCCCACCGGTGTCAGAATCAAGTAGTAAATAACCGCCATCATTAGAAGACTCAGCGCCAAGCCGATCGGCAGTGCCAGAACCATCATGACCACATAAACGATTCGCGCTACGCAAGGCAAAACGAAGCTGACTACAAACACGGCCAGCCCGAAACCGGCAATACACCCCATCCACACAACCGGTAAACCCTTGCGATAGTGCAGCACAACTGCAAGCAGCGCCGTCGCGATCAGCGCCGCTGTACCGAATACCCGCAGATCCTTCCGGCCTGGTCGCCAGTTCACTTCGATAATCGCCATGTTCTAATCCAGTTCGAACTGCGCCTTGTAGGCGTCGATCTCATGCGGCTTGGCCTGCGGCTGCCGCTCTTTGTAAAGCACTTGGTTGCCCATCACCAGCACGTCCATATTCGTAGCCATGAAACAGCGGTATGCGTGCTCCGGCGTACACACTATCGGCTCGCCGCGAATGTTGAAACTCGTATTGATGATCACCGGGCAATTCGTCTTCGCCTTGAATCGCGCCATCAGATCGTACAGTTTGCCGTGTCGCTGCCGATCCACCGTCTGTACCCGCGCCGAATAATCGACATGCGTGACCGCCGGAATGACGCTCCGCTTGCACTTGAGCTTCTCCAGACCCCGCAGCGATGCCATCTGTTCGCCGTCAGCCAGCCTCTTGTCCTGTCGCACAGGCGCCACAAGCAGCATATAGGGGCTGTCCTCGTTCGGCCGCATCTCGAAGTACGCATCCACGTCCTCGCGCAGCACGCACGGCGCAAACGGCCTGAACGACTCGCGGAATTTGATCTTTAGATTCATCACCGACTGCATCTTCTCACTTCGGGCATCGCCGATGATGCTTCTGTTGCCCAGCGCCCGGGGACCGAACTCCATCCGCCCCTGCAGCCATCCGATGACCTTCTCCTTTCCGATCAGTTCCGCGACGTCGTCCACCAGCTTGTCCCAGTTGTCGTACGTATCATATACCGCCCCTGCCGAGTCCAAAAAGGCACGTATCTGGGCGTCTGCAAACGCAGGCCCCAACAAGGATGCCTTCTGCCTGTCCTGGCCGTCGCACATCCGCGGTTTGCCTAATAGCTGGTGCCACACAAACAGCGCTGCTCCCAAGGCCGCCCCCGCGTCGCCCGCCGCTGGCTGTATCCAGATATCCTCAAACGGACCCTCTCGCAACAATCGTCCGTTGCCGACGCAATTGAGCGCCACGCCGCCGCCCAAGACCAGCCGCCGCATACCCGTCTCGGCATGCACATGCCGCGCCGCCTGCAACACCACCTCCTCCGTTACCTTCTGAATAGAGGCGGCCATATCCATCTCGCGCTGCGTAATCGGCTCTTCCGGCCGACGCCGCGGCCCGCCAAACAGGTTTTCAAACTTACGCCCCGTCATCACCGTCCCGTGGCAGTAGGGAAAGTAGCTCATGTCCATGTGCAGCGAACCGTCCGGCTTCACATCAACGAGTTTATCCATGATCAGATCGTAATACCTGGGTTCGCCGTAAGGCGCAAGCCCCATGAGCTTGTACTCGCCGCTGTTTACCTTAAAACCCGTAAAGTATGTGAAGGCCGAATACAGCAGGCCCAACGAATGGGGAAAGTGCATTTCATGCGTCAGCTCAATGCGGTTTCCGCGCCCCACACCATAACTGGCCGTCGCCCACTCCCCAACGCCATCGAAGGTCAGAATCGCCGCCTCCTCGAATGGCGAAGGGAAGAATGCGCTTGACGCGTGCGACTCGTGATGCTCGCAAAAGACATACTTGCCCTTGTATTGCTTCCGCAGCGCCTTGTCCATTTCGCGAGGCAAATGCAGTTTCTGCCTGAGCCACAGGGGCATACCCATCAGGAATTGCCGAAAGCCGCGCGGCGCATAGGCAATATAGGTCTCCAGCAGCCGCTCGAATTTCGCCAGCGGTTTCTCGTAGAACACTACGTATGTCAGGTCCGCTGCCGTAATACCGGCCTCCGCCAGACAGTATTCTACGGCGTGGATCGGAAAATCCTGGTCATGCTTCTTGCGTGTGAAACGCTCCTCCTGCGCAGCCGCGACAATGTCCCCGTCTTGCACCAGCGCCGCGGCGCTGTCATGGTAGAATGCAGAGATGCCGAGTATGTTCATCAAATAGTCTGGCTTTATGGAGTCTCACACTAACGCCGATAACGCAACCGGCCGGCCTTGTCCTTAATATCGACGGACCGCCTCCTCCGGTTCAGCTTATTCCGCAGTCTACCACCCCTCAAACCTGCGTCAACCTGTCCCCTCGCCCGGATAAGACGCTGCCGCATGCTCAAATCCCAACCTCAGCATACCAAAAATGCGCAACTTTACCTTTAATTTTGTTGCATCCCCCGCCGAAACAGTGTATATAACCCGTCTCAGGGCGGTGCGACCGTCATTATCGGTCAAGCCGGCCCGGAAAATGGCGGCGTAGCCAAGTGGCCTAAGGCGACGGTTTGCAAAACCGTTATTCGTGGGTTCGACTCCCACCGCCGCCTGTTTCTCACCCCCAGGACGGCGTTTGTCACTGTCTGATCATACCGCGGCAGGGTTGTCCTTTAAAATCGCTGCCGCCGCACCTGCCCCCCCCCGCCTCCACCGGCGGTTGTACCCCCCGGACTTGGGAGATTTGAAATTGACCTTGCCATTGGCCGCAGAATGCTGTATTGTATTGCGCGTAAACGTTGTGTCCAGGTGGCGAGCGAAGGCCGGCCTATGGGCGATTGCTGGATTAGACGGATTGGAGGACCTTTATGGAGAGAAGATGTGCCTTCACCCTCATAGAACTCCTCGTGGTCATTGCCATTATCGCGCTCCTTCTGGCCATTCTGGTGCCGTCCTTGAGCTTAGCGAAACAAAAAGCCGCATCCGCTGTTTGTTTGGTAAACGTCAAGAACCTCGCGTTGGGATGGTACATGTACCAGGAGGATAACGATGGCCGCATCATGAGTGCCAACGATTACGCAGTGGAGGCTGATGGGCGTTTCGTGGGTTGGATCGGTGTTCCTGAAGATATCAACGGCAATGCCCTGAGCATAACGCAAGAGACCCCGCGGGTAACCGACGAAGACGAAATACGAGGTATCGAAAAGGGACGCTTGTTCGAATACGTCAAGTCGTGGAAGGTTTACCACTGCCCGGCCGACAAGCTTCGCAAGAGCATTTACGATGGGACAACGGTCTTCGTGACTTATAGCATTCCAGAGTGCCTTTACGGCACAACAGACCCTACGAGGGAGCTGTACAACAAGCAAATAATACGATATCCCGAGATTACGTCGCCTGCGCGCCGCTATGTATTCGTCGAGTCCGCCGAGACGAGGAACTGGAACTCGAGTCATCACTTCGTGATGGCCGCCCCCGAGTACACGGGCAACCCCAAATGGGGCTGGTGGGGGCCCATGGCCGTCAATCACGGCGACAGCAGCATCATGGGATTCTGTGATAGCCATGCGGAGGTGCGGAAATGGAGGGATCCCTTCACCAAGCAACGAATAGACAAGCTGGTTAACGAGCGCGTGGAGAACTATGGGCAGGAGTACCCCCCGCCCGACCAGCAGGAGGACATCAATTACATGGCCGCAGGTTGGCCTTATCGGTTCAAACTTTAAGTTGTGCGTCATGGTATGTCGCAGGAAAGCGCCTCCGGTCAGAAGTTTTCTGGCCGGAAAGATCGGCGTGCATGTTGTCTGCGGGAAAGGAGAGAGATGGAGATTCTGAAATGTTGCTCGTGAGCACGCTCGTCCGGCGTGCCGGTACCGACAGCGAACAGTACTCACCGCGCAGAAGCGGGAGTGGAAACAGAACGAAACACGATTGTAATTTGGAGGCGGTATTATGAAGAAATGGAAAACATGGGCGGCCGCAGCGTTTCTGGCAGCAGCAGTTGCCATTTCGCAGGGCGCGATATTGCAGGTGGATTTCAATTCCAACCAGGATGGCGGCGGTGAGTCAACCATGGCCGGCGACCCGAGCCAGTCAGTTGCCAATCATAACCAGGCCGGCTGGTCGTCTTATCACGCCAATCACGAGGCCGCGGCAGAGTTCACCACGGCCAGTTACACGACGCCCGTCGGCGTGATCACGATTACCCCAACATGGCCGAATACAACAAGGAACACTGTCCAGCAGTCAATCGACCGAGGCGCCGCAAATGATGAGACGTGGGACAATTCGCTGGGCTACCTCAACCTCATGACCGACTTCATCGGCATCGATACCCGCACATCCGAGGGAGGCAACGGCGACTGGGACGGCATCAACGGCACACCGACATACATGGATCTGAGAATCGGCGGCCTGTCCGCGGGCGGTTACAACTGGATTTCGTTCCATCACGACACGGAGAACTGCCACGGCCCGTTCGCCGTCTGGCTCTCCACAGATAGCGGCGCCACGTTCACGCAACTGGCCGATGGCTGGATGACGGACGGGAGTGAAGGCGGCACCCCTGAGTCACCCAAGAGAGAACACGGTCCCGACCCGTACCTGCTTCCTTCGACTTACCGAACCAGCTTCGTTGCCGATGGCGTCAACGACGTCGTCATGCGTTTTGCACCGTACGCTGCGGAAAACACCCATAGACGAGTCTGGGGCATGAACGGCTTTCAACTCGACTACATAACCACAGCGAATACGCCCGATCCTGCGGTAGGCGAAACCGGTGTCGCGCTGGACCTGTCCGATCGTACACGGGCGCCCGGCCGGTTATCATGGTTGGCGCCGACGGACCCGACAATCCAGGAGATCCTCGGGTACGATCTGTACATGGATCCCAATGAGGCGTACGTGATTGCTCGCGACAGCAGATGCCTGATCGCACAACCGGGGTTGCCCGGTACGGTTACAGAATACGATCCACCGGCGGACTTTGACTGGTCGCAGACCTACTATTGGGTTGTGGACGTCCGTTACGTGATTGAGCCTAACGAGTATACGGCGCAAATCTCACCCCCCTGGCACTTCCGCGCGATTGGCGCCGGTCCCGTTGTCGATGCCGGCATTAATCTGGTCACCGCATTGACGCTTTTGCCGACAAGATTGGCGGGGACAGTGACGGACGCGACAAACGACGTCACTGATGTGGCTTGGGACATCGTGGCATATCCGGGTGATCCGAATCCCCAGGTGGCGCAGATGATAGATCGCGGCGGCGACGACGGTTCAAAAGACCCTGACCTGCTTCGCGACTGGATTGGAACGGATCTGCGTCCGCCGGCCGTTGGCAATCCTCTAATCCTGACCCTCAGCGGGCTGCCGGCCGGAACCTATACATGGACTTCGTTTCATCATGACCCCGAGAATCAGACGGGCCTTTTCGACGTCGAGGTTCGGGATGCGCAAGGCGCAACGGTCACGACCGGCATCGACATCACGGATGGCTCTCTGGCCGATCCGAACAACTACACACGGTTCATCACGACCATCGTCTCAGACGGCTCTGACGTGGTCCTGGTGTTTGAGCAGCAGCCGTACGGTACGGATGGCGCGGCAGCGATCTTTGTGATGAATGGCTTCGAACTGGAAGGCCCGGGCAGCCCCTTAAACATCGACTTCGGACAGCCGACAACTCCTGTGCAGGCCGGGTATCAGGCCTACGTTGCATCTCACGAGGTGTTGGAGACCTTCGTGCCGCAGAATTTCAGCGCGTTCGGCACAACGGTCACCATCAGCGTGGCCTGGGGTCCCAGGGCGGCCGGCCGGATTCATGCCGCTGTAACGAAGACGAATGCCGATGTGTACGCTCCGACGGCCGAGTTCACCGCGGATTACGCCGATACCTACATAGTGCAGTTGACTGCCACCGATGCGGATAACAGTGTGACTTCCGACACACTGGAAATCCGTGTGGGCAAAGATGCCTGCGCCGCGGCGCAGCTCGTTCCGGGTTGGACAACCTTCAACTATTACGATGTCGACCAGGACTGCGACGTGGACCTCTCGGACTTCGCTCTGCTGGCCGCGGAGTGGCTGGATGACAGGAATCTGACCGACCAGGTTGAGACTCCGTAGTTCACTGACGTAAGACCCGCATCGCGAAAATGAGTAATGTGGCTCACTTTCCAGATGCGGCTGAGTAAAAAACTAACCCTGATGTGCTATGTTTGAGTAAGCTCCAACGGGAACCGGGTGGCTGGAGGTCGCTCGGTTTTCGTCTTGTAGCGGCAAGACCGGTGTCGATAACATCGGCGTGTGGGTCAACAGGCGGGCCCGTCCTGCCAACGTGATGTACCAGCCTGGAGACGGCGGCAGTCATGCTGACTCTAAGAAACATGATTCCTTATTACCGTTTTACTCCGGCGAAGACGAAGTTCGTTCTCGTCATAGTATCTGTCACTGTGCTGATTGCAGGCGTTGCACCAGCCGCCACCATTCTGAAAGTGGATTTCAATTCCGATCAGGACGGCGGGGGCAATTCAGCCGCGGCCGGCGATCCGAGCCTGTCACCGGCCAATCACAATCAGCCGGGCTGGTCGTCATATCATGCCAACCATGAGGTGGCCGCCGAATTCACCACGGCCAATTACGGCGGGATCACCCTGACTCCCGTCTGGCCTAATACCACGAACAACAACGTCCGACAGTCCATCGATCGCTCCGCCGCCAACGACGCCAGTTGGGACAACTCGCTTGGATATCTCAACCTTGTCACCGACTGGATAGGTATCGATACGCGCACAGCAAGCGGCGGTAACGGCGACTGGGACGGCGTCAACGGCACGCCCACATACATGGAGTTGAGAATCGGCGGCCTGTCCGCGGGCGGTTACAACTGGATTTCGTTCCATCACGACACGGAGAACTGCCACGGCCCGTTCGCCGTCTGGCTCTCCACAGATAGCGGCGCCACGTTCACGCAACTGGCCGATGGCTGGATGACGGACGGATCTTTGGGCGGCACCCCGGATTCCGGTGCAACTGAGAGCGGCCCCGATCCATTCTTGCTCTCGTCAGCCTATCGCACAACGTTCATCGCAAACGGCACGGATGACGTCATCATGCGTTTCGCACCTTATTCGGGCATCGCCGTTCACCGCCAGATCTGGGGAATCAACGGTTTCATCCTCGAAACCAGCGATCCATGTTTCAATATGCCCCCCACGATCCAGGCGCCCGGCTTCCTCGTGGCCAGGACCAATACACCTGTCCTCATCAAGGTCACCGTAACCGACGACGGGCGGCCCTATGAAGAGGGCTGCGATCCGGAGAATCCTTCCGCAGGGGACCCTTATGGCTTGACCCTGCGATGGGTTCAGACGAGCGGCCCGGCCCCCATTACCTTTGTCCCCCCAGCAGCCGACGCCGAAGACATCACGGCGGTCTTCACACTGCCGGGTACCTATGAGCTGACGCTGTACGCATCCGACGGCCCAACTGTCGACGGTCCGGATGACGTAAAAACGTCCGAACACACACTGACCGTCGACGTTCAGGCGCCGTTATACGGCGACATCGATGGTGACGGTTTCGTGGATCTCAATGATCTGAACATCCTGGCCGCGCAGTGGCTCAGCACTCCCGATTGCTTCCAGGAACAGTACTGTGCCGACCTGGACGTAAGCGGACACGTCGCCGGCGCCGATTTCGCCATGCTTTCGGAAAACTGGCTAATTCAAAGCTCCAGGGTGCTGATCAACGAGTTCGTCGCTTCCAACCGGTTGTCGCTTCTCGACGGCGACGGCAACAGTTCGGACTGGATTGAACTGCACAACCCCGACACACAAGCCGTCTCACTCGACGGCTGGTATCTTACGGACGACCCCGATGACCTCCGCAAATGGTCCTTCCCGCCGCAGACGACCATTGCAGCCGGAGGTTATCTCGTTGTCTTCGCCTCCGACCAGCCCACCGATAATTATGTCGATCCGCTGTGTTACCTCCACACGAACTTCGCCCTCAGTAAAAACGGCGAATACCTTGCGTTGGTGGCGCCCAACGGCACAATCGTCCACGAGTACCGGCCGCGTTTCCCGCCGCAGCAGACGGACATCTCCTACGGCATGTGGCATTCGACGCAGCGGTATTTCGCCGCGACTACGCCCGGCGCAGCCAACCAGCAGGCGTTCCTCGGCTTCACGGAAAAACCCTCGCACAACTACAAACGCGGCTTTTACAGCCAGCCGTTCGATCTGCGAATCTTCTGCGATACCCCGGACGCCATTATCCACTATACGCTTGACGGCTCCGAACCGACCGAGCAAAGCGGCCTGCTTTACGACCCCGAGGTCCCCATCCGCGTGACCACTACCTCGCTTGTTCGCTCCGTGGCCTTCAAGCCGGGCTATCGCCCCTCGGCAGTGACCACGCATACATATATTTTCATCGAAGACGTCGCCCGCCAGCCGGCCGATCCGCCCGGATGGCCCAGCGACTGGGGCTACAATGACGATCCGATTATCCAGGGCATTGTTCCCGCCGACTATGAAATGGACCCGCGTGTCGTCGACAACACACTGCCGGGATATTCCGTTCAGGAGGCCCTGCTGGATATTCCCACCGTCTCCATCGCCATGGCGCCGGACGATTTCATCAGCGACACAACGGGCATTTACGCCAACCCCCTCAGCCGCTGGGAACGCAAGTGCTCCGTCGAATACATCCTGCCCGACGGCACGGAAGGTTTTCAGGAAAACTGCAAGATCGAGGTCCACGGCAACGCCAGCCGACGCCCCGCCCGCATGCAGAAGCATTCGCTGCGTCTGACCTTCACATCGCTTTATGGCTCGCCCAAACTCGAGTATCCGCTTTTTGATGATTGTAGTGTTGAGCAATTCAACCAACTCGTGCTGCGGGCCTGCTTCACCGATTCGTGGGCGCTCGTGTCATGGGTGCCCACGCGATATCGCCCCAACGATTCGATGTACATCCGCGACGTCTGGATGAAGGAAAGTCTCGGCGCCATGGGCCAGCCCACAAGCCATGGCAATTTCGTTCACTTGTACGTCAACGGCCTCTACTTCGGCCTCCACAATCTCACCGAACGTCTGGCCCCCGACTTCTTCGCAGACCACCTTGGAGGCCGCCCCGAAGAATGGCAAGTCAACGAAGACTTCGCCACGTCCCCGCCCAGGTGGAACGCCATGATGGCCATTGACCCGTCCACGCCCGCCGGCTATGCACAGATGCAGCAGTACCTCGACGTCGAAAACTATGCCGACTACATCCTCCTGCACCTCTACGCCGACGCCGAAGACTGGCCGCATGCCAACGGTTACGCCGCCGTCAATCCCGTCAGCGGCGATGGCCGTTTCCGCTTCTTCGTCTGGGATCAGGAGATCGTGCTGGATTATCATGGCCGCGCCGCCAGCCGCATAGGCGACACCAGCGGAGCAGGCATATTCTTCCAGAAGATGCGCACCAGCGACGAGTTCCGCCTGCTCTTTGCCGATCGCGTGTACAAACACTGTTTCAATGGCGGAGCCCTCAGCCAAACCGCCTCCCAGGAGCGCTTCCGCAGGATCGCCGACAGAATCGACAAAGCCATTGTGGCCGAAAGTGCCCGCTGGGGCGACACGCAGATGAGCACTCCCTACGGCAATGAGATCGAGCAGCCCAACCCGCTCGACGATGTCAACCACCTTCACTATCCGCCGGCCCCCCACGGCCCCGACTATTACTTCACCCGCGAAGAGTCCTGGCTGCTGGAACGCGACAACGTCATCAACAACTATATCCCCGCCATCCACGACACCGCCAACAGTTACGCGCTCATCAACATCCTTCGCACATACGACCTCTATCCTCCCATCGACCCTCCGCTCTACCAGGTCGGCGGAGTCTCTCAACATGGTGGCCGCATCGCACCGGGCGACGCCCTTACGATGGTCAACCCGAACCCTGGCGGCGTTATTTACTTCACGCTGGACGGCACTGATCCGCGTTTGCCTGCGGCCTCACACACGGCCTCCCGCATAGTACTCGTTCCCGAAGACGCCCCCAAAAAGGTCTGGATCGGCGCCGCCCCGTCGCCCCTCTGGACCGGTGACAGCGAGCCATACGACGATTACGCCTGGACCCACGGCAGCTATGTCGAAGGACGCACCGGCGGCGTCGGGTATGACCTCAACACAGAGTATCTCCCGTGGATAACGTACGACGTCAAAAGCCTGATGTACAATACAGGCAATCAATTGGCGTACGTCAGGATTCCGTTTACCGCGGATCCCACCGATCTGATCGGCGCAACCTTTGCGACGCTGCGGATGCGCTATGACGACGGCTTCGTTGCGTATCTTAACGGCCACGAAATCGCCAGGAGCCCCGGCGTCAAGGATAACCCCTGGACCACCACTTCGCACAACACCACGGGTTTCGAAGAGTTCTCTGTCCTCCAGCACCTCGACAAGCTCAAGGCGGGCGATAACATCCTCGCAATACTCGGATTGAACTACGGCGTCGCCAGCACGGATTTTCTGGTATCCGCCGAACTGGTCGCCGGAACTGATGACCAGACGCCGCCCGACATATCCCCGACGGCCCGGGTCTACACGTCAGCCCTGACGCTGACGCAAAGCACGCTGGTGAAAGCCCGTGTTCGCGACAACGGTACGTGGTCCGCCCTGAGCGAAGCCGTATTCGCCGTCGGCCCCGTCCGTGAAAATCTCCGCTTGACCGAACTGATGTACCATGCGCCCGACCCCGACACCGAGTACATCGAACTATGTAACATCGGTTCCGAGAGCATCAATCTCGCGCACGCCGCCTTCACCCGCGGCATAAAATTCACCTTCCCGTCGCTGACTCTGGCCCCCGGCGCATACTGCCTTGTCGTGGCCAACCGATCAGCCTTTGAAAATCGCTATGGCCCCGATCTGACAATCGCGGGCGAATACACCGGTTTGCTCGATAACGCCGGCGAACGCATCACCCTCGTGGATGCCGCCGGTGCCATCATCCACGACTTCCGCTATAGCGACAACTGGTTTGATGTCACCGACGGCGGCGGCTTTTCTCTCACCGTCCGCGACCCCGCCGCTGACCCTGCGCTGTTGAGCCGCAAGAGCGCATGGCAGCCAAGCATGTCAAGCGGCGGCTCACCCGGCACTGCCGAAACGCACCTTCCATAGACAACCGGTAGGTTGCTCCGCCAACCCTCGCAAGCTGATCAGCGAATCGGTAGCAAATGGCTCGAATCCCCGCTGTCGTTTGACTTTGCCGCAACTGAAGCTATAGTCTATCTGTGTTCGGCCTGCGTCCAGGGAGGGGCCTTCTTTTCCGTACATGCACACGGCGAGTCCGTCGGCGTAAGGCGGCCCGTCGCCGAGGGGACAATTCGCGCAAATGGGGGCACGTGGAGGCATGGTCCGACAAATTCTGACTTTGAGTGCGGCCGTCTCGGCACTGGCGATGGTTGCCGTCTACGCAATCGAAGAAGTAGCCGATCCGCTCGCTGACGGCATTGAACAACTCACAACAACACCCTTAACCGAGCCTCCCGAAAGTGCCATACCCCCGCCCGATCTTGACGATCTTGTCGCGAGCCTTCCTGAGGACACGACGCCGACGTTTGAGATTCGCGAG
>DAOTMV010000035.1:0-43531 GCA_035450485.1 Anaerohalosphaeraceae bacterium | reverse complement strand
CGCAACAAACAAACCCAGCAAAGTAAAACTCATTAAATTGAAACGGCACTAGTTCCTTGGTGATCTCATTGACCTTTGCAAACGCCTGATTGAAGTAGATGACGGGCAGCGCCAGCGTCATATCGAGTAAGACCAAGTCATGCGGAGCAGCAATCGCTAACTCCAGTTCACGTCCCAGCATCAAGGCTCTCAGGACGGTCTGAGTGCCATCGTGATGGACCTCGGCTCGAACAAACGTTCGATGACGCGGAGCATCCCAGTGCCGAGTCTCACTCGGCGGGGTAAGGCCTTCAACAGCAACGGCTGCAGCCGCAGCGAGATCAGCCGCCAACAAACGCTCGATGGCATAGGAGCCATCCGTAGCACAAGTCGTCGGTATGTGGGGGCTGGGCAAGTCAGACTCATGGCCAACAAGTCGGGCATCATCAAGTTTTTTCCGAAGGCTAGCTTTCTCCTGTTTGATACGGGTGAAATCCCCGAGTAGATGCGTGCCCACTTGGGTAGCGCCAGCGAGTACCTCTTCCACCAAGCCTGCCGGTAGATCAGCGAAAGGTCTTGCAGCGCCAGAGACATCAAGCGATCCAGCCATCACCGTGCCCTCCAATCATCAGGTGTCCAGAGCCGGTACGATTCAGGTTGGAAGCTTCGGAACTCGGGACACCTTGCCGCCCTGGGAAGGAACCATCGCTCACGGAATGCGCTCCATACTTCAGCCTCGGTTAGATTGAAGAACCGTGGGCGAGTCGTCTCTCCACGCAAGAATGCTAGTGCGTCGTGGCCGAGCGGAGCACCGTAGATCTCCCGCTGAATGCCATGGTTCCCCAAATTGGTTGATAGGCCAATCCGAGACAGTACCTTTCGGATTACCTCTCGCTTGTTGCGGAATCCGTTGCCCCAAGGCTCTTTCTTGGCCGTTGCTTCGCACCATCGTTCGGCATACGCACGAATGTCTGCATAGACGCCGTTTGAGAAATGAAACTCTCCCCACCCCTATGTGGTGCCGATGCGGTGCCAATATTCTGTCCCGTTGATCCGTAGCCGGTTGTATAAAGATGATCGTCCGAGCGCCGACGTGGTAGTGATCAAGACCAAATAGGGCTTGCGCACCGCGCCACTAATCACTGCCTCACGCCCACCGTACCGGCTTCGAAACGCCTTACGGACGGTGTCGGTCATCGCAAGCATGGCCACGAGCTTCCCGCACAGCAGGTTGCTGTAGGGTGGCACCGCGCCCAACACAAAAGCGTCCATTACATGGTAGAGGCGTTCCTTCTTCGTCTTAGCATCCCAGCCGATCCATTGATCACGTGCGCGGAGCGAATACACCGGATCACCGAGCCCAAAGATACCTATTAGTTTTCCATTGCTCTGATCCTCCACCAGAAAACGCAGTCGTCTGCCATAGCCCGAAGAAACGGGGATGCTCCAGTGAAGACAAACGTAGCGAAACAGCAGTTCGTCTTCCGTATCGCGTTCAACCTGAATCAACTTCGGTTGAACCTTGTCCACCACCACATCGTCGCCTGCTGCGATGCGATTCAAGAGCTGGTCCTCGTACTTGATCAGCCGTGGCCGAGCTTCTTGACGCTTCTTCATGCAGGCCATTTCATTGATGCGTCGAAGATCATCTTTTGTGGTATCCTCAGGCAGAGCAACCCGACCATCACGCACAACGTAGCCCTGCTTTCGCAGGCTACGAAGAATGTCCTTTCGCAACGTGACTTTGTCCTTTGCTCGCATAGATGCCTGCCGCTACTCACGTAGTCTGTTGCTGCATGATGATCGAGATGTAGTCGTACTCTGCCGAGCGCTCTGGAAAGACAATGTGTGCCTGAGTGAACTTCTGCCTGTCCCAATTGCCGTCGTCGTACCTGGTGCGGAGATTTTCGAACGGCGTGGCGGAAACGATGAACGAATCCAATACGATGTCTTTGGTCCCAGTCCGCTTACACATGGCCGCCGCCAAACGCGGAAGTGCTTCGTGCAGTCTGACCTTGTCGTCATGTTGGTACGCCTCGGCATGGAGCATTCCATGCGGTTCGACAAAGACAATCCGCTGGGCATTGTCCCTCTTGACCCACAGGATGAAGTCTGGGTAGAAGCCTCGCTTCTCGAAGAAGCCGATGCCTTTCCCGCGACTGAGGTTCCGCAGCAAGAACACTTCGGCGTCCGCCAGCAACTTGTTCTTCTCGACGCGGCAGAAGGCCCTCAAATCCTCGACAAACTGCCGCTCGCTATCATTCAGACCCGGCGGCTCGCTGCGCACTTTGTCCCCACGTTCGATCAGCAAGGGCTGATAGAGATGACGGTCAAAGTGGATCGTGGGTAGGTCGCGGAGGTCTTGCTTATAGATATCATCGCCCTCATCAATGAACTTCTGGATCGCCGTAATTAATTGCGATTCGCCTCGGGCAACCTTAATGGTGTAGTCTTGGAAATTGGCGTCACCACGGTCCAGCGGGCGGTAGACCATGTTCTCGGAATCCCATCGCTCTTGCTGGTTGCGATAGAACTTCTCGACGTACTTGCGAAGAATAGTCAGGACTGCCTCGTTGAGTAGGGCAGTGTCCGCAAAAGACTGGGGCGCGACGACGGCTTCATCGGCAATAAGGCTGTAGAGCCGCGTGGGTTCCCTAGAGGACATGATGGCCCGGAGCACGTCTGGACGAATGGCCAGGTTGTGCATGCCCGCACGCTCTTTGTACTCCAACAGATCGATGTAGACCTTCTCCCAATCAACGAGTGCCAGGCTCTCATCGGGAATGGGGCGTTCCCGACCAGCCTTCACTGCCGTCGCGGTCAATCCATTGGCACCGCTCTCCAGCGTCTGGACCTTCAACGACATATCCACTCGCACTCGGATGCTGTGATCAACATCGAGCAGAATATCGGTTTCATCAATGAAGCTGCAGCCATCCGGAACACGCGGTACCACCAGTCCTTGATTAAGGAAGTCATCATTCGCTCGGATGGGTAGGGGCAACTCCATATCACCCTGCGTTTCGACGCCTTCCTTCTCCAAGTACTCGCGAAACTGCGACATGTAGTTCGCCCGGACGGCGAAGATGTTGAGCGTCTCCAACAGCGGAACGTATTGAGGGTGGCTGCCATCCAAGGCCGAGCTTCGCTTCAACGTGAAGTCCTTACCTCGCAAACGTACGCCGCGCCCAAAGAGCTGAATGATCTCCGAGCCTTCTTTGCGGCCGATGTTCAGAAGGCCCATGTTCGATACGCGCCAGGAGTTCCAACCCTCCATGAACTTCTTCGCGCCGATCAGAATCTCGATGGTCGTATCGGGATCGTTGATTCTCTCGAACAGCGAGTCTGCAATGGCATCTTCCTCAAGAACGATGCCGGAGTCATCGTCTTCGACGAGCTTCTTGAACGTGCTAGTGTCGCCGATGTAAATCAGGCCGAAGTACTCCTCCGCGCCGCTCGCTTTTAGTCCTATCTCGCCGGTGCGACCTCGCAGGTCGTACAGATGTAAGCCGCCGCCTACTGGCGTATGGAGCACCTTGACCAGAATATCCTGGTAGGTTGCCTCGGCATCCCATCCGGCCTCTCTCAGGTACCGGAACTTGTCGGCGAACACGTCCTGGCCGTTCGCGTCAACCAGGCCGGTCTTGCCTTCCAAAAGCTTGTTGATCGCCTTCACCGCCCAGCCGCGTTTGTTCTCCAGCAAGTGATGCAGGAACCTCACCACGGTCAGCACGTCGCTCCGCTTTTCCTTGTCCTCGGTGTAGACTGCATTCACGCTGCTACCGACAAACACCCAAAGCGGCTTCTCCAGGTTGTACAGCCGCAGGTCTTCCCCTTGCTCATTGAAGACGCGCTGCTGCTCATAGAACGACAGCAGATTGCCGAGAAGCAGCATTTCGGTCTTGTCCTCAGTGGTCTCTTCTTTCAGGTTCAGGATACGAAAATCTTTGCCGTATCCGTCGCCGTGAAAGTACCGATACGAGTAGTCGAAGACGATGGCCTTGCCATATTCCGCAGTCAGCTCATCGTTACGCGCCGCTGTGAGGGCTTGGCCGAAGGTGGCGCTGTATTCGAAAGTGAATCCCGTCTGTCCCAGCGCATCACGGAAACTCCTCCAGGCTTCACCGCCTGATCCCTTATGGCCCTCGTCCACAAAGATCAGGTTGTTGCCTTCGAAGGACTCGACTGGGACGCTCAACCCGCCGCCGCGCTTCTCCTCGACCAGCTTGGTGATCTCGATGACCCGAACGGTGCCTCGTTCGACCATGCCGAGACCACTTTCGTTAAGGTCGAACCGACGGCAGGGGATGTTTGACGCCGTCATTTCTTCGATGTGCTGCTCACTCAGCCCTTCGTTCGGAGTGATCAGCAGGATGTTGTCCAGCGGCAGGTTGTTGTAGCGAAGGAACTGCCGGTAATTGATGTGCATGATCAGCGTCTTGCCGCTGCCGGTTGCCATCCAGAAAGCGAGCTTCCTCAGGTCCGACTCCGTGAATTCCGCATCCTTGGTATCTCCGGCGCTCTTCGCAGCGTTGCGCTTTTCGACAAAGCCGTTGAGCGCCCTCAGAAGCTCCCCTCGCCGGTGAAAGTAGGTGTCCAGGAATATCTCCGTATAGAGCACCGCCAGGTACTGGAAATAACGCAGCGTGACCGGCTCAGGGCGGCCGGCGTTGATGGCCCGGAGGTGTTCACGGATATTGTCGTCGTAACGGGCCAGGTCAGCCGCATCGATCTTGACCTTGTCCCCACGGGAGATGAGCTGGTGGTAGATATAGCTGCGTCCCGTCGCGTCGAATCCCTCCGCCGCATTGCGCAGATCGGCCAGCAAATCGCGGTTCTGATTGTAGCCCAGCAGATCGTTCAACCATGCCAGCAGGACCAGCCGCTGCTCCAGTTTGACATATTGCGGCGTGCCGGAAGTGCTACCGGCGTTCCCAAGGAGTGTTTGCGTCCGTCTGGCCATCGTTTACGCCTCCACCGTCGAGAACATCCGGGCCTTGAACACGGGTTCAAGCGCCCTGGCGTTGGGGATGAATGAATCGCCGTTGACGAAGACCTCGTCTGCGCCTTCCGTCAGCTTCTGGTCGGCCACGAACTTCTTGTCGCGTTCCAGGTCCTTCTTCTGCCAGCCGTCCGTATCGCGCCAGATCACGACAACCTGGCGGTGGTCAATCCTGCCGCGGTACACGAGGTATCGCCGCCCGTCATCGTCGTACACCTTGCGCGTGCTGACATGCAGGCCGAGCAGGTAGTTGAACGTCTCCGGCACGTCAACGATCCTGTCGACGGATTCGCCGTTCTTCATCACGGTCAGTTTGTAGGCGAAGGGGCGGGCCAGCTTCTCGACGTTCAACAGCGTCTCGCTCTTGCGCGTCTCCCACTTGAGCATGTACTTGAGCAGGTAGTCGTCAAACTTCAGCGCGCCCTGGCCCGATGCGTCATCGAAGGAAATGTTGTTCAGTGCGTCCTCGTAGCTCTCCAGCCGAATGTACTTCACGATCCGGGGGCTGCGCTCGGCCTCTTCCGCTGTGGCCAGCCGTTTCGGTTTTCCGTCTTTCCATTCTGGCGCGAACGTCACCTTCTTGATGCGCGGGAGTGTCACCGTCTCAAAGTACGCGCCCATCTCGACCAAGATAAACTTGCGTCTTCCTTCATCCTCCCGGTTGAGATTGATGACGGCATGTCCCGTTGTTCCCGAACCTGCGAAGAAGTCGCATACGAATCCGGAAGTACCTGACATGCCAGCGACACGCAAGCTGTCTTCCACTGCGAAGACAGATTTGGGATACGAAAACACATTATATCCCGTAAATAAATTCTTTATGACACCCGTACCGTGCTCTGTTGCAGAGTACTTTGCATCGATCCACATAGTGGTTGGCAGCACACCATCGTCACTTGGCCGAAACTTGTAGTAGACGGTGATTGTTCCATCAGCCTCTATGGCCTTGTAATTCGTTGGGTTATTCTCGATGTTGTCCGGGCTTCCGCGCCAGGTGCGATCAGTGCCTTCGTCGTCGACAGGGTAGACAACCTTCTCGCCCTGCCTGGGTTTCTCCTCTACTCGCCATACTCTGTCATCATCATCCCATTTCATCTTTGGAATGCGTACAGATTCGCCCGCAATGTAGATTGGATAGTAGAGCGACGGCCTATTCCATCGTTCCGAATTGGAGCCTCGCTTGCGAAATAACTCCCACATGTAAGGACCGAAGTCGTCGGTATGGCGATAACGTGCCGCTTGTTTGTCGGTACGTGGTAGCTTGCTCATCGTCGATTCTGGAGACCGAGTGGCAAAGATTGCGTATTCGTGGGATTGAGCGAATCCCGACGGAACTGGCCTGCCGGATGGATTGCATCGGATCGCAACAGTGCCAGCAATGCTGTCCTTGCCCAGAATGCGCTCAAGCAGGAAATACAGCTCTCTGTACTGATAGTCATCAATTGTCGCACACAAGACGGAATCTCGTGTTAGTAGCGACTTAGCTGCCGCAAGGCGGTCCGCCATCATGGACACCCAGGATGAACTACGATAGTTGTTCTTGTAAAGAATCGGCCCCGCGTCAGTGTTATATGGTGGGTCAATATAGACACAGCGAACGCCATCGCGATAAGTATCGGTGAGTAAGTGCAGCGCCTGCCAGTTTTCGCTGTGGACCAATAGTCCATCAGTAATGGCGCTTAAGTCGGCAAACGATGCCAAGAGCCGATCCACAAAGTCGGCGGTGAAGTGCTTCGTATCGAGCACCAGCGTGAGGTGTGCCTTGAGGAATGAGATCCGCCTGTCCTTCTTGCTCTTGCCGTTGGTGAATAGGTCGGAGTGCTCCTCGTCGATGTAGAACAGCTCTTTCCATTCGGCCCACTGAGCGTCACAGGCGGCGATGTCGGGATAGAAGCTTTCGTCGATGGTGCCGACCGTGATGCAGTACTGCGTTTCGGTGATGAACTTCCGCTTCTCCCAGAGCATCTTCTGAAAAGACTCGATCTGGTCGAGAAAATCGATGATCCGGCTGCCAACGGCCTTAATCACCCGCATGATCTGGAACCAACCCTCGCAGCGGTCTTGACCCGCAGCTTCGATCTCATCCAGATTCAACACTTCGTTCTTCAGGTAAAAGTCCAGTTCTTGTGAGAGAAACCCTTTGAGATCCTTGTGAATAAAGAAGTCAGCCGTGTTTCGCCGCGTGTATTGCCGCAGATGATGTTCGAGGAAGCTGACCGGTTGGCCGTCATTGGTTTTGCGCCGCTCGGCGGTGAGGGCCAGGAGGGCCTTGTCCGCCTTTTTCAGTCGCTTGGGGATCGAATCTAGGGCGTCGGCGATGATCTTGTCCTGCTGGTTCTTGGTGCCGTAGGTGACGGCTTCCTGATCGTTAAGTGGACGATACTCGAAGGGAATGACCAGTTGGCTGGCCTTCTCATCCCAGTCGACTTCCTTGACGCGAGGAATGAAGAACCGCTTGTCGCCTTTGACGTTGTTCTGTTCGACGTTGGCGGCCTTGATCTTGAAGTGGACGGTCACACCGTGCGATGTGAAAGAGTAGTCGTGAAAGTGCTCGGCGGTTTTGACGTAGTACTGGTCATGGTTTGCCCAGTGCAGGTAGACTTCCTCGCCGTTGTAAGGGATGGCGTAGCGCTGCCGCTTCGAGTAGCGTCGCTTCGAGATGAAGTCCCCATCCTGGTAGTAGCGGCTGAAGAAGGTATACAGGTGGTTGAAGATCGTGGCTTCGAGGGCTTCTCGCCCACGCCCGCCGGCGGCCTTGTCCTTGAGGTCGAGGTATTTCCTACCCAGCGGCGTGCCATGGTACGTCTCTGCCAGCTGGCCGTCGGCGTCAAGTGCGTCCTTGCCCAGTGACTCGGTAATCTGCTTTGCGACCTCGGCAAGCTCCTTGGCGGCCAGCGACTGGTCCGCCAAGACCCCGCGATCTAACTCGTCGGCGATGGCCTTGGGCAGGTCGGTCGAGATGAACTTCTCGATCACGTCCCGCTTATAGTTCATGATGCGGTAGATGCCGAAGTCGAGATCGGCGCAGTCGAACTGGAAGAGCTCGCGCAGCAGGCTCTGAAACTTCTCGCGGTACTGGTCCATTGTCGTCATTCCTGTTCACCTGAGATTTCGGAACCGCTTTGGGCCGGTCCGTTCTGAACCCAACGGTCGATGGCGTCCTTGTGGAATCGCCAGCGCTTGCCGATCTTCGTGCCGGGGATTTTGTTCTCGACCGCGAGCTTGTAGAGCGTGGACTTGGAGATCTTCAGGTACTCCGCCAGCTCGTCCATCGTCATGATCTCATCGCGTTTGGCCGCCATAGGCTGCTCCAAGCACCCTGTTCCGACTGGTCGCGGATCATCCGCCTCTCACGGCGGCTATTATCCGTATTTAGCCGGTGTTCGCAAGCAGAAACTGCTGGCCTCGGCTGAACTTGCGCGACCCACAGGAACGTTGGGAGTGAGCTAGCCGGCGCTATCGAAGGGCCTTGGCGGGCGGTGCAGTAGTGCTGATGCTGAGAGCGGTTCGACTAGGGTTGCTCCCGGGGAGGTTTTGGCCCGTATCGAGCACGATACGGGCCAAATTTTTGCGCCGACCACGCTGCCGAAACCACGCGCATATCCCGCTGGCACAAAGGCTTTTACAAACCTCCTCCGTCTGGACGTGGCCGCTAATTTTCTCGCCCTGTTAACCGCCAGACCCCGCCTCAACCCGCTTTTGGCCCAAACTCTCGGACTCTCACCGCTGAGAGCGAGTACGGGTTAACAACGTCGATTGGAAAGGGGTGGGGTGCGCGGCAGTTAACCGCTCTCCGTGGATATAGATGGCAGATCCCGATTGCCATATCCATGAAGGAGCAATTGCTTGACCCGTAGACCAAAGTCCGCGCCCATGTTGACCGTTCAGCAGCGACGCCGCGAGATCATCGACCTGCTCGCCCACCACGCGGCGCACATGCCGGAGGCCCTCGATATCCCGCTATCGCGCCCTCGACCGTCGCGCAAATCCGAGCATGCATCGGCCCCGCAGAATTTTCGCCGACATTCGCAGATCGACCTTGAGCTTTCGGTGAGTTGATGGCTCAGTGTATCCCACGGTTAACAACGAGAGAAAGGACACCGAGCATGAAACGCACCAAGATCGAGAAGGAAATGGCGGAACTGAAAAACATGACACCGAAGCAACTCCGCCAACGGTACACCGAGCTGCACGGCGAACCGTCCCGCAGCGGCAACAAGCAATGGCTGATTCGCCGCTGCGCGTGGCGTATCCAAGCCCTGGCCGAGGGCGGCCTGTCGGATCGGGCCGAGCGCCGGGCGAAGGTACTGGCCCGCGACCAGGACTTGAGGGTCATCCCGCCTAAGGGCCTGAAGATGGCCCCGCTGGATCGACCCGCCGACGTGGCACAGCCTGCCCGCAGGTACATCCGCTGCACACACGACGCCCGGCTGCCGATGCCGGGCGGCCAGATTGTCCGCGTCTACAAGGGCCACCGGTACGTGGTGGAAGTCCTGGACGACGGCTTCGCCTACGACGGGCGGCGATACCGGAGCCTCTCGGCTGTCGCCCATGCGATCACCGGCGGGCACTGGAGTGGGTTTAAATTCTTCAACTGCGGGCCAGAAAAGGAGACCGAATGAGCCGGAACAACGACAAACTCAAGTCGGTGCGATGTGTGGTCTACACCCGCAAGAGCACCGATGAGAATCTCGATCTCGATTTTAACTCGCTCGACGCCCAGCGTGAAGCGGGCGAGGCATACATCAAGAGCCAGCAGCACGAAGGCTGGGTTTGCCTCAGCGAACGATACGACGACGCAGGCTTCTCCGGCGGCACCATTGAACGTCCCGCATTTCAGCGGTTGATGAACGACGTGACTGAGGGGAAGCTTGACTGCATCGTGGTCTACAAGATCGACCGTCTGAGCCGCAGCCTGATGGACTTTGCCAGAATCATGGAGACGCTCGAGACCAACGGCGTCTCGGTGGTTAGCGTCACTCAGCAGTTCAACACAACCACCAGCATGGGCAGGCTGACGCTGAACATCCTGCTGAGCTTCGCCCAGTTCGAACGCGAGATTATATCGGAGCGCACGCGGGATAAGATCGCCGCCGCCAGGCGCAAGGGAAAATGGACGGGTGGCCCACCGGTGCTGGGCTACGACCGCGTCCGCGACAATCGGGGCAGTCGCATCGAGGTCAATAAGGACGAGGCCGAACGCGTGCGGGCGATCTATCGGATGTATCTGGAAGAAGGATCGATGCTGCCGACGGTCCAGTCGTTAAAGGCACTGGGTTGGAAGACAAAGCGATACGAGACGGCCAAAGGCACGTGGCGGGGCGGCGCGGAGTTCGACAAGCCGGCCCTCCGGAAGCTGCTGACGAACATCGTCTACCTCGGCAAGGTGACCTATAAGGGCGAGATCCACGAAGGCGAACACGACGCCATTATCGACGAGGACCTGTTCGCCCGGGTGCAGGGCCTGCTGCGGCGGAACCGCAACTCCGGCGGCAAGCACAGCCGCAACAAGCACGGCGCTCTGCTCAAGGGCCTGGTGCGATGCAAGGCGTGCGGCTGTGCGATGAGCCACCACTTCGCCACACGGCGTAACAAGCGGTATCGGTACTACGTCTGCATCCGTGCCCAGAAGAACGGCTGGAGCGCGTGTCCGGCTCCATCGCTTCCAGCCAAACAGCTTGAAGACTTCGTCGTCGAGCAGATCAAGACGCTCGGCCGCGATCCCTGTGTGCTGGATGATGCGCTGCGGGCGACGCAGGCCCATCTTCAGGAAGAGGTCGACGCCCTGCAGGATCAGCGGGCCGAGGTGGGCAAGGCGATCAAGGACCTCGGACGCCAGGTCGGCGCGGTCGCTGCTCGTGCGGGATTCGACGAGGCCGCGACGCATCAACTCGGGTTATTGCAGGCCCAAATCCACGACCGCCAGCAGGATGCAGCCGAGATCAACGCCCAGATCGCCGGGCTTCGCCAGCGGATGGTCAACCCGGACGAACTGGCCGGGGCCATCGAGGCGTTCGACCCGCTGTGGGAAACGCTTCCCCCGGCGCAGAAGGCCAGACTGGTCCACCTGCTGATCGAACGCGTCGAGTATGACGGTGCCGACGAGACGATCTCGCTGACGTTCCATCCTACCGGCATCTGCACGCTGACCGCTGAACAACGTGAGGACGACTCATGCCCGACAACCTGACGTTAACAAAGAAGATTCACTTCTCGATGGCCAACAAAGGTAAACGCCAGATCAGGCCCGGCCCCGCCCCAGTCACCGATACGCCTGACGGCCGAGTGCCCCGCGTATCCCGGCTGATGGCGCTGGCGATCAAGTTCGACCGTCTCATCGCCGAGGGAGCCGTCCGCGACCAGGCCCAGTTTGCCGAACTCGGCCACGTCACCCGCGCCCGTGTCACGCAAATCATGAATCTGCTCCACCTCGCCCCGGATATACAGCAGCAGGTTCTGTTTCTGCCTGAAATCAAAACAGGCCGTGATCCCATCACAGAACGGGATGTCCGTCCTATCACCCGCGAATATGACTGGCAAATCCAGCGCAGAATGTGGTCCCAATTGGCGGGAACAATTTCGGGCACCGGGGAAGTTCTGCGTTAGACCGCGCAGATAAAAGGTCGTATGGTAATGTTGTGTATACAGAAGATACTTTGATGTTTTTAGCTTTACATCCACACGGCTCCTTGCTATGATATTATGCAGTGGTGGGTGGCACCGACCTCGGCCATTTCGGCATGTCAAACCTAAGCCCCAACAAGATTGGCAGTGACGTTCTGAGGTTAGGGTCTGTCATGAAAGAGCGGGACGAGAAGACCGGTGTCGCGGGGATATCGTGGAATGATCGTTTCAAGAACGTGTTAGTCCGGTATTCGCGAATAGAAACGATCTGTCCGGAATTGATCGGAGAAATTGTTGTTGGCCTGGACTTGTGGTCTCAAATCTTGCCACAAGTGGCCAAGGACGTTGACGGGTATTATCTCCCAGCCAACTCATGGGGCCTGGGTCCGGAGAAGACCGAGATATACGCCTTGGTCGACGAACTGATTCTGAGAAATCGCCATGATCTTTCGGAATCGTTGCGCAAGAAATTCGACGCATTGTGTGAGACGGCTGAATCTCTGGACGCGCGATATCCCAAGGAAACCGCTGCGGATGACGAGGCCGAGACGAGGCTCGTGAGTCTTTGTCGCCGGCAGACACTACAGTTGAGAAACTTCCTGATGCGGCTGACAAAGGTGATGTTTGGAAGCCAATCGCAACGTTCGGCAAGAAGCCACGGGGCATCCAGGGTCTATATTGAGCCTGGCCAAGTTGGCCGTGCTGGTCAACCGAGGCGGTCCCAACGTGCCCTGAACATTGAACGTCTGGAAAAAGAACTCATCGAACACATCAAGGCGGCTCGTGACTATGCGTGGGCCGCAGTCAGTGAAGGAAGACATCCTACGCTGCTGGCGCGTCCGCTGAAGAGGCAGTTGGCAAAACTGACGGGTCTTGAGCCTTGGACAGTAAGTCGTTGTTTTGATGACCCCCAGGCCAAGCAGCTCCGCCTGCTCTGGGATGTGGCCGCTGATCTGGAGCAGATCATGCGGTTTACCAGGAAGTAATAGTCGCAATCACGAACGTATTGAAGAGCCCTCCGGCTTCGCTTGGGGGCTTTTTTTGCGCGCGCTAAGGTTTGCAGAATTGCACTTGCAGTCAATTGCTGCAACTGCAATTCTGCAATTTTGCTCCATATCTTCTGTGTTTGCAGGCACTTGCGGAATTGCACTAAAATTGCAGTTTCGTTTTCTGCAATTTTCGCGGCGGGCAGATGCGACCCGACGGAGGTCGCCAAAAGCCCAACTCCGAATCAGGAGACGCGACCATGCAGAAGACAAACCTGACAAATCCACCCCAGAACAATGTTGTCGACGACTACGTCCTGAAGCGGATTGACTTCCGGGCACAGCAGTTGGCCATCAAATTCCGGCTGCCGGACGACCGTCGGGACGACCTCGCCCAGGAGATGGTCGTCGAACTGCTCAAGGCGGCGGACCGGTTTGACCCGGACAGGTCCGCCAGCTGGCACACCTACGCCTGCCGGGTGCTCGACCTGGCGGTCAAGAAGCTCGCGCAGGCCGAGTGCCGCATGCGGCAGCGCGAGGCAGGCAAGCCGATGGGTTTCTCCGAGGCGCCCGATGGCTGCTCCCCAGCCGTCAACAACCCTGCGCACGAGGCCGAGGACGATCTGGCCAAGCTCGAACTGAAGCTGGATATCGAGGTAGTGCTGGCGAGGATGCCCCGGCGACTGCAGCAGGCCTGCAGACTGCTGATGCACCTGTCGCCAACGGAAGCGGCCGAGGCAATGGGCATTCATCGCAACTCGATCTATCGCCTGATCACCCAGGCCCGCGCGTACTTCATGGACCCGAAGATGGGTTTCTGTGATTCGAGCGCGGCAGATTCAACCTCCGTGCGGATGTAGAGGGCAAACTCCCGGACACAAAGTACACGAGGTGAATCATGCATGACGAACTGTACATTGACTTGAGCGTCCTTGAGGCCGAGCCCGCCGAGCAGTACCATGCCCGGTCGGCTGAGTTCCTCAGCAGCCATCAACTGATAGATTTCCAGAGATGCCCGCTTCTGTACCATAAGAAGCGATGTGGGCTGATCGAGAACAAGGACACACCGGCATACCTCCTCGGCCGCGCGGCCCATGTCCGCATTCTCGAGGGACGGGCCGAATACGAGAAACAGTTCGCCTTGGGCGGGCCGATCAATCCGACGACAGGCAAACCCTATGGCAGCGCCACCAAGAAGTTTGCCGAATGGCAGGCTCGGCAGGGTCGGCCCGTGCTGTCGTTCGAACAGATGGCCGTCATCGAGCAGATGGCGTCCGGCATTTCGCTCAACGACACAGCCGTTGACCTGATCTCGTATGGGCTCGCCGAGGGAGTTGTCCGAGCCCCCTACTGCGGCACACCCTGTCAGATTCGCCTCGACTGGGTGAATCCGCAGCGCGGGATCGTTGACTTGAAAAGCTGCGATGACTTGTCGTGGTTCGAGGCCGATGCCCGCCGTTTCAGCTATCACCGCCAGATGGCCTTCTATCAGGCGGTCCTGAAGGAAGTCATCGGCGAGTACGTGCAAGTCCACATCATCGGCATTGAAAAACGCGAACCCTTCCGCTGCGGTCTCTGGCGCGTATCCGACGACTGCCTGTCCGCGGCCCGGCATGAGAATGAGGCGGCCATCCGTCGCCTCAAATCATGCCTTCTCAATGACATCTGGCCCACGGGCTATGAGGAACCACGCCTGCTGGATGTCGCCTAAGCTTGTGGCCCCGACGGTACGTACCCCCGCTGCCGTCGGGGCCACCTTTGTTGTCAGAATCGAGCATTCCTATTTGGAGGACCCCACATGTCACTGCTGCAAACCATTCACCAGGGCAAGAAGCACTCACCACCCCGCATCGTCCTCTACGGCACCGAGGGCATCGGCAAGAGCACAACGGCGGCGCAGGCACCCAACCCCGTTTTCATCCCCACAGAGGATGGCCTCGATCAGATTGCCTGTGATTCATTTCCGTTGGCCGAAAACCTCAATGATGTGCTCAACGCGCTGTCGGCGCTTCGCCAGGACAAACACGATTACCAATCCGTCGTGATCGATTCACTCGACTGGCTGGAACGGCTGATTTGGGATGAACTGTGTCAGCAGTATGGTGTTAACTCCATCGAGAAGGTCGACGGCGGCTACGCCCGCGGCTACACGCACGCCCTGACGCACTGGCGCAGGGTTTTGAATGAACTCAACGATCTGCGAAACGAACAGGGTATGTGTGTGATCCTGCTGGCCCATGCCAAGGTCGAGAAGTTCGAGGACCCGGAACACACCGCTTATGACCGCTATTCACCACGGCTGCACAAGCATGCCAATGCCCTGATCACCGAGTGGGCCGACGCCGTCCTGTTTGCCACCCGCATGATCATCACCAAGACCGAGGACGCCGGATTCAACCGCTCCCGTACCACGGCGGCCGGGCTCGGCAAGGATGGCGGCGAGCGCATTCTGCGATGTGTCGGCTCGCCCGCTTGTGTTGCCAAAAACCGTTACGACCTGCCTGCAGAGCTTCCGCTGAGTTGGCAGGCCCTCATCGATGCAATGACCCAGCCTCAGAACTCAAATCAAGGAGACTAATCTATGGCGAACCTCAACAACTTTGACGCCAACCAAGTGGAACCGAATGCCGGGTTCGATCCGGTCCCGGCTAACAAGTACATCGCCGCGATCACCGGTTCGCAAATGAGGCCGACCAAAGCCGGCAGCGGCAGTTACCTCGAACTGGAGTTCACCATCCTGGAGGGTGAATTCAAGGGCAGGAAGGTGTGGGACCGCCTCTGCCTGAACCACCCTAATGCACAGGCGGTCAAGATCGCCCGCGGCAATCTGTCGGCCATCTGCCGGGCCGTCGGTGTAATGCAGCCGCGTGATTCGGTGGATTTGCATCACGTTCCGTTGTGTATCAATGTCCGCTGTCGGAAGCGCACGGACACCGACGAGGTCGTGAACGAAGTCAAGGGCTACGCCAAGAAGGACGTTGCTAACGGCCAGCCACAGCAGGCCACCCCGACCAGCAATACACCTCCGTGGAGGCGATGATGGGAGCCGCGATGGAACTAATTCTGCCCTGGCCCCCGAGCGTGAACCACTACTACCGCCGTGTCGGGCCACGCACGCTGATCAGCCGTGAGGGCCGGGAGTACCGCACCCAAGTGTGCGGGCTCCTGGCCCCGGGCGGCGGAAGCGGAATCCGCAAGCCTCCTTCGGGCGGACGCATTGCCCTGGCGATGGACGCCTTCCCTCCTGATCGACGCCGGCGCGACTTGGATAACCTTCAGAAGCCTGTGCTCGACGCACTGCAACACGCAGGCATCTACGAGGATGACAGTCAAATCGATCTGCTGGTGACGCGCCGCCGCGAGGTGGTGCCCCGAGGACGCTTGCTGATAAATGTCGCAGACCTGCCCCTGCAGCACTGCCCGATCTGCGGAGGCCAGTTGGACAGTTTTATTCCGGAACTGAATTGATATGCAGAGACGACTATTTCCCACGATCCTGATCTGCCTGCAGGTCTGCGCTGCCGTTGTCTATCTGGTCGGCCGAGACTGGCGACGAGGCATCTACTGGCTGGCAGCGGCCGTTTTGAACGCCTGCGTGACCTACTGACATGCTCCAATTGCGACCCTATCAACAGCAGGCGGTAAACGCCGTCTATGACTACCTGCGGAACCGCGATGGGAACCCATGCGTCGTGATCCCCACAGCAGGCGGCAAGACGCCGGTGATGGCAGCGATATGCCATGACGCGGTTACGCTGTGGAGTGGACGGGTTCTCATACTGGCGCATGTGAAGGAACTGCTCGAGCAGACGGCCGATACCCTTTCGCGTATCTCGGATGGACTGGATGTCGGTGTCTATTCGGCAGGCCTGAATCGCCGGGACACTGAGCACGCTATACTGGTCGCGGGCATTCAGAGCGTCTATCGGCGAGCGTGCGAGTTGGGCAGGTTCGATCTGATTCTAATCGACGAAGCGCATATGCTACAGCCCTCCGGTGAGGGCATGTACCGCAGCTTCTTGCAGGATGCGCTGGTCGTCAATCCGCATCTGCGTCTGATTGGTCTGACCGCCACACCGTTTCGGTTAAGTTCAGGTGTGATCTGTGGCCCCGATAACCTGCTCAACGAAGTGTGCTTTGAGGTGGGCGTCAAGGAGTTGATCGTACAGGGGTATCTGTGTCCGTTGAAGAGCAAGGCGGGCAAACGCAAGGCCGACACCTCCGAGTTGCATATCCGCGGCGGTGAATTCGTCCCCGCTGAGGCTGAGAAACTCATGGACGACGAGTCCCTCGTGCGGTCGGCCTGCCAGGAGATCATCGAACAGACGCAGGATCGCCGCAGCGTTCTCATCTTCGCCGCCGGCATCCAGCATGCTAAGCATGTGCAGCGATGCCTGGCTGAGAGAACGGGCCAGGAAGTGGGTCTGGTCACGGGCGATACACCGGCTGGAGAACGTGCCGCATTACTGGCTCGCTTCAAGAGGGAGCCCGTGAAAGCTGATCTGTTCGGTGGGATGAAGTCATCGCTCAAGTATTTGGTCAACGTAAATGTGCTTACGACAGGCTTCGATGCCCCGAACATCGACTGCGTGGTTTTGCTCAGGCCGACGAATTCTCCGGGACTTTTCTATCAGTCTTGTGGTCGTGGATTCAGGTTGCACCCCTCCAAGCAAGATTGCCTTGTTCTGGATTTCGCCGGCAATATCGTTCGCCACGGCCCCGTGGACAGTCTGCAGATTAAGGATGCAGCCTCGACGGGTAGCGGCGATGCCCCTGCCAAGGAATGTCCCCAGTGTCATTCGGTGATCCATGCCGCCTATGCGACCTGCCCGGACTGCGGCTATGCCTTCCCGCCGCCGGAGAAGAACAAGCATGAGGGTTCGGCCAGCACCGCCGGTATCCTCTCCGGGCAGGTAGAGGACACAGATTACACGGTCCGGGGTGTGGATTTCTACTACCACACCAAACGCGATGCGGGGCCCGATGATCGTCCCTCGATGCGGGTGGTCTACAAGGTCGGCTGGTATAGCACCTGCTCCGAATGGATCTGCTTTGAGCATACTGGCTACGCCCGTGCCAAGGCCGAGGCATGGTGGCAGGCCAGGAGTAATGAGCCCGTTCCTGATACCGTCAACGAGGCCATCGATCTGGCCGATGCCGGGGCGCTTGCAGAAACAAAGCAGATCACCGTTCGCACCGTCAGCGGCCAGAAATACGAACGCATCATCCGCTACGAACTGGGTGAAAAACCGCCTCGCGTCGAGATGGGTGCGGAGCGCGATGACGGCAGCCTGCCCGAGTATGTACCGGCCGAAGATGATATCCCGTTTTGATGAGTGAAGGATGAGTATGACCACACAGTACAAGGGCGCATTCGGCGGGTGCAGTTGGTGCCGCGGCTCGGGATGTAACCAGTGTTCGCATGAACGCAGGAAACACCAAGAGCGCATCAAGGCGCAGCTGGAAAACCCACAGCCTATATTCTCCGCCGATGTCAACGATCCCGACGACATGCGGCTGCTGAAGAACTTCTTTGGCCGTGAGGCCCTGGAACATGCCTTCGGCCCTGATGGTGATGGCATAGAGGAAATCGAACGAAATGCGGCCGTGGCATCGTTGTGCCAGGCCATCCGAAAGCAAACGACCGAGGACAGCAGATGAAAGATTCAGGCCAAAGAGACACCTATCACGGCACGGCGGTCCGTGACAAGCGGGATGGCAAGGGACGCTTCGATCTGATCAGCCCAATCGCTTTGTTCCGGCTGGCGCGCGTGTACGAGGATGGGGCCCAGGGCAAGGGCGAACGCAACTGGGAACAGGGTATCCCGCTCGGCCGGTTCATCGACTCGGCCATTCGCCACCTGCAGCAGTATCTGGCCGGAATGCGGGACGAAGACCACCTGGCCCAGGCGGCGTGGAATATCTTCGGGTGTATCCACACAGAGGACCAGATCCTCAAGGGCCATTTGCCCGATTCGCTGGACGATTTGCCAGAGCCCTACACCGAGGGGGAGTTTTCGAACTGGGATGAATTGAAGCGCACAGACAGCGCTGGTCCCCCAACCCGGCGGTTCTACATCGCGGCCTCAGTTCGCGGGCCCGAGGGCGATGCAGCCACACCGGAGACGATGCGGCAGAATATCCGAACAGGCGTTGCCTATGCGACCGCCCTTCGAAAGATGTTTCCGCATCTGGAGTTCTACAGCCCTCACGAGCACGAGCCGTTGTTCCAGGAGGCCTTTCAGAACGGACTGATCACCAGTGGGGCCATTCTGAACCAGTGCTTCAGTATTATCCGCCTCTGTGATGCCGTACTGGTCTGCTCCGATCCGGCAGAAAGCGCTGGCGTACGGGCCGAGATCAAAGAGGCAGAGGCTCATGGAATCGCTGTGGTCCACATGTGGAAACACAGTCCGGACACACAGCCGGCGGTTCTAACACAGATGTTGGAGCGTCCGTAGATGGCCCGTGTGCTTGTCATCGGCGATGTCCATGAGCCGGTCGCCCATCCCATGTACCGGCGGTTCTGCCAGGATCTCTATGACCAGTGGGACTGTGATACGGTCGTTTTGATCGGCGACCTGTTTGATCTCCACGCGATCAGCTTCCACGCCCAGCATCCCGAATGCCCGGGCCCCAAGGACGAGTATGAACTGGCCAAACGCCGGGCCCAACTGTGGTACAAGGCATTTCCGAAGGCCCATGTCTGTATCGGCAACCATGACGAGCGGCCACTGCGCCTGGCCGAGAGCGTCAGCATCCCGGCCAGATTCCTGCGCAATTACAGCGACGTCTGGGAGACACCCCACTGGCGATGGACCTACAGCGTGACCATTGACGACGTGTACTACTATCACGGCGTCGGGGCCAATGGCGTCAACCCCGCCTTCAATGCGGCCCGGTCGCGACTCATGTCGGTCGTAGTGGGTCACAGCCACTCCGTAGCAGGCGTCAAATGGTCCTGTGGCCCCAGCGCACGGATCTTCGGTATGGATACCGGCTGCGGCATCGATCAGAAGGCCTGGCAGTTCGCCTACGGGCGGCACATGCTCAAGCGGCCCATCCTCGCTGCCGGCGTCGTCATCGACGGTATCCCGTATCACGAGATCATGCCCATCGGCGCAGGCGAACGATACAACCGGCGGAGGGCATGATTTGCGGGAGGTTGCAGGGAAGTATTTGGGATCAGGTTTGTGTGTCCTGCCGGCCAGGCGCATCGAGAAGCGTCCGGCCATCAAGAGTTGGAAGCAGTACCAGAGTCGTTTGCCGACGGCGGTCGAGCTGGATGCGTGGTTCAGCAATCTCCAGGACGGTCTGTGTATCATTGCAGGGATCGTCAGCGGCAACCTGGAAATGATCGATTTCGACAACGGCGGTGAGCTGTTTGACCGCTGGTATGCGCTCGTCGCCGACAACTCCGACGGACTGCTGGATAAGCTGGTGATCGAGCAAACGCAGTCGGGCGGTTGGCACGTGTGCTATCGCTGCCAGTCGGTCATTGGCGGCAACATGAAACTGGCACAGCGCAGGGATGACGGTAAACTCCAAACCCTCATCGAGACCCGCGGCGAGGGCGGGCTGTTTCTGTGCGCGCCGACCGCGGGCTATGAGCTGATGCAGGGTGATTTCAGCAGACTGCCAATCCTGACCGAGATCGAACGTGAAACCCTGCTACAGGCGGCATGGACACTTAACGAGCACTGGCCCGACGCTGTCGATACCCAGCCGGCGACGACTGTGCACCATGACGCTCTCCGCCCGGGCGACGATTTCAACCAGCGTGGCGATATCGCGGCGATCCTTCGCAACCACGGCTGGGCCTGCGTGGCCGAATACGACGAGAACCAACGGTGGCGTCGACCGGGGAAGGATCGAGGCTGGTCTGCCACGCTTCGGACAACTGACAATGTGTTCTACGCCTTCAGTTCGAATGCCGCACCGTTTGAGCCCAACAAGGCCTATTCGCCGTTTGCAGTCTATACGCTACTGGAACATGGCGGCGATTACGCCAGCGCTGCGCAAGCGCTGTCAGGCGACGGGTATGGCGATCCGATGAACGATGCCGTCGCTGATGATGTGGACATCTCGGCCCTTATCGATCAACCCGAGGAGGTATACGCTGCCGACAGTGAGACCCGTGTGCCCGATCCAGGATCTTTGCCGGACGATCTTCTTCGCGTTCCAGGGTTCATATCGGAATTGATGGACTTCTGTCTGGCATCCGCGCCCTATCCTAATCAGGGACTGGCATTCTGCGGCGCACTTGCCATGCAGTCGTTCTTGTGCGGCCGGAAGGTGCGCGATCCCGGCAACTTGAGAACCAACCTGTACTTGCTGGCGTTGGCCGGTTCGTCGAGCGGCAAGGACTGGCCGCGCCAACTAAACGCGCACATCATGATGGAAACACAAACGCTCGATGCGATAGGCGACAAGTTCGCTTCCGGCGAAGGTATCCAGGATGCCATGAACCTGACGCCGTCGATGCTGTTTCAAAACGACGAAATCGACGGCATGCTAACCGCCCTGAACAAGGCAAAGGACGCCCGGTTTGAGAGCATCATGGGAACGCTCCTGACGATGTATACTTCCAGCGGCTCAGTCTACGCGCTGCGTCGAAAGGCAGGCAAACAATCCGGCGGAATCATCGATCAGCCGCACTTGACGCTCTTCGGGACGGCTACGCCCAAGCATTACTACGAGTCTCTAAGCGAGCGGATGCTGACCAACGGATTCTTTGCCCGCATGATCGTCGTCGACATCGGCTATCGCGGCAAGGGCAAGGATGCCGGTCTGGCCGACCAGATGCCGGAACGCATTATCTCCACGGCAAGATGGTGGACCGAATTCTGTCCAGGCGAGCATCGGCATAATCTGGCCGGTTTCCATCCACAGCCGCTCGTCATAGATATCGACAGCAGGGCCAGAGACATCCTGGATGATTTTCGCATCATGGCGGACACGGAATATGCCAGCGCCGAATCGGACAACGATGAGTGCGCCAAGGCGATCTGGGGTCGAGCCAATGAGAACGCCCGTAAACTGGCACTGCTGTACGCTTGCAGTGAGAACCACAAAGCTCCCGTCATCTCGTCTCAGGGAGCCGACTGGGCCGTGAGATTCGTCGATCACCAGGTCCGCCGTATGCTGTTCCTGGCAGCGCAGCACGTGTACGAGAACGAGTTCGACAAGAGATGCAAGAAGATGATCCAGGTGTTGCGCTCGTGGAAAGCGCTCAAGGGCAAGGGGGCGTGGATGCCCCACTGGGAACTGTCGCGGCGTTTGAACGGCTGGACTGAAAAGGATATCGAGATGGTCCGGGACTCGCTCTATGCACGCCTTCTTATTGACTTCAACGCGGGCAGTACGACCAAAGGAGGACCCTGCGGTTGTCGGTATCGGTTGCTGTAGTTACCACATCACGGCCATGTGGTAACTAAGCGGTTGGCTGCCAAAACCGGCCAGTTACCACATAAAACGCACAGTTACCACATGCCCCAATGCGGTAACTGAACGCCGTAAGTAAGGGAAAAACAATGACTTATATAGTTACCACATTAACACATATCACTCTCTCTCACCTTCTGTTTTTATCCGTGCGCGCGTCTACGCGTGCGGTATGTGGCAACTGGGTTTAGGTACTTCCCTGCAAATAAAAGACATTATGGAGGCGGGAACGGCCGCGCCCTATCACAAAGTTTGTTTCTGCTGTCCGATTTTTTTTGACCCCCTTTTTGGAGACGCTTATGAACAAAACCTTTGCCGTTGAGATTCGCGACATCGATTCGATCAAGCCCTATGAGAACAACCCCCGCGTCAATGACCCGGCCGTCGACGCCGTGGCGGCATCATTGCGGGAATTTGGATTCAGGCAGCCGATTGTTGTCGACACTGATGGCGTCATCGTCTGCGGTCACACCCGCTACAAGGCGGCCCAGCAGCTGGGCCTCAAGAAGGTACCCGTCCACGTGGCCACCGATCTGACGCCGGAGCAGATCCGGGCCTATCGGATCGCCGACAACAAGACCGCGGACCTGGCGACCTGGGACTACGAGATCCTGCCTATCGAGCTGTCCCAGTTGACGGAGGCCGGATTCGACATGGAGGCATTCGGTTTCGACGAATCGGAACTGGTCAAGCTGCTCAATACCGAGGCCGAACAGGGTCTGACCGACCCGGATGCCGTACCCGAACCGCCGGACGAGGCCATTACCCATCCAGGAGATATCTGGATACTCGGTAACCACCGCTTGATGTGCGGCGATTCGAGCAGCCCGGCCGACCTCGACACACTCTTGGACGGCGCAGGGATCGACTTGGTCAACATGGACCCGCCGTATAACGTCAAGGTCGAGCCCCGCTCCAACAACGCCATCGCCGCCGGCCTGAGTTCCTTTCCGAAGCAGGAAGGCGAGAAAAAATGCAAGCCCCTCGACAAGAAGGGTATGCACCATGCGGCGATGCGTCTGGCGTCCGATCCGGGGGCATCGAAGCCCACCACGAAGAAGCTGCGTGCCAAGGACCGACCGCTGGAGAATGACTTCATCTCCGACGCGGAATTCGAGGTCATGCTGCAGGCGTGGTTTGACAACGCATCCCGTGTTCTTCGGCCGGGTGGTTCGTTCTACGTCTGGGGTGGTTACGCCAATATCGCCAATTACCCACGGCCGTTGTCCCAGGCAGGGATGTATTTTTCGCAGGCGATCATCTGGGACAAACAGCATCCCGTGCTCACCCGCAAGGACTTCATGGGCGCGCACGAATTGTGTTTCTACGGCTGGAAGGAAGGCAAGGCCCATCGATACTACGGACCGAACAATGAGACCGACCTGTGGCACGTTAAAAAGGTCAATCCGCAGAGCATGGTCCACCTGACGGAAAAGCCGGTGGAGCTGGCGGTGCGGGCAATTCAGTTCTCCTCCAAACCCGGAGAGAACGTGCTGGACCTGTTCGGCGGCAGCGGCTCGACCGTGATCGCCTGCGAGCAGACCGGGCGCAATGCGTACTTGATGGAAATCGATCCCTTGTACTGCGATGTGATCGTGAAACGGTATGAGGAGTTCACGGGCAAGAAAGCCCAGCGGCTGGGCAGCGAAATGCCGGAATCAGAAATTGCACAGGACCTGGCGGCCGAGGTGGCGGAGAGATGAGAGCACTGTCAATCGCCAAGCCAGCGCAGCTTCTCGTCGCCCTTGTTATCTGCGCCGTCTGCAGGCAGGCGGATGGCGGCCCGCTGCAGATGCAGCCCGCCGTCTGTGTAGGTCAGCACACGCGCGGTGCGGTCGGCCACTGCTTGTACCCGACCGGGCAGGCCTTGCGGCAAACTGGCAAAGTAGTATCCCTCCCGTGCCTGGCCGAAGTGCAACGGCCTGCCGCGGCGACCGACCAGCAGACGCGCCGGCCTACGCCACATGCCGAGCACGGCAAAGTCGCCTTGGGCCTGGCTGGCCGCCCAGGCCAGGCGCTGGCTAATAGAGCCTCCGCATCGCGTCATGAGCAGGCCGAAGATCTCGCTGTCGCATTCGCTGCGAACGTCGAGGCGATGTCGCCGCACGACTTGCCGATAGTTGCCGACGACCCCATTGTGAACGAGGAACCCAGCGCCGGCGGCGTGCGGATGGTTGTTGCGGTTGTCCTCCGGCGAGCCGTGCGTGGCGTAGCGACAATGGCCGACCATGACCACCGCGTTTCGGCAGCGGTCCAACTCGTCCAGGTGGGCCTTCGCAGGTCCCGGCCGTTTGAACGTCCGAATGCGCCCATCCTCATCGAGCCACGCCAGGCCGAAGGCGTGTGCGCCTCGCGTCTGCGTGATCAAGGCCAAGCGCCGCAGACGTGCTATGTCAGGGCCTCGTCCGTCGCTGGTTATGAATCCGAAAATACCACACATGGCTGCTCCTCTCAAAAAAGGGTGTCGCGTTTACATCTGGGCGTCGTATTTGGCTGCGAGGCGGCGGAACTCGCGTTTGACCTGCTCCTGCGGGATCGCATCGCTGATCCATCCGTATTGCCGTCCGCCGTGAATGCGGGCGTATCCGGCGCCCCAGGCAAGATAGCCCATCAACCGCTCGGCCTCGCTTGCGCCTTGCCCCGCTTTCTTCCAGCCGCCCTTGAGTTCGCCGGGATTCCACTTCGGTGCCCGCTTGCCGTTGATCGCCCGCTCGGCCAGACCCAGGCAGACCTGAATCCAGCCGATGACCTTCGTGACATTGAGCGATCCGGAGAACACGCGGAATTCGACCGCGTCGCGTCTGCCGTTGGCGAGGTTGGTGAGGTTCAAGGCGTGGTAGCGGTTGCGGTCCAGGGCAGGTTTGGCATCCTTGTCGTTTCCGTACTTGCGGACGCCGCCGCAATACATCCCGCGTTCGCGGCTCTTGGTGCCGGTGATCGCGTAGAGGCCGCGTTCGCAATACGAGACGATGGTCACCAGCCGTGCCAGCGCCGTTGCCGGCCAGTCGCGTTGCCAGCCGACGTGGACGTGAATCCCGCAGCTGACGTTGACGCGATGCCCTTTGGCCTCCAGCACCCGCACAGCCTCGGCGACCTGCGCCAGGCCCTCGCGACCGCGAAGAACCGGCGAAACAATCTCGCAGGCATGGTAGGCGTGCGGCGCTCGAATCGATGCGTCGCGTTCGGCCTTCCATCCCGCGGGCAGGTACGGGACCTGCGTTCCGCGGTGGTATCCGCCGATCCGCAAGCCGTCGTTTTCAACGGCGCTTTGCGGGGCTACCGTTTCGATCTCTACTCCGAATGTCATGTCGTTTGCGTTCATGGTTTTTCTCCTTCGTTTATAACCACATTTAGCCACATGAACGCGCAGAAGCCAAGGGCTTAAATTGCCATAAATGCTTTATGTGAAAGAATTTATGACTATTTGCCGCCATGCAAAACCCGCTCCAGGACGGGCTCTGAATGGGTTCTTTTTGCGATGTAAGGTGGCCAGCAAACGGTGTGGCCATTTCGCTGGAAAGCGGACTGGTGGGACTGAGAAAAACCCCGGCAGAGCATGCCGAGGTTTGGCGGAAAGCGAGGGATTGGGATTGCGTTTACGATTTCTTGGCGAGGGCAAACTGGCCGCGGCCGACCTTCTCAAATCTGGACTCGGCGCCCTTGGTATTGATCTCCTTAAGGATGGCCGCATACAGCGTATTGGCTGGTGTCTTGCCGCCCTTGGACGGCTGCCAGTACGCTTTCTGGACCATGGTCTCGACCATCTCCTTGCACGCCAGCGGCTCCTTCTTCTCGGCAAGGACCCGGACGGCACCGTCGAGGATCGAGGCCTTTTTGACCTGCAGCGTGTTTTGCCCAGGTTTGGCCGTGTTGGTCGACTGGGCGTTGGCGGCAGCCGTGACCGTTCTGGCCGACGATCTCGCACCACGTGCCGACGTGGCGGCCGTGGCGGCGGGCCCGCGGAGGCGCTGGGCCGATTTGATACGGACCGTTTTGCCCGTGGCCAGATTCTTGGCGTCCCAGCCGCCGTTGGGATTCTCGGCGAGGATCTCGACGGTGACCACCTTGTCGGTGACCTTGGCCTTGTACTGGCCGCCGATGGTGACTTCTGACTTCTTCATTGTTTGTCCCTTTCATTTGGAGGTTATTAAAAATTTCCCGAATACTTGACCAGCAGGTTCAGCGCCTTCATGTACTCTTCAACCGTGCCGCCGAGGTAATCGGCGAGGCATTCGGCCATCGAGACGACGTCCTCGGCGCAGTCAGCCTCGACGAAATGAACCCTCTCGCTTGCCAGACTGATCAGCGACACCTTGATCTGTTCGCTGGCCGGTATGCGATGCAATCGCGCGAATGTTGCCGGCACCAGAGCGCCCGTCGGTATTCTGCCTGCCAGCGTGATTTCGATAACGTGCATGATCCCGTCCCTTCAAAAAAAGAGTCAATCGGTCAGATGCTGCAACATGCGGTAGTAATCCTGGACCATCGAATTGGTGCCCTTCCCGCCGTCGAGGAATTCCTGAATGCGCTCTGCCATCGAAATGACGTCGGAGGCGCGATTGGCTCGGGCGTGATAGGTCCTGTCTCCACTTGGGCTGATCAGCTCGACCTCGATCCAGGGACTGCCGACCTTGCGAGTAACGTTGGCGAACCGCGAAGGCGGCATTTTGCGTGTGGGCATTCGGCCTGCGAGGGTTATTCCGAGAACGCGCATAACGATCTCCTTTGCTTAACAGTAACCGTTCTCTTTTGCGATGAAGTTGTAGAGTCTGGCTGGGATACGATCCGCGACCAGCGTGTCGATTTGCCAAGCCAGATCAAGCGCCAGCGCCCAGTCGCCCTGCTCGATGCTGTTGAGGATGTCCGTGAGGTCCTTGACATCCTGTTCGTACTGCCGGGCCGCGTCAATATCGCAGGCCTTTGCAGCCTTGTCACACTTGGCCTGCCAGCGGGCAATCTGTGCGGTAAAGCGTTTGACGTCTTCCCGAAATTGCCCATAAGTCTTGGGATTTCTTTGTTTCTTTGCCATCGTCTGGTCTCCCGTCTTCAATTTGTATCTCGCGTATCGTCAATGCACAGTTACCTCAATGCCGCGACCACGCCAAGGCAATTAACCCCTTATTTTGCAGTAATTTGCAGATTTTTGCCCATGTGCAGGTAGGCGGGAGCCATTGTAAGAAGAATCGGTACACTGGCAGCAATTTGGACTGAATATGGCGGATAACACCCTGAAAATCACGGCACTGACGCCGGAGCAATTAGCCAAGGTCCTGTCGGAGGCCTCCCGGCGGAAGGTAAGCGATCAACAGGTGCTGGCAATCGCCCAAAACGCCGGGCTCGTCCGGTCCGACGGCACCATCAGCCTCGTGGAATACACCGCCTGGCTGGCCAGGGAGGTCGTGCGTGGCAGCGGTTAATCCGACCAAACTTCGGCCCACGGATCTGACGCGGCTGCTCAACTCGGCGGGATTTGGCGAGGTGATATCCGAAAGGACGCTGCGCCGTCACCGCAACCGCGCTGGCTACACCATCGGCGATGCCCGGACGGTGGATTTGTTTCGGTACGCCGCCTGGCTGACCCAGGAGTATTCCAGGCCCGCCAGAGTGCCTCGTACCTATGACGATATCCGCGAATCGGCCCGTAAGCGCAACGCCGATCTTGCCAGGTCCGGCCAGGACATCGGTCCAATTCCGCCGGTCGTGAATCCGGAGCGAAAGGTACAGGCATGCGCAAGCTTTCGGTATTTCTGCGAGGTGTACTTCCCGGAGGTCTTCTACCTGCCGTGGTCGGCAGACCACCTTCTGGTGATTGACAAGATCGAGCAGGCAGTGTTGAAGGGAGGACTGTTTGCGCTGGCGATGCCGCGCGGAAGCGGCAAAACTGTTTTGATGCAGATGGCCTGCCTCTGGTCGGCGCTTACCGGGGCGACGCCGTTTGTTTGCCTGATTGCTGCATCCGCCGATCGCGCCAAAGACCTCTTGGAAACCATCAAGGTCTGGCTGGAGACGAATGACCGGCTCCACGAGGACTTTCCGGAAGTTACTGTTCCGGTTCGTGCCCTGGAGCGGATCACCAACCGCCAGAAGGGCCAGAAATGTAACGGCCAGTCCACACGCATCGAATGGGCCGCCGACAAGATCGTGCTGCCCACCATAGAGGGCAGCAAGGCCTCCGGCTTGGTGATCTCGTGTTCTGGCATGAAGGGCTCGGACATTCGAGGCCAGAACTACGCCCGCGCCGACGGCCGGGTGGTTCGGCCGCAGCTGGTGATGGTCGACGATCCGCAGACGACCGAATCAGCCTGGAGCCCTTCACAATCGCAACGTCGTGAGGCGATCCTGGCCGGTGACGTCCTGGGCATGGCCGGACCGGGCAAGAAGATCTCCGGTCTGATGGCCTGTACGGTCATTCGGCCCGGCGACATGGCTGACAACATCCTGGACCGCGATAAACACCCCGAATGGCAGGGTGAGCGGACCAAGATGGTCTACGCCTTCCCCACCGACGAAAAGCTCTGGGCCCAGTATGCCGACATCCGGGCCGATTCCCTGCGCAACGGCGGCGACGGATCGGAAGCAACCGAGTTCTATCGCCAGAACCGCGAGGCGATGGATAGAGGTTCTGTAGTCGCATGGCCCGAGCGCCACAATGACGACGAACTGTCGGCTATCCAGCATGCCATGAACTTGAAGCTCCGCGATGAGGCGGCCTTCTTTGCCGAGTATCAGAACGAGCCTGTCGTCGAAACCGAGGGCGAAGAGATGCTCTCGGCCGAGGAAATCGCCGCCAAAACCAACGGCTATGCCCGGGGGGCGCTCCCGATTGGCTGCAATCACCTGACCATGTTCATCGACGTGCAGCAAAAGGCGATGTTTTGGATGCTGTGCGGGTTCGAGGAGGATTTCACCGGCTATATCCTGGACTACGGCACATGGCCCGATCAGCGGCGAGATTACTTCACACTCCGCGACATACGACGAACGCTCCATCAGGCCAAACCCAAGGCCGGGTTGGAAGGCGCGATCTATAACGGCCTCGAGGAGTTGACCTCCGAGGTGCTGCCCCGCGCCTATCGGCGCGAAGACGGCGCTGAGATGCGGATCGACCGCTGCCTGGTGGACGCCAACTGGGGCCAGTCGACCGATGTCGTCTACCAGTTCTGTCGTCAGAGCGCCCATGCCAGCGTGCTGCTGCCCAGCCACGGAAAATATGTCGGGGCATCCAGTATCCCCTTTAGCGAGTACAAGCGCAAACGCGGCGACCGGGTTGGGCTGCACTGGCGCATTCCCAACACCACCGGCAAGCGTGCGATCCGCCACGCTCTCATTGATACCAACTACTGGAAGAGCTTTGTTCATGCCCGGCTGGCGGTGGCAATGGGCGATCCGGGGTGTTTTTCACTGTTCGGGCGGGACCCGAAGTCCCACCGACTGTTGGCCGATCACCTCACGGCCGAGTACCGCATCAAGACGATGGCCCGCGACCGCACGGTCGATGAGTGGAAACTCCGCGCTGCCTGCCCGGACAACCACTGGTTCGATTGCCTGGTCGGCTGCGCTGTCGCCGCCAGCATTCAGGGCGCGAGCCTGCGATCTCTGGATGTCGCCGCAAGCGGTCCGAGGCTGCGCCTGAAGTTGTCGACACTCCAGGCCCGGCGGGCGAAATAAAAACTTCAGATTCCCAGGCGGCAAATCCGTCGCTCATGCGGATGTAGTGGGCAAACAGCACGACGATACCCGCCCATGACAAACACCCTCGACAACTCGATTCAAGAAAACGCCGCCGGGCCACAGAAGGCCAGCGGTGATTCGGGCTCGATTGAGCAGCACAGACTCACCGATCAGATCGCCGCCGACAAGCACCTGGAATCGAAGAAGGCGATGGCCACGAAGGGGCTGGGCATCAAGCTTCTGAAGATCTCGCCGGGAGGTGCAGTCTGATGTGGCCGTTTAAGTCACAGGCCAAGACTGCACGGACGGTAATGCCGGTAAAACTGCGGGCCCGCTACGACGCAGCCCAGACCACTCGCGAGAATATCCGGTACTGGGCGATGGCCGATGGGCTCTCAGCCGATGCAGCGGCCTCGAGCGATGTGCGCAAGAAACTCCGCGACCGAAGTCGCTACGAGACGGCCAACAACTCCTACGCCAAAGGCATCGTGCTGACATTAGCCAACGACTGCGTGGGGACAGGCCCGAGACTTCAGCTTCTTACAAACGACGGCGGATTGAACAGCGCCGTCGAGGCGGCGTTTATGGCCTGGGCTAAGGATATTTCGCTGGCCGCCAAGCTTCGCACGATGCGGATGGCCAAGGCAACCGATGGCGAGGCGTTCGGGATTCTGACAGCCAATCCGCTGCTTGCCGGCCCCGTAACCCTGGACCTCCATTTGGTCGAGGCCGACCGGGTCACGACACCGCAATTGAAGCTGCTGGATGATCGCGCCGTCGATGGCATCGAACTGGATGCCTGGGGCAATCCTCTACGCTATTATGTCCTGCGTTACCATCCGGGTGACCTGCGAGCGACGGTTAACGACTTCGATGTCCTGGACGCCGATTCGATCATACATTGGTTCCGTGCGGACCGGCCCGGCCAGCATCGGGGCATTTCGGAGATCACCCCAGCGCTGGCGTTGTTTGCTCAACTGCGGCGGTACACGTTAGCGGTCCTGGGAGCGGCGGAAACCGCGGCAGATTTTGCGGCGGTCTTGTTTACAGATGCCCCGGCCAATGGCGAGGCGGCGTCGGTCGAGCCGATGGACGTCGTCGAGCTGGAGAAACGGATGGCGACGGTCCTGCCCGACGGTTGGAAGCTTGGCCAGATTAAGGCTGAGCAGCCCGCCACGAGTTACAGCGAATTTAAGCGGGAGATACTTAATGAGATCGCTCGCTGCCTGAACCTGCCCTACAACATCGCCGCGTGCAACTCCTCGGGCTACAATTATGCCAGCGGTCGTCTGGATCACCAAACCTATAACCGAAGCATCCGCGTCGAGCAGGCGGACATGGCCGCAGCCGTGCTCGACAAGATATTAGCCGCGTGGGTCTACGAGGCAATGTTATCCACGGAATTTGGGGCCCTGCGGACTCTGAGCGAACTGCCCCACCAGTGGTTCTTCGACGGTTCCGAACACGTCGACCCGGCCAAAGAGGCCAATGCCCAGGCGACCCGACTTAAATCCAATACCACAACCTTAGCTGCCGAATATGCCCGCCAGGGCAAGGACTGGGAGTCGGAACTGCAGCAGCGGGCCAAAGAGCAGAAGCTCATGATCGAGTTGGGGCTGGACCAATCACAGACTGCAAACATTGAAGAGACGGAGAACGACGATGACCAGGACCAATGATCTGCCCGGAAGTATTCGCTTTGAGTGCCCCCTGACGATTGAGGCCGCCCAGGATGAGAAGGCCACACCCAGCTTTTCGATGGTGGCCTATACCGGCGGCGTCATGCGGATCGAAGGATTCGCCCACCCGGTCGTGGTGGATCTGGAAGGCCTGGCAATCGAACGTCAAAACATCCCCGTGCGCCTGGATCATCATCCGCGTCAGGGCGTGGGACATACCAGCCGCGTGGTCATCGACAACGGCCGGGTCGTCGCCGAAGGGCTCGTCAGTCGCGATACCAGCTGGGCCCGCGACGTGGCCAAGAGCGGCCAGCGGGGGTTTCCCTGGCAGGCCAGTATTGGTGCCGACGTCAAGGCAGTCGAATTCGTTCCCAACGGCAGCCAAGTGCATGTCAACGGCAGGACCTTTGACGGTCCTTTGTACGTAGTTCGAAAATCTGTTTTGAAGGAGATCAGTTTCGTGGATAACGGCGCAGACGCAAACACCTCTGCCAAAGTGGCGGCCAAGCAAACGGAGACCGACCCCCCCACACAGATCGCAGAAGAGGAACATGGCTCGGTCGAGGCCGGGGCCACCGTCGAGTCCGATCCGGTCGTCGAAATGCGAAAGAAGGTGGTCGACGAGACCCGGCGAATCAACGCAATCCGCAACATCTGCGACAGCAAGCACGCCGACATCGAGGCCAAGGCCATCGAGGAAGGATGGGATGCGACGCGCTGCGAACTGGAGGTCCTGCGGGCATGCCGACCGAAGGCCCCCGCGGTCCACGTCGTCCGCAACAGCCACACGCCGGAGGTCTTCGAGGCGGTGGCGCTTATGGCCGCCGGCATCGTCCAGAATCGTTTGGAGGGGATGTACAAGGAGCAGACCCTGGATGCAGCAGATAAGCTCCGCGGTGTGGGTATCCAGGAATTCTGCGAACTGGCCTGTGGGGCGCAATTGCCGCGTTTTCGTCGGGACGCCTCCGGATGGCTGGCTGCGGCGTTTAGCACCACATCTCTGCCGGGCATCCTCTCCAATGTCGCCAACAAGATGCTCCTGGAAGGCTACAACTATATCGAGGACGCCTGGCGGCGGATCTGCAAGATCGCCTCGGTCAACGATTTTAAAGAACATACCCGCTACCGGATGACCGGCAGTTTCAAGTTCCAGCAGGTCGGGCCCGACGGGGAACTCAAGCACGGAAAGCTCGACGAGATGAAGTTCGGCCAGAAGGCCGACACCCACGGGATCATGTTCGCCCTCACCCGTCAAATGATCATCAACGACGACATGGGCGCATTCGCCGACATCCCACGTCAGATCGGCATGGGCGCAGCCGAGGCGATTGCCGACGCGGTGTGGGAACTCCTCTTAAGTAATCCGAACAACTTCTTCAGCGCCGCCAACAAGAATTATCTGGAAGGTGCAGACACCATTCTGGATATCGACGGCCTGACGAAGGCTGAGATACTGTTCTCCGAGCAGACCAAGCCCAACGGCCGGCCCGTCGGGGTTATACCCGCCATCCTCCTGGTCCCGGTGGCCTTGAAGGTGGTTGCCCAGCAGTTAATGAAGTCGACGGAACTCAACGAGACAACCACGGCCAACAAGGCCAGGCCCCGAAGCAATCCCCACACGGGCAAGTTCGATGTCGTCAGCAGCGCATATTTGACGAATGCCCTGGTCGGCGGCTACAGCACGAAGGCATGGTACCTGTTCGCCGATCCCAATCGGTTGAGCGCAATCGAAGTGGCCTTCCTCAACGGCGTGGATCGTCCCACCGTGGAAAAGACCGACGCCGACTTCAACACCCTGGGCATTCAGTTCCGCGGGTACATCGATTTCGGTGTGCGTGAACAAGATCACCGCGGGGCGGTCCGGATGAAAGGTGAGGCATAAAACCGTAGATAGCATGGAGATTCGTCTTACCGCTATCCTGAACTACAGCATTTTTAACCGCTATCTACGGCTGCCAAACTCCCAGGCAGGACGGCGTCCTCAAATCACGAGGATCTTCCTGGGTCAGTCAAAAGTTTGGTCATAAGGATCTCCTTAAAAAACGTTAAAAATGGAGACCTATCTTATCAGCAGGAGAGATTCTATGCAAGCACGATTTATTCACGAAGGCAAATCCATCGATTACATATCCGCAGTGGACGTCAAGGCCGGGGATGTGATCGTCCAGGGCGAATTGGTAGGTGTTGCCCAAAGTGACATCCCCGCCTACCAACTCGGCGCATTGCTGGTCGAGGGCGTATGTGATTTCCCCAAGCCCGACGATGGCAGCAGCACCATAGGATTCGGCCTCGAAGTCTACTGGGATGCGGCCGAGGGCATGGCAAAAACGGACAGTGAGGCCGGTGCGAACAAATATATCGGCAAGTGCGTCCGGGCCGCCGGCAACGCGGAGGCAATCGTTCGCGTGAGGCTTAGCCAGTAGTGGCCGACCTTCTGCAGGCGGGTTCCGACTGGCTGCAGGCCAAACGGAAAGCCTTCATGGCCCAGCCGGTTATCTATTCGCGGGGGGCAGAACAGATCACCGTCAACGCCACCCTCGGCCGAACCCGCTGTGAGGTCGAGGATGAGTACGGCCTGCGAGTCAAGGCCGAGGTGATGGACTTTTTGATCGGCACCGACGAGTTGACTCTTTCAGGTGGTCCGGCATTACCTCGGACCGGTGATCAGATTCGCATAGAGCGCAACGCCGCGACAGAGGTCTTTGAGGTGATGGCGCTTGGCGGCATCGGCCACTGGCAATACAGCGACCCATACGGCCGCACGTTTCGCATTCACACACGGCAGATCAATACGGAGTAGGCAATGTGTCCCAACAGCGAGCAATACGAGCAGGTGTGCAAGGATGAGTTTGGCCAGATCAACGACAAGCTCGACCGGCTCGATGAGGCCATCCGAGGCAACGGAGAGCCAGGTCTCAAGGTCCGCATCGACCGCCTCGAGAGGGCCGAGGGGATTCGCAGCCGGCTCCTGTGGCTCATTGCCGCATCGACGGTGACCGGAGCCGTCAGTCTGGTCTTTCAACTGATACGGGGCGTGTGATGTCTGAGAGTGTCCTTTTGGCCGATGCGGTAGTAACGGAACTGAACGAACAGACCTTCAGCATGCCGTTTACCGCCGAACGCAGACTGTTGCCTTCCTTCGAACTGAAGGAGTTGACAAACCTGCAGGTCACAGTGGTTCCCAAGGCCATCGAATCAACCAATGCCAGCCGCGTTGCACGGCAGTCTGATTATCAGGTGGATGTGGGTGTCCAGAAGAAGCTCTCAGGTGATATTGACGTCCAGTTGCCGCCGCTGATGGCGCTTGTCGAGGAGATTGCGGATTTGCTGGCTAAACGCAAACTGACCGACAAGCCGGAGGCCGTCTGGGTGGGTTGTCAGAACGATCCTATTTATTCGCCGCAGCACCTGGCCGAGACCCGCACGTTTTTGAGTCTGTTAACCATCACCTATCGGTTGATGAAATGAACAATATCATCGCACGCAGAATCGACTTAACCGCGCAATTCGAACCGGTGGCCACCGAGAATGTCATCGGGACGGTGACGTTGACAGCGCTGCCCTCCAACGCCGCCAACGTCATTCTCTTGGGAGACACCGGCAACCAGGTTCCGCTGGTTCCCGGCGAGTGGCACACCTTCATTAGCGTCAATCTGGCGGACATCCAGGTCAAGGACGCCGTCGGCGATGCCATCACCGTGATCGGAGGGAGCTGGTAGTGCCGCATCGTGGCGACATCTTCAGACCCGGCATGATCATCATGTGGTCCGGACTCCTGGCGGACGTCCCCGCCGGCTGGAGCGTCTGCGACGGCGCAAACGGAACGCCCGACCTGCGGAACCGCTTTGTGCGGGGAGCCGCCGCTTCAGGGGGCTCCGGCGGCCAGGCATCCCACAGCCATTGTCATACCGGCTCCACCAGTTCACCGTCCGGCGGGTCTATCATGGTGGATATGGGCTGTTCGGTCTATGTGTCGCCGTCGTGCCATAACCATCCGGTTGGCTCTATAGCAGATACATCAACCGGCCACCTGCCGCCCTATTACGAACTCATCTTCATAAGGAAAGACTGATGCTCGATGTCACGTTTGCCATCCCGACGTACAACAGCGCCGCTACTCTCATGACGGTCCTGCAGAGGTGTCTCATGCAGGATGTGACGCCGAAGATCCTCATCATGGACAACGGCAGCAAGGATGGTACGGTCGAGATGCTGCGGGCGGCTATCGACAACGGATGGTTTGGCAAGGTGGATATACACGTCGAATCCGTCCAGCGGCTCTTAGGCGGCCGGGACAAGAACATTCCTTACGTGCGCTACAAGCTCTGCCAGGCGGTTGAATCCGAGTACCTGTTCTTCATCGACAGCGACGTCCTGCTGCCTGCCCATTGCACCCTTGGTCTAAAGCAGATGATGGACGAGGACTCAAATACTGTGGGAGCGGCCATCCGGGTGGACCCTCTGGCAGACCACGTCCAGATGGCGGCGGTGCTGTTTAAGTCCGAGATCGTCAAGAAGATCAGGTGGAACTCTGTCGACGGAAAATGCGAATGCCGCTGCGCCCTGGAATCACTTCAGCAAATGAACCCCCAGTACCGAATCGCCCTGCACCCCGTGTTCCAGGCGATGCATCTAAAAGGTTTCTGAGATGATCAAAGTGATCTGCGACAAGTGCGATCAGGAAATCACCGACCCCAACGAGGTCAGCGCCGTGGTGGAGAACGGAGAGGTCAAGCACTATCACAAGACCGACTGTTTCACGGAGGCAAGAGACAAGCTGCGCAACCTGAAAGAGGGACAGACGGACTGACATGATCGGCCTTAAGTTCAACAAGGCTAAGAGCATGTTCTTCGACCGCGCCAAAGTCGTGTCGGCGGTCGATTCGGCCACACGGAAGGTGCTCGGCAGGTTCGGGGCATTCGTGATGACCGCTGCCCGCAGCAGCATCAAAAAGGCCCCCTATCTTACCCGGAAATCGCGTGGCAAGGAGCGGACGGACTTTCGGCGCAAAAGTTCGCGGCCCGGCCGTCCTCCATACAGCCAAACCGGGCTGCTCAAGAAGTTCATCTTCTTCGGCTACGACACGGCGAAGCGGTCGGTCGTCATCGGGCCGGCGGCGCTCAACGCCAAGAATACCGATGCCCCGAAGACACTCGAGCACGGGGGTGCGACTACCGTCGAAGTCGGCAAGCGAAAGAAACGCGTCAGCATTCAGGCACGCCCCTTCATGGGACCAGCCTTTAAGCAGGAAGAACCCAAGCTGCTCCAGCGGGGGGGGATGTGGCAGGATTCCGTCAAGTAACCGGAAAGACAGGAGAACACGCGATGGCAGAATTTATACTCGGCATGAACGCCAAGCTCTACCAGGGAGCCGCCGGTGTTGCAGTGGCCGACATGACCGAAAACGGCAACGTCAAGGACGTGACGTTGAACCTCGAAGCGGGCGAGGCGGATGTAACCACCCGCGCAAACAGTGGCTGGCGGGCAACCGCTCCCACCCTTCGTGAATGCACCTGTGAATTCGAGATGATCTGGAAGCCTGGTGATACGCAGTTTCAGGCGATCAAAACGGCGTTCCTGACCGCGGCCACGATTGCCTTGGCGGTATTGACCGGCGACAAGGCGACGGCCGGAAGCGAAGGCCCCGCCGGCGACTGGTCCATCACCAACTTCAGCCGAAACGAGGCCCTGGAAGAGGCGGTCACCGTCAGCGTCACCGCCAAGCTGGCCAGCTTCACCGAATGGTTCGTGGCTCCATAATTGAAAGGAAATTCATGAGAAGTTTTGGAGACAGTGCAGGCAGGACCTGGAACATCACCCTCAACATCGATGCCGCCAAACGGGTCCGAGATCTGCTGGGCATCAACCTCCTGGAACCCGAAGCGGGCGATCCGCCGCTTCTGACGAGACTCGGAACCGACGAAATCTTGCTGTGCGACGTGATCTACTGCCTGATCAAGCCCCAGGCCGATCAACAGGCCGTCACAGACGAACAGTTCGGACAAGCCTTGGGCGGCGAAGCAATCCTCTCGGCCCAGAGGGCCTTCTACGAGGAACTGATTGATTTTTTCCAGAAGCGCGGCCGCAGCGACCGGGCCAGGGCGGTCGCCACGCAGGCCAGGATGATCGAGGCGGCGGTGACGGCCGTGGAAACCCACATTGCGACCATCGACATCGATGCGACGATCCGTGGCGCGATCTCTGGCGACTTGCCGGGATTGTCGGTGTCGACCCCGGACCGCTGACACTGCGCGAGCTTCTGTGGATGGCCGAAGGCCGCCAGCGACACAACTGGGCCAGGACCTCCCACGTCATGGCGCTGGTGGCCAATGCCAATCGCGATCCCAGGAAGACACGCACGTTCCGACCTTCGGACTTTGACCCCTTTAAAGAGACATCGTCGCACGCGGGTGTCGTGATCACCCAGGAAAACGTGCACCTTCTACGAAACGCCTTTTTAGGAGACCGCTCATGAAAACAGACCTGTTGCACAGTGCCCTCAAATGGCTGGACCACAACCGCTGGACATTCTTCTCGATTGTGGTGTTTGCCGTCATGTTAGCTGCCTTCATTGGAATCGCAGGCTGTCAGTCGACGACGGCATCCTTGTTCGCACCCGCGGATGGTAGCGCAGCGGCCAAGATCGACCGCTCCGAGTTTATGCGTCAAGCTGGCATAGTGCAAAAGGACCTGGCTGTAAAACGCGTGGCCATCGACGCCGAATTGGCCGCCTACAATGAGGAAGTGAAAGCCTTCAATGGACGCGTGGATGCGGGGCTCGAAGACCTCGACCGGCAGGACGAGTTTCGGGCGGAAATAGTCAACACCGTCGGCCTGATTGCCAGCAGCGCCGCCGGAGGGACGCTCAACCCTGTCTCGCTCATCCCCATCGGCGTGGGTCTCTTAGGCGGAGCATTAGGACTCGGTGCCGCTGCCGACAACCGCAGGAAGGACAAGCTGATCACCGATCTGAAACAGCCTTCCAGCGTTCAGGTAGGATAGTCTGTCGGAGTAAGTCATGGCCTCATCCACACATGGCATCCGGGCCGGGCGGGCCTATGTCGAACTGTTTGCCGACGCAAGCAAGCTCGCCCGAGGTCTGAAACTCGCCGAGCGGCAGCTTCGCGAGTTCGGCGGACGCGTCCAGGCGCTGGGACTCCGCGTCGCCTCTCTGGGCGGCGCGGTCCTGGCCCCTATGGGTCTGGCGACTCGGACCTTCCAGGGCTTTGACGATGTGATGCTCTCCGTCAAGGCGGTAACGGGGGCGACCGGCAAGCAGTTTGACGCGTTGACCGGTCAAGCCAAGCTCCTGGGCCGGACCACGTCGTTTACGGCCGCACAGGTGGCCTCGGCGATGTTGGAGCTTGGTCGGGCCGGTTTTGCGCCGGATGAGATTCAGGCGGCAATAGCGCCGGTCCTGAACCTCGCCCGGGCAACCGGCACCGACCTGGCCCAGGCTACCGGCTATGCGGCCAATACGCTGCGGTCCTTCGGCCTGGATGCCTCCGAGATGACGCGGGTGGCCGACGTTCTCACGGCCACAGCCAACAATTCCGCCCAGACCTTGGATGATCTGGCCCAGGGCATGGTATATGCCGCGCCTATCGCAGCAGAATATGGGCTGACGCTTGAAGAGACGGCCAAGGCATTTGGCGCGCTGGCCAACTTCGGCATCAAGGCCTCGATGGCAGGCACCAACATCCGCAACATCCTCCTGCGAATGGCCGATCCAACGATCCAGAAGCGGCTCAAGGGTGTTGGCGTCACCGTTGCCGACGCGGCCGGCAAGATGCGGCCTATGGCCGCGATCCTCAGAGATTTGGGGGCAGCCACCGAGGGCATGCCCGACGTAGAGCGGCTGGCGCTTCTGCAGGATGTCTTCGGCATGCGGGCGGTCGCCGGAGGAAGCAAGCTCACCACAGCCGAGTTTGACCGCCTAAATGATGCCATCGATGAGGCCGCGGGCACCGCCGACCGTACAGCCAGGATCATGGACTCTGGCCTTGGGGGCGCGCTTCGCCGGATGTGGTCGGCCGTGGAAGGGATCGCCATCGCCATCGGAAACGCCCTCTCCAAACCGCTGTCCATCGTTGCCGACCTGATGGCGACGATATCCAACTATGTGACCGAGTGGATTGATAAGCACAAGGCCCTTGTTGTCATTATCGGCGCCTTGGCCGGGTTATTGGTCGGGGTTGGGACCGGGCTTGTCGGTCTCAGCCTGGCAATCAAGCTGGCTGCCTTCGCCATGGGCGGACTGCTTGGGATCTGTAAGATGTTCTCTGCGGTCATGTCCGGGGTGATCGCCACACTGGGGGCCCTGCTCTCACCCGTCGGCCTGGTTACCGGGGCGGTGATTGCACTGGCCGGCGCATTTGTCTACAGCAGCGGCACGGCGGGAAAAGCCGTGACCTGGCTGGGGCAACGATTCGGGGATCTCAAATCGGATGCTATCACCGCCTGGCAGGCAATCGCAGACGCATACGCCAAGGGCGATCTGGGTCTGGCGGCAAAGATCGCCTGGCTGACTGTGAAGATGGAATGGGCCAAGGGCATCCACGCCATCCAGGGCATGTGGCTAAAGTTCAAGTTCGGGTTCCTCAAGATCGCACACGGCGCATTCTACGGCGCACTGGCGGCATGGGAATATGTCAAGAACGCCATCGTCATCGGGATGATTGAGGCGTCCTCGGCGGCGATCAAGGCGTGGAATGTCTTTGTCTCCTGGTGGAAACGCGCGATCAATGGAGTTGCAGGTGCGCTGGGCCGGGCCTTCAGCAAGGTCATGGGCATCTTCAATAAGGACTGGAACCACCAAGCGTTTATGGCGGAGTTTAGCCAGGCCCTCAAAAGTGACAACGCCGAGATCACCAGGGAATTAGCCGCACAGAATGCCGCCGTCGAGCAGCGGCGTCAGCAGATGCGAAGCGCCGCACAGGGCGATCATGAAGACCGCCTCGAAGAGATCGCCCAAGGCTACATCCGTGCCGGCGACAAGTTGGATCAAGCCCACACAAATCAGCTCGATCAGATCGCCGAGAACCTCACAAAAGCCCGCAAGCAGTGGCAGGACGCTGTCGCCGAATCGAAGGCCGCCACACAGGAGGCCAAGGAGGGTGCAGCCAGGAGCAAACGTCCCGGCGGACCGAATGTTCCAGATTTAAGCGCTCTCGGCGGTGTCCGGGAGGCGATGACTGCGGCTATGGGGACATTCTCCGGGCTGGCAGCGGGCAGGATGGGGGTCGGCGGAATCAGTCAAAAACTCGTCGACGCCAGTGTAGAGACAGCAAAGAACACCCGCGACATCCTGCGCGAGGTCGAAGACGGCGGAACATTCACCTGATAGGTAGGCACCATTGAGCTGCGAAGAACTGTTTGATTCCAGAGACGTTCAGTTGGGACTCAATCCCACCGCAACGCTGCAATTTGTGATCAAGGGCACCACGGATCACGATGCGGCGCTGGCCGAGCTTAACGCAACGTTCCCATCAACGATTTCCGGTATCCCGGCACAAAGCTATCGCGTTGCGCCGGTCAGTAATGACATCTGGCTCGGCACAGTGCGCTACGGCACGAATACACAATCAACGGGCCAGACGATTTATCAATTCGACACCGGGGGCGGTTCCCAGCACATCACCAACAGTATCGCCACCGTTGCACGCTATGCGCCCGCCGGACGAACGCCCGCCAACTTCCAGGGGGCAATCGGCGTCAGCAAGAACGACGTAGCCGGTGTGGACATCGTTGTTCCGGTCTACAATTGGAACGAGGTCAAGTTCCATGCCAATTCGGATATCGATGCCGCCTATCGACTCGCCCTCTTTACGCTCACGGGCCGAGTGAACAACGCCGCCTGGAAGGGATATGCCGTCGGAGAGGTGTTGTTCATGGGGGCCTCTGGCGCAAAACGTGGCAATGAAAACTGGGAGATCATGTACCGCTTTGCGGCCAGTCCGAACTTGGCTGGTCTGACCGTTGGGGCAATTGCTGGTATCGCCAAGAGAGGCTGGGAATACATGTGGGTGCAGTATGAAGCGGTCGAGGACGCGGCCGCCAAGATGCTAATCAAGGTGCCTGCATCGGTCCACATCGAGCAGGTCTATCATTATGGGGATTTCAGTACGCTGAAGCTGTAATGGCCGGATACCTGCAAAAAGTCAACCCCGGCGACCGGCTGCGGATTGCCGCGAGGACGTACAACGCATTCGTTGATGCGGCCAAGGCCCAACAAATGCAGTCGCTGGGCAGCCAATCGGGGCCCCGGAACGATGCGCCGGTTGTTATGCTGGTTCAGGTCAAAAACGTCAGCGGTTCTGACTGTCCTCATTTCGGTGTGCTGGGTATCAGCGGAGTTGTCTTTGACCCTGTGGCTGCGCCGGATGCCTTCAAGGACAGCGTGGTATTCTCCGGGACAACGCCGTCAGCATTGAGTCATGCCGGCGGGCGGTTTGTGATCTGCGCTGAGCCGATTGCCAACGGCTCCATCGGCGCTGCATGGGCCGGCGGCATCTGCCAGGTACAGATCGAGGTCTCAAATGCAGACCACGCATACGCCGACGTTTCAAACGGTCTGATGACGAAGCTGGCCAGCGTCGAGAGCGGCCCCTGCACGATCCTGTGGAAACAGTCCGGCACCGGTACAAAATGGGCCATTGTACGTTTTGGCGGGGGCGGAGGAGGGACCGGCGGAGCCGCAGGCGGCGACCGCATTGCCTATGTCAAGACGCTTCCCACGAGCGGCAACATTATAAGGTGCTACCTGGATGCATATCTATCAGGGCCCGAAATAGATGTCTATTGCCGTGTTTGGGCCTCCGACGGCAGCACAGGGAATTTCCTCGGCTGGTTCACGCCAAATGTGCAGGAAGGGGATTACCTCTGGGTGCAGCAGATGACAGTTGACGAAATCACCTACTGGGTAAGCAGGACGGAGTTCTTCCTCACAGAACTCAGGGAGTGCTGACCGATGGGTGGAGGGCTCATTCTCAATCCCACGTCTCACGAATTGCAGCTCGGTTCGACCGTCTATGGCGGCCCTGCCGTCGGACGCTGTCAGTGCTGCAAGGGGTGGAACGGCGTGCCTGCCCCGGTGGTTTATGTCACGTTCAATGGCATCATGGCATGTTCCGTCGGCGGAGTCAGCGGCACCGGTCCCATCCTCAATGGCAACGTGTACGCGCTGGCGTTCGACGAGACGAGTTGCGATTCCGAATACGTCGTGATGGGCCGCCCACGGCACAGGTGCAAATGGCGGTACACGGATTCTGCCGTAGATATTACTTTTCAACACTACACATCCGGCTGGCACTCTGAATGGTGGAATGGATCGGTCGAGGACGTGCAGATCAGCGTGGGGGCAGCGACCTACGGTGACAACGGGCTCGGTACTATGGCATACAGGAATGCCTTTACGTACCACAATTATGCGAAGATAATCCCGCCGTGCTACACCGATATTCCCAGCCTCAACGTCGTTGGGGCATGCGTTTACAGCAACTACTATCTGCTCAGGCACGGATATGACGGAACCTGTTCGTGGCGAACCTACGAATTTGAGCCGTGGGTATCTGGTCGTACCTGGGCGGTTGGCGACATCGTAATTCATAACGGTGTCTTCTACATCTACGTGGGACCGGAATTGTACAACGACAGTGAGCCCGGCGTCGACCCGGACTGGTCGCTGTACTGGGATTACGCCCCCGACTGCCCGCCGCCTCCGCAATGGGTGGGAGGGCGTCAACCGATGTGGAATCATCCCGCGTACACGAATCCCGGATCGGTTTTCGTGCACGCTCACACGTGGGTGTCGAACAACGGCGTATGGTACAGAACCGGCGGCGGCCATTGGGCGCTTCCCGAAAACCAACCCGGCGTTGGCGCAAATTGGCAATCGTACTGGGTGGTATTACCAAACTAATGGGCTGCTGCAACGGAAAAAAAACAGGAGGCCAGGCACGGGCCGAGATCGCCACCGGGCAGGTGAAGGCGCTGTTTGCAATGCTGACGGGCTTGCCCAGCTACGCAAAGACACGGCTTGAGGTCTGTCTGACCTGTCCTCACCGGACATGGATGACGACCTTCGAGCGGGTCGGCTGGATCATCGACAACCTGGGCGTGATCATGGGCCGCACCGGGCATATCC
>DAOTMV010000034.1:0-43540 GCA_035450485.1 Anaerohalosphaeraceae bacterium | reverse complement strand
TCACCCGCGTTAACCTTACCCACTACGGCAACGACCCGGCCAACTGGCACGCCGCCCCACCCACCCCCGGCCACTAAGACGTAGTCATGCGATAAGGTTCAACATGTCCGTGATCAGCCTGTCCTTGGTGGAGCCAAAAAAGATGATGTGCTCGGAGTCGGGGTATTCGACAATGTACGGCTTGCGGCTGAATTGAAGCAGTGCCTGGCGTGTTGGGGCGTTATCCACCACCTGGTCTTTGCCCGCCAGAAACGCCGCGCTGGGGATGCTCACCTCGTGCAAATGGTGCAATACATAACGCAGAATTCGCTGCGCCTCGAGGAAGTCTTCGGCCCTGGGCCCCACAGTCCTTAGCTTATCGCGCCACAGGAACCATAAGGCCTCGCCGGAATCAGTAAACATATCATCGCTTCGGATGGGACTGGGGATGTTGCAGGCCAACCCCGGCAGATGACCCAACCCGATGCGAACCATCTCACCGGCGCGGGGCTGAACCTTCACATGCAGACCGGGCGACATAAAGATCAGAGAATGTGCGTCGCGCGGCCGCTGCTTCACAAAGGCGGTCGCTACGGCCGCCCCGAAACACAGTGACGCCACATGCACCTTCGCACGCGGACAGGCCCGCCTGATTCGTTCGATCACCATGCCGAGGTCATCGACCCAGTCACGCCACCTGCCGCTGATGCGCGTGTTCAGCCCGGATCCTCTGCGGTCCATAGCGTACACGGCAATGCCGTTTTGCGCCAGCGCGCGGGCGACTTCGGTGAACCAGCCGCCGTGACTCTCCAGGCCGTTGACATAAATAACCACATCGGCCGGATTGCGGACTACCCACCTGTTGACAAACAGTATTTGGCCGTCCGCCGCCGGCAATTGCTCTATCATGAAGGCATCCGACGCCGTGTTGGACAGCCCCATAATGCTCCGCAGACGCATCACACTTTCCGCATCGCCGCCTCGACCTTCCAATTGCGCAATGTCGCACCGGACTCGCCGCCGATACTTTGGGCTCTCAACGGTCAGGCCCACTCGATACGTGTACGGCAGGCGCCTGCTTTTCCGCGCTACCATGTTCCTGACTGGTCTCCATCCAATGCTTCGTCAGCAAAAGCCCTTCGTCAATACCCACTCTGTTCTCGAAACCCAACTCTTCCTTCGTCTTGTTAATATCGAACTCCAGGTTGTGACTCAAAAACCTCAGTCGTCCCTTCGTCAGGTAAGGCGGGTCCTTCTTGCGCATTAAGCGTGCCGACCTTTCCACAAGGCTCGTTGCCATTTTGGCCACGAAAACGGGAACATGTCTTTGCGGTCTTGGATAACCCCACAAGTCGGCGACCTTGAAAATGAACGTCTCTATGTCAAGCTGCTTGTCGTCGTTTGCCACGTTGTACACCTCGCCGATGGAACGTGTCGTCTTGCCGGCCAGGACCACCGCGTCAGCAAAGTTGCCCACATAGTTAATGTTCATCCTGTTCTTGCCGTCGCCCACGAAGCGGAACGTACCCTGCTTCAGATGCGTCAGTATCCGCGGAAGCAGCCTGCGATCCCGCGGTCCGTACATGGCCCCCGGCCTCAGAATCGTCGTTGCCAACCCGAACCGGCTGAAGCGGCGAACAAGTTTCTCCGCGTCCATCTTCGAGTCAATGTATGGGTCACCGGGTTTGGCATAGTCCGTGTCGGTGCCCGTGTTGTGATGGTTACGGAATCCCATCACTGCCAGGCTGCTCACATAGATGAACCGTTCAACGTTGAGGCTCAAAGAGGCCTCCAGCATATTCTCCGTGCCTTCCACGTTGACCTCGTAAGACTGCCTGCGCGGGGCCCATTCCTCCGTGAGCGCCGCTGCATGAATGACCCGGTCCATCCCTTCGACCGCGGCGTAGACCGCCAACGGATCGGTAATGGAGCCATACCGCAACTCGACGCCCAGACCTTCGAGAAACCGTGTATCGCTTTGCTGGCGCACCAGTGCAAAAACCTGATCCCCTTCGCGGCACAATTTTTCGACGATATGGCTGCCGACCAGCCCGGTCGCCCCCGTGACAAGTGTTTTCATCTTCTGTCTCCTCTGTCAAGATCGCTGTCGGCAACACCAGACAACACCAAACGCGGCGAATAATACTTTGCCCGAAGCGTACGAGCCGCGGCAAACGTCTTCTCGGGCGGCCTCAACATGCGTATCTGGGTACATATCCGTTCATGCTGAGGCACGCGCAGACCGTAGCGTGCGGCCAGACGCACGATCGCACCGTTAATATAGTCAATCTCCGTCGGCCTGTCCCGGCAAACGTCCTGCAGCATGGCCGTCTCGCATGCGCCGTCCGCCAGGATCCAAAGGACTGCACGGGACAGAACCTCGCTGGGCAGCGCCAGATTCATCGCGGGCGGCGGTACTGGCAACCCGCGCAACTTCTGTCCGATCTCGCCGAGTTTTCGTTGTACGATCATCAACCCCTCAGCAAGCAGCCCCTTGACCAGCCGCCTCGTCTGGCGGCAGGCGATTGCCTCGCGCGGCAAACTCCTCCGCAGCACAGTTGCCGGGCCGAATGCCGAGGCAATAAGCAGTCTGCCCCACAACCAGCCGTCAATCTCGCATGTCACGGTTGCCGCAATGCCGGCCTTGTTCAACCGTGCCGCCCATTCGGTGGCGCGCAGGTCCAGCCCCGTGCGAACGCCCAGAACGAAGCGACCTCGAGCAGCGCTGAATATGCAGCCGGGCTCCGTGACCTGGCATGAGAAACCATTTTCCACACCGTAAACCGCGTTTCTAAATGGGTCCAACCGTTCGTCATAACCGTTCTGCAATACAAGCAGAGATGTATCGCGCCTCAGCCCGGCCAATGCTTCCGCATTTGAGTACGCCTTTGTGGCCAGGATCACGTGTTCCATATCTGCTTTTCTGATCCCATTGGGCGTCGCAGCAGATATGCTGAGCGTTTCGACTCCGGTATGCGGCCGCCCTTTGGTGAAGACCCGCAGGCCCCTGTCGCGAATGGCGCGCACGTGCGCCTCGTCAACGTCAATAAGGATGACCTGCTCCCGGCCGAAAGTCTTTACCAGACTGGCCCCCACAAGGCATCCCATCGCCCCGGCGCCGAGAATATAGATCCGTTGATCTCCTGCACTCTGCATGAGAATGATCCCTCCGGCCCCCAAACGCGCTCCATTAGGAGACAGCGCCGCCGCAGATGTCTTCGTCACGACCCGGTCGCCGGTTAACCACCACGCCCGCACAGCCTCGCGCCCGTCCGGTATCTCGCGCGAGGCTTTTAGCCGAAGACATGCTTGACGCGAGACGATGAAACAAAGCGCGCAGCATGTGCAGCGTGAAGGGGGCGAATGAAAGTACATTTTCGAGGCGGGATGAGAATGAAGAGCCAGTGCAGCGAAAGACTGCGAGCGACTTACAGCGGCCCACATGACCCGGCGAACGTGATATGACAACGATCGCTTATTTTGCAATCTTCACCATCGAAATACCACTGCGGTTCTCCGTGTCGCACACGCTTGCCCAGCGTCGAACGGCACGAAATATCCTTGTGCAGGCCGTAAGCGAAGAAGGCCTCTCCGGTTGGGGTGAGTGCTGCCCGCGTCCTTATGTGACAGGCGAGACACTCGAAACAGCCAGGACCGATCTCGAAAAGGTTATCCTGCCGCCGATGATCGGCGTTCGCTTCGCGGACCTGCGGGAGGCCGCCGAAGCTTTGGCGTCGATGCTCCCCGACCTGCCGCGCAACCGCCAGGCGGCTTTTTGCGCCGCCGAACTGGCTGTACTGGACCTTGTCGGCAAGGCGTTCGACATAAGCGCCGGTGAGGTCATCGGTCCGATAGTGCATCGTACCGTCAGATACAGCGGCATCATTGCCGCCAGCGACAGCGCTCACGTCCATCGCCATGCTGCCCTCATCCGACTCTTCGGTCTGCACGATGTAAAAGTCAAGGTACAGCGATCGCGCGACCAGAACGTAAAGATTCTCAACACGGCCCGACGTGTGTTAGGAAACCACGTCAATCTCCGCATTGACGCCAACGGCGCCTGGTCAGCCGACGAGGCCATTCGGCAGATCGAGCGCCTCTCGCACTTCGACCTGACCGCCGTCGAACAGCCGGTCGCCGCGGATGACTTCGAAGGCATGAAATACGTCACCAAGGCCGGACTTCTGCCTGTCGTCGCCGACGAATCACTTTGCTCCGTACAGGACGCAGAGGCCCTAATTGACCAGCATGCCGCCGACATCCTCAACCTTCGCGTCTCCAAGTGCGGCGGATTGATCAACACGATGCGCATCTACCGCAAGGCTTCGAGGGCCCGCCGCCCCTGCCAACTCGGCGCGCAGGTGGGCGAAACAGCGATCCTCTCAGCCGCCGGCCGGCATATCGCTACCCGCTGCCCAGCCTTGCGGTGGTACGAAGGGTCCTACGGACGCCTCCTGCTTAAGCATGATATCGCCCACCCCGACATTACCCTCGCACTCGGCGGTCGCGGCCGCCCCATCGACCGACCCGGACTTGGCGTCGAGCCCGACATGCGCCGCATCACACGTTATGCCGTTAATGTCACGCAGGTATTTTCCGGTGCTGCCACAGGTGCGCAGAAAGGTCCATAACGATGTTTACGACTACATTGGTCAAACTGGGAACCCGCCCAGCCGCCAGGAAGTGCGAGCGTGCTACCCACACCCCAATTGACGTCCAATTGCACAGACTGTTTTCCATCCTCAAACGTAACCGCGACACGGCCTACGGTCGCCGATACGGCTTCGCCTCCATACGCTCTGTGGCGGACTATCAGCGTCGACTTCCAGTCATCACGTACGAAGACATCCGCCTCGACGTGGAACGCATGGCCGCGGGCGAACCGAACATCCTCACCACCGAACGGCCCCTCATGTTCGCCCGAACCAGCGGAACCACCGGCTACCCCAAGTTAATCCCCATTACCGAATCGTGCCGCCGCAGCGAACGCATCGACTTCGCACGCACATGGGTGCATCACGTATTGAAAGCACACCCCGAGGTTTACAACACACAGGTCGTTTCGCTCATCTCACCGGCTGTCGAAGGCTACACGCCTGGCGGCATTCCCTACGGCTCAGTCTCCGGCAGCATCTACAAGAACATGCCGGCCGTCGTCCGCCGTCACTACGCGGTGCCCTACGAAGTATTCTCTATTCGCGATTACCAGGCCAAGTACTACGCGATCACCCGCCTGACGCTCGAACAAAGTATCGCCATGATCTGCACCGCCAACCCATCCTCCATCCTCAAAATGTGCGAAAAGGCCGATGAGTTCGGCGACGACATCATACGCGACATCCACGACGGAACCCTTGCCCGCCGCGTCGCCATCGAGCCGTCGATTCGCGCCGCCATCGAAAAACGCCTCCGCCCCAACAAACAAAGGGCTGCGTTCCTCGAATGGGCACGCCGCCGACGCGACGGCGTCCTCAAGCCCGTCGACTACTGGCCGCGGCTGTCTCTCATCGGCTGCTGGAAAGGCGGCACCGTCGGACACTACCTGGAAAAATTGCCGCAGTGGCTTGACCCGGACGGCTGCCGTCCCATCCCGATCCGTGATTGGGGCTATATCTCGAGTGAAGCCAGATGCTCCATCCCCGTCTCCGACCACGGCAGCGCGGGTATTCTCGCCCTCACCATCAACTTCTATGAATTCGTGCCTGTCAGCGACGTCCTTGCAAACCCGGAAAATCCGGCCGCATGGACTTTCTTCACGGCTGACCAGCTCGAAGACGGCCGTGAATACCACATCATCCTGACCACCACCGGCGGCCTGTACCGTTACAACATCAACGACATCATCCGCGTCGAAGGATTCTACAACCTTACCCCGCAAATCACATTCGTCCGCAAAGGCCAGGGTATGACCAACCTCACCGGGGAAAAACTCAGTGTCGATCAGGTCATCGAAGCCGTGTCGGACGCCGGCAGGCAGATCGGCGCCTTGCCCACCCACTTCAAAGCGGAAGCTGATGCCGAGGAGAGTCGGTACATTCTCCGCGTCGAATTCCAGGAACAGCTCTCCAAAGAAAGGGGCCGCCGTTTCCTCACGTCCGTTGACGAATACCTCAAGCATGTCAACATCGAGTACAAGGCCAAACGCGAGTCCATGAGGCTCGGCCCGCCGGTGCTGCACATCATGTCCGAAGGCTGGTACGAACACAATCAGCGTCGTCTCGTCGCTCAAGGCGCGCCTGCCTTCCAAACCAAAGCCGAACTGCTCACTATGGCCGCACAGAGACCTGCCGACGCCGAAGCTCAGCCGGAACGCATCATCGAGTTGTCGTCGACGCCGGCCGGCCGCCGATGAGCACAATGTCCGGCCGCGGCGGCGTTTTCATCCCGTCGCCAAGATAGAACCCGGGGTGCGGCGGCTTGTTATAGGCCACATTCTGCCACGCAACCGCCAGCCGGTACTGCGGATCGTGCATCAGCGTGTAAAGGCGGTGTTTCGTAGGAATAGTCGTCGTATAAAGCCGCAGCGACATACCGTCGGGCGATGTAACCAGCATTTCTTCCCGCCAGTCGCCTACGAAATCGCCCATGAGATTCACTTCGCGCGTACCCCGCCGTGCCGCCGCTGTAAACAGCCGCTCTTCCACCCCCTTCTCCCAGTTCCACTTGCGCACCTCTACGCCGGTCAACAACTCCCGCAGCAGGTCCGCATCCCACCAGATCACAAAACCACTCGTCCGCGGGCATGGACCAATCTCCCGCCCCTTGCTGTCGCGCAACCCCCCCGGGCCGCCCCATGCCTCATACCCCAATGGCCGCGGATCGATGTCTGCGGCCATGCCGCTGTCAACATCCACGCCGAGGCTGTGCTTCCAAAGAACCTGGCCCGTCCCCGCATCCCGCATCACCGCCCCCGGTGTCTGGAACCGCACAGTATCGCCCTCGTTCTCGTGTACGGTAAAAACCTCTAACCCCGGCCGATCCGGATACATGTCGCTGACGTGCATCGCGTCACCATGCCGAAAGCCCGTCGAGTACAGGCCTCGCCCATCGTCATCGACCACCATTGCGTGGTACACAATCTCGTCCCTGCCATCGCCGTCCACATCCGCCACGGAAAGTGAATGCCCGCCCATACCTGAATATGGCGAGGCATCCCTGAATGGCGGATAGCTGATCCCCGAATCGAACACCCACCGCTTCGTCAAGTCGCCGTCGCGCCAATCCCACGCGGCCATCACGATCCGCCCGTAAACGCCGCGGCACGTCACCACGCTCGGCTGCACGCCGTCCAGATAGGCCACGCACGCCAAAAACCGATCGCAGCGATTGCCGTAGTTGTCGTTGCCGCCGTTACCCCCGATGCCGCCCCAGCCGTCGATCGGGTGGCGTCCTGGAATGTAATCGACCGTCTTCATCGCCCGCCCCGTCCGGCCGTCGAAGATCGTGAAATACTCCGGCCCATCCAGGATGCGTCCATCCCGCCGGTCCCCCGGTCGAAGCGTCCGCCAATCCTTGTCCTTGTCGCCGATTACATTGCCCGCACCGTCGACTGTGCCGTCCGCCGTCTTGCAAGCCATCTCCGCCCGCCCGTCGCCGTCAAGGTCATACACCATAAACTGCGTGTAATGCTCGCCCTCGCGAATGTTGATGCCCAGATCGATGCGCCAAAGATGTGTCCCATCCATCTCGTAGGCGTCCAGCACGGGCCTGCCCGTCACGCCGGCAAACGAATTGTCCTTGCCTCCGGACACCTGGTGCAGCACAATCTCGTACTCGCCGTCACCATCCAGATCGCCGACCGAAGCGTCTCCCGGCCGATACCCGGCCAGCGGCTTGATCGGGATCTCAAGATACCCCGCCTCCCACACCCGCACCTCTTCCGACACGGCCAGTTCTTCGCCCTTTAGCACCGGCCGCACATAATACCGAAGGTTCCTATTCTTCGGCGCCGAGCCGTCCACAAAGTTTGTGCACTCGGAGATCGGCACATCGTTGATCTTCAAGGCTGTCTTGCCGTCGAGCCGGTATACGTTGAAAGTCATCTCCTCCGGATCAGTCCCGAACAACCGCCAACCGATGTACACCCCGCCGTCGGCCTGCCGAACCGCCACAACTCCGCGCGTCAGCCTCTCCATCTGCCGCTGCCCCAGAGCGGTTTCGGCCACAAGCAGACATAACAACAGGCCGACAAGACGAACCTTCATTATGAACTCCCAAAACGGCTCATCATTGTTTCGCCGTCCTGATTTCCCACGCCCTCACGGTCCGCGGCGCAAGTTCAATTGTCGCCTTACCGGCCGTCAACTCAACCGCTTCGCCCGTCGGGCCGCCAGGATCGATCACCGTGGCCTTCTGCGACCCGCCCTTAAGGCCGTATTCCTTTGGGCTGATCTCGATGGCTGATGTGACGGCCTTATCTCCAACGTTGGCAAACAGCATCACGACCGAGTTGCCATCCGAACGCCGCCAGGCGCCCGTCATGACCGCCTCAGTAGTGACGGGCCATTCACCGCTCCACTGCCAGTCGGCGGTGACCTTTCCTACGTCGTCGGCCAATCTCGGCGGCCGAACCATGTAGCCTGCATAGAAGTATTCCTTAAGTCGCCACCGCAGTTGAATGCAGTCGCGCAGAAATGGTCCGCTCTCCGGCCGCTCGATAATCTCCGGCCCGAACCAGCCGATCTGCTCGCCATAGACAAGTTGCTGGCCGGCCTTCATCCGGTTGGCCAAATCCTGGCTCGCCCCCCCGCGATACGCCCGCCCGAACATCTGCACCGCCCCGCCATACACCGCCGAAAACGCCGGCACCATGTCCTGGTACTGCCAGTGCCACGTCAGATACCCGTCCAGCCACCTTACGTAAGACTCGGCGTTGCACTCCGTCGTCAGCATGGTTTCAACCGGCTTGGCTGCACGGATCGCATCCAACATCTCCCAGTATCCCTCCGTCCACCACCGCCCGCCTCCCAGCGGATGCCCGTGCGACGCGTCGAAGCACAAACGCGGCGGCGCCGCCGCGATCTGGTCGATGTACACGCCGCTGAGCCCAAACTCGCCCAAAAGCCGCAGCACTATCCCGCTGACCCGCTCCTGCCACAGTTCCGTCGTCGGGCACATCACAGCCAACTGCACAGCCGTGCCGTCGGCCTCTTTGCTGCCGTAACTTTCCGTGCAGGGTTTGCCGTCCTCGTCCTTCGTGGCTGCCGCAAGTGCAACCGACGTAAACTGCCGGTCCTCCAGGCCATCGTCACGCGTATCCCACAGGCGCCCGTTGATGTACGGCATCGGGTACACCCCCGCCGCCTTGAGTTCCTTTACCCCTTGGGCAAATCCATCTTTCGCCGGGAAGTAATGCGGGTAATCGTTGTCGAATGGAATCTGGTGCCAGTTGTACCAGTGTAATCCCACCGGCACGCCGACTTCCTGGGCGAACCGCTTCACCTTCGGCACACACTCGCCCGGTGCACCGCCCGTCATCACCCACACCGGCAACTGCCGCATCCATTCCGGCGTATCGCCGCGGCCCTCAGAACCGAGTTGGGGCCACCACTTAGCTTCCTTTTGCACCCATGTGCGGTAGATCATCGCCGCATCGAACCAGTCGCCGCGCAGCAGCTGCCACCGAGCACAGCCGGGCAGATCGAACCCCACCCCGGCTTTACCCATATCCGCTGCCGGATGATCGAATCGAAATGTCACAGCCCGCCGCTCCGGCTGTCCCACTGCAAAGATATCTTTGGTCGCCCCCCACGGATCGTGCATTCCCACATACAACCCCGTCCGCCGCGCCGTATCGTAGGCCGCCATGTACTGCATGCTCGTCCAGCCGCTCGGATATGTCCCACCCCGCTGTCCGCCCGTACCCCACATATCCTTCGTCTCGACCCCCGCCGTCTGCGGCACAAAGATCCTCGACTTATCCCCCGGCCTGGCAACCGTTACTTGAGGAAAAACCACCCGCCACACACCCCACCGCGTGCTGTCATTGACAACGTGCAAGTCCCAGATGACGGCACTATTCGATTTGTCGGCAGCCACTGTCACATCGACACCGATACCCCCCAAACGTTGATCCACCGCGTCGCGAAAACGAATAACTCGCTGTCCCGATGCATCAGCATCCCCCACCTCCACACGTCCCCACCCCGTGTCAGCCGTAACGTTCACATGCTGCTTTGTTTGCGAGTCCCGGACATCTATACTGAACAGCGCAGACGCATCGGCCGCCAGTAATTCACACCCAGCCGCCTTGTCGAACAGGCTTAACACAGCGACACCGCCCGGCCGGCGCTCCAGGATCAGGCTCATGTCGCCGGCCTCAATCCGCGTCCAGTTCGGCAGCAGGCGGCCTTGTGCAGCGGCCACCGCCTCCTCCAAACGCCCGGCCGCTTCCAACTGCCGCGCAACAGCATCGCGCCAAGGCTCCTTCTGTGCATCCGCCGATTCAAGCACCTCGCGTACAACCGCGGTCGTGACAGTCACCTTCGCCATCGACGGCGGCGTGCCAACATGCTGCCGTATTTTTTCGACCACACCGTCGGCCGCGCCGATCCACAGCCACGCCGAAAACGTTGCACGCGTACCCTCCCACGGCTGCCACGCCCGGTCGCCGTATGCATGCAGATAGGTCCCGTACCCCCCGCGCCCATCATGAAAAATACACTGCCCGCACTCGAACATGGCAATCGCGTTACGGCCGTCAACCAGCGCGCCCCACTTGCCCACGGAGTAACTTTGTCCCGTCGCCGTAAAGTCGCCCACGCGCAGCGGCTCACCGCCCGCCCAGCATGCAAAATCCTCCCCAGGGAAGTTCAGCTCCAGAAAGTGCAGTTCGTTCCACTCAAACGCAGTCGCCTGCTCGACCTCCGCCGTGACGTACACCAACGGCAGATCACGAAGATAGACCCACTGGTACACCGCCGCAGGCCCGGACCCAGCCGCCTTGCCGCCCACCCCTAAATACCTCGCGCGTACCCGCACAACTGTACACAGCGGCCCGGCCGCAACTGTCTCAACGGAAGCCTCCGCATCGTTCTGCAGCACGAAGCCGCCCAGTCCCGTGTGGTGCAGCCGGTCCTGCCAGCGAAACACATCGAACACCTTGCCCGTCTCGCCAAACACGATTTTCGTCGGCAAACCTCCCCGGCGCGGATCGTGAACGACCTTGTAGAAAGGCGTCTCGATCGCTTCAAGCTGCCGCCGTCGGCCTTCTCTCAGCTCGAACCTGAGTTCAAGCCGACGGGTGCCGCCAGCCTTAAGCCGCGCCGCCACAAGACCGGCCACATTCTTCTTCGCGTCGAAATCCGCGTCCGGAACAAACTGAAACGGCACATCCTTGCCGTCCTCATCGACCGCCGAAATACCTGATGCATCCACCGGCCCCGCCTTCGACAGCCGCACCGCCGTGGTGAGATCGACATGCTTGAGCACGACACCGTGATCCGGCACGCAATCAATAACAAGCACCGGCTGATCGGCGAACACTCCACCAGCAGCGAACAGCACTGTCGTCAGGATAATGCAATAGCGATAAACCGCACTCATGCGCCTGCCTCCATATTACAGCTTACCTTCCAGCGCCTCACGGCACAACTGGATATGCCGGTTTTGCTCTTGTGAACTCTCGATCCCGTCAGCACCCAGCTTCCACGCCGCTCGCGCCTCGTCCTTCCGCCCAAGCGACTCCAGCGCTCGCCCGCGCCGGTATTGGGCCGGCGCCTCCCGCGGCTTGTTCGAACGCCCCACCCCGATATTCTCCGGATATGTCAGCGCCGCCTCGAAGTCCGCCAGCGCTGCCGCAAACTCGCCCGCCTCGAATCGTGCCTTACCCCGCTCCATATGCGCCCGGTTGAACAAATCCCACGTAATCGTCTGCCCCTCCCAGTTCACAAAGTACGGCGTCCCTTCCAACAGCTCAATCGCCGCATCGTACCGCTTTTCATCCACGTACGCCTGGGCCAGCATGATAATGATATCCGCCCGCCGCATCCCCTCAACCGGCATCTCCTCCAGCAGACGAATCGCCTCCGCGCGCTTCTTGTCAGCAATCAAAACGTCCGCCAGATCGCGATACAAGGTCTGGTCCCCGGGACGCGCCGCAATCGCCTTGCGATATAACGCCGCTGCCTCTGCAAGGTCCTCCTCGCTCCATGCCAGCAACCCCAGATTCCGCCACGCAATGCTCAGGCCCGAATCAAGTCTGGCCGCCTCCCGCCAACACTCGGTCGCCTCGTCAAGCCGGCCCAGATGCGCATACAGGTTCCCCAAATGCAGGTGCGCGTGTGCATCCTCCGGATTATGTGCAATTGCGTAACGCAAAACAGCGACCCCTTCCGGACGCGAGGCAAAAACACCATCCTGCCACGTCCCGGCTGCCTCTTTGAGTGCACTTTGTGCCCCCGTCTCGTCTCCCGCTCGCGCACGGAAATATGCAATGTAATACAATGGCAAGGGACTGCGCCCCTCGGCCTGCACCGCCTTGACACACACTGCATCGAGAATAGCTGCGGCATCCTTAAAAAGGCCCAGATTCGCCAGCACCAGGGCCGCCTCGATCATCTCGAAATCGTCCTCGCCCACGAATGCCCGCACCTCCTCCACGAACCGTCCCATCCGCACCTTCCCAAGAAGCGCAATTACCGCCCGCGGAACGATATCCGTCGGGTCCTCCTCAATCCGTCGCCGGGCCGCTTCCAGCGCCGACCTGTCCCCCAACGCGTATAACGCCAACAGCCGATGGTTTGCCACACAATCATCACTCGGGTTGGCCGCTCGCGCGCGTTCGAAGGCCTCCATCGCCCGCCGACACTCGCCCCGCCGCATCAGCACCCGCCCCGCCAGGTCGTACCCCAATGATTCCGCCCCAAGACACCGCACCGCTCGGTACGCACACTCAAGCGCCTCCTCCATCCGCCCCGCCCTGAGACGGCTCAATCCTAAGAAATACCACGCCACACCATCCGTCGCATCGCGGCCAACGGCCTGGCACAGGCGCTCAGCCGCCCGGTCATACAGCCCCGCCTCGTAGTCAAGCACCCCCAGATTCCGCAGCGCCGCACTATACCCGGCGTCGCGCGCCAGCGCCATCTCATAGCATCTCCGCGCCCCCGCCCGGTCCGTCGCCAGATCGCACTGCCGCCCCTTCAGGAACAACTCTTCCACTGTCAGCGACTCGTTTTCCTTGCCCTCAAAACTCGGCCGCACAGGCCGCCTCGCCTGCGGGATCGGCAGCGGCGTCGTAAATGCCGCCAACACCGCACCATCCTTGCCTCGCACCATGACCTCCACCGGCCCTTCCCCGCCCCCCGGCAGATTGACAATCGCCGCCTTTGCCGGCGTCAGATCCAGCGACTTCTTCAAGAGCACCTTGCCCCCGCGCCTCGCCGTGCACACGGCATCCCGGAACTCCGCCGTCGCAATCATGCGCAACTGCACGCCGCCATCCGTTTCGACCCGCTGCACCGCCACGTCGCGCGTGGCATACTCAAAGCCATCCCCCAGCCCGTGCACCGGATACCACCACTCCCGCCACGAAACAGCCTGCCGCGGCAGCAGCATCCCATAATCCGACTGCGTCGGCAGCGGCCCGCTCTGCACTTCGATGTACGGCCCGTCCTCATCCGTCAGGTTCTGCTGACTCACCAGCCCGAAGTCCCACTGTCCCCACGTCCAAGCCTTTTTGCCGGACAGTTCGTGCCGATCCGCCACCTGCACCACGCCGCGGTCCGCGTCCACGTCATAGGCCCCGAAGAAATCAAACGTGCAATCCACCGCAAAGATCGACGCCCACGTCTCGTAGTTCTTCAGCCAGGAAAGGTCTCGCCCCTCATGCACCGGCCAATCGAAGAATTCCCGTGCATAGTGGTCCGTTCCTAAAGTCATCGGGTAGATAAACCGTGTTCCCTTGCGGCACGGAAACGCCGTACAGTTCCAGAAGTAATACGGATTGACCGCATCCACCGGGTTCTCGATCCGGATCGCTTCATCCAGATATGCCCGCCCCGGCCGAAGTGTCAGGCGCACCGTCCAGTGCGTCCGCAGGCTTTTCTCGATGTTGCTCACCTGCAGCCACGCCGAACCGTCCGCATCCGTCCCCACCACCGCATCCACCGGCGACACGATCGTCACCGTATGCACCTGCGGCCCCGCGTTCCACTCCACACCCCCGCTGATGAACGCCCCGCGCATCGCAATCATGCTCGGCTTGATCACACGATTCGCATGGAAAACTTCCTCGCCGGTCGTCTTGTCGATCACCGAATGCAGCCGCCCGCCCAATTCCGGCAGGCACGTTACCTTCAGGTACTCGTTCTCCAGAAACAGCGCCTTGTACGTCCGGTCCTGGCGCTTCCGCGACAGATGATCCTGCATGGTATACGGATACACAATCGTCCGTTTGACCGTCGTTGACAGGCGCACCTGCCCCTCCAGTGCCCAGAACTTCGGATTGATATCCTCCTCCCATCCATAGGTGGGAATCACAATCTCCCCCTCCCACGCCCTGGCAGCTTCCGCCGCCATTCCTTGCCGCGTTGCCGCACCAACCCGCGGCCCCACCGCCAACACCAACCACACAAGCAGATAACCCCCCACCCGCACCTTCGCGCCAAGCGTCATGTCCGTCCTCCCAAAATCAGGGACCGTCACCAGTTTTCGCGTCCACACACTACACAATAATATGGACAGTCACCTGTTCTCGCAAGCGAAGGACGTGAGTTTTTTACCTGCCGCGCGATGCTCTTGTGTACAGCCGAAAACGGCAAACAAGAGGGGTGCTGCTGCGATACGTGCGTCGTCAGAACACCGGCTATCCTGTTTCACCGGCCGGCTGCAGGTGCCGCCGCCGTCCAGTTGGCCGGATCGTTCGTATAAAGTCTGGTCACATCGTCGCTGTCCGGATGCAGGTGCTGAAGGCTGGCGCCGCTACCGTCCGCCGCCTCAGGCCACGGATCGCGGTCGTCGTACTCGACGGAATCCACGCGAATGTAATACCGCTCCTTCATCCACTCCTTATCGCCCGGCCGCGACAACGTCACCCGTTCGCCGCTGTTGTTCAGTTTTGTGTCATTGGCAAACGGCCCCAGCACCTGCACCCCGGCCGGAAGCTGCGCCCCGTAAACAGCATTGAACGCCGCCGGGTCCTGGGCAATAATCAGGTACCCTCCCGCCGGAATCGACACGCCAGACAGAAACTCGAAGTCGATCCCGTTGGTAAATCGCCACGGTACAGTCGCCCACCTCAGCGGCGGATTCGCGTCACCGCTCAATTCTTCACTGACCACATCCTCGCACGCAACCGCCTGCTCCGTGATATTGTGCAGCTCGATGTATTCGCCGCCGCTCCTCGGCGCATACATGATCTCCGTAATGATCACCGGCCCCACGGCAGGCTGGCTGTTGGCCCCTCCGGGCGTAGGCATCTGCATCATCACGAAGTCGTAGCCCCGGCTGAGACTGGCCTTCTCGTACCGCCCGAATGTCACCCCCGTCGCTGAGGCACCGAAGTCCTCTGTCACCGCGTACCCGGTCAACACGCCGTTGACCGCACTCTGCAAATGCACAACCTCGCCGCCCTCGCTCAGGCCAAACGGCACATGCCGTGTGCCGGGCCCGGAAGCCGACGCTCCAAAATGCACATCCTCCCGAAAAACGATGAATCCACCCGCCGGAATCACCGTATCCGGGGCGATTTCATACTTCTTCCGGCTCGCTTCGTCGCCGTCGCTGTCGGACAGGAACCACCCGCCGATATTGATCGGCACGTCGGTCATGTTCCGCAGTTCAATCCAGTCCGGCGCCGCACTATGCGAATGAGCCAGCACCTCGTTGATCACAACCGACTCCGACGCCGGCCCCGTGTCGGCCGCGCCAGGCGTCCCGTCCTTCACAGTGCTGGCTCTCCACGTACTGCGCCGACTCCAGTCCTTGTGCGACGTCTGCACTGGGTCAACCACCGTCAGCGAGAAACCGTCACCGTCCGTAATTATGTACCAGCCGTCGTCATAATCGAACTCGAGAATCGTGCTGTTGGTCGCGTCGTCCAGCTTCACCCTCTCACCCCGATTGGACAGGTTGCCGGCATAAGGCCCGTAAACCATCACGCCCGGTCCGACAGCATACCGCTGTGAAAACGCCTCCGGGTTCCGCACCAACACCACATACGCACCCGCCGCAATCACCGCATCCGATGGAAACGTAAACGTAATCCCGTCTGAAAAATGAACACCGCTTAGCGACAGCTCAACCGGGCCGATATTGACCAACTCGATGAACTCGTAGTCCTCATCGCTGTAGCCTGTTCCCGCCTCTGCATCCCGCGGATGGTACATCATCTCCGAAATCCGCAGATACCGCTGTGCATCGCTGGGATTGCCGGCATAAGTAACCGAGGCCACAAGCCGGTCACCCGCATCGTACAACTCAACGGTCTCCCCCCAGTTCGAGAGACTGCCGCTGAAATTGCCCTGCACCAGCCGCTGCTCGCCGCCCTTCGGACTTACCGCACGCCCGCGGAATGCTCGCGCATCCGCGGCAGCATACAGCGTCCCGCCCGCGGGGATCACCGTCCCCGCCGTGAACGTGTGCGATACGCCGCCCGCCAGCCGCCAGCCGGAGATATCCACCGCATCCGTCCCCGGATTGGCCAGCGCGATATATTCCTCGTCCTGGTTGCCGCTGACCGGGTTGAAATCGATTGTACCAATTTCAATCACCGGCTCGGCAACTTGCGCATCCGGAATCCCCGCATTGTCCGGGTAAGTCGGATTGTGAATGCTGTGATTCTCGAACAAGTGCCGTCGGCGCACCATGAGGTACTGCGTCTTCAAATCGTTGATATGCGAGCTGATCGAAGTACCCAACTCCGGATAAAGCATCTGGGCCAGTTCGTCGATTCGCCTCTCGTAGTATCGTTCGGCCATCGGCGTGCTCGACGGCTGCAGGATCTCATCCATCAGCGTTCGCAGCCGCCGCAGATACATCTGCCGAGTCACGGGGTGCCGCGTGATCGCATCGAAAAGTCGGTTCCATTTGTAGTCCACTTTCTGGTGGGTGCTGTCCCCGTAGAAGGGGTGGCTTGGCGAGCGCAGTGGATCCGTCGGCCAGTCCTGGTCCGCAATGACCCCTGCGATTCCGCTGTTGATGCCGAATGTCAGGTCCTTGTCCCACGGCAGGAACATCCACTCGCCCGTCCCCTCCGTATCCCGATACAGAAAGAAGTTCTTGTGCGTGTGGTCGTTCTCGTGCACGATCACAGACGACGTCATATAGTTGATCACTGCCGCGATATTCACGTTGTCGAACAGGTACTCCGCCCAGTTCGGATTGGCCGCACTGATGCCGTCCACCAGCGCCTGTAAGTCGCTCAGGTCCTCCCAGCGCCGGCTGACCTTGCGAGGCGGCTGCTCGCCGGTAAGGGTGCTCAGATCACTGTACACCTTGTACAATGCGCCCAACTTGTCCAGCCCAGCCCGCTCGATCAGGTGCGTGTCGGGCTGCTCCACAAAGATGCGCACCCCAAGATAACTCCCGTTCATCCGCACATGCAGCGGAAAGCAGATGCTCGCCGTCAGCCCAGCCTTCGCGTACGTCTCCCATGCCAAAGGTTGGCGAATGTACGATGGATCGTTGCCTTGCTCATTCAGGTTGATCTCATCCACGCGCGGCAGGCCCGGATCGAATGCGAACAAATGTCCGTTATTGAACGCGATCTTCCGGCCGTGCGTTGTGTTGCCGCCGCGAAGCCGGATGAACACGTTGTCATAGAATTCGCCGCGGAAGTAAACCGACGCCCGCGTACCGCTGCGGGTGCCCGCTGCCGCAGTGTTTTCCACGAAATATTCGAACACCTGCAAGTTCGTCTGCACGGACGTGTCGCTCACCACCGTGCCGTAGTACTCCGGCGAGTTGTCCGCCGACAAAAACATCGGTTCCCGCGTTCGCACACCCTTGTCGTCCTCAGCCGTCACGTACCAGCGAACCATCTGCCCCGGCCCGAATGCCGTGTGCGGAATGACTGCCGTATACACGCCGTCACCCGCCGTCGCATCCGGCCCAATGCCGTCGTCCACCATTGCCACATCGGTTTCCGCGTCGAAATTGACGCGATAATGCAGCCGCACCGACGCCACCGCCTCGTACGTCGGCTCGACCATCGCCGTTACCACCACGTCGTCCGTATCGCTCGGCCTTCGCGGATTTTTCGTCACCTCGCGAATGGACGGTCCCAGATCGATAAGCCCATAGTGGTTGCTTCGACCAGGTGACGGTTCATAGAAAAATCCCCGCAACGACGTAGGTGTCGTTTCGTTATCCTGCTGAACGGTCAGCCATGGCGTAATCAGAAGGTCGCTGCTCGTCACCCCGTTATTGAGCCCGTGTATTGCAAGTACATTCGTCCCTACCCGCAGGTTGCCAATCGCCTCCTCCGCCAACGGAAAGCTCACGAAGTTAACGGCCTGCGAATCGCTGTGTCCGAACAACGCCCCCGAATTCCACTTCGGATCTGCGGGATCGTTCCTGCCCAACACTGGCAGGCCGCCATTGATATACGCAATGAAGCCGTCGTCATACTTCATGTGCAGCGTCAGGCTGTGCAGATTGCTCAAATCCTCGACTTCAAACGGAATCCGAATATACACCGACTGGTTGACCCCGCGCATCTCCGAGACATCCAACCCCACGAGCGAAGCGTAATCGTATCCCACGCCCGTCCGGCCTGCCTTCCACCCGGAATGATCGAACTCCGGTTCCGTCCACGTCAACCCCAACGAGTCATCCTTCGGCACCAGCGCCCACGCGTCCGTCCCCTCGCGCACCAGGTCCAGCGTCAGTGACGGAATCCCCTCCGGCGCGGCCATCCCGTACGAAATCCCCGCAAACTGCGGCGGATACGTATGTGCATGTTCCACTGTCCTGCCGTCCGGCCGCACCAGAGCGATGTAGCCCGCCTCGCTGCTCAATGAAAAATCGGTATGCAGTTCGCCTTCCGGATCGTTGCGGTCCTTGCCCGAGGCAAATACCACAAGATACGCCCCCAGCCCCAGCACCACCTCCGGCAATTCCCACTTTGTCAGGTCATCTGCGTCGTCCGTCAGGTACCACCCCTTCAGCGAGACGGGGCGTTCTGAAACATTGAGCAGTTCGATCCAGTCCGACGACTGCCCGTCCTCGTCAAGCAGTTCCCCCTGCTCCAGGGGATGCTTGCTGTTGTTGACGGCCATAAACTCATTGATCAGCACCGACGGGCCCTCCACGCCCCATACCTCCGCCATCAGAGAGTAGTCCTCCATGTCGACGCCGTTCTTGCCGTCGATGTCACCCTTCCCTGAGTCGCCCAGCCAGTTGGCAGCCAAGATCTCCAAGTCCGCAAGCCCCACTACACGGTCGCCGTCAAGGTCCCCCGCCGGACGCAGTGACTCCACCACGATAATCCGCACTGTATCCTCTGCGTTCAATGTCCCGTCCGTCGCCGATAGCTTCAGCACGTAACTGCCCGCAACCGCCGGCAGCACCACCCGCGGGTCCTCCACCGTACTGCCCGGCTCAAAGACCACGTCCGCGGCGTTCGCTCCGTCCGGAACCGCCCCCACACTCCAGGCCATCGTCAGCAGTTCCGGATGGTCACCGTAGTAAATCACCGTTCCGTTCAACTGAACCGCTGTGTGCGGCAGCATCACAATCCGGTCCTTCCCGGCGTCGACCTCCGGCGGCCATTCACGCAGGTCGGCCCCTAATAGTTCCACCTCCGCAACCTGCATGCTGTTGGCATGAGCCGGATCGCGCACTGCCGTAATCATCACCTGGTAATGCTTGTAAGGCGTCTTGTTGGGAAACCGGATCGGAGTCACATTCATCGTATACCGCGGCCACTCGAACGCCTGCTTGAAGTCCACAATCTCCCCCTCGGCAATCAGCGTGTACGGCCCATTGATACTCACATTCGACCCGGACAGCTCAAACGCAATCGGATCCCGAGCCGGTGCATCGTTGGCCGTCGTAAACGTCAGCCCGGCCACCACCCTCTCGTTGTGCGACGGAGTCACACGAAAGCCCGTCGGCTGAGTCTGCCCCCCAAAGTGCAGATATTTAGTTCCCACCAAGCCGTCAATTGCCAACTCCGGCGCCTCCCCGCCCGGCCAGTTCCCGTCATTGGGCACCCCGATCACCGGATCACCCGGCATCGTAATATCCGACAACATAGGTTCGCCGAAAGCCGCACACGCCAGCAAACCCGCCGCACGAAACACCGCCTCACCGGTCGCCGCGCAGGAACCCGCCACGGCTATGACCACGAGAAAGCAAAATTTTTGAACCGACATCACCCGACCCTGACGAACACCCTTAACAGTCGTAAGCACACCGCAGCACACCGTAGACGATAGTCGGCGCCATGACACCATTATAACCGCAAACCCGCCAGATTTCAACCCATCCGGCCGCATCGCGCATTTCTGTGTATCTGCCCTGATGTCACGAGGTGCCAGGAGCGCTTCTCGACGGGCCGCCCAAACGGCAGCGAATGGCTTATTCCCTGCAGGAGCACAGGAAATGGCCATTCGGATGTCAAAAGGGATCGGCTTAGCTCGGTTTTTTGTAATGTGAAGATTTTTCCATTGACATTGCGGAAACAGCAGGGCTATTATGGTGATTGGCAGCGCATTAGACTGGATGCAATAGCGCTTTGGAGGTGTTTTCATCTTTGGGAGCGAGGCTATGGGGGATGTACAGAGGAGGCGTTTCCCGAGGTCGCCGGGTGCGTTGACCCGCGGGAGAAATCACTGCCTTCCAACTGCATTCCTCTCTTATATCCGCCTCTTATCCACCCTTCCTGGTCCACACTATGCGCACGCAGTTCCCTGCTGCGCGCCTGCACGGTTGAAAAAATCACTTCTTTATGGAGGACACGAAAAATGATGTACCGAAGCAACTTATCGTGGTTTCTGGCAATGACTGTCATTGTTGGAATCTCAAGTGCAAGCGTGCTTTACGATTTTGAGGGCGGCGGCCCGGGCTTCACCGTCAATGGCAATGCGACTGTGCATAACGGTTCAATGAGGCTCACTGAAAACGCTGGCAGCCTGAGCGGTTCCGTTATCTTCGATCCCATCTCAACGGCCCCCGTGACTGGCTTTGAGGCTTCCTTCGATTTCCGGGCCCTGAATGCCGATGGCGCCGATGGTATGAGTTTCGCCCTTTTAAATTCCAGTTTTTATGGTCCGACGGCGGTATTCGGCGAAGCAGGTCCGGGTGCCAACTCGCTGTCCATCGGCATTGACCTGTACGACAACGGTGGTGAACCACAGGTTGGCGGCAACTATTTCGACATTCGACTCAACGGCACTGTCATTGCATCCGCCACTCCATCATTTACCATGGAAGGCACCGGGTGGCATCATGTGGCAATATCCTTCAATTCGGGCTACCTGACATTGGTGGTCACTCCCGAGGGCGGTCAAGCCGAAACTTTATTTGATGCGGTCCGCGTTCTCGGCTTTGCGCCATTTGTCGGGCGATTTGGTTTCGGCGCCCGCACCGGCGGGTCGTTTAACGAGCATCGCATCGATAATGCAGTGATCAGCACTCCCCAGGACGCCACGAATCCGTCCCCTCGAATCGGCGCCACTGAGGTACCATGGAACGTTACACTGGGTTGGGACGCCCCGGAGATAGCTCTGGGGGAGGATGAGGTGTACCGTGTGATCCTTCGGGCCGGGGGACCGGGCGATTCAAACGATATCATATATGTGACAGAACCGGCTTATACTCCGGCTGAGCCGCTGTCGGTTGACACGCAGTACTTCTGGAGAATCGATCGAGTCGACGTTTCCGGAACCGAGCCAAACGTGACATCACGAGGCAATTGGTGGTTTTTCCGGACCAAGGGCATCACGCCCAAAATCACTGTGAATCCTTCCAATGTATCCGTCTGGCCTGGAGAGATCGCCAGCTTCACATGTGAGGCACAGTCCGACACTCCGCTTGCGTATCAGTGGTACAAAGGGGGCACCGCAATAACCGGCGAAACATCCAATGTCCTGACGATTGCGGATGCCCAGGACAGCGATGCAGGGGATTACTACTGTGTGGCAACGAATCAGCACGGCAGCACACAGTCGGAAACCGCCTCTCTAAAGATCAAGCACCTGCTTGCGTGGTATCCGATGGACGATCAACTCTCTGATGAGAATCGAACCGTCGTGGATGCCAGCGGTAACGGCAATCACGGCACGTCCCAAGGTGGCGTGACAAGCGCTGCGGGTATCATTGGCGGGGCACTCGATTTCAACGGTCAGCAAAACTCCTGGGTGAATACCGGCAAGATGCCTTCGGCCTTGGGTATCGACGGCAACAAGCCGCGTTCGATCAGCGCCTGGGTCTATACGCGTGGCTTCGGAAATGGGGGTATCTTCGATATGGGCACAAGGGCAACTGCACAAGACTTCAGCCTGCGAACACTTGACAATATCGACAACCGGTGGCGCATCCAGTATTGGGACGGCGATTACGACTTTACCACCACCGGCGCGGGCAACGGCAAGAACGTCGGCAGCTATGAGGCGCCAACATTGAACAGTTGGGCCCACTTCGTCCACACGCACGACGGCGCCAGAACGAGAATCTGGCTCAACGGAAGGCTTATCGTCGACTGGGCCAAGACAATCAACACCACCGATGGCTTTTCTTTCAGGATCGGCATGTACGGTAATCCGGACGCGACCTTCAACGGCCTCATCGACGATGTCCGCGTCTATGATTTCGCGCTGGATGCGACCGAGGTGGCAATGCTCTACACGGATGTGATGCTCGGCGAAATGGTCTGTGTCGGCGGCAATCCTGCGATGGATTTCAATGGCGACTGCAGAGTCGGCATCGAAGACCTCGCCTTGCTTGTCTCCGAGTGGCTGGAATGCAATCTCGTTCCGGATTGTAAACCATAACAGTGACGGAATTACGTGAGAAATTTACTTTTAAATATTGGATTCTCTTCAAGAAAACCTGGAGGAACGAAAAATGAATAAGGTATTCCTGTTCGTTATGGTTTTATGTTCAGGCCTGATGGTCATTCCGAGCCAGGCAGCAGTTTACTATGAACTCTGGGGCGATGTGATTGCGCCGATTGGAGAAGGACCGACCTATGTCGACGCCAATGGCGACGGTATTGCTGATCCGGCGTTGCTGGCCATCGACTGGCGGACCGTTCCTGCTCCCGGCGGCGAGGGTACTGTTCCGCCATTCGGCCAACTGAACAACTTCAAGGTGGGCCCGTCGAATGATTGGGCCGAGACTTACACGTATCGACAGATCGCCATCGCGATGATTCCGGCTGAAGGCGACTACAGCATCTGGTGCAACAGCGACGATGGCTCGGTCGTCTTTGTCGACGGAATTCTGGTCGCCAATTTCGACGGACTGCACGGCGGTGAAGACGCGGCCGCTTTTCCACCCGGCTATGGCAAGACACTGGCCCCGATTCATCTTACCCCCGGCCCGCACCTGGTGGAGGTCTTGATGTACGAGCAGGGCAGCGGCGATTTTCTCGACATACGCTTCGCCACGACAACCAACGAAGCCGACGCAGTTTTTATTCCCGACGAAGTCTTGTCCGTGCCCGTTCTGCCCGTGAGCCCGGCAAGCTGGGCAACCGATGTCCCCCTGACGGACCAGATTCTGGAGTGGACTAATCCGCTGGGCGCAAGCCAGTTTAAGATCTATTTCGGAACTTCGCCGGCAGTCGGCGATCCCAACAACAAGGACACATATCTTGCAGCCACAGTCACGGGAACCTCCGTTCCTCTTGAACAGATTGCAGGCGGTGCTCTGCAGAACGATACAAGATATTTCGTCCGCATCGACACGGTTGCCGAACCCAACGATGTTCTCGGCGCCATGTTTGTGTTCGACACCATAAGAATGGCCCCGATCATTACGGGCAATCCCGCCGGTGTAGCCATTGGCCCCGGCGGTTGTGTGGGCGCCCTTACCGTCACCGCAATAAGCGGTATCAACGACGATGGCGGCCCGCTGAGTTATCAGTGGTATGATTCCAACGGCATGCTTGCCGGTGAAACAGCAGATACCCTGGTTACGGGTGTCGAAGGCAGCTACTATTGTGTCGTTTCCAACAGTTGGGGCGAAGCGACCTCGGCCTCAGCCAGAGTGACAATCGTAAGCGGCCAGAGCACGGTTTTTGCCTTCGAGGGCGGCGGCGGATTCACAGTCAACGGCAGTGCAGCTGTACATAATGGTTCGCTTCGGTTGACCGAAGACGTGGACAGCCAGCAGGGTTCGGTTATATTCGATCTGCTGTCAACCGATCCTGTTACGGATTTCAAGGTCTCGTTTGACTTCCTGGCCCGTGATGCCGATGGTGCGGACGGTCTGAGTTTTGCGCTGCTGGACGCCGGCGCGCATGGTCCAACGGTAACCTTTGGAGAGAGCGGTCCAGGCGCCAATTCGCTGTCGATCGGCATCGACCTGTACGACAATGGCGGTGAAGCGCAAGTTGGCGGTAACTATTTCGACATTCGACTCAACGGCACTGTCATCGCATCCGCTGTTCCGTCATTCATCATGGAGGGCACAGGGTGGCATCACGTGGACATCACTTTCCGCGCCGGCCTGCTGACATTGGCTGTAACCCGTCAGGGCGGCATCCCGGAGACTCTGTTTGATGCGGTTCCGATTCCTGGATTTACGCCGTTTGTCGGCCGATTCGGCTTTGGCGCCCGCACCGGCGCGTCATCCAACGAACACCGCATCGATAACGTAGTATTCGGCGGCCCGGAGTGGAAGGTAACGAATCCCCAGTACTCACCCGCTCCAAATGCCAACGGCTGGATCAATCCGGATGTTGACCTGACCGTCTCATGGGAAAGGGCCCCTCTCGGCCCCTGCAGCGGTGCCACATATAATGTGATCTGGACAACAGACCCGATTGCTGCGCATGACCCCAATGCGGAACCCTATGTAACGGTCAGCGATACGCAGGCCGTCATTGCTGCTGCTGACCTCAACTACGAAGACGAGATTTACTGGCGTGTGGATGTCAATTACAATGGCATCACGCAAAGAGGCGATGTCTGGTACGTCGAGGCCATCAAGCTTGTCCCGGATATTGTCTCTCAGCCCGCCGACACGTTCGGCAGAATCGGCGAGACAGTCTCCTTCACGTTCGAAGTGACCTCACAGACTGAGCCTCTCACCTACGCATGGAGAAAGCAAGGCAGTGACGAGATCATCGGCACGGCCGCGACTCTGGAAATCGTGGTCACCGAGGATTCCGCCGGTTTCTACACCTGTACCGCAACAAATCCCTCAGGGCCGAAGACCTCCAGGGCCGCACGTCTGGAGATCGCAAGAATGGTAGCTCACTACACGTTTGATACCAAAGGCCGGATGGGCGATCCCAATTTCGTCGAGGATTCCTCAGGTCAAGGGCATCACGGACAGGCACGCGGCGGTGTCTCGGTCGTCGAGGGTAAAATCGGCGACGGCGCGTATTCATTCGGCGGAACCACCAGTGACTTTGTGGAGATCGGTACATGGAACCCCTCAGACGGCACGAACCGGCTTACCGTGGCCTGCTGGGTTAAATGGAAAGGTACCGGCAACACCTGGCAGGGTGTTATTGGCAAGAGAGACGCCTGGAACGCCATGGATAACTACTGGCACCTGGAGTGTACGTTAAACGGAGACGCCATTTACTTCCAGTCATGGGACGCCGGCCAGGTTGCAAGCGGCGGATGGTCCAGCCATATCGATACCTGGACACATCTTGTTGCGACCTTTGACGGAACAAGGTGTATTCTGTACATCAATGGCGAGCCCGCTGCTTCGGGCAATTTCCGTTTCGCGCAAAAGCCTGACTCGACCCTGGTGATCGGTTCGTCCGAGGCAAACGGCGGAAATCCATGGTCCGGCCTGATCGATGATGTCAAGATCTACAATTACGCTCTGACACCCGCCGAAGCTTCGTCGATCTATACCACCGACACAGGAGCAACGGTTTGCTCCGAACCTCTCCAGTATGATTTGAATGGCGATTGCAAGGTCGACTTTATTGACTTTGCAATCTTCATGGAAGCCTGGATGGAATGTAACCTGATCCCGTGTGACAGGTGGTAACACCGCTGAGAAGGTATCGGGTTCTTCGCTCTTAGCGTATCCGCCCGAATAAGCAGAACCAAAGGGGCCTGTACCAGACGGTGCAGGCCCCTCTCTCTTCCCGGAGAGCCTCTCGAATAGCCTTCAGGATCAGGGGCCGTAAAGGTACGGCAGCAGCGGAAACCGCACTCCCTGCGATCCGCGACATTGAAAACAGACCTCGCCGCCGGTAAACTGCCTTTCCAGCATTCCGCCACACAGGACAGAAAACATGACAGTTCCGATACCACAGACCTCCAGCGTCGCCCCCGGTGACCCGCCCGTCCCCGCCGCCGCCAAACACGAACGCCTTGCCTCCCTGGACGCCTATCGCGGCGCGATCATGCTGCTCATGGCTTCCGGCGGCCTGGGCCTTTCCCGCATCGCACAAGAATTCCCCGACAGCGCCCTTTGGCAGACTATCGCCCATCACACCGAGCACGCCCGGTGGGCCGGCTTCACCCTCTGGGACATCATCCAGCCCGCTTTCATGTTTATGGTCGGCGTCGCCTGCCCTTTTCAATCGCCAACCGCCGCGCCCGCGGCCAGCATTTTTTCAGAATGCTCGCCCACGCCCTTTGGCGCGCCGTCGCGCTCGTACTCCTCGCCGTCTTCCTCACCTCCGCATCGAGCCGCCGTACCATTTGGGTCTTTACCAACGTCCTCGCCCAGATCGGCCTCGGCTACCCCGCCGTCTTCCTGCTCGCCTTCACCCGCCCGCGCACCCAGTGGCTTGCCGCTTTTCTTATCCTCCTGGTGTGTTGGCTCGCCTTCATCATCTACCCGCTGCCAACCGCTGACTTCGATTGGCAATCCGCGGGCCTCACCGGCGACTGGCCTCGACTGGAGGGTCTCGCCGCCCACTGGGAAAAGAACGCAAACATTGCCGCCGCCTTCGACCGCTGGTTTCTCAATCTCTTCCCGCGAGAAAAACCCTACACCTTCACTAACGGCGGCTACACAACCCTCAACTTCGTCCCCTCCATCGCCACCATGGTCTTTGGCCTCCTTGCCGGCCAACTGCTCCGAAGTCCCTGTACCCTCGTCCGCAAGATCCTCTGCCTCGCTGCCTTCGGCATCGCCGGCATCATCCTCGGTTGGGCCATCGCGCTGGCCGGACTCTGCCCCATGGTCAAACGTCTCTGGACCCCCCTCCTGGACAATCTGCAGCGCCGGCTGGGCCGCCCTCATCCTCGCCGCCTTCGTCACTGCCATTGACGCCGGCCGCCTTAAACGCCTGGCCTTTCCCCTCATCATCGTCGGCGTCAATCCCATCGCCCTCTACTGCATGTGGCAGCTCATGGGTCCCTTCATCAAGACCAACCTCAAGCGCCACGTGACCCCCGATCTCTTCGATATATTCGGCCCCGCCTATGCCCCCCTGCTCGAACGCGCCTTCGTCCTCATCATCCTTTGGCTCATCATCCTCTGGATGTACCGCCGCAAAATCTTCCTCCGAATCTGATGCGTGGATCATGTCTGTGGTTTGCAGGGCCGAACGATAGAGGACCTGCACTGCAGCGTGTATCCGAGTATGTCCGCTTCCCGCAACAACCAGGCGGACCAGTTTCGGCCTGGCCGTCCAACTCGCATGGGAGGCGAATGCCCGCTTTAATAATCGCCGATGCAATAAAGGTGACATAGCGGCAGAATCCTGCAATGTGTCTGCCGCAATCAGGCCGACGCCGCCCGCCGATCGTCGCAAACAAAGTTCTTTGGAGCAACACTATGGAACTGTATGACTATTTCGAAAACACAAAGGGAACCGGCGTTCTGGCCACCGCCGATGCGGAAGGTCACGTCGACGCGGCACTGTATGCAAGCCCCCACGTCCTGAAAGACGGCACTGTGGCGTTTATCATGCGCCAACGCCTCAGCTACCACAATGTCACTGCCAACCCCAAGGCAGCCTACCTTTTTCTGGAAGAAGGCTCGGACCGCAAGGGCATAAGGCTTTATATGACAAAGCTGCGGGAGGAAACCGACCCTGACCTGATTGCCCAACTGCGCCGAAAACTCCACGACGCCTCTGCCGAACCACCCGGTGCAGACGCGCGTATGGTCGTCTTTCAGGTCGATCTTACTCGCCCCTTGACCGGCGACGCCTAAAGTGTGACCGACATACCGGACGTTTGCACTGATGTAAACGATGGGACATATGACGGATTGGTCCTGCAGATCGGTACACGCGATGGAAGAAAGTGGGCGATGAAGGACTCGAACCTTCGACCCGCTGATTAAGAGTCAGCTGCTCTACCAACTGAGCTAATCGCCCTCAGTCAATCTCGACCGGCCTGCCGCCCCTCATTACCGACGTTTTGTGGTGATTACCGGTTTCGGGCAATGGATTTAAATCTAATCCGCTGGATATTGCAAGTGCTTTTCGCTATTTTTGTGAAAAAAGGGTATCTTGCAGACTTTCTGTTTGCGGCCGGGTTGTTATTATGGATAATCATGTCGAAGGATCAAGAGAAGGTCCGCTGTGCGCCGTTCGACGGCGCCGGCAGCGATACAGGCAGGATGCTGAAGCCATGGGGGCTGGAACGAACTATTTGAATTCTCTGCAGGAAGGCAGGAATGCAGGATGATGTCCCGCGTTCAGCCACATACTCGATTGCGCACCGAGGTCGACGGTTCCGGCAACCTGACGATAGGCTACGCCGGCCGACTGGATGCCGCTTCCGTGGGAAGCCTCTGGCGTCAGACGGCAGACGTGTTGCGTTCCTCACCTCCCAAACATCTCCGTGTCCTGACGGACGAAATCACGTATTGCGACGGCTCCGGCCTGGCCTTGCTGTTCTGGCTGCGTTTGCAGGGCCGCCAGCACGGTTTCACGGTGGAGTTTCAGAACCTGCGGCCGGACCTCGCGGCCCGATTAAACCGTTTCGACCCCGAGGCGTTCGCCGGTGAACGAAAAGCCAGGCGACGTTTCACTGTCACCGAGGAAATCGGGTACTCCGCATGGAGCATTGTCGCGGATTTCGGAGAACAGCTCATCTTCGTCGGTCAACTGTGCAGCGCCACGCTGCGATGCCTCACGAATCCCAGGCAGCTCCGCTGGAAGGACCTGTGTACAACCGCCGAGCAGGCCGGCGCCAATGCCGTGGGCATCGTGGCGTTGATCGGGTTTCTCTTCGGCCTCATCATGGCGTTCAGCTCCGCCATGCCGCTTCGCCAGTTCGGCGCAGATGTTTACGTGGCCGATCTGGCGGCCATGGCATTGGTCCGCGTCATCGGACCGTTTATTACGGCAATCATTCTCGCCGGGAGAACCGGCTCCGCCTTTGCCGCCGAATTAGGAACGATGAAGATCAACAATGAAATCGACGCCCTGAACACAATGGGCCTCGAACCGGTACGCTTTCTGGTGGTCCCCAAGGTGCTGGCCACAATGTTCGTCACCCCCCTGCTGACGGTGTTAACCGATCTCTTCGGCCTCATCGGCTCAGGATTCGTGATTGTCTCGATAGGTTTTCCTCTGATCACCTACATCAATCACGTCAAATCCGCGGTCGATCTGGACATTGTCCTGGTCGGACTGCTTAAAGGCGTGGTTTTCGGGGCCCTTGTCGGAGGCGTCGGTTGTCTCCGCGGCCTCCAGACCCGTACCGGCGCTACTGCCGTAGGCATTTCGACCACCCGTGCCGTTGTAAGCGGTATCGTCCTGGTGGTCATGGCAGAGGGTGTTTTTGCCGTATTGCTGCACTTTTTGGGCATATGAGCGTAATGAACACACGTACTGAGCCAATCATACAGGTGGAGCATCTGACGGCCGCATACGACCAGACGGTTATCCTCGAAGATATTTCCTTCGAGGTTGAACGCGGCGAGGTCTTCGTCATCGTCGGCGGCTCAGGCTGCGGCAAGAGCACACTTTTGAAGACCATGATCGGCCTGATGCAGCCGCTCGCAGGAAAGGTTCTCATCGACGGCGACAATATCATAGGTGCCGACGAAAGCGTTAAGAATCGTATTCTTCGCAAGATTGGCGTTATGTTCCAGACGGGCGCCCTGTTCGGGTCCATGACCCTCCTGGAAAACGTCCGCCTGGCGCTGGGTGAATTCACCGATGTGCCGCGCGCCGGCGCCGATTTAATCGCGTCGATGAAGCTCGACCTCGTCGGACTGAACGGTTATGAGGACTACATGCCCGCGGAATTGAGCGGCGGCATGCAGAAACGCGCCGCCATTGCAAGGGCAATGGTGCTCGATCCCCAGATCCTGTTCCTGGACGAACCGTCGGCGGGGCTCGATCCGGTGACCTCCGCCGGTTTGGATGCGCTCATCCGGAATCTGGCACGAACGCTCGGCGTGACCTTCGTGATTGTCACCCACGAACTGCCCAGCATTTTCGCGGTGGCCGACAGGGTGATTATGCTCGAAAAGGAAGTCAGGCAGATCGTGGCGACCGGAACACCGCAGGAATTGCGCGATTGTACGGATAACCCGTGGGTGCGGCGCTTCTTCCATCGCCAGGCGGACGACGGCAATGAGTACCGGGATATAGGGTTGACAATACTATGAGTACGAAAGCTAATTACTTCAAAATCGGCGTTTTCGTTGTGGCCGCGATCGTCATCCTGCTTGCCGGAATCATCGCACTGAGTGCCGGCGTCCTGACGCGCGAAACACTGCTGCTGGAAACCTACATGGACGAGTCGGTGCAGGGCCTCAGTGTGGGCTCCCCCGTCCTGTACCGCGGCGTGCAGATCGGCACCGTCAAGCAGATCACGTTCCTGCCGCGCGGCTATCCGGAGCAGATCCCGTACGACTCCGAGGCTTATCACAAATACAGTCGATATGTGCTGGTCATCATGGCGGTGGACCGTTCCAATTTCCCCCGTGATGCCGATGATGATACCATTCGCACGATTATCAAAGGCTGGGTGCTCAACGGTCTGAGGCTCAAGCTCGCCTACCAGGGTATTACCGGCATCAGCTACATGGAGGCGGATTACATCGAACCGCAGCGGCAGACGGACAAACCCATCGATTTGGAGTGGGAGCCCAAGAACATCTACATTCCTGCTGCCCCAAGTCTGTTCAAGAACCTGGCCGACTCCATCGAGTCGATTCTCAAAACACTGGACACAATCGACTTCGAGGGTATAGCCGACTCCGTCGTCGGCACCCTGGACACCATCAAAGTGGCCGTCGCCGAAGCGGAAGTGCCGCAACTGAGGGCCGAGGTCATCGGATTGATGACTGACCTCCGCGAAACCAACAGACTCGTCATGGACATGCTCGACAAGAGCAGGAGCCCTGACGGCGTCAACATACCCGAGACCATCGCGCAACTGGACAAGACGCTTCGACGCCTCGACAAGTTCGTTGTGATCCAACAGTCGGAAATAGAGGAGATTCTGACCAATGTTCGCCGCACGACGGAAAACCTGCGCGAACTGACGGAGAACCTGAAAAAGTATCCGGGTTTCCTCATCGGCGGCCCGCCAGCGGAGGTATCGAAATGACAATCGCCTACAGACAGACCCTGCCCGCAGTGCTTGTGTTTGTGGTCCTTCTGGCGGCCTGCGGGTGTGAAAACAACGCCAGAGCCATCGAGAGGCAGCAGCAGTATGTATTCGACGTGGTCCGTCCGATGCTGAGACCGATGGCGACCAACTCGAGAGGCGTTTTAAAAGTGCGACGGTTCACCATCGCCAGCCAATACGAAACCTACGAGCTTGTCTACAGGCGCGGCGATCTCCTTTACGAATCCGACTTTTACCACCGCTACTTCGCGCCGCCGGCGTCGCTTGTGGCCGAGAGAACCCGTCAGTGGCTCGCCGCCAGCGGCATATTCTCCCACGTACTGGATGCCTTCAGCGGTGCGGATTTCGACTATGTGCTTGAGGGTAATGTCTTGGCCCTCTACGGCGATTACCGCCGGCAGGACAGCCCGCAGGCGGTGCTGGAGATCCAGTTCACTCTTATTGACGAACACCATACGCGGGATTCCGTCATATTCCAGAAGAAGTACCGTGCCCTGACCGATTTGACTGCACAAAATGCCGCCCAACTCGTCACCGGCCTGAACACCTGCCTCGCGGACATTCTGACACAGTTGGAGAGTGACCTGGCCGCCTTGCCCGTGCCAATCGAGTAAGCCTTGCCCCCCCACTAATCCCTGCGAATCCGCGTGCAATGGCCTGTACTCCGGTACAATACCCTTCACATCGAACCGCAAAGTCACACCCTCTTTTCTGCGCAAAATCGCTTCTCACTTGACAAGCGGGCCGCCGTGCTTTATGCCTATGCCCTCGTGGAAGTTTGTGAGTTTCTTGAATTGCCGGAGATGCTATGAGTTCCGAGCGTGTACCCGTACAGATATTTCAGGATGACAAGCATGCCTGTCGGACCGTGGCCGCGGAAATTGCCGCCCTGATCGAGGCCAACAATGCCAGGCAGAAACCGACGGTCCTGGGCCTGGCGACGGGTCATACACCCGTCAACGTCTATGCGGAGCTGATTCGCCGCCATCGCGATCAAGGACTCGATCTTTCGCGAGTGATTACCTTCAATCTCGATGCATACTATCCCATAGACCGATCCGCCATTCAGTCGTATTATACATGGATGCACGAGAATCTCTTCAAGCACGTCAACATACGACCTGAAAACATCCACATCCCGCGGGGCGATCTTCCGGAAGAAGAGGTTGAAGCGTTCTGCGCCGAGTACGAACGCAAGATCGCCGCAGTCGGCGGAATCGATCTGCAGATCCTCGGCATCGGCCGCAGCGGACACATCGGCTTCAACGAACCCGGCTCGTCGCGCGACAGCCGAACGCGGCTGGTGCATCTGGACAAGATCACACGCAAGGACGCCGCCAGCGACTTCTTCGGCGAAGAACATGTCCCGCATAGCGCGATCAGCATGGGAATCGCCACCATCCTCAGCGCCCGCCGCATTTACCTGCTGGCCTTCGGAGAGCAGAAATCGCGCATTGTCCAGCGCGCCGTCGAGGGTGAGGTCGATGAGCAGGTGGCGGCAAGTTTCCTGCAGACCCACGCCAATTGCACGTTCATTATCGATGCCGCCGCCGCCGGATGCCTGGCGCGCGTGGCCACGCCCTGGCTGACCGGCCCATGTCAATGGGATGACATCCTGCAGCGCCGCGCCGTCATCTGGCTGTCGCAGAAACTTGGCAAGGCGATCAGCAAGCTCACCGTCGAGGACTATGCCGAAAACGGCCTTGGGGAGCTCTTGAAAATCTGGGGCAATGTGGACGACTTGAACCGCACGATCTTCCGGCGTCTGATGGGCACGATCACCAACCGGCCGGTGGGCAAGAACGGGACACGCCGCGCCGTCGTCCTGAGTCCGCATCCCGACGACGACGTCATCTGCATGGGCGGCACTCTGATCCGCATGACCGAACAGGGCCACGAGGTCCACATCGCTTATATGGTCAGCGGCTACCTGAGCGTCTTCGACCATGACGTGAGCCGCCACGCCGACTTTGTCCGAGGCTTCAACGCCATCTTCGGCCTTGCCCCCGAGGAATCCGCCCGCATCGAACAGCACATCGACACCTATCTGCATGGCAAGAAACCCGGTGATATCGACTCGCCCGAGATACAGAACATCAAGGGCCTGATCCGCCGTGCCGAGGCCATTGCCGCCGCAAAGGTCTGCGGCGTGCCCGAGGATCGCCTCCACTTCCTGAACATGCCATTCTACAACACCGGTCGCGTGCAGAAGCTTTCCATCGGCGAAGAGGACATCAACATCGTCACGCAGCTTCTCGAAACCGTCCGGCCCGAGTTCGTCTTCGCCGCAGGCGATATGTCCGACCCGCACGGCACCCATCGCCTGTGTCTGGAGGCCGCCCTCGCCGCTGTCGACCGCTATGCGAACTCCTGCGGCGTCCGGCCGGAGGTCTGGCTCTATCGGGGCGCCTGGCAGGAATGGGAGCCGCAGCAGATCGACATGGCCATCCCCATCTCGGCCGAAGAGGTCCGGAGAAAACGCAACGCCATCTTCCGCCACGAAAGCCAGAAAGACAAAGCCATGTTCCCCGGGCCGTACGACGACCGCGAGTTCTGGCAGCGGGCCGAGGAACGCAACCGCGCCACCGCCGAAACGTACGATGCACTGGGGCTGCCCGAGTACCATGCCCTTGAGGCGTTCGTACGCTACCCGTTGGTATACTCAACCAATTTTCAGCGCCAGCTTGTAGGCTCGCAGTGAGTGCGGATTCACATCGCATGTTCGTCCTCGTAATCAATACCGGCAGCTCGTCCTTCAAGTATCGGCTTTACGACATGCCCGCGGGGGCCGTGGTCGTAACAGGCACAATCGAATCCATCGGCCGTCCTGACGCCCGACTGACCCAGACCTGCGGCGGCAAACGGCAGCAGCACAATGTCCGTGCCGAGGACCACGATCAGGCAATGGTCGCAATCTTCGATGCCCTTGCACAAAGCACCCCGTACGCCGCGAAAATCAGCGCCGTCGGCCACAGAGTAGTACACGGCACAGACAAGTTCACCGGTTCGGTAATCCTGAACGACGAGGTGATTGCATCGCTTGAGCAATATGCCGATCTGGCGCCCCTGCACAACCCCATCAACCTGATCGGCATTCGGGCCGCAAAAAGACATTTACCCAACGCAATCCAGGTAGGCTGCTTCGATACCGCCTTTCACACCTCAATGCCGCGGGCCGCCTGCACCTATCCCCTGCCCTGGGATATCTGCCTGAAGTACGGAATCCGCCGATATGGCTTTCATGGCACCTCGCACCGGTATGTCGCCGAACGAGCCGCAAGACTCCTCGGCAAAGAACTGCACGCCGTGAACCTCATCACGTGTCATCTCGGCGGCGGCTGCTCCATCACCGCCATCAAGCAGGGCCGCAGTATTGATACATCAATGGGCTTTACCTCGCTCGAAGGCCTGGTCATGGGTACCCGCAGCGGCGACTTCGACCCCGCCATCATCTTCTATCTTAATAGCAAGGGCTATGATCTCTCCGCCATCAGTGCGATGTGCAACAAGCAGAGCGGCCTCCTGGGCATCTCCGGCATTTCCAACGACATGCGGACCCTCGCCGACCTGGCCGCACAAGGCAACACCCGGGCCCAACTCGCCATCGAAATCTTCTGCTATCGTATCAAGAAGTACATCGGCGCCTACACCGCCGCCCTCGACACCGTCGACGCACTGGTCTTCACCGGCGGCATCGGCGAAAACGCTGTCGATGTGCGGCGACGTGCGTGCACCGGCCTGACGCGGATCGGAATTGAAATCGACGACGCACAAAACACAGCCGCCGTCGGCGTCGAATGCCGGATCAGCACCGACGCCAGCCGCATCGCAGTGTTCGTAATACCAACGGACGAAGAGGCGGTTATCGCACGGGACACGTTTTTACTTGCCCACGGACCCAGAGCAGATGAGGTAGCCCACATCGCAATCTCACGACGCAGCGAATCTATCAATAGCCCGGCTTAGGTCCACCGGCACGTTCGTACGACTCGGGGCCGCACTGGAGAAAATGTAGGAACGCCTCGATCGCACAGTTGTTTGACAGGGAAAGGAGAAGAACATGAGAGTCGTCATTCTCACAGACTACGACATGGTGAGCAAATGGGTCGCCGCCTACGTCGCCCGCGCTATCAACACACACAAACCCACCGCGAAAAAGCCCTTTGTCCTCGGCCTGCCCACCGGCTCGTCCCCTCTCGGAATGTACCGCGAACTCATCCAACTCAACAAAGATAAGCAGGTCAGCTTCGCCAACGTCGTCACCTTCAACATGGACGAGTACGTCAATATCCGCCGGGACCACCCCCAGAGCTACCATTCCTTCATGTGGGATAACTTCTTCAGCCACATCGACATACGCAAGAGCAACGTCAACATCCTCAACGGCAACGCCAAAGACCTTGACGCCGAATGCGCCCGCTACGAAAAGAAGATCAGGAGCTACGGCGGCATCCACCTCTTTGTCGGCGGCATCGGCCCGGATGGGCACATCGCCTTCAACGAACCCGGCTCGTCCCTCACCAGCCGAACCCGCGTCAAGACCCTCACCCAGGACACCATCATCGCAAACAGCCGTTTCTTCGGCGGTGACGTCAACAAGGTGCCGAAGACCGCCCTCACCGTGGGTGTCGCAACCATAATGGATGCCCGGACAGTGCTCATCATCGTCAGCGGCCACAATAAGGCCCGCGCCCTGCAGCAGGCCGTCGAGGGCGGCGTCAACCACATGTGGACTGTCTCGTGCCTCCAGCTCCACCCTCAGGGCATCATAGTCGCCGACGAGGCCGCCACCGTCGAAATGAAGGTCGGAACCGTCAACTACTTTAAAGACATCGAAAAGAACAATCTCGACCCGCGAAAGATCCTGCAGGGGTGAACCGCAGCAAGAACGCAACCTCGGCAAAGCCGCCGAAACAGTAATTTGACTTCGGCCTCTTCAGCGGCTAAACTATATCCGTGGAGTCCATCGACTCCAATCAAAACAACGCTTTGATTCTGGAGGGAATCATGGATCGAGCCGCAAAGAAAGCGTTCACGCTCATCGAACTCCTCATCGTCATCGCCATCATCGGCCTGCTGTTGGCAATCGTTCTTCCGGCACTGAGCAAAGCCAAGGAACTGGCGCGCGAACTTATCTGCAAGAACAACATCCGACAGTACGGTCTCGCCGGCATCCTCTACCTCGAAGACAATGACACCTTCTTCCCCTGGCCTTGGTACAGCATCTACTGGGACCCGCAAACATTCTTCGGGGCTAACTATGCTTGCCACTGGCATGATGGAAGCCGCAGTCCGGATGACCAGCCCGGCATGCTCTGGCCCTACCTTCAGAATAAAAATGTTAATATCTGCCCTGTATTCAAGAGTCTGGCCATTGGCGGCAGGGCCAAGAGCCACGGTTCGGGCCTTTGTAATGTCCCAATGGACCCGCAATTCGGTTACAGCATGAACTCATATCTCGGGTATGGCCAGTCCAAAGCCCTCCCCAACAAATCCCCTCTCTACAGCGGCGATGTTGAGAAGTTGTCACATATCGAACGCAGTCCGTCACAAGTAGCATACTTTGGCGAGGAAAGTCTTTGGGACGTCATCCTGCGCGATGGCACACGCATCAGTGATGGCCAGTTTAACGATAATGTCTTATTGGTCACACCAAACATACCGGCGCCGGGTGTAAGTCCCTGGCCGACGACCGATAGTTACGCAGACTGCCTGGCTTCGTTCCACAAGACCAATGACTCCGCCCGCATCTATGGCCTCAGTCACGTCGTGTTTGTTGATGGCCACGTTGAATTGGTGCACCCGGTCAACTCGTTCCATGTTACATGGGTCAAGCGAGGCTCTTGGTTGTCCGACCGAAGATGACGCAACCGCTGTTCAAATCCCCGGTCCGTCCGCCCAAAATGCCGGAGAGGTTCCGAGCTAATGTTGGCCAGATCAAGTAACGAACCCTCCTTCATCGGCGTGTTGAACTGCGGCAGCAGATTCAGCCGACGCAATGCCTTACTACCCCATTGAATACTCGCATCCTGCGATCAGAACAAGCTGCGTGTTCGCTTTCATCATACCTTTCTCAGTCTTCCGTTCATCCTTAGGCACTTTGGAGGTACTTCGTTGCAAATGCCCGTGTCGCATTTTCAAGCAGTCGCTCCGCCTTCGCGATGGCGTACTCGACACTCATGCCCTCGGTCTTGCAGGCCAGCGCCTCGACAATCCCCCTTCTCCGGTATTCGTGCCGCGCCAAAGCCACCTGTCCCGCAATCACCGCAACCCGCGTCCCCGCTCTCGCAGCCGCATCCGCAATCCCCGATATCACCTTCCCGCACAGCGACTGCGCGTCGAAACACCCTTCGCCCGTGATAACCCAGTCGGCCTCGGCAATTGCCTTCGCCAGCCCCGTCCGGCCGATCACGAATTCGATCCCCGATATCAGCCGCCCCCCGAAGAAAGCCACCGCGCCGCCGGCCAGCCCCCCTGCCGCCCCCGCGCCCGGCATATCCTTCAAGTCAACCCCAAGCTGATCCTTCACGACCATCGCCAGGCGCAGAAGACCCGCCTCCAAACGCTCCACCATTTCCCCGGTCGCACCTTTCTGCGGCCCATACACCCGCGCCGCCCCGCTGACGCCGCAAAGCGGATTTTTAACGTCGCAGAGCACATCAACCGGCACACCGAGCGGCCGGGCGGGTTCAACAATCCTGGCCAACTCAACCAGCGCGCCTCCGCCAGGCGCAAGCGCCTCCCCCCTTGCATCCAGAAACCTCCACCCCAATGCTGTCGCAGCCCCCGTGCCCCCGTCCACAGTGGCGCTTCCCCCGACGGCCAAAAAGATCTTCTTTGCCCCTCGCCCCGCCGCGGCCGCAATCAGCTCTCCCGTCCCGAACGTCGTCGTAAGCAATGGATTCCGCTGTTTCGCCTCCAGAAGTTGCAGTCCGCTCGCCGCCGCCATCTCAACCAGCGCCGTCTCGTCGGAACCAAACCACGCATACCCCGCATCCACCTGCCTGCCCGCCAATGGCCCCGTCACCCTGACCGGAATCCACTCGCCCCCGCACGCCGCAATCATCGCCGCCGCCGTCCCCTCGCCGCCATCCGCAACCGGCCTGACAACAATCTCCGCCTCCGGCCGCTCAACGGCAATGGTTCGCGCAACAATATCACAAGCCGCCTGCGCACTCAGCGACTCCTTGAACGAGTCCATTGCCACAACAATCTTCATCTCACCGTCCTGGATGTTGTGTAACGGCTAACCAGTGCTGTGCCAGGTGGAAGCTGAAGTGCAAGTGGATGGGTGCCCAGACTCGACAAGCAATCTGCCCGCCGCTGCTTGGCCCCACAGTCAGCCCAGTTGCGGCTACTACCTCCTGGCGCCTGGCGTCGCAAACCCTTTTGCCACATCATCCAGCACCAGTACCCAATCATTCCCCCGGCCCGCTTCACCCGGCGGGTCGAATGTTCGCGTACCTTGGTTGGCGAAAATCCCTGCCTCGGTAGCCTGGCCCGTGCGCGGGTCGAACCACCATGCCTTTATCTCGCTGCCGCTGATCATGCCTAACTTCACCTTGATTGTGTTGCCGGTAGGGATGTACACAAAGGCATATCCGTCGCCTCGCGTCGCCTGAACGTGCGCCGCACCGCCGGCCTGCCCCTCCGCAATCATGGATTGATCCGGCACGCGCGACAGGAACGGCCGCGACTCCATCAGGTGCCGCACGTGCATGATGTCCCACGCCCCCGGCAAATCCAGCACGTCGTACCAGTTGTTTCGTGCCGCCGAGATAGGCCCTCGCCCCGGCGCAAGCATCTGCCAGATATCATGACACCCGTATGTATGCCCGAACCCGCCGGCAAACAGCCCCCAGTACGCCGCCTGTCTCACATCAAAATCGTCAAACCACCCGTTCTCCGGCCTCCAGTTCACCGGATGATCCTCATAGCGAGGCTCTCCATCCAGACACGGCTTCACCGGCCGCCGGCCGTAATCCCGCGCCACCCGCTCATAATTCGGCAGATCAAATTCCGAATGCCCCGATTGCAGCATATTGAAATCCAGCCACTCCGCATCATGGAACCATTCCGCCGAAGACCGTCCGCCCTGCGGATGATACGTCTTCAAATGCCGCCCCCCATCGCCCGCCGTAATCCCTGCCGCCATCGCATGCCAGATCTCCTCCACCTCGTCGGCAACGCGATCCCCGCCCAAAATCCAAATGATGTTAGGCGCCTTCGCATACCGCCGCCCTAAGAACTCCCCGTAAACCCGCGCCTTGGCCGCATTGAACACCACCGGCCCAACCCCCCAGGCCTTCGTCACCTTATCCCCCCATGTCGGCAGCATCCCGATGTAAATACCCCGCTTCCGGGCCTCCTCAACGATGTAATCCACATGTTTGAAATATGCTTCGTTCGGCCGCGCGGGATCGTTGTCCAGCAGCGGCCTGTCTCCGTACGCATTCGGCGTGTTGAGCCCATCCAGCTCGGCGAGAACCACCGCGTGAATCACCGTAAACCCCTTCGCCCGCCGGTTTTCCAGGTATTTGACCGCCTCCTCCCGATTCAAACGGTGAAACAGCTCCCACGCCGTATCCCCCAGATAGAAAAACGGCGTACCATCCGCATGAACAACAAACCGCCGGTTCTCCGAAACCTTGAGATCTCCATGCGAAAAATCAACGGACACCCCGGCCCTCCCCTGCTCCGCTGAATCAATCGCCGCCAAAACCGCCAGAAACCCCGCAACAACCGCGGCCTTCGACATCATGGCACCTCCATCTCAACACAAACTGACGCGCCCAACCGCGCCTCTACTTGATTTACCGCCGCCGCCCCACATCATATCCTGCCTGTTGCCCTGCGGCAACGCGCCGCCGCCGCCAACAATTAACGCAGCTCTGCTGCAAAACGTTACAACATACCCTCTGTTTACCGCTGAGAAAGGCCATACTTGCGAAACAAAGCCAATCTTGACATCTCATGAACGTTCGAAGTGCCGTGAGTACAAACACTTGTGAAAATCTGTTAATGAAATGTAAAGAAAGCAACGCCAAAGTGCACCCAACTTTAGCCAACTTAGCCGCTTCGTTCCACTATTTTACATCCTCCGCGGCCGGACAGTGCTTGACAGACCGTTGTCCGCATGTTTTGATATGCCCCGAACCGGAACAGAAGAATGATGTTAAGATATTAGGAGTCCATGATGAAAGAGGCATTTCCCGGCATCTCCAAAATCGCCTACGAGGGTCCCAAGAGCAAGAACCCCCTTTCGTTCAAGCATTACAACGCCTCTGAAGTCGTCGCCGGCAAGACCATGGCCGAGCACCTTCGTTTCTCCGTCGCCTACTGGCACGCCTTCCGAAACGGCTGCTCGGACCAGTTTGGCGGCCCAACCCGCCTCATGCCCTGGGACGACGGTACCGACTCCATCGCCAACGCCGAGAACCGCGTCCGCGCCGCCTTCGAGTTCTTCGAAAAGTTGGGCGTAGACTTCTACTGTTTCCATGATCGGGACGTCGCCCCCGAAGGCAAGACGCTCGCCGAATCCAACAAGAACCTCGACGCTGTCGTCAAGGTGCTGAAAGAAGAGCAGGAACGCACCGGCGTCAAGCTCCTCTGGGGCACCGCCTGCCTCTTCACCCACCCACGCTATATGCATGGCGCCGCCACAAGCTGCAACGCTGACGCCTTCGTTTACGCCGCCGCCCAGGTCGCCAAGGCCCTGGAAGTCACAAAGGAACTTGGCGGCTTAGGCTACGTCTTCTGGGGCGGCCGCGAAGGATACAAATCCCTCCTCAACACCGATATGGGTCGCGAACTGGACCACCTCGCCCGCTTCCTGCACATGGCCGTCGATTATAAAAAGGAAATTGGCTTCGACGGACAGTTCTATATCGAACCCAAGCCAAAAGAGCCCACAAAGCATCAATACGATTCGGATGCCGCCGCCTGCTACGCTTTTCTGCAGAAGTACGACCTCGTGGACCACTTAAAGCTCAACATCGAGGCAAACCACGCCACACTCGCCGGTCACACCTTCATCCACGAACTCGAATTCGCCGCTGCTAACGGCATCCTGGGCTCGATCGACGCAAACCGCGGCGACCTCCTCCTTGGCTGGGACACCGACCAGTTCCCCACAGACCTTTACGACACCACCTTCGCCATGCTGACCATCCTCAAGATGGGCGGCTTCACCACCGGCGGCCTCAACTTCGACGCACATGTCGCCCGCGAAAGCTTCGAACCCGTCGATCTCTTCCACGCGCACATCGGCGGCATGGACGCCTTCGCTCGCGGCCTGAAGATCGCCGCCGCAATCCAGAAGGATGGCGTCCTGGCCGACTTCATCAAGCAGCGTTACGCAAGCTGGGACAGCGGAATCGGCGCCGATATCGAGGCAGGTAAGGTCAGCATGAAGCAGTGCAGCGAGTATATGCTCAAGAAGGGTGAAATCAGCCCCAACGCCTCCGGCCGCGTCGAGATGCTGGAGAATATCGTTAACGAGTATATATAGGCGCAAGATGCCGCCCGTCAGGGCGAGCTCCGTCAAGTGTGCTGTATGCGCTGAGTGGATGAAGCAAGCCTTCGAATAAGGTCTGTTGCGCTGTCATCCAGTGGCTTGACGATATATCCGTCGCATCCCAGCCGCCCACACAGGCGAATATTGTCCGGATTGTCACTTGAGGTGACCATCACAACGGGTATGTCTTTGAGGCGATGATCCCTCTTGACTTCCTCAAGGACGTCGATACCATCAATCTTCGGCATCCGGATATCAAGCAGCAGCATATACCGCTTGTCGTCCTCTAATTTCACCTCCCCTTCGGGCGTGTAAATAAAGTCGAGTGTCTCCTGGCCGTCACAGAGCCAGACAATCTCGTTATCTATTCCAGCATTCCGCAAGGCATGTTTGATAAGTATAAAATGCCCCCGGTCGTCCTCGCTGATCAGGATGATTACATTATGTCCCACTTCTCGCCTCTGGCAGGCAGGCAAGCCGCCTGCCGCTCTCAAAAGGCTCGCCCCCCCAACGCGAATAACCAATAAGCTATATCGGCGTTGGTCGACCCGTGTTCGAACCCATACAGCTTTTTGCAACAACCGGCAAGAATGGAGCAGGTTGCCCCCCTGCCACGAGAGTCACGACGTATGTCCCATATAACCCCCGACAACGACGCCTACAGTTGGACGGCTCTCTGCAGTACGAAGCGATCCTCCTCGGCCTCTTGAAGTGTGCAGCCCGTGCCCAGGTATATCGCTTCGAGCACGTCGTGAACAGGAATGCGTCCGGCCCTTATCTGGAGACGTTCTTCTGCAAGGTTTCCCTCAACAACAAAACGCGGTTTTGACTCAGTCACGGCGCTGAGCCGCTCGCACAGGTCCTTGAGAGTGTATTCCCCCCTCCAGTTCGATATCGCGTGAAAGCCTCCAGACGGACACCGATGACTGTCTAACCGTCATGAGGGGAGGTATGCGCACAGTGGACGTTTGTCCATCTTTGACGATCACCTTCAGGGCATTCATGCAGCAGGCGGGCCCTGCAAACACACAGTACTCGCCCGGCGGAAGATTACGAAACGTATACGTAACCGCCTGAGCCGACGTGTAGAACAGATGTTTCGTAAGACGCCCCACCCGGTCGTCCTCCGGACCGTAGGCCACGTCGCTGTCCCCCAAGAGCAGGCCAACGTTTCGGCTGATCAGAACAAGACAGGGCATCTCCTTCAATTTGGTCCTCGGCAGGTCTTCGGAAATGTCCGGCATCTGCACGATCAGCGTTGTGTTGTTCGCCGGCGGCGCAATACAAATCTCCACCTTCTGCCCGGGCGCCAGTTCAATCTTGGGCGTCCCGCCGTAATACAACGCTTCGGGTGTCCAGACAGCTTCCCCTCGAATTCGGAATGTCCAATGAAAAACATCCCACCCTCACG
>DAOTMV010000033.1:0-43795 GCA_035450485.1 Anaerohalosphaeraceae bacterium | reverse complement strand
GCATCCTACGCCAGCCGCAGGAAGACGGCCAAAGCAAGAGAAATCGAATTCTTATGGCGCTGTCATACTAAATCCTCCTCCGGGTGCATCAGCGAGAAGAACTGCAGCCCTTCCACAAGCTCGCCAATCGTGTCTTTTGACAAAGTCACTCTGTGATCGCCCACAGCCACAATGCCGCTGAGAAACTCTTCTGCCGGCGTAAGACCTCGGCGGCGGCCCAAAGAGGCGGCTTATCAGCCGCAAGCCCATGTTGTGCGGGCCTATGAAGACCCATTCGTTTCCTGAAACCAAGCAGCCCCCGCCAACTCTAAAGCAGCGCGTCGCAGGATCAAATATTGAACGATTCGATATGCGGCAGCCCGACAAATTCAAGCGACGCCGAGCCATAGTAAGAAACGATCCCATGGGCAAGAAATACTGACAGCGGATTGAGCATAACAAGCATCGCAAGTGCAGCCCCGGCGTTTCCTCCATATGGCAACAGCACATCCCGCAAGAAGTGCTGGAATCATGAGGATTGTCACCACCCCCAGAAACAGTGTGCTCCAGCAAACAAACAGAAGCGCCAGGGCGGCCACATACGGTCGGCACAGTTGCGCAGGTACCTTCATAGCTCCTCTCTCCTTGCATTGTCTTATTGTCTTTCGCGGAACCGGCGTGTCACACGTCAATTCTTCTCACGGCCGCCGCCGTCTTTTCAATCTGCCCCTCCGTATGCGCCGTCGACAGGAAGTTCGCCTCAAACTGCGACGGCGGCAAATAGACCCCTGCCTCCAACATCTGCCGGAAGTAGGCCGCGTACCGCCCCGTATCGCACTTCAAGGCCGACGCATAATCCGTCACCGCCTCGGCGCCGAAGAACACCGTAAACATCGACCCGATCCGGTTGATCGTATGCGCAATGCCCTTCGCCTTGAAAATCGCCGCGATCTCCGTGCACAACCGCAGCGTCATCGCCTCCAGGTGTGGATACGGGTTCCTCTCCTTAAGCTGTCGCAAGGTCGCAATCCCCGCGGCCACGCACACCGGGTTCCCCGACAAGGTCCCCGCCTGGTAGACCGCCCCCTCCGGCGACAAGTGCCGCATCACATCCGCCCGCCCCCCGATCGCCCCGATCGGAAACCCCCCGCCGATGATCTTGCCCAAAGTCGTCAAATCCGCCCGCACCCCCACCATCTTCTGCACGCACCCGTACCCCACTCGAAAGCCAGTGATCACCTCGTCGAAGATCAAGAGGCTCCCGTACTTGTCGCAAAGCGCCCGCAGCCCCTTCAGGAACGCCTTCGTCCCGCACACCACCCCCATATTCCCCGCCACCGGCTCCAAAATCACCGCCGCAATACTTGAGCCGTGCTCCTCAAACAGCTTTTCCGCGGCCGCCAGGTCGTTATAAGGTGCAAGCAGCGTGTGCCTGGCAAAATCCGCCGGCACCCCCGGGCTCGACGGCGTGCCCAATGTCGTCAGCCCCGAGCCGGCCTGCACCAGCACATGATCCACGTGTCCGTGATAGCAGCCGGCGAACTTGACGATGTTGTCGCGGCCCGTCACCCCCCGCGCCAACCGAATCGCCGTCATCACCGCCTCGGTCCCGCTCGAAACCAAGCGCACCTTCTCAATCGAATCGACGGCCTCGACAATCATCTCCGCGAGCGCAGTCTCTAACGGCGTCGGAATGCCGTAGCTCGTCCCCCGTCCCATCACCTTGCGCACCTCATCCAGTACCGCCTTATTCGCATGACCCAGGATCATCGGCCCCCACGAAAGGCAATAGTCGATGTACCGGTTCCCGTCGGCGTCAGTAAGCACCGCCCCCTTGGCCTTCTCGATAAAAATCGGATTCGCGCCTACCGATTTGAACGCCCGAACCGGGCTGTTCACCCCGCCCGGAATGACCTTGCAGGCCCGCTCAAAAAGCTCTCTGTTCCTCTCGTTTCGCATCGCAACCCCACACAAAACCCGCACCCCCACCGCACTTCACCGCAAGACCCCGAAAAAAACGCGAGCGAGAACACACAATCAACGCAAGAAACGCTCAAGAACCCGTCAAAGGCAGGATTATCCGCACGCACGCAGACAAAGTCAAGCCGCCCCCGCCGCAAGACACCGCGCCTTGCCCCCGTTTACCCCCGCAGGAGCCTCACGAAACCTGTCTGTGCTCGCCCATCACCCCCAAAATCAGCCTTTCCACCGCCGCGGCCGTCTTTGCCGGGATCCGCCGCCCGATTTGACCATCGTCATAGCTCTCTCGAAGCCTCTCCAGCGTCTCCGGCGTCATCCGGGCGTTGATGCACTCAATCCGCTCCATAATCGCCCCCAGGCTGCTCAATACGAGGTCTACCGTATCATTGAAATACGGATTGAAGCGAATCCGGCCCTCTTCACGCCACCGTTCGGGCAATTCCCTCGCCACCGCAACGTACCGAACCCCGTTTTCAATACTGAAAACACTGATATCCCAACTCAGGGTAATCTCGCGGCCGTCCGGCAAGGTGAGGAAGGAGCGAAGGTCGGCGGCCGTTTCTCCGTTTTTCAAAAGTTGAATTTCGCAATTCATCCGGAAGCGTTCCTGATTTGAAAAACACGTTTCCAGAAAATCACTTCCCAAGACCTCCGCCCGCGAAATCCCAAATATCTCCTCCGCCCGGCGATTCCACTCTGTAATCCGCCCGGTGGGTGAAACGCAAATTATTGCGTTTGGGGCACTTAGGACGATGTCCTGGTAGAGGTTGCGGGTGGGTTTTGTGATTTTGCGGGAAGGTTTTTTTGAATCTATGATTCTGACGTTTGCGCACCGGGTGTCCATACCGATCTCCTTACATGTCTCTACATGGTCGCTTTGGGACTCATTGGCGTGTCGTCACGGCGTGTTGCCCTCTTGCGGTTCATAAGTTGGGGCTTTTATCGGTAGCGCGCCCTTCAAAATTTAGGGAAAATTCCGAGTTTACAGGGTTTTGCGGAGTTTTGTGGAGAATCTCCGGATGTGGGCGGGCTTGCGCGTTAAGATGGGCAAAAGTGGCAAGATTTTTTCGTGTCGTGCGGGGGTTGTGCGGGAGTGTGTGGCGAAAATGCGATTTTCAGCATTGTAACGCGGGTTTTTGCGGGGTTTGGAGGCATTTTGGCGGTCATTGGCGGTGATTGGGGGTGTTTTTTGGGGAATGCGCGGGGTTGGCGGTTTTTGCAGGGTGTCAGTGTTAGAAAATGAGGTGTTTGTGCGGGATTCGGAGAGAAATGCAGCGAAAACAGGTGGACTTTTTATGTCGGGTATGGGCATTCAGTGGACGTGTCGAATCTTGTTAGCGGTTGGAACGGAGTATAGCTGTCGGGTTTTTCGGTGGTGAGGCCGGCAGTAGTGGGACGTGGGTTTTTGGATGATATTCAGGTATCGTGAGATCGTAATAGGCGTGCAGAGGGCGCCCTTGCGATGTTTCCGACAAGAGGATATTGAAGGGTTTTTGCATACAACAGGTTCGTTTGTGCGGTTCGGGGGATTGAGGCCGGCATTGATGGGGGTATCAGTCCTGAGAGGGCGGTTTGGGTGAGGTGTGGGTTGGTTAGACGCAGATTACACTCATTGCGCTGATTAAAGTCTTGAATTGGGGCAGCCATTGGGCGGATTGAGGACCAGAGAGCGACCACAAGCGATGCCGCAAATGCACGCAGGGCAACGTGACCGCAATAGAAGCCACGAGCGACGGCGGTGTGGGACATCTTTTTTCTCCTCTCTGATCGTGTTGGCGACTGTTTTTCGACGTTTATGCGTTTCTCCGGCCTTGGGAGCGGCTTTCGTTTTTGTGCTCCACAGACCAGTGTAATCAGATTGTTTTTCATATATCTATATTATACACCATAAAGACGCATGGTCAAACAGAAATATGGCAAATATTTGAAAAAATGTTGGGGCGTCGAAACCACGGATTTCACGGATTCTCACCGCGCGGCGTAGCCGCGACGAAACCACAAAGCCACAGAGAACACCGAGGGCACAGAGCTTCATAAGCCACGAATTAACACTAATTTACACGAATTATAACTTTTATAAATGACAAGTTGCCCCCGACGCTATTGTTGCATAACTGCTAGTCTCGTATAGGCTTGTGGCAGCAGAAAACAAAAATGACGCACGAAAAACAAGAAGATGATGGATTGTAGTACGGATTTTATCAGGAATTATGGCTTTAAATGGGCGAGCGTTGATGCTCCTAAGAAAATGGCTGGTTTGGCGGCAGCGGTGGGGTAGAACCCCACCCTACCAGAGCGGCCCGTTTCTTTCGCATGCTTGCCGGGGAACCCGGGTCAGGGTGGAAGCGCCTTCGGCGAGACCTATTCTTATGCGGCGGGGACGAGATGGAGTAGATGGACGCGATGGACAGTATGGACGCGATGGACGGCGATGGACGTGCGGGGGTGATTTCGTGGGAATCATGGGAACTATGGGAATTGTGGGAATTATGGGAGGGAAGTAGTAGAGTATTCGAGCAGCAGAGTAGTAGAGTAGTAGAGTAGCGGCGTGGATGTGCGGGGTGGGATGTGTGGGGCGCGAATTCAAGGTACCAGGTACCCTCGGCGGGTGGACGGGCGGGGCGCGACGTGGGGGGCGTGGGTCCCCGCTTTCGCGGGGATGACAGTGAGGGATGGTGTGGGATCTGGCTTTCGGCATTTTTCTGTCACGACGCATGTAACGGAATGGCGGGGAAGAACGTAAACAAGTAGACGGGGATGGTCTGCCGGGGTGGACGGATCCCGGTTGGCGTGCTAAAATGCCGTCGGATTGGAAGGGAGAAATTATGAAGAGGCCGGCCGCTTGCCCACTGATACGAACAAGCCACGCCCTGCCGACCCTCCTGCTGCTGGCACTGCTGGCCGGCGGATGCCACAAGGGGCTCACGCAGGGAGACATCGAAAATCGCATCTTCTCGGCAATCTCAGAGGGTCGCGACGCTGAGCACATCGAGTCGCTCCTCAAGCAAGCCGACGATCCGGCACAGGCCGCCAACCGCAATATTTTGAAAGTTCTGCAAGGTATCTATGTGCCGCGACGCTCGGAGGGCATTACCCATTACCAGATTGCCGTTCTGGAGGTACTGGTGCTTTACGGCGGCGATTTAAACCGCGTGACGACGCCAATGGGGCAGTCGATTATTTGCTTTTGGTCACATTCGCCGATCACACCGGAGTTACTTGCATGGATGCTGGAACACGGGTTGGATCCGAATCTGTCCTGTGAGGCTGACGAATGGACGGCCTTATCACACTGTGCGCGACCCGGACAGTCAAAGCTCAGCTACGATCAGAAATATCAGATGATCAAGATGCTGCTGGAATACGGGGCCAACCCTGACGTCAAGAGCCTGGGCCAGCCGATTCTCGATACGCTGGTCACGTACCACGGAGACGATCCTTACCTCGTGGACATTATCAAACTGCTGCTCAAGGCCGCGGATGATAAGGGGATCGAAGGCTACGGCGATGCCGTCATCGCGAAAGCCCTTGGAGTAAGGCGCGACGAAGCAGCGATGGTGCTTCTGGAACATGCGGAAAGTATTGATGTACCCAACAAGTTCGGAGCGCCTCTCATCAACCTGGCGGCCGCGTATGACAACGTCAAATCCGTCGAGCTGCTGATCGCCCGCGGCGCCGATATTGAGGCCAAAGACGGGAGCGGCTACACGCCTCTGCATGCGGCCGCGGCAGCCGGCAATGGAGAGATCATTACAATGCTCCTGGAGGCCGGCGCGGCCGTCAACCCCCTCAACAAGAAAGGACAGACTCCGCTCGACGTCGCGCGGATGGACGCATGCGGGCCGCGGGGCAAGGACCGCACGCAAAAGGTCATCGACCTGCTGATCAGCCACGGCGGCAAATGCGCCGCCGAACTGAAGTGAGCACGTCGAAACGATTCGATAGGCAAACCAAGGAGAGAACCGGAAGGAAAGGAGGAATCATGGAAACACGCGCCGCCAGCACGCCAACAAGAACGAACCACCTCCAGCCCATCGCCCTGCTGCTGTTAGCCGTGCTGACCGGCGGCTGCCACAAGGGGGTCACGCAGGTCGACATCGAATGGCGAATCTGCGCGGTTCCGGGCCGTTATGACGCTGAGTACCTGGAGTCGCTTCTCCGGCAGGCCCCCGACCCGGCAAAGGCCGCCAACCTCGGCATCGAAGCGGTGATGGACGAGGGAGATCTGCCGCCCTACATAGAGAAGTGCTGGCAATACTATCAGCCCAGGGCGATGCACGAAACGCCGAGGAGTGAACGGCTTGAGGTCCTCAACCGCTACAGGATAACCCTGCTCGATGTGCTGGTTCGCTACGGCGGCAGCCTTAACGCCGGACATCGGAGTCTGTCCTGTGGCTGGCGGCCGCCGATGACGCCGGAACTGTTGGCCTGGCTGCTCGAACGCGGTTACGACCCCGACCTGCCCTGCCAGGACAACCACCATTCGACGGCCCTGTCCCACTGCGTCAGGCTGGGGCAGATGCCCCTGACATATGACCAGAAATACGAGATGATCAAGATGCTGCTGGAGCACGGCGTACGACCCGACGTGCTATGCGGTGGCCGGCCGATCCTGCAACGGCTGCTTGCCATTCCGGATGACCCCCACCTCATGGATATCCTCACGATGCTGCTGAAAGCCGCTGAGGACAAAGGGATCGAAGGTTACGGCGACAGTGCGCTGATAACCGCTTTCGAACATCGGCGATTCGAAGCGGCGCTAGTCCTACTGGAACGCGCCAAGCGCATTGACGTGGCCGACCCATTCGGCAACCCACTCATCAATATTGCGGCCGGAGCGGGGCATGCCCCGTGTGTCGAGTTACTCATCGCACGCGGCGCCAACGTCAATGCCGTCGGCAGTGGAGGCACCACTCCTCTGCACGCGGCCGCGGGCGCCGGCAGCGAAGAGACTGTTACAATGCTCCTGGAGGCCGGGGCCGCCGTCAACGCGCTTAACAAGGCGGGACAGACTCCGCTCGATATTGCTGCTGCGCCGCCGGCGTGCGGGCAGCCGGATAAGGCGGCGGTTCAGAAACTTATGGACCTGCTCGTTAGCCATGGCGCCAAACACGCCGCTGAACTCGGTGAGGCACGCGGGGTTTTATAGGGAAGATGCCGGTGCGAAGGCATGCTTTGGGAAACGGGCGACGTGTCGCTGCGTTTTTTGGTGCATATACGAATGTGGTTTGAAGGGGAACAGATCTGGTTTTTTTGGGAGGTTTGTTATGGTTGCGAAGCATGTATTGATTGGGCTGTTGACTGTGTTGGCGGCTGTGTAGGTGAGGGCCGGGGAAGCCGGGGAGGGCCTGCTTGCGGAGGTGCGGCTGGAGCAGGTGGACGAACCGCTGAAAGGATTGCTGCACGGCGGCCGGAAAGTGCCTGAAGCGGAATACGTTGCTACGTGCTCGATTGAAACGGAAGAACACATCGTTACAAGCGGCGGCGTTTGGAGAGACTCCCGAAACAGTAAATTCAGCTACGGGTGGGTCAAGCTGACGGTGCCATTACTGCAGACGGCAACGGGCAAGACCTTGTCGGCGAAGCAGAAAGAGCTCATTACAAACTATGAAACCATCGTCAAGGGGGAAACGAGCCAGAAGGCAATTTTCTTCTTCCTGGGGACGGACGGTCAGCAGGCCGGCAAGACGGCCGCGGCTTTTGTGGAGTGTCTTGCGGCAGTCGCGGAGAAGAAGCGGGTCGAGGCGGAGGCGGAGGTGAAGAAGTGGGAGGAGGAATTGGAAAAGAGCCGCACGGCGTATGCTGAAAAGAGTGAGCAGTCCAAGGCGGCCCAGGAGGCATTCGAGGCGAAGCGGAAGCAGACGCATTACCTGAGCGAGGAGTCGGCCAAGGAGGCGATTGAGCGGATGAACACGGTGATCGAGACGCAGGCGATCGAGCACGCGGTGCTGAAGGCGAAGTTGGAGGCGGTGCAGGAGGCGCTGGCGCGGGAGGAGGGTATTCGCAAGAGCACCGCGGCGGAGGCGTATAACCGGCAGGCGATCGTCTTGAAGCTGGAGGAGATGCGGACGGAGTTCGGTATCGAGGCCAGCGCGCTGAAGGCCCGGCTGGAGGCGGCCGGGAAGATACGCGGGGATGCGGAGGAGTATGTCAGGCTCGAAAATCAAAGGGAGTCGCTTGCCAGCGAGACGCTGGGGCTGGCCGGGCAGGTTGGGAACGCCAACAGCGAGTTGGAAAAGGCGAGAACAAAACGGGAATCGGTGAAGGCCCCGAAGATTGTCGATAACCGGATCGTCGTTCAGCCGCTGGCGTGGTAAAGTGGAAATTGAAGGCACTTGGTCTTGTTGGCGTGGCGGCGGGGGCGGCGGTGCGGTATGTAACGTGTTGGGCGGGCTGGTGGGTGCCCTGGGGGTGCTATACAGTGGAAGCGCCTTCGGCGAACCTGGTTCAATCAGGGGTAGTTGGGGTCGGTTGAGGTGGCGGGTTCGTCGAAGCCTTTTGCGAGTTGTGCTTCGAGCGCCTGGCGTTCGGGGCCGATGATGCGGTTGAATTCCTCGGGGTCCAGCGGGGGCTTCATGCTGTCGAGGAGGGCAAGGAGGCGTTCGACTTCGGCCTTTTTCTGCTCGCCGCGCATCTGCTTCCAAGGCTGGAACTGCTTTTTGAATTCCTCGTAGGTGGCGGTAAGGTCAACGGACATGGGCGGGATGAAGTCGGCGGAGGGGTTGAGCAACTGCGCGGTGACGGAAGTGAAGAAGACGGGGTCGAGCTGCTTGATTTTTGCAAGGACTTCGTCGGCGGCCTCGACGGCGGCGTCGGCGGTGTCGTAGTCGCCGAGCCGCTCGGCGAAGAGGGCCTTGCCGTAGAGGGTCAGGACGTGGCCGGCCATGATGTCCTTGGCGGCTTTGCCGGAGGCAGGCGAGTCGGTGTAATGGGTGATGGCCTGGTCGAAGGAGGCCAGGATGGATTTGGCCTGGTCTTCGGGGATTTCGAAATATTGGGCGGCGACCTCGTTGAGGGTTGCGGAGACGGGTCCGAGTTCGGCGGCGGCGATGGCCTGGAGGCGGGTGCTGATGTGCTGATTGAATGCGAAGCGGTCGGCGGCGACGGAGGCCTTCCAGAAGCTGGCGTCGGCGGCGCGGGCGGCGGCGGTGTCGCGAAGTGAGCCGGTGATCTTACGGTAGTCGGCGATTGCGGTGTCGAGCAGTTCGGTCATGTCGGCGACGTGCTTGGCGCAGGCGTCGAGGCCTTTCTTGAGGTCGGCGACGAGCCAGTCGACGCGGGCGTTGTGTTTCTGGATCTGCTCGTCGGCTTCGGTGATGCCGGACTGGATCTTTTCTCTGTCGCCGGAGGTCTTGAGGTGTTCGATGCGTTTTGCGGTGGCGTCTACCTGCCGGGTGAGCTGGTTGACTTCGGGCTGGAGGAGGACGATCTTTTCGTCGAGGATTTCGATCTGGTCGGCGGCTTCCTGGGCCTTTGTCATGGGGTCTTTCTTCTGGCGCATAAGCTCGAAGGCGGCGTTGAGGAGCGTCATCTTCTCTTCGCCGGTTGTGAGCTGGGCGGCCTGGAGTTTTTCGTCGGCCTGGTGCTGGATGAGAGCGGCATTGTCCTGGGCGGCCTGCTGCTCGGCGGCGCGGGCAGCGCGCTGCGCGGTGAGGTCCTGAAGGCGGGCCTGTGCATCGGCAAGTTTTGCGCGGAGGCCCTGTTTGTCGGCGGTGCCCTCGAGAAGGTCGGTGAGCTGGCGGGTTTCGGTTTCGATGGCGTCGACGGCCTGGCGGAGTTCTTCCTGGCGGAGTCGGAGGTCGGCGATCTTTCTTGCAATGACGGTGAGCTCATCGACGACGTCGGAGACGGGGGTGTTGAGCTGATGGGTTGCGTTTCGCATGTGGCGGACCTGCGCGAAGCAGAGGTTGCCGTGGGCCAGGCGGGCGGGTTCAGCGGCGCGGGGGGCGAGGTTGGCCTTGGCGAGTGCGGATTGGAGTCGGCCGCGGGCTTCCACATATAGCTGGAGGGGGTCGGAGACGCCTGAGTCGTCGAGGCCGGGGCCTTTTTCGATCAGTTGGAGTGCCGCCTCGGTCATTTGCCGCAGCTCTTTGGCCGCCTTGTTTTCGGGGCTGTCGGAGCAGCCGACCAGTATGCAGGCGATAACCGTGCAAAGCAGTACGGTTTCCGTCACGATTCTTGAATTGTGGGGCAACACTGGCAAAATCTCCCTAAAAATGACGGCTCAGGGGCTGCTGAAATATCGCTTCGGTGGATTGCCGGCGATGGCAGGCAGCGGTTCTGCACAACGCGACACTGCCGGAGCGTACCCAAGGGCAAGGCGTGCCCTGCCCCTGCTCTTTCCAACGGCCCGCTTAATACAGTGTAGTGTAGCCTTGCGGGGGGTTTTTTGTCAAGCAATTTCGCCGCGGCGGAGCGGTTTTATGGGGACTCTGCGGGGTTTGGGGTGAGGCGGAGGGGGCGATGGGAAGAGCGGCCGGGGGCGGATGCGGCATTTTGTGCGGTTTTATCGGACACATTTCCGATAAACTGGGAGCGGCCGCGCGTGGAAGCGGCTGTGTATGGTCGGCTTTGTCAGGGGTCATTGCGGGTCCGGTGTTGATTCGATGGAACAAAAAGACGCTCCTGCAGGCGCTGCCTTTGTATTGTGTCTGCCTGGCGTTGGTGGGGCTGGTGGCATGGGCGTCGCGGCATTACCCGTCGCGGAACCGGGGCAAGAGCCTTGCGGAGGCGATTGCGGCGAATATTCGGGGCCTGCAGAAGACGGGCGCGACGATGCAGGAGATAATCGATGCGCGGCGGACGTGGACGCCGGTGCTGCTGGAGCGGTACGGGAGGTTGGCGGCGGAGTGGACGTTTCGGGATATCGAGGGGGTGGAACACCGGCTCAGTGCTTTTCGCGGGCGGGCGGTGGTGCTGCTGTTCTGGGCGACGTGGTCGCCGGCGGGGTTCATGCAGGCCGGGCACTTGCAGAAGCTGGCGGAGGAGTCGGGGCCGGAGGGGCCGGTTATCATAGCGTTTTCGGAGGAGGCGGGGGAGAAGCTGGCCGACTTTCGCGCGGCGCATGGGGTGCGCTTTGCGTTGGTTTCGGTGAAGGAGGCGCCGCCGGAGCCGTTCTGTGCGCCGTGGGTGCGGGAGATTCCGACGGTGTTCTTCATTGATGCAGAGGGGCGGATCAAGCTGGTCGCGGAGGGTGTAACGCCGTTTGTTCAGGCCAAGGCGATCGTCGAGGCGACGGAATAATTCGGCGGTCCTAAGCTTCCGGGGGACAAGGACTTGCGCTGTTTTTTTCAACTGCTTGTGAAAAATATCAGGCGTAGGCGCGAACAACTTGTTAATATGTAAACTATATATGAGTGAGCTAACCGGCTTCGAGGAGAACAGCGATGTCGCTGAATGAAGAGTTAGGTTTGCGCCATCCAATCGCCACAACGGGTCACGAGGCCCTTCTGAATATCTACTTTACCAGTGTGTGTATTCGCAAGCGCGCGACGGAGTTTCTGCGCCGGTACGGGCTGACGGACGTGCAGGTGAACGTGCTGATGCTGCTGAAGCACCAGGCGGACGAGGGGGAGGGCCTGTCGCAGTCGCAGTTGAGCAGCATGATGCTGGTTAACCGGGCCAACGTGACGGGGCTGGTGGACCGGCTTGAACAGGCCAAACTCGTGATGCGCACGACGGACCCGGCGGACCGACGGTCCAACGTGGTGCGGCTGACACAGCGGGGACGGAGGCTTCTTGAGAAGGTGGAGCCGGCTTACGGCCGGGAGGTGGCCCGGATCATGGAGGTCCTGACGGCGGCGGAACAGAGGCGGCTGATCGGGCTGTTAGAGCGGGTGCGTGCAAACATCGCCAACGTGCAATGAGTCAGGCTTCGTGCCTGCCGATACATTGGATACCAATGCGAAAGGCGCGGCATGGACAAGCGGACATTGCACAAGCTGCTCATCGGACGATTCACATGGGGACGGCTGGTTCGTTCGACGCTGATCATCGCGGTGCTTTTGGTCTGTTTTGTGGTTTCCTGTGCCAACGAACTCATGTTTCATCCACCGAAGGCGAGCTATGGGCCTGACGATGGGGTGGTGTGGATTCCCATGGCGGACGGGCGGCGGATTGCGGCGATGTATTACGAGCGGCCGGGCTCGGAATTCACGGTGCTGTTCAGTCACGGCAACGCAGAGGATATCGGGCAGAATCGCGAATTCTTTGCGATGCTGAATCGCTGGGGCTATTCGGTGCTGGCGTACGATTATCCCGGCTACGGTCTGAGCGAGGGACGGCCAACGGAGGAAGGCGCGTATCAGGCGATCGAGTCGGCGTATGCGTATCTTGTCGAGACGTTAGGAACGGAGCCAAACGCCGTGATCGCGCTGGGGCGGTCGGTGGGCAGCGGTGCGGCGGTACATCTGGCGACGGGGGCGCCGTTGGCGGGGCTGGTGCTGGAGAGCGGGTTTGTCAGCGCGTTTCGCGTGGTAACGCGTGCGCGGATTCTGCCGGGGGACAAATTCGTCAACATCGACAAGATCGGGGAGGTGCGCTGCCCCGTGCTTGTGGTGCACGGACTGGCCGATGACGTTGTGCCGGCGTGGCACGGCAGGGCGCTTTACGACGCGGCCAACGAGCCGAAGCGTTTTCTCTGGGTGGAAGAGGCCGGGCATAACGACCTGGTGTTGGTGGCGGGCATCCGCTACCGCCGGGCGATGGAGGAATTCAGCACACTTATTCACGACACGCAACTCTGATCCTGCGGCAAGAGCGTTGAGGCCGGCAGGCCGGCTAATTAGTTCACATATAAACTAAGGCGTGGTGGGAAAGGAGGCATGTCATGGAGAATCATTCCAAATGGTTTCGGCTGCGGCTGCGCGTGGTTCTGATCGGCATGGGCGCTGTTCTGTGGGCGGGAACGTATGCGGGGTACCGGCTCTACATGGCATACCGGCCGATGCCGATGGGGACGGGGCCGGCGGGACCGGCGGTTCCGCGAACGCCTTTCAACAGGGTCTGGACGGAGGAGAAGGTGCTGTTAGTGGGACTGGGTGACAGCATCACGCGGGGGCTCGGTGCGTCGCGGCCGCACCAGTATTTCTCGCTGCTGCAGGCAAACGACGACGAGCAGTACCCGGACATGGCGGGATGCGATCTGCGGCACGTGCTGCCGAATCTGGAGGCGATCAACTACGCGCAGGACTATACCACGTCGGCCCAGCACGTCGAGCAGCAACTGCCGCGTTTGCCGGTGCAGCCGCGGGAAGTACGGGGAATCGTCGTGGTCACCAGCGGCGGCAACGATCTGATTCACGACTATGGACGCAGTGCGCCGGCGGATGGGGCGATGTACGGCTGTACCGTGCGGCAGGCGAAGGTGTGGACGGAGAACCTGAAACAGCGGCTGATCGCGCTGGTGGAGGAGATCAACGAGAGATTTCCGGGCGGCTGCGAGATTTTTCTGGCGAACATCTACGACCCGACCGACGGCGTTGGCGATCCGCAGATTCGGGGGCTGCCGCGATGGCAGGCGTGCGTGAAGGTGCTGCGTCTGGCCAATGAGAAGATCGCGGAGGTGTGTGCGGCGTACGATAACGTACATCTGGTGGATATTCATTCGGAGTTTCTGGGGCACGGGTTTCACTGCAGGGAATGGTGGCGAAGGCATTACCGGCGCGAGGATCCGTATCACTGGTACTTTCACAACATCGAGGACCCGAACCCGCGCGGGTACGATGCGATACGGCGGCTTTTTCTGTTGGAGATGATCAGGTGCTTTTGTGTCGAGGCGGATGAGAACGGGGGCGGTTACACAGTGGGAGGAATGAAGCAATGATGGACAGGCGTGCGGCAGGGTTTCGTCTGGCGGGGGCGGCTTCCGGGTTGATGCTGGCGGCGCCGAACATGTGGGGGGTGCTTGCGCCGATGCAGGCGGCGGCGCTGGGGCCGATTCTGTATTTCAATGCGGCGGTGCGCGCCCGGCGGTCGGTGGTGCTTCTGGCGGGCATGTATATGGGGCTGGCTTATACGGTGCCGCAGATTTTTTATCTGTGCATGCCCCCGGTGATTACGGTGATCCTGTTGGTGTACTTTACGGCGCTGATGGTCGCGATGGCGGCGGGGTGGCGCGTGATCGCGGGGCGTGATACGGTGTGGGCGGCGGTTGCGGCGGGAGCGTTCTTTGCGGTGATGGACTTTGTGAACATGAGGGCGCTGCCGATGTGGGGGCGCGTCGCAGTCGTTTGTGCGATGCTGGTCGCGGTATCCGAGGGTGATCGCGTTCGAATCGGTGACCGGGCCGGCGGGTATTGCGTTTGTATCGGGGACGCTGCAGGCGTGTGTGGTCGTGGCGATGGTGCGACCGCGTGTGAGGCGTGGGTGCATGGCGGCGGCGGCGATTGTACTTGCAGCGGTCATTGGGCTGAACGCGGCGGTGGCGCGCGGCACATGGGAGAGCCATATCAAGGTGGCCGCCATCGGCTGGCTGAGCAGAGATTCGGGGGACTGTCCAGACGTGCACTCGGAGGAGGGTTTCGAAGCGCTTTTCGCGAAGCCGGTTGCCGAGGCGGCGGCACAAGGCGCACGGCTGATCGTTTCAGGCGAGATGGGTTTTTTCCTGGACCGGCAGACGCGCGGAGAGTGGCTGAGGCGTTTCGCGGAGATGAGCCGGCGGTATGGCGTGATGTTGGCCGTGGGCTGTTTTGATGCGGAGCTGAATGAGAACCGTGTGTTGTTCTTCGACCGGCAGGGCGCGACGATCAACCATTATGTCAAGACGCATTTGACGCCGTTCGAGCACAGTCGGCGGGGCGACGGACGGATGACGATTGCGGACGTCGGCGGCGTCGGCGTCGGGGTGATGATCTGCCAGGACGACAACTTCGACACGTTGGTGCGGAGCTACGGGCGGACACGTGCGGGTGTGATGGCGGTACCGACGCTGGACTGGTCGACCGTGCGGAAGGTGCATCTGGAGACAACGATCCATCGCGCGATCCAGTTGCGGCGGTGTATGGTTCGCGCGGCGATCAACGGCGTCAGCGCGATCATCCTGCCGTCGGGGAAGCTGGCGGCCGTGTGCGATCACTTCGATGAAGGGGCGAGGATGATTATGGCCGAGGTTCCGGTCGGCGGCCGCCCGACACTGTACGCTCGCTGGGGTGACTGGGTTGTCGCTTTGAGCCTGGTCTGGTTAGCTTTCTTTGCAGGACGGTTTGTTATGGCACAGGAGAGCCATGTGGAAGTTGTTTCCGCGGAGGGGGAAGATTCTGCCGTGCAGATGGGCTAAGCTGCGGCGCACGTGCAGAGTATTGGTGCTTAGAGGCGCGGCGGCGGTAGACCCCGGGCACCTGTCGCCATCGCTTCGGTGTCACGGGCGTATGAATGAGTGGCTGTTCTTATTATTTTACTGGCCGGGGGTGGGTGGAGCGGCGTGCCAGTTGGCGGGGTCGTTGCCGTAGTGGGTAAGGTTGATGCGGGTGAGGCTGTCGCCTTCGCCGTCGGCGGTCTGGGGCCATTCGGCGGAGTCGCTGTAGTTGACGCGATCAACGCGGATGTAGCAGCGCGTGCCCTGGGCGTCGATGTCGCCGGGCATGGAGATTTCGAGTTTTTCGCCTTCATTGGCCAGCTTGCCGCCGTAGGGGCCGAAGACGTTGGCGACGGGGCCGTACCTGGCGGTGAAGGCCTGCGGGTTCTTGGCCACGATCACGAAGCCGCCGGGAGGGATCGTCGTATTGAGGGGGAAGGTGTACTCAATCGCGTCGGTGAATTTCCACGTCAGCATGACGTGGCGAATGGGGTCGTATTCCTGGAGCGTGACCGGGGCGTCGCTGATGTTGCAGAGTTCGACGAATTCGTAATCGCTGCCTTCGTACTCGGCATCGCCGGGCGGATTGTACATGATCTCGGAGATGACGATGGGGCCGACCTTCGGGTAGGCGTTGGGGGCTCCGGGGGTGTTATAGCTCATGGCGACGAAGTTGTGTGTACCGGTGGATTTCCGGTAACGGCCGAAGGCGACGCCGGTTTCAGAGGCATCGAAGGATTCTTCCTCGTAGTAGCCGGTGAGATTGTTGTTGGCATCCAGGCCGGAGCGGATGTAGAGCGTTTCGCCGTTTTCGCTGAGGGCGAAGGGTTTGAGGCAGCCGGGGTTCTGGGCGTTGTTGAAGTGCTGGTTTTCGTAGAAGACAACGTAGCCGTGCGGCTCAATGACCGTGCCCGGGGCGATGCGGAATTTCATGTAGTTGTCGTTGTCGTCGGAGAGGAACCAGCCGGAGATGTCGATGGGCTCATCGGTGGTGTTGTACAGTTCGATCCAGTCCGGGTCGCTGCCGTGGGAGTGCGCCAGGATTTCGTTGATGACGACGGCGCCGAGTTCGGGGACAGTACCTGTGTCGTCCTGGCCGGGCGAGCCGCCCATGTGGGCGCTGGGACGCCAGTACTGCTTGCCTTCCCAGTGGTCGGCCGAGGCGCCTAAGAGCGCCACTTCGTCGGCGGTGAGGGCGCGGTCGTAGATCAAGACGTTATCCAGCAGCCCTTTGAAATAGTTGGGCATATCGATATTCGAACCGATGCCGACGTCGCTTCCGGAAGCGGTGTTTACCAATAGACTCTTGAAGTCGCTGATCGTTTCCGGCCGGCCATCAACGTAGAGCCTGATGTCGTCGGTCATGGGGCCTGCCATCGTGACGGCGATATGATGCCATTTGCCGTCGGCAAGCGTCTGCGTGCCTAATACATAACCGCCGTACGCTTCAGTGCGCAAGCGGCCCGCCTCGTCCAGAACCACTGTCCATCGGCCACCCACTACGCCGAGTTGCCCCCAGCCGAAGATTACCTGTCGAGCGAATAAATCTGTTTTAATCCAGGCGGCACAAGTCCGTGAGGCGCTGCCGAGTACACCCTTGTAGTCGGTGACTTCGACGTAGTCGGCGCCGGCGCACTGAAGGGCACCATCCGTTCTGCCGCTGAAGGGCAGCCAGGCGGGCATGCCGCGGATGAGGGCATTTCGAGCGTTTGCGGAACAGTCTGACACGTTGGTCCCGAAAGGCTCATCCATCTTATAGTGGGCGACGATGCCGTCGGAAAGGTTGGCGGCAGTATCCCTCAAGGTAATTGAGAAACCTTCGCCATCGGTGATCTCAAACCAGTTGTCGGCATACGTGCAGGCCGTGATAGTTCGACCGAGCGCATCGACCAGCCGTACCTTTTCACCGGCATTGTTCAGGGCCCCCACATACTGGCCGGCAACGGCGCCTGTGAAGTCCGGATAGGTTTGGTCGAAGAGTGATCGATCATTGACTACCAATGTGCGGCCGCCGGGGGCGAGCGATACATCTTCAAATTCGTAATCCACGCCGTCGGCGAATTTGACGAGGCTGAGATTAATGGGCTCGCTGCCGGCATTGCAGAGTTCGATGTACTCGGCATGTTGCGCGTTTTCGTTGGCGTCTGCTGGGTGAAACATGAGTTCAGAAATACGCAGATTGTGGACGGGACCGACCACATATACAGCGTCGGTAAGTGCGCTCCATTTTGAGTTATTCAGGATCCGGGCCGTGATGCGTATTGACTTTTCGAGAGTCACCGGGCCGGTATAGGCGACGGCCGATTCGGCAATGGCGCCTCCGCCGAGGGTGCTGGTTCCGGCGAGCAGTTCGGGCAAGATGAGGAAGTCGCTGCTGTTAGCGCTGACGTTCATGCCATGAATAGCGAGGATGTTCGTGCCGGGTTTCAAGGCGCCAATGTGTGTGGAAATGTCGAAAGATTCCTGCCCCATGTCGTCGTGCGAAGTTACAGAGGCGCCGGAGCCGGGTGTGCCGGTGATATTCTGCTGATGTACGAGTTTGCCGTTTATATATGCCGCGAAGCCGTCGTCGTACCGCATACGCAGAATGAGGAGGTTCCATTGGGCAAGATCCTGGGCCTTGACTTCGAATGGGATTCGGATCAGTGCCGAGCGTGTGGCGTTGCCATACAGGCGGCTTCCGATATCGTAGCTGATCCTGTCCTGATAGCCAGAGCCTCTTTCGTAGCCGACGCCGGCAAGCGGGCGCGGGACAGCCGGCGTGCCGTGAGTCCATGCGGCGTCATTATAGGGTTCGCTGCCGCCGGTCCAGGCCGTACCGATGTCGGCGGTGGGGACGAACACCCGCTTGACGGCGTTTTCGGGGACGATGACGGTGGTGGTCTGGTCGGGGACCACGGGCCGCCGAGGATCAACGCCATCGGTGGTGTACCAGATTGTTCCAGAGCCAAACGGGATAGTCATGGTCAACCGGGCGCCATGACGTGCATAGCCGCCGCGAAGCGGCCGGCCATCAATGTAAAAGGCGGGGCCCTGCTGCCCGAAGAGGCCTTCGTTGGTGAAGGCCTCAAGCATGACGCTGCGGCGGTTAGGTATCCATGTGGTGGAGACGTACTGATTCATACCGGGCAGAACCTGGGCCATTTCCCTGCGGAGCTGGTGCCATCGCATCTGGAGGTTGTTTTCGGTAAGGGCGCCGTCGGCGAAGAAATGCTGTTGGATGCGATCGGCAAAGGCCTGCCTGAAGTCGGGACTTGCCTTGAGGCTGCGGTAGAGCTGGCTGCTGGGATCGCCTCCGCTGTTGAGTTCCGGCAGGCGAACGTAGGTAAGGCTATTACTTTCCAGAGAACCTTCGACATCCCACAGGTAAAAACGCCATTTTGCGCCTGGGGAGCGTTCCCTTGCGGCGGTCCAGTTGTTCTGCGGCCAGTCCCAGTTGCAGCAGTATAGCTGGATGATGAGGTAATCGATGAAGTCGTCGATGTCGATCCAATCGGCGGCGCGGCGGTAGTTTGCGTCGACGGCCATGCTGTTGTTACGCACGAAGTTGCGCATGTTGTTGAAATCGACAGAGTCTCCGTTGCGGACGTCACGTTGGGTGATGACATCCCAGTCGGCATCGCTGTTGTACGCGGTGCGGAAGAAGTCGTGATCCAGCCGTTCGGTGGGGTTGTAATAAGCCTTGTACTTACCGTTGATGAAGAGATTCATGAGTGTTCCGCCGGCGGCCACGCGGCCCATGTCTTTGTGCAGCCTGCGGATCCATTCATCCTTGATGAAGGGGTTTCTGTCGTCGTTGTGTCCGCCGCGGAGCATAACGGCTTTGAAGCTGTCAACCGGGAACAGGGGGAATATGTTGTGGTACAACCTGCTTTCACCGTAGCTGTCGCGGAAGAAGAGCTTGAAGCTGAACTTGTCAAAATTCTTGAACCAGTTCTCGCCTCGGGTGTATCGAGGGCGGTGCCAGTCGCTGCCGGCAACGCGGATGCCGCAGTCAATCTGGATGTTTTCTCCGCCGGCAGCGTTGAGAAATTCCACTGAAACAGGCCGTTCGTAGGCGATACCCCGCTGTATGGGGTTGTTGTAGCTGCCCGGGCCGCTGGACGTCCAAACGCCGCTGCCGTCATAGTAGCCGCCTACGATGGCCATGATGCCGTCCGGCTCGAAGAGGGACTTTTTTTCGTCGCCAACGATTGAAATGACGGGCAGCGACCTGATGGTGTCGCTGACATTGAAGAGATAGGAGGCGGTTGCTGTTCGAGAAGGCTGGAGGCCGGGGACAAATGCCTTTGCGCGTATGCAGACGGTTGCAGCAACCCTGAGGGGCGCTGTGTAGAGCATGCCGCTTGCGGCGTCGGCGGGTTCGGAGCCGTCGGTTGTATAGCGGATCACCGCATCAGGGGCTGGGGAGGTGATTCTGAGTGTAAACGGGGCTGTATAGAAGCCCGCCTTGTGACTGAACTGGGGTTTTTCGGCGTAACCGAGGAAGCCGGCGACGTTTGCGGCTCCGGGCGTCGGGTTGGTAAAGTAGACTTGCTGGTCGTATTGGAGGCCGTAGCTTATGTTCTCCCGCTGAGGCGGAAAACCAAATTCGCCGCCGCCCAGATCGACGGTGTCGTATGCATGGATGATTTCGAGTTGGTCACCGGCGACAAGAGCGAGGTATTCGCCGCTGCTTGACAGTTTGAAGTTTGTGTGCCATGCGCCGTCATCGTCGCGGAAGGGATAATTCTGGGGATACTCGGCCTGCGTCTTGTCGGAGGCGAAGACGACGAGGTACTCGACGGGCTGAATTGTCAGGCCGGCGGGGAAGGGCCACTTGGTGAGGTCGTCCGGATCATCCGTCAGGTACCAGCCCGTGAGATCCAGGGGTTTTAGTGACGGGTTGTAGAGCTCGATCCAGTCAGGATATTCGAGTTGGCCGTTGACACGGGTAGAGAGGATGGCCTCGTTGTCCGCCATGAACTCATTGATGAGAAGCGGGGGTACCTGCCGGTTCCAATTGTCGGCCAGCAGGGCAAAGTCTCCGATGTCTACACCTTCAGAGAAGTCCATGTCGGGGCAGGCAGGGTCGGTGCTGTTCTTGGCGGCAAGCGCCCATACTTCACCGTCGGAGAGCGGGCGTTCGTAGAGGCGAACATCGTCGAGAAGCCCTGTGAAATAGCAGGACAGGTCGGCAAAGATGCCGATCTTGACGTCGTGGTCGGCAGCAGTCGCTATGGCTCTTGAAGCGAATGTTACGTCAAGCTCGCGGCGGCCGTCGACGTAGAGGCGGATTTTGTCGGTGGTAGTCCCGTCGGAGACGACGGCGATATGGTGCCAGTTATTGTCGGCCAGGGGGGTCGTGCCGATGGCGAAACCGCCTCCGATTTCCACCCGCAGAAAGCCTTCGCTGTCCAGCATGACGAGCCACCGGGCGCCGGGCGAATAGGGCTTGCCCCAACCAATGATGGCGCCGTAAGGCTGGGTTGTGCGGATCCAGGCCGTACAGGTGCGGGGCGAGTTGCCTGTTAGCCCTTTGAAATTGGGGATTTCGATGTAATCTTCGAAGCCGTCGAATTCAAGTGCGCCGCCGATTCGGCCGCTTGCGGGGCACCAGAGCGGTTCGCCGAAGACGATGCCGTTGCGTCCGCAGGCAGACGTGTCGGCCGCGATTGTCTCGATGCTTTCGTCGAGCTTCCAATGGGCGACGAGGCCGGTCTCGGTGCAATCGCCCGGAGCAAGCCAGTTGGCGGCAAGGATGTGCAGGTCTTCGAAACCGATGGCATTATCCTGATTGAGGTCGCCGATGAGGATGGAAGCGGAGGCGGTTACCGACGTTATGAACGCGAGTAGTGTAGTCGGCAAACTTCTGGTAGTATTCATCGCTGCCTCTCCATCAGAGCACGCCCTCTGCGCCAGGGGGCCAAACTGCCCCTTTAACGTACAAATTATACACGAAACGCGGGCAGACTTCCAGTGAAACCTTCGTGGAGACTCCTTCGTCAAGGGCAATCTGGACAAGCCGAGGCGGTTCAGGAATGCGTTCGGGCAACATCAAAGAAGCAGGAGGGCGACGCGACGCCATGGTGGCGTGCGGGATTGACCCAGGGAGGGGATTCGGGTATTGTGCGTCCTGACAGGACGGACGCGGATGTCTGTCCGTTTGTGCAGTGCTCGAACTGGCGGAGCAGCGGATGTGGCTTCTTGACCCCCTGACCATCACGATCATTTTTATTCTTGCGGCGGGAGTTGTAGGCGCGTTTGTCCGCGGGCGCAGGCGGGACAAGTGCCTGAAGGATTTTGCGGATTATCAGGTGACGCTGTTGGAGCCTTCAGGCAAGCGGATCTGGGGGCGGATGCGCGTGGAGGCGACGGGGCTGGAACTTGTCTATCCAAGCAAGCATGCGGATGCGGATGGGCATATCGAGGGAAGTTTCATCCTTTACAAGAACGAGTTTGCCAACCTGCTGGCGCTCTTGCGTTTTCATGATGACATGACAGAGGGACAGCGTCGTCGTCGTGAGGCGGATCTGAAGCGGACGTACCATCCGGGGCCGGTGCGGCGACTGAGACGGCGGACGATGAATGTCTTCCGGACAATCCGGGACTCGGTGGCGGAGGTGTTGAACGTACTGCTGAGCCACGCGCAGAGACGCAGTCTTGGAGGCGGAATCCTGGTGGGGCAGGACAAATACGTGTCGCAGATAAAGGACGAGCTGATTGCGTCGGTAGGGACGTCTTACGAGCCGCTTCTGGAGCGGCACATTGGGCACGTGGTGGTGGTGGAGATAGTGACGGACAATACGGTGCGGGAATACCCGGGCGTGCTGAAGGAGTATACGGCGGAGTTTCTCGAATTGATGGACGTGAAGTACGACGTTGGGGATGGCACGCCGAAGAAGGCGGATATCATTATACCGCGGCGGTGTGCGGCAGTGCGGCATATGGGGGAGTGAGCAGGCGTTCAGGAAAGGGGCAACGATGAAGGTGGGTGCATTTGCGATAACGATGTTCTTCTTCGGTTTGTTTGTCGCCATGACAGGGGCCGCTTCAGGGGTGCGGGTCTCAGGCGAGTTGCGGACCTGGCACTGTGTGACGCTGACGTTCGATGGGCCGGAGACGAGCGAGCAGGCGACGGTGAATCCGTTCATGGATTACCGGCTGGATGTGACGTTCGAGTGCATGGGCCGGCGGTATGTCGTGCCCGGTTATTACGCGGCCGACGGCGATGCGGGGCAATCGGGTGCGGAAGCGGGAAATAAATGGCGGGTGCATTTCGTGCCGGATTCTACAGGCGAGTGGCGATGGACGGCGTCATTTCGCAAGGGGACGGGCGTTGCGGTAAGCGATGAGGCCGGGGCAGGCGAGGCGACGGGGTTTGATGGGGCGACAGGATCCTTCACGGTGCAGCCGACGGACAAGAAGGCGCCGGATTTTCGGGCGAAGGGTATGTTGCGGTACGTGGGGGAGCACTACCTGCGGTTTGCGGGGACGGGGGAGTGGTTCATCAAGGCGGGGGCGGACAGTCCGGAGAATTTCCTGGCGTATTATGAATTCGACGGCACATTCGATACGCAGGCGCTGAATCGGCAAGGCGAGGCACAGGGGGAACTGTTTATTCACAAGTATGAGGCGCACAGGCGCGACTGGCGGCCGGGCGATCCGACCTGGCGAGGCGGCAAGGGCAAGAACATCATCGGGGCGCTGAACTACCTCTCGTCGAAGGGGATGAACAGCGTTTACTTCATTACCTACAATCTGGATGGCGGCGACGGCAAGGACGTATGGCCTTGGACCGGGCCGCAGGTGCGGGACCGGTTCGACTGCAGCAAGCTCGACCAGTGGGAAATAGTGTTTTCGCACATGGACCGTTTGGGACTGATGCTGCATATCATCACGCAGGAGCAGGAGAATGATCAGGGTTTGGACGGCGGCGATCTGGGGCCGATTCGCAAACTGTACTATCGCGAGCTGATTGCCCGGTTTGCGCATCATCTGGCGATCACGTGGAACCTCGGTGAGGAGAACACCAATACGGCGGCGCAGTTGAAGGCCTTTTCGACGTACATCCGTAAGATCGATCCATATGATCATCCCATCGTGGTGCACACCTTCCCGGGACAGTATGCGAAGGTTTATGAGCCGATGTTGGGCTATGCGGATTTCGAGGGGACCTCGCTGCAGATGAACCAGACGGGCTCGAATACGCATGCGGAAACGATCAAGTGGCTGGACCGGTCGGCCAAGGCGGGGCGGAAGTGGTATGTGTGCCTGGACGAGTACGGGCACGGGGCAAACGGGGTCAAGCCGGATGCGACGCACTACACACATGACGAGCCGCGGAAGAATTGTCTCTGGGCGAATCTGATGGCCGGCGGCGGGGGCGTGGAGTGGTACTTCGGATACAAGTTCCCGCACAACGATCTGCACTGCGAGGACTGGCGGTCCCGCGATCACATGTGGGACCTGACGCGGTATGCGGTGGAGTTTTTCCATGCTTATCTGCCGTTTACGGAGATGAAGCATGCCGACGAACTGACCGCGGCCGGCGATGATTTCTGCTTTGCCAAACCGGGGGAGGTCTATGCCATTTACCTGCCGAACGGAGGCACTACCACGCTGGATCTGGGAGGGGCGTCCGGGGCGTTTACGGTCCAATGGTTCAACCCCCGAACCGGCGGCCCATTGCAGCAAGGCGACATCAGAACAGTCAAAGGCCCCGGCACAGTCGCCCTTGGCAATCCGCCGAAGGAGGCGGACGAGGACTGGGTGGTCCTGGTGCGATCAGAAAAACGCGAAGTGCCATAAACGGTCTCCGGCTTCCACGTTTGGGATTGGTTTGATAGAGGGCGAGGGCGTGCTGGGGGAGGTCCGATAGTGCAGTCGCCGATTAGGGGTTGTCATCTGGAGGCGGGGCGGTTAGACTGACTGTGTTACCGGGTTTGTTACTTTAGGGAGATACGGTATGCGCGGCATCATTACAGTGCTGACGGCGGTCTTGCTTTGTGGGTCGGCGTTGGGTGGGACACCGGAAGAGAGCCATCCGTTTACGGTGCGTGACCTGCTGGCGATGCAGCGGATTTCTGAGCCGCAGGTGTCGCCGAGCGGGTTGTGGATTGTGTTCACCGTTCAGACGCCCGACCTGGAGGCAGGCAAAGGGCGGACTGATCTATGGGTGGTCGGCACGAACGGCGAGGGGTTGCGGCAGCTGACGACGCACGCGGAGGCGGACGGCGGTGCGCGCTGGTTGGGGGACAGTCGTACGGTGGTTTTCTTGTCGTCACGAAGCGGCTCGTCGCAGGTGTGGCGTATCGATACCGCCGGCGGGGAGGCTCAGCAGGTGACGGATGAGCCGTTGGATGTGGGGAACCTGATCGTGTCGCGGGACGGAAAGCGGATCGGTTACACGATGGAGGTTTTTCCCGGGCTGACGCCGGAGGAGACAAGGAAACGGCTTGACGAGATCAAGGAGCGGAAGGCGTCCGGGCGGATATATGATCGCATCTTTGTGCGACACTGGGACACGTGGAAAGACGGGCGGCGGAGCCATCTTTTTGTGCGCGATCTTGAGGGCAAAACGGCGGTTGACGTGATGAAGGACATGGATGCTGACACGCCGTCAAAGCCGTTCGGAGGGCCCGAAGAGATGACGTTTACGCCGGATGGCAATGGGGTGGTGTTTACGGCGCGAGATGCGGCACGGGAATTGGAGGCGGTGTCGACCAACTTCGATCTGTACTATGCGCCGGTGGACGGGTCGGCGGCACCCGTGAATCTTACCCAGGCCAACAGGGCGTGGGATACGAATCCGGTGTTTTCGCCCGACGGCAAGACGTTGGCCTGGCTGGCAATGGAGCGGCCCGGGTATGAATCGGACCGACTGCGTATTGTTCTGAGGGATTGGCCAAACGGGAAAGCGCGGGTTGCGACGCAGGAGTGGGACCGCAGCGTTTCGGAGTTCTGCTTCGCGGCGGACGGGCGGACCGTGTTTGCGACGGCCCCAAATCTGGGGCAGAAGTCTCTGTTCCAGATCGACCTGCAGTCGGGCCTGGCCCGGACAGTGGTGGCTGAGGGCAGCGTGCAATCGCCATCGCTTGCGGGCAACCGGGTCGTTTTTGCGATGAGCAATCTGAAGTGGCCGGCGGAGCTGTTTTCGGTGCGGCCGGACGGCAGCGGTTTTCGGTATATCACGCGCATCAATGCCGATGCGGTCTCGGCGGCGCGGATGGGTGACTACGAGCAGTTCACATTCAACGGGTGGAATAAGGAGTCAGTGTACTGCTACGTGGTCAAGCCGGTCGATTTTGATCCTGCCAAGAAGTACCCGGTGGCGTTTCTGATTCACGGCGGCCCGCAGGGGTCGTTCGGCAACAGTTGGCATTACCGGTGGAATGCGCAGACCTACGCCGGCGCCGGGTATGCGTGTGTTATGGTGGATTTTCATGGTTCGACGGGTTACGGGCAGGCGTTCTGCGATTCGATTCGGGACGACTGGGGCGGCAAGCCTCTGGTCGATCTGCAGAAAGGATTGGCGGCGGCGCTGGAGCGTTATCCCTGGATGGACGGCCAACGCGTGGGGGCGCTGGGGGCGTCTTACGGCGGCTACATGATCAACTGGATCGCGGGCAAGTGGCCGGACCGGTTCCGCTGCCTGGTGAATCATGACGGCAGTCTTGACGAGCGGATGGGTTACTTCGATACGGAGGAACTGTGGTTTGCGGAATGGGACCATGCTGGTACGCCGTGGGAGAATCCGGACAGCTACGAGAAGCATAATCCGATCAATTTTGTCAAGCAGTGGCGGACGCCGATGTTAGTGATCCACGGGGCGGGCGATTTTCGCGTGCCGGAGACACATGGGCTGGCGACGTTCAATGCGCTGCAGCGGAGGGGTATTCCAAGCAGGCTGCTGTACTTTCCCGATGAGAATCATTGGGTTTTGAAGCCGAATAATTCGATTCTCTGGCACGAGACGGTTATCGGGTGGCTGGATCGGTGGCTGAAGGATTAGCTGGGTCTCAGCGGCGAACGGGCGCGCGATCTCCGCCGGCAAGCCATGTGATGTCGCGGCCGAGGCCCTGGATCGTCTGGCACCCTGTCAGGGACAGTACGGTCATGGCAAGCACAATGATCAGCAATACTTTCCGCAACATGTTATGACCCTCGCATTAAGTCTTCGTATGCTCGTGATTATCGACCTTCGGCGGAGATGCGCTTAGAAAATCCGAGGTATGGTGGCATCGTTTGCCATCGATGTCCGATAAATACATGGCTATGTGGTCTTGGTGCGTGGTCCGGGCTTTCAGGGCTGTGCAGGGCGAGAGAGGCCGGCGTTTTCCACGCGGTCGCCGGTTTCGCGGCCACACGTCGGTTTTCCGTGGGCTTTGCGCGGTCTTTGGTCGCCTGATCGGGTATTAGCGACTTCGCCGAAGCCGGGAAAAGGTAACCATTGGATTTCCCGGGGATTTCCCGGTGCAGTGTGGCTGTAAACAGAGCCACAAATGCACACATATACTTACCAGAGACGTCAGCAGAGGGCGAGTAGTTCTTGGGGGTGGTCGATGACGGTGTCGGCGTTGGCGGCTTCGAGGTGTTGGCGGCCCCGGAAACCCCAGGAAACGCCTACGGCCCTGAGGTTGGCGTTGTGGGCGGTCTGGACATCCGTATCGCTATCGCCGACGAAGAGGACTTCGGCGGGTGGGAGGTTCCATTGTTTGAGGATGGCGAGGGTGGATGTGGGGTCGGGCTTGATGGGGGTGTCGGGTTTTGTGCCGGCGATAGGGTCGAAGGTGTCGGTGCCGAAGTAGTGTTCAACGATCTGGCGGGCGACGTCCTGATCCTTGTTGGTCAGGACGGCGAGACGGATGCCGCGTTTTTTGAGTTCGTCGAGGGCCGGCGCGAGGCCTTCATAGATGGCGGTTTCGTTGGTGCAGTTGGCGCGATATTCGTCGCGCATGCGGGCGGCGACGGCCTGGGCGAGGTGCTGGTTGTCGGGGCCGACGGCGCGGCGGGAGAAGGCAGGCAGGGCGTTTCCGATCATGAGGCGGCATTCTTCGGCGGTGCGGGGTGGAAGACCGACCGAGGTTAGGGCGACATTCATGGAGCGGGTCAGGTCGGCGAGGGTATCGAGGAGGGTGCCGTCGAGATCAAAGATCATTGCCTTGATTGTCATTTGATCCTTTCCTGAAAAGTGGGGTACTTTAGCATGTCGGCAGAGGGTGTCAAGAGGATTAGCGGGTTGTCCGGCGGGTTGTCGTGGGGCCGTGCGGGCGAAACCAGAGCCACGAATGGGAATGAATCAGTGTATATCGGATAGTATTGATCTTGTTGGCTGGATAATGGTTGCACTGGATCGGAGTGGGGGGTATACTACTGTGGGCGATTTAATTTTGGAAGGAGCGATGCCATGCAGGTTAATCTGGTCCTTTTCAAAAAGAATGGGGGTACCCGGACGTTTGAACTTCCGCAGACTGTAACTGTTATCGGCCGGCAGCAGCATTGCGATTTGTGTGTGCCGCTGGAGGTGGTGTCGCGAAAGCATTGCGAGATCAGCCAGGATGGAGATGTACTGCGGGTGCGGGATTTGAATTCGCGGAACGGGACGTTGCTGAACGGCAAGAAGGTGGCGGAGGCGGTACTGAGTGCGGGCGATAAGCTTCAAATCGGGCCCGTGACGTTCGGGGTGCAGATCGACGGGCAGCCGGAAACGTTTTCAGCATCGGAGTCGGATATTCGGCGGGCGCCAGAGGGGCTCGACGATACTGCGAAGTTGGCGGATGCGGAAGAGGTTCTGATGGAGGGCGTGGAAACGCTTTCGAGCGGGACGAATGAGATGGAGGATGATGACGAGGGGTTCTTCGATGATCTGCTGGACGGGATGGAGGACGACAGCAAGAAATAAACGAGCAGAGGAGTAGAGGAGGAGTGGGGGGAGCAAGGCGCGGGCAGGATTACCGCGGCACGAGCGGGGGATGTGCGTACTACTTCTATGGGGGTTTGTTATTATGTGGTATGATGCGGGGATGGATCTGGACCTTAAGAACAAGACGCATGGCGAGTTGGAGCAGATACTGTCGGGTTTCGGGGCGCGGGAGTATCTGGCCGACTACATGTTTTCATTTATTCACGGGCGAAATGTGGTGTCGGTGGATGAGATTACGCCGCTGTCAAAGGCGCTGCGAGCGAAGATGAGGGATGCAGGGTACTTTATTTCGCGCCTGGAGGTGGTGGAGCGGTTTGACGATCCGGACGGGACGGTGAAGTTTCTGTTTGCGGCGGGGGACGGGACGCGGTTCGAGTCGGTGGTGCTGACGGAGGAGCGGCAGGAGCGGGGGGAGCAGCAGGTGCGGCGGACGGTTTGCGTTTCGTGCCAGGCGGGGTGCCGGATGGGATGTGCGTTCTGTGCGACGGGGCAGTTGAAGTTCGGGCGGAATCTGACGGCCGGCGAGATTGCCGACCAGGTGAACCAGGCGCGGGCGGCCTGCGGGAAGATCAGCAACGTGGTGTATATGGGGATGGGGGAGCCGTTCGACAATTATGAAAACGTGCTGCGGTCGATTGCGATTGTGAACGATCGCGGGGGCTTGGGAATAGGGCAGCGGCATATCACAGTATCGACGTGCGGTATCTGCGAGGGAATCGAGCGGTTTGCGGGGGAGCACTTGCAGGTGCGGTTGGCGGTGTCGCTGCATGGGGCGACCGATGCGGTGCGGGAGCGGATCATGGGGGTGGCGCGGCGGTATCCTTTGAAGCGGGTGATGGGGGCAGTGAAAGAGTATCAGCGGCAGTCCGGGCGGCGGGTGACGTTCGAGTATTGCATGATTCGGGACGTGAACGACTCGGCGGCGGATGCGGAGGCGATGGCGCGGCTGCTCAAGGGGGTGGATGCGGCGGTGAATCTGATCGAGTTCAATCCGCATGAGGGATGTACGTTTACGGGAAGTTCGCGGGGGGCTATACAGCGATTTCGGGAGGTTCTGGAGCGCAGCGGAGTGGAGACGGTGATTCGGTATCGGCGGGGCAGGGCGATCAAGGCGGCGTGCGGGCAGTTGGGGGCGCGGCAGGTGTGAAAGCCTGGTCATCCGGCGGCGAGGCCGGCCGGCATTGTTCGGGATGCGGTTGTATGGCCGTGCGAGGTTTGATATCCTGTGCGGCCGTCTCGGGTGTTTTCAGGTGTTGGGTTGTTTCGGCGGAGCAAGAGCAATGCGTGCCAGGTATCGCGGCGGTTTTTCCGGTTTCACGCTTATTGAGCTGCTGGTAGTGATCGCGATCATCGGGCTGCTGTTGGCGGTGCTGGTTCCTGCGCTGGGAAAGGCCAAAGAACAGGCGCGAGAGGTGGTGTGTCGGGCGCATCTGCGCCAATGGGGGGTGATCTTTTCGCTGTACCTGGAGGATCATGATAACAGATTTATGCCGGGGATCGACGAGGACTGGCAGACGGGGCGGTACTCGTGGATTTGCACGCTGATGCCCTATTACGACACGCCGGAGATCCGGCTTTGTCCGAAGGCGCGGCTGACGGAAGCGCAGGGCGGCAGGCCGCCGCATATCGCATGGGACTTGACATTGGCGAATGAGGGCGAGTTGTCGGCAATCAAGGATCCTCAGTACAAGATCGGCAGTTACGGGATCAACTGGTGGGTCAATGATTCTGATAATGACGCTCATACCGACCTGGACGTGCGCTTGAAGTGGCGCACGGGCAATCAGAAGAACTCGATGATGATTCCGGTGCTGAGCGATGCGGGCTTCATGCTTGCACGGCCGCAGGCAAGCGACGATCCGCCTCCGCATGATGGGCTGTTTGCCTATGCCGCCGGGGCGCGCGGGATGGACCGGGTGTGTACGAACCGGCACAAAGGCGGGGTGAATATTCTGTACATGGACTGGACGGTCCGCAAGGTGGGTTTGAAGGACCTGTGGCGACAGGAGTGGCATCGCAATTACGTGCCTCAGGAGCACGTGTGGCCGGAGTGGATGGAGAAGGCTCGATAGTGGGGGACGAAAGCCGGCCGGCACAGCTTGACGCGTTGGGGGGCAGACGGTATGCTCCGGCGGTGACATAGTTACAGTTCAAGGGAGATGTATGATGCCGGAGTTTATGTCGGACGATTTTCTGCTTCAAAACGAGACGGCGCGTCTGCTGTATCACGAGCATGCGGCGAAGATGCCTATCTATGATTATCACTGTCACCTGCCGGCGGCGCAGATCGCGGAGGATCGGCAGTTCGAGACGATGACGCAGATCTGGCTGGCGGGGGACCATTACAAGTGGCGGGCGATGCGGACGAACGGGGTGGCGGAGCGGTACTGCACCGGGGATGCCAGCGATTGGGAGAAGTTCGCCAAGTGGGCGGAGACGGTGCCGGCGTGTCTGCGGAATCCGCTGTATCACTGGACGCACCTGGAGCTGAAGCGGCCGTTCGGCATTACGGGCAAGGTGCTGAATCCCGAGACGGCAAGGGAGATTTACGAGACATGCAACGCGATGCTGCGGACGCCGGAGTTCAGTGTTCGCAATATCATGCGGAAGATGAACGTGCGGCTGGTGTGTACTACGGAGGACCCGCTGGATACGTTGGAGCACCATGAAAAGATACGCAATGACGGCTTCGAGATTCGGGTGCATACGGCGTGGCGGCCGGACAAGGCGATGGCGGCGGAGAACACGGCGGCGCTGAACGCGTGGATCGACAAGCTGCAGGAGGTGACGGACGTTTATATTGCGGATTATCATGCGTATCTGACGGCGCTTCGACGGCGGCATGATGAGTTTCATGCACACGGCTGCCGGCTCAGTGATCACGGGCTGGATACGGCGTATGCGGAGGACTATACGGCCAAGCAGGTGTGCGACACTTTCGACAAGATTCGCAGCGGAAAGGTGCTGGATGAGGGCGAGGTCCTGAAATTCAAGTCAGCGATGCTGTTTGAACTGGCGGTGATGGATCATGAGAAGGGCTGGGTACAGCAATTCCACCTTGGTGCGCTTCGCAACAACAACACGCGGCTGTTCAAGGCTCTGGGGCCGGATACGGGTTTCGATTCGATCGGCGACTGGCCGCAGGCGGCGAGCCTTTCGCGTTTTCTGGACCGCTTGGACGTGCAGAACAAGCTCTGCAAGACGATCATTTACAATCTGAACCCGCGGGATAACGCGGTGATGGCGTCGATGATCGGTAATTTCCAGGACGGCAGCGTGCCGGGAAAGATGCAGTATGGGTCGGGCTGGTGGTTTCTCGATCAGAAGGACGGGATGATCGATCAACTTAAGACTCTGTCGAACCTGGGGCTCCTGAGCCATTTTGTGGGGATGCTGACGGATTCGCGGAGCTTTCTGTCTTATCCGCGGCATGAGTATTTCCGGCGGATTCTGTGCAATCTCTTGGGCGAGGACGTTGAGAAGGGCGAGCTGCCGCGGGATATGAAGCTCCTGGGGCAGATGGTTGAGGACATCTGCTTTAACAATGCGAAAAATTACTTTCCCATGGAGTGCGATTAAGGGTTGACGGTTTCGAGCATTGCCTGGAGGTTTTCGATGGGAGTCTCGGGCGAGACGCCGCCTCCCGGGGAGATGAGGATGGGGCCGCAGTCGCTGATCCTGTCCATCAGTTGACGGGTGGCGTTGCGGACGTCGTCGGTTGTGCCGCGGAAGAGGACGTCCAGGGGCGGGATATTGCCCATGAGGACGACGCCGGGGCCGAGGTCGGCCCGGGCTTTGGCGACGTCGACCTGGTGGCTGAAGTTGAAGACGTCCATTCCGATTGCGGCAAGGCCCTTGACCATGTTCGGGTTCGGGGTGTCGTTGTGGTAGATGTGAATCAGGTCGGCGAATGCATCGAAAATGGCCTTCACATACGGCACGGCAAACCGCTCCATGTCGGCGGGGCTGAGCATGCCGACGACGTCGTCGAGGACCAAAACGCCGAACGGCTGGTCCATGTAGGCCAATTGGCATTGCAGCCAGCGGATACACAGTTCGGTGATTTTCTCGATGAGCCTGATGCACTTGTCGGGCTGCAATTGCGTGGCCATCAGGAATTCTGTGACGCCGAGGAGGTGTGAGGCGATTGCCAGGGGGCCGCGGCAGGCGGCCATTCGGGGGGCCATGCCTTCTGCGGCGAGGGTCGGACCGTTTTCCTCGTAGCGGCGGAGGATGGCGGGCATGAGGCCATCGGTTTCCGGGTTCGGGACGTTGGCGGCGAGCAGGTCGTCAATCGTGCCGGGGTAGTGGTGCACGCCGGGCGGAGAATGCTGCTGCCACTGTATAGGTACGTTCCAGCCGCTGGGCTCGGCGGCCATGCCGAATTCGAACCATGAACCCGGGACGAAGGCGACGCCGGGCAGATCTCGCAGCAGTTTTCGATGGACGTCGAGCCATACGTTGACGTCAAAGTAGAAATCGACCGTCTTGACGCCCGCGTAGCCGGGCAGCCACGGCGAATCGACGATTAGCGCCACCATAGTCTCATCGCGGGACTTATCCCGTACCAGCTGCACGAACCGGTCAAATGTCCTGGGGTAATCGCCAAGCGTCATAAGACCCCTTTCGCTATTTTCCGCCCACGAGCCCTAACTGTTCGGGCAGCCACGTTGAAAGACCCGGCACGTACGTCAACAACATCAGGACTGCGATCATGGCCGCATAGAACGGCAGGATATGACGGATTACCTTGCCGACGGTCGTCTGTGCGATTCCGCAGCCGAGATACAGGCACGTCCCCACGGGCGGCGTACAGAGGCCGATGCAGAGGTTGGTGATCATGACGATGCCGAACGGAAGAACGCCCATGCCGTACTTCGCGATGACCGGCAGGAAGATCGGTGTGAAGATCAGCACCGCCGGCGTCATATCCATAAAACAGCCTACAATCAGCAGCAGGATATTGATGATCAGCAGCACGACCCAGCCGGTATCGGTCAGCCCCATCAGGAAGGCACTGATGCTCTGCGGTACGTTTTCATACGTAAGAACCCAGCTTAACGCCATCGAGGTGGCAATCAGCATCATGACCACGGCCGTAGTGATCGCCGACTGCAGGATCAGCTTGGGCAGGTCCCGCCACTTAACCTCACGATATACCAACACCGAAAGCACAAACGAGTACGCCACCGCAATCGCCGACGCCTCCGTCGCCGTGAACCAGCCAACGAGAATACCACCCAGGACGATGATGATGAGCCCCAGGGGGAGAATGGCGCCGACGAACCGCCTGAAGCCTTCGACAAAGGTGAACGTCTCGCCTTTGCCATAGTGGTTCTTTCTGGACACTACCCACGCCACCACCATCAGCGCCAAGCCCATCAGCACGCCCGGTACGATCCCGGCGATAAACAGTGCCGCAATCGAACAGGCGCCCCCGGTTGCCAGTGAATACACGATCATCACATTGCTGGGCGGAATGAGAAGCCCCGTCGTCGCCGCCGTGATCGTCACAGCAGCATTGAAGTCCCGACGATAGCCCATCCGGTTCATCATCGGAATCATGAAACCGCCGACGGATGACACGCCCGCCGCCGCCGAACCCGAGATAGCCCCGAAGAACATGCATGTCATAATGTTGACCATGGCGAGGCCGCCGACCATGCGACCCACCAGTACGTTGGCGAAGTCAATGAGCCGTCGCGCAATGCCGCCATGTCCCATCAACAGACCCGACAGGATGAAGAAGGGTATGGCCAACAGCGCAAACTTGTCAATCGACGTGGCCATCTGAAGTACCAGCGTCTGCAAGGGAAAGAACACGTAGGGAAGCGCCAAGAGCCCTAACAGCGCCGCAATGCCCATCGAAAACGCGACCGGTACGTTGAGAAGTATTAGTACCACGAACGCCAGTGTCAATACCACGATTGCCGAAGACATAGGTTATCCTCATCAAAGCATCCGGTGCATGCCCCCCGCGTCACCTTCATTTTTCATCAGTCGAGCGTGGACCTCATCTGTGCCTCGGACTTCACGCCCCGAGGCGCCGCACGGTAGCTGCGGACACGTTCGGCCAACAGTTCGAAACTATAAACTACCAGGAAGAACCCGCTGATGGGCACTGCAAGGTAAACATATCCCATGGGTATCTTGAGTGCCGGCGACGTCTGCCCCAATTCCAGCGTCCGCCCTACCAGGTACAGTCCGCCAATGAACATCCCAAACAGCGAAAACAAGCCGATGCATGCGAACGAAAATATCTCTGTCATAAGCCGTCCGCGGAGGCTGAACTTCGACACGACGAAATCGATGCCCAGATGAGCCCCGCGATTCAATGCAACGCTTGCGCCAAGCATACCCACCCACATCATCAGGAACGTGGCTAATTCCTCTGTCCAGTCGCTGGGCTGGATAAGACCCGGGAACAAATTGCTCATCTGGCGTGTGAAGACCTGCCAGACGACGTCCAGCACCAGGACGGTCATGACGACGGTAAGCAGCGTCTCTATGCAGAAGGTCAGCGTCCTCTTTATGGCAGTCAACATGGGCTATTGCACCTCCACAATCCTGTTGATCAACTCGCCGACCCGCGTGCCGGCAAACGAATCCCACAACGGCCTGACCGAGCTGCGGAACAGTTCCTTATCAGGTTTGACGATCTCCACTTTGGTTGCGATCTCCTTCATGGATTGAGCCTCGAACTCCTCCCAGAGCTTCCGCTGAAACTCCACGGACTCGTCGGCCGCCTCCTGCAAAATCCGCTGCTCATCCGCCGTCATCTTGTCCCAGATCATCGGGCTGATCAGCAGGACGTCCGGCGGCATCGTGTGCTCATCCAGGCAATAGTACTTGCATATCTCGTAATGCCGGGACGTATAGAGGCTTGGCGGGTTGTTCTCGGCGCCGTCCACCACCCCCTGCTGGAGCGCCGTATATAGCTCCCCGTAATCGATGGGCGTCGGCTTTCCGCCAAGCACCTTGACCATGTCCATTGCGACGGGGCTCTTTTGGACACGTATATTCTGCCCCACCAAATCGTCTGGGCTGTTGATTGCCTTCGTTGTTGTGTAGAAGCTCCTGGCCCCGGCGTCATAGAAACACAGACCCATAAGACCCTTTGCTCTTCCCGCGGCAAGAAGCTCCTTGCCGATCGGACCGTTGAGCACCTTCCAATAGTGGTCCTTATCCCGGAACACATAGGGCAGGCCCAAGACCTTCATTTCCTCCACGAAACCTTCCATCGGCGAGGAGGAGGTCTTGGTCATGGCCAGTGCGCCGAATTGAAGACTCTCAAGGCACACCTTCTCAGGCCCGAGCTGCTCGCTTGGATAGATGTCCACCCTCATCCGTCCGTTGGATTTCTCGGCGACACGCTTAGCCATGAATTCCATGGACTTGTGGACCGGATGTTCCGTGTTTAGCCCGTGCGCCAGCTTGAAAACCTTGATATCGTCCCGTTTGCCACACCCGACTAGCGCACCCACAAGCAGGATTGCCGACGCTGCAGACGCCGCTTTCGTCATGATTTCACCTCGTTTAATCGGTAACCAGGGTGTCACATCTCGGATTTCACGACAAGACCCGAAACGGAGGTTTGAGGAATATAAAGGAAACGGCGCCGATTGGCAAACACTTTTTGGTGATGTGTCATGAGGCGTTTTCGAGTCTCTTCCTGCAGTAGAGGGATGCCGCCGGCTTGCCCGGCCGTCTGTAATTCATTGCGGTGACCATTCCCTGTCAGTGCGCAAAGAAGCAGCCCGGTCTTGCGCATGGGTAACGGCCCTGGTTGAAGCGGGCCTGGGGGGTACTACCCGTAGGAGACTCACACCAGAGGCGGGCTTAAGCGGACATTGATTGTCGTGTTGCGGATATTGCGGCAGGGCAAAAAACCGTATAATATCAGACCGTGGCAATAAACTATGGAATTGCGCCGTCTGTATGTGTACGGCATACTTTGCTTAGGCTTTTGCAATGTGTATTTCGGAGGTAGAAATGTTGAAAGTTGATGAGATCGCGAACACGCAGCGTCACAGGAGTCGCACAATCACATTTGTTCGCCACAAGGCAAGCGCCTTCCTGGCGGCGCTGGTTGCGGTCGCGCTGATTGCCGCAGTCGCATCAAACGGTTCGGCGGCACCGCAGGCCGCGGAAGAGGCGGCAAAACCAGCCGAATCGGTGCAGAGACCAGCAGAACCCGCGGCACAAGCTGCTGAAGCTGCCCCGGCGCCCGCGGAAGAGGCGGCAAAACCAGCGGAACCTGCGCCAAAACTCGCGGAAACACCCGCAGAGCCCACTGCCGCAGCAAAAACTGATGTCCAGCTCGATATGTCGCAGATACTCGACAGACTCGCCGCAGCCGCAAAGGCTCCTGAGGCAGCCTCGCAAACGGCCCCCGCGGCTGTACAGGTGCCCCAGGCCGTGTCGATGATGCCGACCCGCATCATGCCCCCCGATTCCACGAAACTCATCACGCTGCCCAAGCTCAGCAAGGTCGAAATCACGGAAATCGCTGATCAGATCGCCATGCAGCTCAACGCTCAGCTCAACTATGTCGCCGCCGACATTCTCGGCGATGCCCTGCCGGTTCCGCCAAACGGCATTATCGGCGACCGCATATTGGCGCGAACCGTCGAAAGCAACGCGTATATTCTGCGATTCGGATACCGGCATTTTGTGACGCAGCCGCCGCAGATGTGCCTTTTAGGCGTGGTGGCCGACAAGGATGGCAATCTGTCTGCCAATCCGGATCTGGCCTTGATGGAATCGCAAATCAACAAGGCGATTGAGTCGCTTAATCAGATGCGCGCAAGTCTGGAGGTTCGGGATCTGGAGGCTAAACTGATCCAGCTCAGCTATGTCGATGCCGCAACGGCCCTTGATATGCTCCATGGCCTCGGCATCACCACGATGGCCAAGGCAGCCGATGTACCCCCAAAGATCGATTTTGCCAGACTGCCGTTTGTAGTCAAAATAGAAGATCCGCAACCTAAGTTTACAGGGCTCATCGGCGCGCAGACAAAGACGGCCGGCAGCAAGCTTTCGCTGTCTCCGGGCGTTGCGTCCGACATGAGCGAAAACGCCTTGGCGGCGCCTTTGACGCAACTGATGGTCATGTTCCATCCGGCGCACCCCGAGCAGTTCAGCCGCGTCCGCCGGGCACTGGACGAATATGTCGACCGCCCTGCGCGACAGATATTCATTGAAGGTATGGTTCTTGAGATAAGCGAGGACGGTCTCAGGGATATCGGCGTAAACTGGAAGCTTCACGACTGGAAGACTGAGGACGGCCATTCGGTCGTCGATTTGTCCGGCGGCAAGAGCATGGCAGGGGACACCAATGACACGCTGAACCTGACTCTGCTTGACACCTCGCTCCTTCATCGCGTGTTTACCGGCGAGTTTCAATGGGACTGGCGGGTGACCATTCGTGCACTGGTGCGTTCGGGCAAAGCGCAGATACTGTCTCGTCCGAGCGTGCTGACGCTTGATAATCGCCAGTCCACCATCCGCGTTGGTGAGGATATTCCGATTGCCAGCAGCCTGGAAGGGTTCAATTACAGTAACAAGATCGGCTTCAGTTTTGAATACCTGCCCACGGGCATACTTCTGAACATCAGGCCGCGCATCAATGAATCAGGCAAGGAAGTCACGATGCTGATCGACACAATCGTGTCGGCGCCGGTTCCGGACTCTGATCTGGAGATGCGGGCGCCGGACGGCACGGTACTGGCTTCGGCGCCGACCGTGTCGACACGTCGAGTGCAGACGTACGGCCGGATAGCAAATAACACGCCGCTGATCATAGGTGGCCTGGTGTCAAGCGACGACGTCATCACCCGGGACAAAGTGCCGATTCTCGGCGATATTCCGCTGCTTGGCATGGCGTTCAGGGGCGAGCGGAAACGAACGGAAAAACGCGAGGTGATCATCGTCTTGACGCCGCACGTTCTGCCGGAACAGGACATCCGCAGGTCCTATCCCAAGGACGAGGACGCCTTCGACAACTTCGGTCATGACCTGTTCCGGGATTCTTATCGAATCCGAGGTGAGGATGTATTCGATCTGACGTTCCTGCTGGAGAATCAGCGCATCGCTCTTTACCGGAATCTGGCCAGGGAAGCGGCGCAAAAGAACTTCCGCCTCGGTGAGGAGGAGCCGTTCCGGTCCTTCGTGCAGGACAGCATCCCCGGTGAATCCATTCTCGTCACCCGCATGATCTACGAGGTGGTCAAGCGTCTGGATATCGCCGCGCCGGTCGACGAGTCGCGGGTGATCTACTTCGCCAGCCACCAAGTCGGCGGTTATGACGTCAAGTGGCTGCGCGATCTCATTCTCGACGAGGAAGCTCGGCTTAGGGATTTTGACGGCAAGGCCCTGGCGATTACGTACCACCGCGACCGGACGTCGCTCGAACAAGGACGCATGGGAAGCGAGCCGATTCCGCTGGTCGAGATGGTCGACTGCCCGGACAAGAAGGCCTGGGGCGTCAAACTCTGGGAACTGAACCAGCCGCTGCCGGACGGGCGACAGCGCCATACGATTCTCATTACGGACGAAAGCGACGTCGTGCGTCTGCGCCGGGCGCTGACGCTTAAGCGCATTGTCGAATTGAACGGCGGGATCGACCAGATGCGGCTAAAGAACTTCAGCGTGGGCAAGACGCTGCTTATGCCCGAACTGAAGAAGGACCAGGTGCACGTCATCGATTCGGACACGGCCATGTTCTTCTTCCATACGGAACTCTACTATGCAGCCGCCCTGCAGGAGATCGAAAAGCAGCTCAAGGAACTGGACAGCATGCTGCGGCAACCGGAAATCAAGATGCTGCTGGACTCCGAACTGCCCAACGGGGATACTTCGGAGCCTTTGCAGGCCGCTGCAAGATGAGATGCAGGCACGGTTCCGGGGCGCTGGACTCGGCGCCCCGGAACGATGCGCCGGCGGCCGCAGAGTTCTTTGGCAGGCAAATAGATTTTGGTACAACGGTTCTTAAATACATGCTGTGGCAATGGCACGCTTGCTCTGGCTGATCCGAATCTGCCCGAGGCGAGCGGCATTTTCTCAAAGCCCTTCTACGGCAATACCCTGCTGGACTGGTTGGAGAGTGCGCTGGTCATCATCGCAGCCGTGGTTCTGGGCAAGGTCATCTACTGGCTGATCGGCAAGACAATCAAGAGGGCCGCCGCGCACACACGGACAAACCTCGATGACATTCTCGTCGACATGGCGGAGGAGCCGTTTGTTCTGGGCGTCGTCATAGCGGGTATCTGGTATGGTTTGCAGCGTTTGACGCTCTCAGAGACGGCCGACCTGGTCGTCAACAAGTCGGCCCAGGCGCTGCTCATCCTGGACGCGGCCTGGCTGATCACGCGGATATTCGATTCGCTGGTCAAGGAGTACCTGATACCGCTGACGCACAAGACGGACAGCGACCTGGACGATCATATTGTCTCCATTATCCGCAAGGGCGTGAAGATCGCCGTGTGGATCATCGCGGTCATTATGGCGATGGATAACGCCGGCCTGGACGTCTACTCGATTCTGGCGGGGCTCGGCATCGGGGGTCTTGCATTCGCGCTGGCGGCCAAGGACGTCGTGGGCAATTTTTTCGGCAGCATCGCCATCTTTCTGGACAAGCCCTTCAAGGTCGGCGACCGGGTACAGGTCTGCGGTTACGACGGCGTCGTGACCGAGGTGGGGCTGCGGAGCACGCGGATACGGACCCGCTACGAAGGTCGCATCGTCAGCATTCCTAATATGGCGATCACCGAGGCGAATATCGTCAACGTCGACAGTGAACCTGCGCGGCAGGTTTTCGCCGTTTATCGCTTAACGCCCGACATGGATGAGGAGCAGATTGAGCTGGCGATGCAGCTGCTCAGGCAGATCGTCGAGGCCGACAGTGATACCATGGAAAAGGTTGTTACCGGCTTCGTCGCGATCACCGAGTATTCACGCGATATCATGCTGCTGTACTGGATCAAACCGGAAGCTTCCAACCTGAAGACGCGAACGCGCATCAATCTGCAGATTATCAAGCAGTTCAAGAAGCACAACATCGAACTGGTCAAGGCCAACCCCGTTCACGCCAAGGTGGATGAGGTGCAATTATTGTAGAGTTTCGACAATGCCCCGCAATCGGCTGAACCGAATCGCCCTGTTTGTCCTTCTGGCATTAGGGCACCATTTCGCCGGCACGGCCGCCGGTGAGAAGGTGACGCTGCGCCTTGCGACGGGCAGTCGAACGGGCGTGTATTATCCCATGGGCTGCGGCATCAAGAAGGTTATCGAAGAGGCTTGGCCGGACGAGGTAGAGGTCGAAGTCGTCCAAACGACAGGTGCATTGGAGAATCTCAACCTTATCGACAAGGGGCAGGTTGATTTCGCTCTCGTCCAGAACGACACGGCCTACTATTTCAGCACGGGCCAGTCGATGTTCAGTCTGCCTTCGAACAGCGCGCTGGCAATCGCCTCGCTGTACACCGAATACATCCAGATCGTCGCAACCAGGATAAGCAATATCGAACACCTGCACCAGTTGAAGGGCAGGCGCATTCGCACCGGCTCGCCGCCGGAAAACGTACGCAACAGCGCCACCGTCATTTTTTCTCTGGACGGCTGGCATGCCGGCGATTTGACGGACATCCGGTGCAAGTTCAGCGAGGCCCGAGATATGCTTCTGAACAACTCGCTGGATGCGGCCGTTATCACCGCGGGTATCCCCACGCCTCTGTTGACCGAGAAAACGAATGGCGTTGCGCTGCAGGATCATGTGCGGCTGATCCCGATCGAAGAGGGCCTGGCCAATCGCCTCATACGGGCATTTCCCTATTTCGTCTATACGACGATACCCGCCAACACCTACGGCAACCCTCGGCCGGTCAATACGGTTGGCGTGCGCGCGATTCTCGTGGCTCGCCATGATCTCGAGCATTCCGGCCGACAACTGCCGGCTAATTTCGTCGGCACGCTCACACGTCTGATCTTCGAGAAGGAGGAGACGATTCGGCTCCGTCACGGCGTCGAGGGGGCCGACCTAAGCAGCCACCATATTGCTTTTGATGAAGGGCTTTACGGCATTCTCGATCACCGGCTTAAGCCCATTATCCCTATACATCCCGAGGCCAGGGCGTACTACTTGGAAAAGGGGCTGCTCAGCAAGAGCTTGTCGGATTACGCCGGCACGATCATCTGGAGCTGTGTCTGTCTCGTGGCTCTGTTCCAGGTAATCAAGTACCGCTCGGCGATCAGACGATTCGCCCAGAACCACATCCACGTGCGGCTTGTCCTGATCTTTGTGTGCCTTTACATCATCGGCACGCTGGCCATGTTCTTCTGCGAACGGTACAACAACAAGTCCTTCGAGAGCCTTGGCGAATCGTTCTGGTCGATCACCATCTATGTGCTGAGCGGTTTCGAGGACCGCTATCCCGTGACGTGGCCCGGCCGGGTGATTTCCATCATGATCTTCGTTTTGAGCGTGGTTTTCCTTGGGGCTGTGGCGGGTCGATTTGCCGCAGCCTTTCTCAAAAGAGAGGAGTTACGAATGCCCAAAGACGTCAGCAATCACATCGTCATCTGCAACTGGAACGAGAGGGGAAAACGCGTCATCACCGAACTGCGCCATCCCGAGGGAAAACCGGATGCCGACATTGTCATCGTGCACAACAACGTTACGAATGAAAAGCAGAGGAAGGACCTGCCGCACTTCAACAAAGTCTACTTCATCGACAGCGATCCCATCCGGCACGGCACACTGAAGAAGGCCCGCGTCAGCGTCGCAGATACGGTCATCGTGCTGTCCGATGCCGACAGCCCGGATCCGGACGCCAAGAGCGCCATGATCATCCTGGCGCTTTTGAGCGAGTGCAAGAGCCGCCGGCCGCACATCATCACGGAAGTCGTCAACGCGGACAACTGCCAGCACCTCAAGGACGCCGGCGCCGACGAGACGATCTGCACCACGGAAATCGGCGTCGGGATTCTGGCCCATTGTGCGGTCAACAAGCAGCTTTCGGTCGTCTACAAGGACCTGTTGACGTACTCGTTCGAAGGCAATGAGATCTACATCATTACGCGGGATGCGTTCCCGGACGAGTTCGTGGGGAAGACCTTCGCACAGTGTGCTGCACTGCTCTACGAAAAAAGGAACAATTCCAATCCCGTGGTGCTGCTCGGGATACGCAGGGGCGACCAGGTTATCCTGAACCCGCGGGCCGGCAAGGGCGGGCTTGACGGCGAGTGCATCATCCAGGAAGAGGATGCACTCATCGCGATGGCGTATTCCGCCCCCAACCTCAAGACGCTACAAGAGGCCCTGACCGGCGGCTGATCGGGCGTGAATCGTTACCGGCCAAGCCATTTAAGCTTGATGATGCCGCCGGTGTCCTGTGCAATGTATATGAAGCCGTCCGAATCGACGGTGACGCCCTCTTGGTTGTCTCCGGGGAAGGCATAGAAATCCAGCAGCTCGAACCGCGGCGAGTAGATCAGAAGCATATTCGGAGAATCGCAGACAGCCAGGATGTTGCCCGTTTGGGCGTCATAGTGTAATGCGGCAAGATCAATGATGCCCGGCTCGAAATAGTCGAGTATCCTGGCTGGCCCGGTGTTGCTGCGAAGCGGAAGCTCCACCCGCAGGATTGCGGAAACGTCCTCGGGGTCGGTCAGCACGAATGCCTGGTTGGCGACATAGAAGATGCCGCCTTCTTTGTGTGCGGGATCGGGCATGAACGTGATCCCTTCGAATCCTTCGCCGCCTTTTCGCATCAGCGTGCGTCCGGCGAACTGGCGCGGCACCGCCCATTCGCGCAGCACCTCGAACGTCTCCGGATGGACTTCAAGTATCGCCTCATCCTCCTCGACGGCAATGTAAAGGAGGCCCGACGCCGGATCGTACGTGATGCCCTCCATGTCCGCGTCGCGAATGTGCTTCTGCCTGAGCATCGTTCCGTCGGTCTTCATTTCGCAGATGTCGCCCTCGTCACCGACGACGAAAAGCGTCCCTCGGCCGGCATGCCAGCAAATACCCGAGGGCTCACCGAAGCCGGCCTTGTCAATGTCGCCGATCCACTCGTTCGGAAAGACTATGCCCAGGTAGTCTCGCTGGGGAGTTGTTGTCCTGCCGCACCCGCCCGCCAGAACTGCCAATACGACCGCCGCCAGAGCAATACCGCTTCGCACCATCCTGTTTTCTCCTCACGCAGAACACATGACATGTCGCTCGCGGCCGGGCCCTTGCGACCCGAACCGTATGAGCACGCTCAAAAAGAAAGCCCCTGTAAGTCAGTGACTTACAGGGGCTTACAATGCGAGGCCGAAGGGGCTCGAACCCTCAACCTTCGGATCGACAGTCCGATGCTCTAACCAATTGAGCTACGGCCCCGTCACCAGGACGCACACTATAGAAGCGGCCTCGAATCCTGTCAACACTTTTTATCGCGAAACAACCGATTTTCGACAATTCCCTCATATGTTATCGACCACGCCGCCCGGGGACTTGACCCGAGGGCGGCGGTGGTGAACAGGCGACGGAGGAATGCGTAAAAACAAGGTGACGCGGACCGATAGAGGCGGAAACGCGCGTAATTTAGGGCTTGCTGAATAGATTGTAAGTTGCTGTTTTACAGTGGTATGCG
>DAOTMV010000032.1:0-43857 GCA_035450485.1 Anaerohalosphaeraceae bacterium | reverse complement strand
ATCCTCCACCCACGCACAAAACCGGATTTTTCGCACGAAACACGCAGGTTCGTGCATGTATAGAGGGACAATTAAATGAACGCAATGGAGTACGGCGCAGGTTTCCAGATCAGGAGAATATTGTTGACGTGTCTATTGGGTGCCATTAAGCTTGAAATGCTGAATACCTGCATGCTGCCTCACCGGCGGCGGCTCTTTGACAACGTGAAAGTCGATTCGACTTGTAGCATTCGTGTGAAATCGCCAGTTTCAACGTGCAGAATGCGCAACTCGACCCCCCGATACGGGGGTGTCGTGAGAGCGTTCTGCACCGGTTCTGGCGAACCGCACACGAGCGTGGGTAGCGGCATCCCCAACCCCATCCTTTGCCGCAGAAGGGAGGACATGGCAAAAAGCAAACGCGTATCGGGTAACAATGCAGTTGACAAGACAATTGACTTGGAATCACGGAGGTAACAAATGAGGACGGTATTCAAATTGGGGTTTGTTTTCAGCGTTATAGCGATTACCAGCACCTACAGCTTTGCGGCAACCGATGTGCTTTTTCTGATCGACACCACAGGCAGTATGTCCGGCATTGAGAACGTCAAGACGGCCTTGAACGGCATCATTGCAGCCATCGACGCCAACGCACCGTGTTCGGACACCATCATGTACGGCGTTGCCGATTACAGAAACTACGTGGATGGCGGCAACTACAGCGCGTATGGCGTTAATCTGGATCAGCCGTTCACGTCGAGTCTCCTGGAAGCCATGGCCGCATTAGACGGGCTGACTACAGGCAACGGCGGGGACGAACCGGAAAGCCAGTTGAAGGCGATGGTCACTATCACAGAAAACTGGCTTACGCCGAGCGGAGACCTTGGCTTCAACGGGCGGGCCAACGCGCAAAAGATTCTGATCTGGTCCGGTGATATGCCAGGGCACGTTGCGGGTGACGAGTCGGGTGGTTCTCCGCCGGAGGGCTATTATCCCACGCTCGACGCCACTATCGCCGCATTGACCGATCAGTGGATTACAGTGTTCGCTCTCAATTTGACCACCGTAAACGCCGGTTTGGATAAGCTGCACAGCGGACATCACCAAGCCAGCGAGATCACTGCGGCAACAGGAGGTATTCTTTTCAACAACGTCGGATCAGGCGGTTCGTGGATCGAAGACCCCATCGTCGAAGCGATAACATGCGTTTCCCTCGATAAGGACGACGATCTGGACGACGAGAACCCCTCAGACTGCCGCCAGCCGGGGCAGGAACTTACCTATACGCTCTACTATGCCAACGATGACGACGAAACATTGCAGAACGCGTTCATTATTGACTGGTTATCACCAAATGTGACTTACCCGGACGGAGAATGGACGTTCGGCTATGACCCGAATGCGTCCCCGCCCATCGTATTGTATCCACCCGACCCGGGCTGGGATGGTGCCACCAACAGTTACGCGTGGGCGCTTGGACCGATTGACCCCAACGCCTCCGGCTCGGTGCAGCTTACCGTAACAGTCAACGAGGCCGCTGCCCCCGGAACGTATCTGCATAATCTGGCGGAATTGTGGGGCACGGTCTACGTGCATGATCCCAATGACCCGAATAGGCTTGTTCCTGAGGTTCGCCTGGTGGCCCGCGCGGTTCTCGATACGCCGGTGTGCTGCTATATCACACCGCCGCAAACTCTTTATGTAGATAAAACGGCCACCGGGGGCGCGCAGACCGGCGTGGACTGGCAGAACGCGTTTCTTACCCTCCAAGATGCGATTGCGTGTGCAGAGGCGGCGGTCTGCGGCGAGGTGGAGTCCATCTACGTGGCACAGGGCACATACTCGCCGGGCGACAGCGAAGACGACAGCTTCGACCTGACGTCGTTGCCGGGAATCTCGCTTTACGGCGGCTTCAAGCCGGGCGGGTGCCCTTTGGAGGAACGCAACCCTACAAAATACCCAACGGTGCTCAGCGGCACGGGAAACCTCTGATGCGGGCCCTTTTTTAGGAAACAAATATCATGAAAAGAATGATCAGCGTTTTTGTGTTTGTGTGCATGTTGGTTTCTGTTTCGTCAGGCGGTTCGAGTGACATTTGGAACGATGGCTGGATCACCGCGGGCGAATATGCGGGACACGCTACCTGGACCAGCGACACACAGCCTCTGATTGTCGATGGCGGGGGGGCAGTAGGCCTTGAAATGCGAGGTTACAGTCGCCTTGAAGTGCGGTCAACAAGCCCTCTGGGGCCTGATTACTTCAGCGGGATTCAGTACATTGGCCTAAAGTACAACAGCCATCTCGACTATTATGACGGCCAAACATTCAACCTGATGGTCTACGATTATGCCACAGCCGATCTTTATGGCGGGCGCATTGATTACCTCACCAGTTTCCAGTATGCCACAACAACGCATGTCAACATCTATGCGCTGCCGGGCTGGTCGTGGATTTCCAATGACAGGATGGAAGGCATTCAGGGGCAGTGGTGGAATGGTTCGCCCTTTCGAATCCTATTCGACAACGAAGAAGACTTTGATATTACCCCGGTATGGACGACTGTTAATGTCATTACCCCCGAACCCGCCAGCCTCCTATTGATGACAGTAGGAATCTTGTTGATTCGAAAAAGGTAATTAGAAAAAGAAAAGACACGATGTCTTAAGGAGAAGACCATGTTTAGCAAATCTTTTTGTCTCTGCACACTATTCGTTGTTTTGAACCTTCAAATCTGCGCCGCCGAACGCAACAGGACCATTGTTCGGATGGGCAATAATACCGTTCTTGACGGCTTTACCGTCAGCGGAGCGCGTGACGCTTGTGTCTCCGGCGAGAACGTGGATTTTTCCGTCGCAAATTGCATCGTTGCGGATGGGCGGGATTCTGGAATACGTGCCGTTAACGGCGATGTCTTCCTGAAGTGGTGCGACATTAAGCAGAATCGTTGGTACGCTGTGTACCATGAAGGAGAGGGCTTCACGCTGCAGGTTGAGAACTGCAATGTGAGAAAGAATCAAAGGTATGGCATTTACTGTCTGGATTCGATTTTGATCTGCAGAAACAGCATCGTCTCCGAAAGCGATTTGAGTCAAACGGGTAACGCTGGCGTGTTTATGTTCAATCCGCCGAGTCCGCCACTTCTGCAGAACGTGACAGTCGCCCGCAATAAAGCGGCAGGTCTGTTGCTGATGGGCAGTACTCTGCCGGAACTGCAAAACTGTATTGTCTATCACAACAACAACGCGGGCCCACAGCTTGCGGGTTTCTCAGCGGATGATGCCGCATGATATAGTTGTATTCAGGACTGCAATTCCGTCAACGAGAACATAAGTGTCGATCCTGAATTCGCCTATTATGACCCGAACAACATGAGACTCTCGCTGGATTCACCTTGTCGGGATACGGGCAACCCGTATCTCAACTACCAGAGCCAACTGGAGATGGACAAGAAGGACAGGGTGTATGGTACGGCGGTGGACCGCGGCGCGTATGAAGTGACGTGTGAGGATGTGTCGAACACGTTTGACTTGAACGCCGACGGAATCGTGAACTTCCATGAATTCGCCCGGTTTGCCAAGGTATGGGGCGCGCACGACCCCAACGATCCCGCGGTGGTTGATCCTAACCATCCCGACCACGAGTACGTGGCCGATCCAAACAGTCCCGGATACGTGTCCGAGGAGGCGATGGCATTGTGGCAGCCCGGCTACGAATACAACTTTTCGGCCGCGGGCTCAAGCCAATATGCCATTGATATCGCTGACCTTGCCGCCTTCGTCGAGCAGGCTCCGTGGATGTGGACGGCATGCTGGCTGCAAGAACAGGAGCTTATGGAAATGATGTCCGGCGGAGGTTCGACAGGCTTGTCGGCAGTGTCGCTCGAAAGCCCAGCGATTCCCGAAGATGATGCGGCAGAACAAATTGACAGCCTCGTCCATATCCTTGGTCAACTTGAAACGATCTGGCTGAGTGATCCGGATATGCGGCAAGAGATCGACGTCGAGGATTGGCAGAACTTCATGGACGCGATCTATGGAGACCTCGTCGATAAGTGTCGGGCAATCGGACTAATCGAGTGAATTGAGTGTGGAGAACCATGATGATGAAAAGACTGCTATTATTACTGTGGCTTGGGTTTTGTATCGCAACCGCCGACGCAGGGTATGAGTACGCTGACCGTGTGATCTCAAATGGTGAGTACGTGTTGGGATTAGATTGGCTCAGCGGCGTACTTGTGATAGACGGTGGTGGAGCGGATGTTATCGAGGTTCGAGATTCCGCCCGTATTGAAGTGTGGTCAACGAGCGCCCCGTTGGGCACTGACATAGGCGGTATCATGGACCTTGCTATCACGAATACCAGCCATCTGGACTATTACGGCGGTCTCATGCAGGAACTCACCGTTCAGAAGAACGCCACGGCTCAGCTTCGCGGCGGACGGATTGACGGCATCACGAGTATGCAGTTCGTAGAGTGGGTAGACGGTGAACCGACAGGACAGCATATCTTGATCTATGCCAAAGACGGCTGGGAATGGCAGTACGAGAATGGCAAGATTAAAGGCATCACTGGTTTATGGTCGGATGACGGCAGCCGCTTTGACATCAGGTTCATCAATCACCCCGATTTCGATTCAGCGTGGTCAAACATCAAAGTAGTCCCCGAACCGGCAACACTGTTGTTATTTGGCGCAGGGGGTATTTGTCTGTTTCGCAGACGATGTCGTCGCAGCCGCTAACGTTGGGAAGGGCCTGCCATACAGTTGGCAGGCCCTTTGTTCTTCAAGCATACTGACTGATTGAAGGAGAGCATTATGAAACCATTAATGCCAATGTCCCTCATAGCCGCCTTAAGCGTTTCTGCCTTCGCGACTATTTATACGGTCACAGACGGTTATTTCAATTCCATGACCATCGATGGCTATGACAGCTTGATTATGACCGGGGGAGGCGCGGGACTAATTTGGGGCAGGGATAACGGCGTTCTGGATATCGAGAGCACTTCCTCTCCCTATGTATATGGCGTAAGCGGAATTGGTTACATAAAGTTGTGGGAGAATAGTCAGCTTCATCTCTCCGGTGGCAGTGTGCGATTGTTGGAAATGACAGATAATGTCTCTGTCGTGCTCACTGGTGGTCAGATTGACGAAATCAACGCCTATTATCCGGCCCCCGGCGACCTGAACCATATCACGATCCACTGCAAGCCTGGCTGGACGTATCAAGCTGGGTATTTGTCAGGTCTGTGGCTTGATGGCAGCTCATTCAACATCAAGTTATACTCCCAAGGCGCCTCAGGTGTCTTCGACAACATAACCTTTGTTCCCGAACCGGCCACACTGCTTCTCATGGCCCTTGGCGGCTCTTTTCTCCTCCGCCCCAAGCGTGCGTAATTGCTCCAGAGGGCCTCCGGAAAACCGGAGGCCCTCTTTCGATTACAACGGTACGGATTGGCCCCCGCGCCAGAATGAGTCACAGATGAAGTTTTTGACAGGCGTCTGCTCCCAGCCAGCAAAGCAGTCCGCGAACTGCCCCTGCCCCTTGCCGCCCCGCCGCCCGACATTGTATAATGGCCGCGTAACAACACGCAATCAGGAGGCAAACATGCGCCCGACCGTCTGTATCATGCTGTCACTGCTGCACTTGGCTGCCTTCGCCGGCCGCACCGCCGCCGACGACCAGATCGCTCGCGCCGTCGACGAGGCCCTTCTTGCAGGCATGCCTGCCGAAACGCCCCAACAGCCCGGCTGGATCATCGCCGTCATCAGGGAAGGCCGCCTCGTCTACCAGCGCGCCCACGGCATGGCCGACGTCGAAACCCAAACCCCCATCACCGCGCAGACCGCCTTCGACCTGTCGACCCTCTCCCGGCACTTCACCGCCGCCGCCATCGCCATGCTCATCGAAAACGGCGCCATCCGCCTCGAAGACGACATCCGCACCTTCATCCCCAAAATGCCGCGCCGCACCCCGCCGATCACGCTCGAACACCTCATCTACCACACCAGCGGCATCCCCGACTACGCGGCCCTCATGAAAAAGGCCGGCCTCAAGACCGCCGACGACCTTAAAATCGTCGACCTCCTCGCCGAAGCCCCGCTCGACTTCGAACCCGGAACAAGAAGCACATACCACGCACACGAGTCCGGCCGCAGCAACTACTTCCTCCTGGGCTTCATCGTCAAGCGCGTCACCTCCGGCTCGCTGGCCGAACACAGCGACCGGGTGCTCTTCGGCCCGTTGGGCATCGAGGCCGTCTTCGCCGACCACCCCGAAAAACAGGTTCAAAACAAGGCCGCCGGCTACCGCACAACGCCCGAAGAACCCAGATTTGCCCGCGTCGAAGACCCCAATCCCCACGTCGTTGGAGACCGCGGCCTCTACATGTCCATCGACCAGCTCGTCCTCTGGGAGAAGGCCCTGTACGAACAGAAAATCGGCGGCCCCAGATTCCGTTCGCTCATCACCCGAACCGGCCCCAGACTTCCAAACGGCCCCACCGTCAACTACGCCTTCGGCCTCATCGAATCACACGACGACGACAAACAGCCCGTCTGGTGTGTGCAGGGGACCTCGCCCGGCTTCACCATCAGCTACGAACGCCACCCCGCAAAGAACCTCACCATCATCGCTCTGTCCAATGTCGAAAACGCCGACCTGACCCACCTGACCGGCTCCGTCGGCGCATATTTCCTCAAAGGCATCCGCCGCGTCCCCGACGCGGTCGCCGACGGCGGATGGATACGGCTGTTTGACGGCAGAACCTTCGAAGGCTGGGAAGGCAATCGCGACATGTTCCGCATCGAGGACGGCGAAATCGTCGGCGGCAGCCTCAAGCACTCCATCCCCCGAAACGAATTCCTCTGTACCGAAAAAGAGTACGCCGATTTCATCCTGCAGCTCAAGGTCAAACTCTTAGGCGACCCCGCCCATGCAAACGCCGGCATCCAGATCCGCTCCCGCCGCATCCCCAATCATCACGAGATGATCGGCTACCAGGCCGACATGGGCCAGCACTACTGGGGCTGCCTCTATGACGAGTCCCGACGCAACCGCGTCCTTGCCCAGGCCGACCGCGCCGAACTGGACAAGGTCCTCAAGCCCGGCCAGTGGAACGACTACATGATCAGGTGCGAAGGCAGGCGAATCCAGCTCTGGATTAACGGATTCCAGACCGTCGACTATACCGAACCGGACGACAACATCGAACAAAAGGGCATCATCGGACTCCAGATTCACTCCGGCCCGCCCAGTGAGGCCTGGTATAAGGATATCCTGATTCGCCCGATCCCCTGATCGACCCTTCTGCCGAATCTCCGTCAAGACCCGCACACTGGCCCGAAGCCCCTGCATCGTGGCACATTCACCGCCCACGGCCCGCAAAACCCTGCATAATACCCGCAGATCCCTGCGCAAATCCTGCCTTTCACCTGCAAATCACCCACAATCTGCGCGCAAAGCCCCTCATTTACCGCGTATCCCCCGCCATATACAACAAAACCCGGCGCCAACCCTGTGGCGCCGGGTCAATCAACCAGTTGGCGGAACCGTTAAGCCGCAACCGGTCCTGCTTCCCTGAAGAAAGCCCGTCTCCTGCCGGCTCAGGTCGTCACTTCAACCGGCAGGTTGTACTGCTTCCACCCATCGAAGCCGCCTTCAAGCTCCATCACCGGAAAACCGTGCTCGCTGAACTTCATGGCTGCCGCCGCCGCCAGGTGGCACTCTTCGCTGTAGCAATAAATCGCGTTGGTCACCTCGCGGCTGAGCCCCGCAAACGTGTCCCACTGGTCTTTCGGCAGGTTCATCGCCCCCGGAATATGCTCTTTTTCATAATCCTCGCGGGCCCGAACATCAACGATGTTGATATTCTCGCGGTCCTTGATCATCTGGTTCAGCTCCGCCGGCCCGGTCGTAAACTCCATTTTTGCCTTGAAGAACTTGTGCGCCTTTCTCGGACTTGCAGTAATCATGGCACCACCCTTTCACTTTAAGCCCTCACTCTCCAAATATATACGCCCGACCCGCCCAAAAGTGTGAAATGCAAAAACATAATGCTGAGGCGCAAAAACCCACACCCCATAAAATGCCCCATCAATCGGCGCCAGGTGCGGAGTCTTGAGGGTAACGACATCCCCCGGGATTGGAAACCGTGCGGCCACGCGCTGAAACCCGCACCGCATAAGTCGGCGGCCAATCGGCGAAGGTTATTGTCGGAGACTCCCGAATCAGTCAGCGAAATGTCCTGGGGCGGTCGGCGAAAACCCGAGCGTCCCGGAATCAGTCGGCGAAAGTGCCAGGTCAGTCGGCGAAGGTTGCGTTGAGGGTGACGATATCGCCGGGATTGGGGATCGTGACGCCCACAACGAGGTCCGTGCGGCCGGGGACGGAAATTCGAACTGCGTGAGTGCCGGGCGGAACTTCCATAATTGCAAACCAGCCGCTGCCGTCCGTGTAATTTGCAGTTTCAGGTTTTCCGTTTATCATCACCCGCGCATGGTCCACCCCGGCCCCGTCGGGCGCAGTGATCGTGCCTTCGATGATACCGGTCCGGGGGCGGACCTTCCATGCGTGCATGGGCGGGTCGACCCAGGTGGGGAATACCTGGTTCTTCAGTTCGCGGTAGAAATCGCTGCGGGTCTGGCCGTACTGGTTGTCCTTGACCTCGCTGTACCAATCGTAGATATTCAGGCCGGCGGCGCCGGCGGCGCGGGACCAGAGCAACTGATCGATGGCGTCCTGGACACTGAGCTGCATGTAGGCGGCGGTACAGAGAATGGTGCCGCGTTTATCATCGTTTGCCAATGACAGATTCGCCCAGTTCTGATAGCGAATGGGATTCGGGACCGGGCAATCGACGCATGGGCAGGACTGGCAGACGTAGCCCATGAAGGTGTTGTAATCAATAATGCCCTGCCGAAGCCAACCCACCCAATCCTGAAAAACGGAGGCGTAAGGGGATGATGAAGTGTAATTGTCATAGCCCCATCCCCAGTTGATTGTGTCGACGGTGAGGACAACGTGGGGCTTGATCATGAGTGATTTGACATAGATTTTCTTTACTTCGTTAGTGATGCATTCACGGCGCCAATCGGCCCAGGCCTGGCCGGAGGGTTGGCCGGATTTGCCGTGAAAGGCGTTGTAACGGGCGATGCTGACGGGGTTGTACCCCCACGCGGGGCCGGGGTAGCGAATGTAATCGAGATTGACGCCATCGATGTCGTAGTTCTGCAGGCAGTCGAGGATGACGGCGACGTTCCAGTCCACTGCGCCGGGATGGCCGGGATCGAGATAATATGACCCGTCCGACACCGTGTTGCCGTTTATGTCTTCCATGATGTATTCGGGATGCAGTGAAAGGACGTGGTGCGGACTGTAGGGCGTAGAGGTTTTCAGGATCCGGTGGACGACAAACCACGCGTGGACTTGGATGTACTTCTTGCCGCCCGATGTGTCGTGGGCGATTTCGAGGAGGTAGCCCAGCGGGTCAAAGGAGGGACCGCCTTTGATGTAAGATTCGATACGCGGCTCAATGTTCGAATTGTAACTGGCATCGCCGACCTTGCGGACTTCGACGATGACGGTGTTGATGTTGTTGGCGCGGCAGGTGGCGATAAGTTCATCGGCTTCGTCGCGACTCATGAAGCTGCGGTTCCAGTTCCAGGAATCGACCCAGATGCAGCGGTACTCGCCGGAGAAGTCGAGCATCCAGTTATGCGCGAGGATGGCGAAGTCGGCGGCGTCGATACCGGTGCGGCCGTCGAGGTCGGCATTGTCAGGGACGACGGGCGGCGCGGCAAGTGCGGCGACCTCGACGGGGTCGAGCGCGCGATCGTAGATTCGCACGTCGTCAATGCAGCCGGTCCAGAAGAGATCGGGGCTGTAAACTCTCTGGCGGCCGATGTACATGAGGCCGTCGTTTGACAGGAGGCCGTCGAGCGGCTCGGTGTCGCAGGCGACACAGATACCGTCGACGTAGAGGCGACGGCGGGCACCATCCCACACAACCCCGACGTGGCGCCAGTTGTCGCCACAGATACTCACATTGCTGGTGAGGATTGAGTTTCCGTCGGTCAGGCGGGTGAGAAGATTGCCGGTGTCCGGAGCGGCCTGGAGCCATTCCCAGCCGATGCCGGAACCGTCGGCCTGGGCGAGTATGGCTTCTCTTGGCCGGCCGCCCCTGACCCAGGCGAACGCGCTGAGCGGGCCGTCAGCGGGGTTGAGGACGCAGGGGGCCTGTACGAAATCATCGAGGCCGTCGAGTTGGAGGGCGGGACCGAATACGCCGTCGGGGATGCGCGTGCAGCCGTTGAGTTGGCCGGTGAAGCCGCTGCCGCTGCCGTCGAGGACGGCAGTGCCGCCGCTCTCGTCGAAACGCCAGTGGGCTTTGAGGCCAGCCTGCGGGCAGAGGGTGCCTGCCAGCCAGTGGGTTCCGAAGGCCGCGAGGTCTTCGATGTCAACGAAACAATCGGCGTTTATGTCGCCGCGCGGACAGATCACGTCAGCACGAGCGCAACAACCGAACCCGCCGACACACGTTAAGATCACCGCAGACCACAGGCACTTCTTCATCACGTTCCCATCCGTATTCAAAAAACCGGCAGCCTTTCTGCGCGTCCGTGGACTCTCCATGTCCCCCAGACCCTCTCCGTCCCTTACGGCCGCGCCGAAAAGGCTGCCCCTGGACGGGCATGACACGCCATGCCCCCAAGACATTCAACAGAAAACCGCCTCAGAGCTACGGGCGTACGTTAGCGGCGACGTCGAAACAGCAGACCGCCAAGCCCAAGGAGCATCAGCGTGGCCGGCTCGGGGATTTCACGGAACTCCCACATCACACCTGCACTGCGCATCGACGTCCAAGTCCATGCGTTGGCGGTCTGAGTGACCGTGTAAGTGGTACCCGCGGTCAGCTTGACATTTTCGGCAATCAGCAGCCAGGCGTCATTGCCGCCGGGTGATCCCGTGCCGCCCGTGTTCATGTCGAGGGCGGCATGGACCACGTCATCACCGTCGTTTTGGATGATGATCTCGCAGCCGGCAGCGTTGACATTGGCCGTTAGCGGCCACGTAATGTACACGTTGTACAGGCCCGACCCACCGCCTGCCAGACCGGTGGCAAGCTGGCCGTTACCGAGATCGGTGCCCGCAGCGATAACGGCATTGTCCGCGTCGACGCCCGGTGTATACGAATAGACGAAGGTTTGTGAACTGTCTGGGGAGCCCGTGCCGCTGTAGATACTGTTGGTGGCGGTGAGGCCAACCGCCTTGCTGGCCAGGCTGGGAGTGCCTGCGCCGGTGAAGTTGGCATTGCCAAGTCCGGAACTGTGGGGCTCCACAATGAACCCCGCGTGGGCGTTTGCCGCGATCAACGCAATCACGAGGATTACCGCTGCACCTTGGAACATTCTCTTCTTCATCAATAGTCCTCCAAACAAAATAACAGAACTCACTTACACTTACATACCAGCAGAGGCTGCCGCTTTGCGGGGCCTCTGCACACGCTGCTGCTTAATCTGCCTATCTCATGTCCCGGCAAAGGTCACCATAGGGCTGGGTGCATTCGAGCCACATCTCGGCAAACGTCATAAGGTCGGCCAGGTTGACGACACAGTCCGTATTGAAATCCAGCGGCAGGTAACCCCAGGCGCCGCACTCGTTATCCAGAACGGTGACCTGTACGTTCGAGACGGGGATTCCGTGGTAGCTGCCGTCGAGACTCTCGACGGCATGCGTGATAACGGATGCATGGTCGCCTTCGAGTACATCGTCATCGGCCGCGGTGACGAGGATTGTCCGGGGGGCGCTGTAGTTTGCAGGCGTGAAGAGCAGGCTGGCGGCAACGTCGGGGCCGGCGCCGGTATCTACAAGGGTCTGGCCGTCGGTGGCGATCTTCAGCGTGACATTGACGGCCGGCGGGTACAAAAGGACCGCGGTGTACGAGTCGACTACTGCGCCTCCTTCGCTCACTTCGGTGGCGCCGGCGCTTTCGACGATTCTGACGTCCGGCTTATCATAATCACGGACGTGGACGGTGAGCAGGCCGGCAAAGGCATCCTCGTAACCGGTGTCGACAAAATTGGCGTCCGGCACACTGGTCATGTGGAGCACCCAGACGGAGTCCTCAGGTTCGATCGCCGAATCGGCAACGGCGACGACCTGGACGGCCTGCGGAACATTCCAATTGTCGGGCGTGAAGGTGAGTTCGAGCGTTTCCGTGCCGTTGAGGGTGATCTGATTCGGCTCGGAAATCTGCAGCGTCACGATGATAGTCGTGGGCGGCCGCTCCTTGAGCACGACGGAATAGGCGTCAACGTCGCCGCCCTCTTCGACACTCGTGGCGCCGTCGCTTTCGACCAGGTCGGCAACCGGCACGAAGGGTTCTCTAAGCTCCCACATAACGCCATGTGACCGTTGACCGCAATAACCAAGGAAGTTGTTTGCAACCTGGTTGACCGTATACGTTTTCCAGATGAGAGGAACTCTATCGGCTATTTTGTACCAGCCGTTGTTACCACCCGGCTCTCCCGTTCCACCGTTGTTCTGGAGGACCGGATTCAAGACAACTGACTCGAGGTAGTTGGTCACAGTGATCTTGCAGCCTTCGGTTTTGGTGGTTGTCGTCCTCGGCCACGTCATGTATACGTTATAGAGACCCGGCACGCCGCCGACGAGGCCGGAGGCGATAAGCCCGTTGGTGAGATCTGTACCAGCCGCCGGCAGGTAGTTGTCTTCATCAACACCGATTGTGTACGAATATGTCCAGTCTGCTGGAGCTTCGTTGGTACTCATGAGGCTGTATGCGGCGGTCGTTCCGGGCGCCGTGCTGCGGTCGCTCGTACGCCCTGCACCCTGGAAGTTCGCGTTCGCCAGACCGGGCGAGTAGGCTTCGACGATAAAGGCGGCCTGGACATCGACAGCAAAGACAAAGATCGCCATCAGGGCGATGTTTTTAATCGCTCTTGTATTCATCTCCGTTCTCCAAATAATGTCATCATTATGATCCTGGCGGCCGGACAAAACGTTTGCGGCTGTCTGTCGATTGTCAGCGCACGTCGGTGCAGTTCTCCTCGTACGGCTGCGTGCAGTCCAACCATGAGGCCGCGAATTGGGCCATGTCCATGAGATTCACAATGCAGTCCTTGTTCAGGTCCCAGGGCAGGTAGCCCCATGCACCACACTCGTTGTCTTCGACAGTGACGACGACGTCCCTGACGTCAAGGCCGGCGTAATTGCCGTCGAGGCCGCCAACGGAGTGAGTGATGACAGATACGTGCGTGCCTTCGATGTTTGCGTCGTCAACAGCGATGACGCTGACGGTGCGCGGCGTGCTCCAGTCGGCTGGCCCGAACAGGAGTTCGACGCTTTGGGCAGGACCGGCGCCTGCGTCGACCATAGTTTGTGCGTCGGCCCTGACGGTTACCGTGACATTACCAACGGGCGGAGCGGACAGGGCAACCGTGTACTCATCCGAGGTGGGGCCGTGCTCGCTTACGGCCGTAGATCCATCGCTTTCTCTTATTTCCACTGCCGCTGCATCTTTGTCCCGGACGGATGCCACAAGCAGTCCCGCGAACGCGTCGTGCCATTCGATAAGATTGGCATCGGCGATTTCGGTCATGTGGAGAATCCAAACGGTCTTCGGAGCTTCGACGCTGGCATCCTCTTCGGCGACAACGGTGACCACCTGGGGGATATTCCAGTTGTCAGAGGTAAACGTCAGTGCAAGCGACGGCTGACCATTGAGAATGAGCTGGTTGGGTTCCGAGGGCTGGGCAGTTACGGTGACAGTCATGGGCGGCTGCGCTTTGAGGGCGATGCTGTACTCGTCCGGCCCGCCGCCTTCTTCAACGTAGATTGCGCCGCCGACGGCGTCAATGTCGGCCACGGGTTCGTCAGGTTCAACCAGCTCCCACATGACACCGTGGGAACGCATGCATACGCCGCCGGTGGAGTTGGCGGCCTGGGTCACGGTGTATGTTCTGCCCGTGACGAGGCGGACCCTGTCGGCTATTTTCAGCCAGTTATGACTTCCCGGCGGCACCTTGCCAAGGATCGTCTGCTGCTGGACCATGGGGATGAACACATCGTCGCCCTCGTTTGTGATCGTGAAGTTGCAGCCTTCCGCCTTGACGTTCGTCGACTCGGGCCAGGTGGCGTAGACATTGTACAGGCCCGGCATGCCACCTCGGAGCCCTGAGGCAAAACTGGCGTTACCGAGGTCGGTGCCGGCAGTGAAAACGACATTGTCAACGTCGGGGCAGGCTGTCGGGCTTGGGGTGTATGAAAAGACATAGACTGCTTCGCCCGTGCTGCTGCCCCAGACTGCATTGATCGCGGTGACGCCTACTGCGCGGCTGGGCCAGTTGCTGCTGCTGGGTACGCCGGCGCCAGTATAGTTCTGATTGGCCAGACCTGAGCTATGTGCCTCAACCATAAAGGCGGCGCGGGCGCCGGCGGTCAGCAGGGAAATGATGGCCAGAAGTGCGTACGTGCGCGTGCTCATGTTCTCGTTCCTCCATTAAAGTGGCGTTTTGGTTTTCTCCCCGGGGGGCTTCCAAATCGCTGAAGCGCACCCGCTATGAGCATCTTGCGCGGCCGTACAGAGGTGGATTCAATGCGATATGATCAACGTGCCGCTCGTTTGCGTGATGCCTCCTCAGAAAAACAGAGTCCCCTGTCCAACTCAGGGCCCGGGACTTCTTCGCCTACAGAGGTCTATAATACCAAGGGCGCCGTTTTTGTCAAGGCAATAATTCGTGAGAATGCTTTAAGGCCAGCACGGCACGTGTCGCATGGCCGGAGCCACGAATACACGCGCATCAGCACAGTGCGGCGACAAGAGAAGCCGCGAATGGACGCGAATCAGCACAGTACGGCTACAAGAGAAGCCACGAATGCACACGAATCGGCACGAATTTTCCGCATATCTTTATGTTTGGCAATTGCGTTGAGCCGGCCGGCACGCTGTGCGGATTGTCAATTGAAGACAGATTGCTACCTTATCAACCGCGAAAGCTCGCGGAATTTTGGATGCTCGGCGGTTCGGAGGAGCTCGAAAAGGACCATTTCGGTGCAGGTAAGTGCGGCGCAGGCCTGTTTCATGCGGCGCAGGGCCAATTGGCGATTGGCGGCGGTTCGGGAGGAGATCGCGTCGGCGACGATGTGAACCGCCAGACCCTTGTCGAGCAGGTCCATTGCGGTCTGATAGACACAGATGTGGGCCTCGATGCCGCAGAGGATCAGGTGGGTCGCGCCGGTCGCCTGGAGACGCTGGACGAATAGCTGGTCGCCTGCGCAACTGAAGGTCATTTTGTCGATGGGTTCGATTCCCTGCAAGAGGTCGGCAAGCCGCTGGACGGTGGGCCCCAGGCGCGAGGGGTTCTGCTGACACCAGAGGACAGGTATGTCGATGGCGCGGGCCATGCGGATGAGGATCTCGATATTGGCCATGAGGGCGTCTTTGCCGTCCATGAGTTCGGCCAGCTTGCCCTGAACATCGATCACGACCAGACAGCATTTTGCGGGATTGAGCATGAGCACCTTTCTATTGATTACGGATTAACGCAGCCGTTAGTAAACTTCTGACGACAGTATAAGGGATTCTGAGGCGGCCGCCAAGGGCGGCGGATAGCGGTCGAGCAGCGTCAAGCGCTTGGGGCCGCGATTCGGAAAGGGCGACGCCGTTGATAGGGGGCATACAGATTCGGCGGCGGACGGTGGGCGATTGACGGCGGCATGTGGTTTTTCAAAGGCGGCAAGGCAAGTTCTAAAGGAGGCAGCTTACGTGGACGATAGCAACGGCGCAGCAGTTGAAGTGTATGCGCATTGTTTTTGGGGGGCGAGTAACATGAAAAGCATATTCGCTATTCTGCTGGTCGCACTGGCTTTTTCGGCCGCGGCAAAGCCGGCCGACAGCGACCCAAACCAATCCGACGCGCTATGGGACTCACTGGTGTCGCTTCTGGAGGCGGACGCGCCGCGTGCGCAAGCGCCGGCGGAGGAGCCTGATGAATTGGAACCGCTGATCGACACGCTGATCATAGAGGACGTGGAGACGGCGGACCCTAACCAGGCAGAGCCTTCGCCCGAGCCGAATGCGCAAACGGAGGACCCGAACTACACGCCCGAGCCGCAGGCGGTACCGGCACCGGCGCCGTTGTATCCGGGGGAACCGGCGCCATCGACGATCTATGCGTTCGGACGCAGTTGGACGGTGGACATCTTAGGTTCGGCGGCGTTTGGCGACAGCCAGGGCGAACTGTATGGCGTGCACGCGTCGTTTGAGACGCCGTTTTGGGGCGACTGGACGCTTGCACTTCAGCCGTTTGCGGGCGTGGGCGTCGGCAAGGAGGATGAGGCGGTCGTGTTGGCGTTCGACCAGGTGCTGAAGTATCCCGTGTGGACGAACGGGCCAATGAAGGTGAACTTCGAGGGCGGCGGCGGCCTGCAGCAGGCGGGGCCGGACAGTTGGCCGGACGACTCGACGCATTTCAATTTCCGAACGATTCTGGGCGGAGGGCTCGAGTACGAGACGGCACAGTATCAGAAACTGCTTTTCGGGGCGCGCTGGCTGCACGTCGGTAATCTCGACATCGATAAGGACAAGAACCCCGAGCTCAACGAACTGATGCTCTACGGCGGCTGGCGACTCCGATTCTGAGTGCGCGCAGGATCTGACTTTCTTTCGGCTGCGGTGGGCGGCTGAGCGATATTCCCCATCTGCGCAAACCTGAAGGCGCAAGGCTTGCAGGTTTTTGCCACGGACCGAGATTTCCTCAACTCTGTACGAATTATCAGACGATATCCCATCAACTTGTCGTGCGGCGATCTCCCGTTGGGGATGGCCGCGGCGCAGACGCACTTTGTTGGGGGATTTATGAGCATATCGCTACGCCAAATCACGGTCGTGTGCTTGTTCCTGCTCTTGGCAGATGTGACCTTGACCACCGAGGTGGAGCAGGACAAACTGTATGGTGGGATCTGCGTCGAGGCCCTGGATGAACCGGCGCGGCCTGAAACAGGCGAGCCGGCTGCCGGCAACATGCTCGATCTTGATGGAGATGTGTCATTCGTCAAGGGGCTTCTGCGTTGTGATCTTTCGCAGGGTTTTGCCCTGGACTTGCCGCGGCCGCTGTGCGATGACGCTGAATGGATAAACGCGCCGGCGGATGTGACCAGCAGCCCGAACGCAGATCTTGCCGGCGGCTACAACAGGTCGGACTGGCGGACCGCTTTGTTTTTTTCCGGGGCCTTCGGCGAGGACAGGGGAGAATTGTACACCGCCCACTTGTCGTTCGAGACGGACTTCTGGGGGGCATCAAGCGTGGCGTTTCAGCCGTTCGGGGGGGTTGGGGTCGGCCGGGATGACACGACGGGCGTTTTCGGATTGGATATCATCCTGAAGTATCCGATTCTCTCAGGGGGCGGCACAACGGTGAACGTTGAAGGGGGCGGCGGCGTTCAACAGGCCGGGCCGGACAGTTGGCCGGACGACGGCACGCACTTCAATTTTCGCACGAATTTGGGCGTTGGCGTGGAGATTGATGCCGGCGGCGGCCAGAGCTGGCTGTTCGGCGGCCGCTGGCTGCACGTTTCCAACGCCCATATCGACGACCAGCAGAACCCGGGCGTCAACGAGATCATGGTTTATGCCGGCTGGGGGTTTCGCTTCTGACGCAAGGATACGGCGGATTTCGACATCACAGGCCAGATGGATATCGGAAGTTCCACGTTGACAAGATGGCGTGGTCTTGGCATAATAGGTAAGTTTACTGATACCGGTTTAGGTATTTCTACCGCCCATTATGCGAAGACTTACGGTCATCCTGTTGATTTCCGCGGTATGGTGCAGCGTCGCTGTCGGCCGGCCGGAGGCTGTGCCGGCGGTTGCAGAGGACACGGATGCTGCATACTTCGTGGGAAAGCGCAGGATTGTCGCTACGGACCATTTCACCTTGATGCATGACATGCGGGCGGACGAGGCGGAGGGTATCGCCAACGTTCTCGAGTTTGCATATTCCGAATTCGAGGCATGCTTTGAAGCGTACGGCTTCAAGATGCATGCGCCCGAGGCGGCATTGGAGTGGATGTGCTTCAGAAAGCCTGAGTTGCTCTGCGACTATGCGCTTGCAACCGAAAACGTCGACCTGTCGTGGCTGAGCGGGTACTACTCATCCCGCACCAACCGGGTGGCGGTGGTTCGGCCGGGCCGGATACGCAAGTGGTACGGCCCGGGCAGGCAGATCGCTCAGGTGGCGGCACACGTGGAAGACGGCATCGATGCCGGACTGGTGAAGATCGTTCACGAGGCGGGCCATCAATTGGCGTTCAACAGGGGGCTGCAAAGGCGCGGCGTCATGTATCCGTTGTGGGCAACGGAGGGGCTGGCGCTGGTGTTCGAAGACTGTGTATCGGATTACCTGCCCGGCGGCCGGTACAGCGAGGGCCGCAAGAAACGGCTGGTCGAACTCTACCGCCAGGGTAAGTTGATCCCGTTGGATGAATTTGCGATTATGCCGCGGTTATCCTCGGAACACTCTGATGTTGACGTGTATGCACAGGCATGGGGTTTTTTCCTTTTCCTTTGTGAGCACAGGAACGCGGACTTGCAGGATTATTTCTCCTATCTGTACTCCCTCAAGTCCGGCGCGAGAAATGCCTATCACCTGCGGCGGGAGTTCATCGAGTCTTTCGGCGCCATCGGCGATCTCGAACGAGAGTGGTCCCTCTTTCTGGAATTGGCCGCCGCAAGCAAACCTTTCCTGTGCGGCCCGTGTGCGTCGACGGGCGAGAATTCGAACAATCTTGCTTCGGCGCACGACAAAGAGGCCGTCGTTTCAGCCTCTTTGCGTTGAATCAGGTTGAATCACCCTTTGTGCGGCGCTGAATCAGATTCAGTGCCGCGACAGGCGGTGGCCCATGAAAAGTGCCGCCAGAAGGGTGATGACAAACAGCGCCAAAAAGATGTAAAAGAGAATTTCCGCGATCCCCGCAGCAGCGGTTGCGATACCGCCGAAGCCGAATATCGCCGCGATGATCGCGACCACCAGAAACGTGACTGCCCATCCTAAGAGACCCATGATCTTCCCCCTGCTTAGCGGTTCAAGACGTCAGTATTCTTCCGCCTCTTCCTGAATTTCCTCACCGGCCCTTTCGATATCCTTGCCGGCGCCTCGGGCCGTGTGACAGCCGATCAGCGTCAGGCCGATTCCAATCAGCACCAGCACCCTTGCAGTTCTCTTCACCCAGTTCATCATGCTCCTCCTTTTGATTTGTTCCGTTCCGCCACTGTTGATTACGGCACGCAGCGGGCTTGAGATGTGCAGTTTTTTGCTCGTTTCACATAGGGGAAAACAGTGGTGCGGTATGTAAGGCGACGGCAAGAAAAATCGCTAAAGTGCGACTCGCAGTTCACCGAGTAGTACGCTGCGACGCAGCAGGTCGTGAACACCATGGCGGGGGATTCGCGTCTGATAGAGTTCCTCGAGTACAGATAGCGGTGATGAGCGGTGATGCTTGAAAAGGGGGTTTATCTGAAAGGGGGGCAGAGAAGCAAGCAAGAAGATACGCGATCCACTCAAGGGGGGACGCACACAGCTTTTCTCCAGGCGTTGTCAGAAACCGAATTTGAGGAAGTGATTGCCGGCGGGCCGTGCGGCCCGGGGCAAGAACAATCTCTGAATGTTATTGTGAGGGAGACAAACGATGAGTTCGCACAAGAGGAAACGTTTCAGGTTTGCAGCACTGAGTGTACTGGTCATTACGAGCGTCAGCCTGTATGTCTATGCCCAGGCTCAACAGGGCCAACAGCAGAGGCAGCAGCAAGGCCAGCAGCGCCAGGGACAGCAGGCCGGCCAACTGCTGAGCACCGATGAACTGCTCGGCAGCGAGGTCATGAGCATGTACGGGATGCAGCAAGGCCAGCAGGGTCAACAGGGTCAGCAGGGTCAACAGGGTCAGCAGGGTCAACAGGGTCAGCAGGGTCAAGAGGGCCAGGCGGGCCAGCAGTCGGGTCAGATGGGCCAGTCCTTAGGCACGGTTGAAGAGGTTATCTTTGACGACGAGAATGACGCCGTCTACTGTGTCATTGTTGCCGCCAATGATACGTATTACCCCGTTCCGTGGCAGGCGTTCGACGAGAAATGCTGGCAGACGGGTCAGCAGCCCGGACAGACGCAGCGGCAGGAAGGCCAAGGCTGGGGCTGGGGCAGGAGCGGGCGGAAGCAAAGCAAACTCTGCCTGAACATCAACCCCAACCAACTGCAGCAGGCGCCACACATCGATTCCATTGACATGCAGCGGCTGAGTGATCAGTCGATGAAGCAGCGCGTCTGTGACTTCTGGAAGCAGCACGGGATGAAAGGGGATCGCGGCAAGCAGGCCATGGGCGGCCAGCAGGGACAGCAAGGCGGTCAGCGCGGCCAGGAGCGCATGCAGGCGCGTCTGTCCCAGGCCACCGAGATCATGGGCGATGACGTGGTCAATTACAGCAATGAAGAGATTGCCACGATCGATGATTTCGTGATCGACGCGCAGCACGGCAGCCTGGCGTATGCGCTGGTGAGCTATGGCGGCGTGCTGGGCATCGGCGATGAAACAGCGGCGGTGCCGTGGTCGGCGTTTTCGCTGAATATCGAGGAGGAGTACGCCATGCTCGACGCGACCGAGGACCAGCTCAACTCGGCGCGCATCGAAGAAGGCAATCTCGATCGCCTCTCGGATCGCCAGTTCGCCCGCCAGATACATCAGACTTTCCAGGCGGAGCCGTACTGGGTTGTGTTTGCGTTTATCGCTGTAACACCCGAGGAGTCAGTGCAGGCATGGCAGCCCGACAGCGAATACAACCGGAACTTCAAGAAGGACTCGATGGTGACGATCGACGGCACGATCAGCAACGTCGGAGCGTTCCGGCCCGCCGACAACGCCGCGCTGGGTCTGCGTTTGAAGGTCAAAGACAAGGACGGCAAGACTCACATTGTTTACGCGGGTCCGCGCCAGTGGGCGATGCAGCAGGACGTCGACTGGGAAACGGGCAAGAACGTGAAGGTCAAGGGTTCCAAGACGCAGGTTGACGGCAAGCAGGTCATCATGGCCAGCGAAATCACCATTGAGGGCAAGACCTTGCGCATCCGCGATGACGAGGGCAAGCCGCTGTGGAATACCGAGGACCTGAAGCGCGGCATGCAGCCGCAAGGGGGTCAGCAGGGTCAGCAGCAACAGCAGCGGTAAGCCGTTGCGGCACGGCTGACGGTAACGGGACAAGGGTGTCGCCAGCGGCTCCCTTGTCCCGAAGGAAGTGCAGGTGGCGTCGGGCGAGGCAAAGCTTCGCCCGACGGCCTGCTGCAACAGATTGGGAGATAAGGCAATGAATGTACATAAGCTGATTTGTTTCGGGATGTGCGCACTGCTGATCGCAGCGGGTCAGATCCCTGCAGATGATGACGTCCCGCTGCCCGATGCCAAGCCGCTGTCTGAGATCGTCAAGTCGCTGGAAGACTCCGGCGCGGGGCAAATCGCCGAGCTGGAGTTCGACGACTCGATGTGGGAAGTATTGACGTACAAGGATAACCGCTGGACGAAACTGTTTGTCAATCCGACGACCGGCGATGTGTCCAGGCGCGAATGGGCGGAGGCGGAAGATGACCTGCCGCCGACAGACGCCAAGCCGCTTTCGGAGATCCTCAAGTCGGTCGAGGACCAGCGCATGGGTGTAATCAGGCAGGTTGAGTACGAGCGAGGGCGATGGGACGTGGAGCTTCGAAACGGCGGGCAGCGTGTGGAACTGCACATCGATCCGAAGACGGGTGCGACGCTGCGGACACGGACTCACTAAAAGGGCGGCCAGCGGCCGAAAAACGTGCGACGGCAGGAGGGGCCTGGCCAATGTCCTGCGGGGAACGAAATGCTTGCTGCAATCGGCATTCTGATGCCTATCGTCCTGCTGACATGTTACATCAGCCTGACGACTAAAGTGAAAGTCCGGCGAATCAATACACACAGGAGACATTGAACTATGGCGACACATGAAAACTCAAAACTGAAGATGTATACGGCCGAATTTTTTGGCACCTTCTGGCTGGTTCTCGGCGGGTGCGGCAGTGCCGTCCTGGCGGCCGGGTTCCCTGAGCTGGGAATTGGCTTTTTGGGTGTTGCGCTGGCTTTCGGTCTGACGGTGTTGACGATGGGCTATGCCATCGGACACATTTCGGGGTTCCACCTGAACCCGGCGGTATCCATCGGCCTGTGGGCGGGCGGACGATTCCCGGCGCGACACCTGCTGCCTTATATCATTGCCCAGGTGATAGGGGCCATCGCGGCCGGCGGCATACTGTACATCATTGCAACCGGCAAAGCGGGCTTCAATATCAACGAGGGTTTTGCCGCCAACGGCTACGGTGAACATTCGCCGGGCGGCTACTCACTGGCGGCATGCCTGCTTACAGAAATCGTGATGACGGCGATGTTTCTGCTGATCATTCTGGGCGCCACCGACGGACGCGCGCCGTCGGGCTTTGCGCCCGTGGCGATCGGGCTTGGTTTGAGCCTGATCCACCTGATCAGCATTCCCGTGACCAACACCTCGGTCAACCCCGCGCGGAGCACGGGCGTGGCCGTATATGTAGGCGGTTGGGCCATAGCACAGTTGTGGCTGTTCTGGCTGGCACCGATTGCGGGCGGAGTGATAGGGGCAGGTATCTATCGCCTGATCGGCTATGAGAAGGGACTGTCGGTCAAGGAAGCCGTAACGGTCGGCCCGGAGCCGGTCCCAACAGCCTGATGCGTTGAAAAAGTGATGCAGGCCAATTTGCGGACTGTCCTGTTGTTATGGGGCATCGCCAAACGCGCTATGGCAGCGATTAAGCCGGGACATCAACCCTGAGCGGCCCTGAGCCTTGCCGAATGCAGGGTGAAGGCGGTTTGACTGCGGCAGCTTTTTCAACAACAGCCTGAGCGGCATTTTCATTTCGCATTTAAGACACCCCCGGGTAAGGGGGTGTCTCTGCGCGCCTGCGCTGCGCGGGCCCTGGGGGCGTGTAGACTCAAAATTTTCTGGAGACAGAAGAATTTTTCTTGTAGGGCGCCGCCAGCCATGGGAAAATACCGGAGGAGGGTTGCGGAGATTACTCTAAGGAGAGCAGTAATCTACTTGATAAAGGGAGATTATCATGCGGAAACTGTCATGGATGGCGGTCATTGTTGTGGCTGGGGGCGGATTGATAGGCGTAACGCGTTTTACGGGCATGTGGGGCCGCGGCGATGAGGCCGAGCATGCGGGCGGGGGGGTGACGTCGCAGTGGCAATCATTCGAAGTGCCGGGGCAGTATTACGGCGTGGTGGATCTCAAGGCGGTGGCGGATGGGGGCATCCGCGCGCTGCCCCGGAGCCGCATGGCGCTTGAGCCTGAAGAGACAGAGACAATCGTTCTTCAGGGCGTGGAGCCGGTCGGCACAACGGCAATGGACCGCACAGCGGCAGCGACGGCGTCCAGCACCTTTGGCGACATGGAGGACTTGCAGCGGGAGGGCTTTGCCGATTCGGTGGAGGAAGCAGTCTACGTTGAGCCGGTTGCGGCCGCGGAGCCGGATGTCATGTTTGAGCCGGAGGAGATGATGCCGGAGCCTGAGCCAATGGCGGCCGAGGACCCGTATATGGACGTCGAGCCCGCGATGGCGGAATCGGAATACGCGGCGATGGACACGTACGGCGAGATGGACTACATGACGGCCGCGGACATGGAACTCGACGTCGAAGCGGAGATGGGCTACGCGCGCGAGGAGTTCGTCGAGTATCCGACCGTGGTCGAAGCGCAGGAGGTGGACATGCGGGGCGGTGAAATGGTGGCCACCATGAGTGTCATGGGCGCAGCGGAAGGGGCTGAGGACTGGCCGCCGCAGTCATACGATCCGGAGCCGACACACACATACGTGGTCTCGCCGCCGTTGGCTTGGGCCGATGAGCGTGAACCTGTTGCCCTGCCGCGGCTTGCAGGCGAACGCGTGGTGGCTCGGCCTCAGCAAACCGACACGAGGGAGCGAGGCGGGCTGCGCGGCGTGATTGATGTGAGCTACGTGAGCCGCTTCATCTGGCGCGGATATGACGTGTACGCAAACAATCACAGCGCGTTCCAGCCAAGCATCGATCTGGACCTGTTCGGGACGGGCTTCGGGCTCAACGTATGGATGTCGCGGGCTAACGGCTCGGGCTTCGAGGACAGCGAGTGGCTTGCCTACACGGCCTATTACAAAGGTGCGTTCTTCGTCGACGAGGCATACGCGACGCACTACAAGATCGGCTACACATATTTCAGTTATCCTGACACGCCGAGGGCGGGTAACCCGCTGCTTCCGGGCACGGGCGACGCACAGGAGATCTTCGGCGAGTTTTACTGGCCCAACCTGCTGCCCGGCGGGATTGTGCCATCGTATGCGACGTTTGCCTACTGGCCGTCGGAATCGAAAAGCACGGTGCGCAACAACGGCGGCTGGGCGCACATCTTCGGACTCACCAAGGACATCTCGTTTGAGGCGATCTTCGGCAATCAGCCGGAGCAGGTGGTGCATCTCGGGGCACACGTGGTGTACAACGATGCATTCGGCATGGCAGGCAAGGCGGCCGATCATGACTGGTCGCACGCCGTCTTCAGCGCCTCGACCGATTTCGATCTGGGCAGCGGCTTCATGTTTGTCCCCGGCTTTTATTACCAGTCATCGTGGGACGATTCCGTCAATACTTCCGACGAGTACTGGACGAGCCTGAGCCTGCGATACTCGTTTTAGGCGCAAGGTGCTTCGCAAACCGAGACGCCTTTCGTCGGTGGGGATGCACTCTTTGCGTGAGCGGGACGGTTCTTGAAGTATGCCGTTCAACTTCCACTTATGTCTGACATTGCATTCCTGTCTGATGTTTATCGGAAGCTGCATCAAGTCAACGCGCGATTTGCCATCTTCAAAAAGTACTGTACGGTGGGGAAATGACTTGACCTGTTCTGCGACATCTGATTAACTGGCGCATGCCAATTGCGGGGTAGGGTGCGCCCAATGATCTTGTCTCTACAGGGTGAGTCATTGCAGGAACAGCTTGCAAATATCAGTCTTGACGATTCGGTTCTGGTCGAGCGGTGCCGCTGCGGTGACCGGGCGGCAGCGGAACGTCTGATAATCAAGTACCAGGACCGAATCTACAACGTTATCCTCAAAATGTGCCAGAATCGCGACGACGCGGCGGAACTTGCACAGGATACGTTTGTCAGATTTATAGAGAACATTGGGAATTTCCGCGGCGGCAGTTCTTTGTATACGTGGCTGTTCCGGATTGCCGTCAATTTGACGCTGAACCACTGCAAGCGTCGGTCGAAATTCGGCATGCGTTCGCTGGATTCGGCCGGGGCGGAGTGGAACGACGCAAAGGCACAGTTGAAAGGCTTCCTGGCGGATACTGACGAGGCCGATCCGGCGGCCCTGGCACAGAACCGCGAGGTCGGTGAGATCGTGATGCAGAGCCTTTCGAAGCTCGACGCGGATCACCGGGCGGTGCTGGTGCTTCGCGATATCGAAGGAATGGCTTACGCGGAAATCGCAGAAACCCTGGAGTTGGAGTTGGGCACGGTTAAGAGCCGGTTGAGCCGGGCACGGGCCAGTTTACGGGATATTCTTGAGTCGGTGCTGTGATGCGTAAGAACGAGCAACGTAAGATCGAAGAACTGTTGAGTGCCTACATCGATGGCGAGTTGTCGGACCGCCGGCGGATGGAGGTCAGGCGTCTTGTAGAGAACAATGCATACGCCGCGGCCCTGCTGAAATCGTTGCAGAAACAAAAAGAACTGCTCAACGCCATGCCCACGTCGCCGGCGCCGGCAGGGCTGGCCAAACGTGTGCTTGTGGTTGCCCGGCGGGCCCCCGAGCCGCGGATATCGGCAGAGCCTGTGCCGACAGTGCCGGTTGAGCCGGCCGCACAGGTTGTAGAGGAACCGGCGGCCGTTGTGCAGGAGCCGGCGCCTATCGTGCAGGAACCGGCGCCCTTTGTGGAAGAACCGGCACCGGTCGCGGAACTGACCGTGGATGAGCCGGCTGCGGTCGTGGAGATTCCTTTGGAAGAGCCGGTAGTGCAGGAGCCGGCGCCGGTTGTTCAAGAGCCAGCGCCGGGCGTGGAGATTCCTGTGGAAGAACCGGTGCCAGTGGCGGAGACTCCTATGGAAGAGGCGGCGCAAGTCGCTGAGACTCCGGTGGAAGAGACGGCACCAGTGGCGGAAACTTCCATAGAAGAGGCGGCGTCGGTTGTGGAGCCCGTTGTGGAAGAGCCGCTGCCGGTCGTGCAGGAGAGCGAGCCGGCGATTGCTGCCGCCGCGTCTGCGGAAGCTGAGGTACGTGCGGCAGTGCCGCCGCAGATACCGATTGCGCCCGCCGTGTCTTCGGCGGCGCTGCGGTACAAGGGCGAGCAGCAGTTGTTCATGCGGCGCATTCTGACAGCGGCGGCCATGCTGTTCATCCCGGTGGTGATACTCGGCCTGGTCGTCTGGGGCATTGTAGGGCCGCTGAACGACACTGAAAAGGTGGCTGTAACGCCTCCGCCGGCGCCTGGAATTGACGAGCCGACGCCGGGCCCTGCGGTTTCATTTCCGCTTACGGCTTCGCTGTACCTGACGACGTCTCAGCCGATGCAAATGGACAGTTTCATCCACAAAGCTATCTATAATCACGACCTGACGAACAATGCCACAACGGTCGGCCTGGGGAGAAACGATCGCAGCTACGAGATTCGGGCGGACCGGGAACGTATTGTCGCGTTTCTGAGCGAACTGGCCACGGTTTGGGATAAATGCGAGTCGGCGGCGATGACCGTCCACGGGCAGACGATGGCGCTTAACGCCCGCATCGAAAACGTCCGGCCGGACCAGGCGATTGCACTTTACCAGGGCGACGTTTTTCTCGATCCTCTGCAGTATGCACGTCAAATGGATCAGATGAATCGGCTTATGCAGGACATCGGCAACTATCCGGGCGTGCCGGGCACACCGATAATGCCGCAACTGACTTCAGGCACGCGGAAGACGACAACCAAGACCGCGACGGTCGACACGCCCGACGCGTATGTGACGCTGTTCGTCAACATCCAAAGCCGCTGACCCGCAGGCCCGTTTAAAGAAAGCAACACGCAGCCTAAGGCACGTTATTACAAGCACTTAACAGCCCGAAGGCAAGGCTCGCCAGGTGGTTGTGTTGCCAAACTGAAACATTTCCTTCCAATCAGCACAGAGCGCATTATCGGACACGATGTCCGGTAAGCCCCATTCCGCCGCGCCCGGGCCGTTTCATTGCCCCGCGGCTGTCTGTCTATCAGGCTTTTTCCCTACTGGCATAGGCCTTGCAACCTGATCCACCCGGCGTCGGAAGGCCGGCGCACTGACTACGAGGGTGTACAGCGAAAAGGAAAAGCCAGATGATGGACGAAGCAATCTTCGAACAGAAGCTCAACGAGCTTGTCAGTGAAATTGGTTCCATGCCGGACAGCCAGCAGAAAAAGCTGATGCTTCTCGCCAAGAAGACCCGCGAGACGCATAACCAGCTAAAAAAGAGCGTTACCCACCTCCAGGAATCGCTGGACTACCTGCGAGTCAGTATCAAGTACCTCCTGTTCGACCTTGAGGCCACTCGGCGGGAAAACACCTATCTCAAAAAGCTTTTGGAAGATAACAACAGCAAGTAAGCAACTGCCGCTTGTGCACGCGCAGTGAAGGTTTTTCGGAGATGTTCCGCGCAGAACGTCTCCTCTTTTTTTGCCCCCCATCCCACGTTCGAAAAAGCCCGTTTTTTGACGTCCGGATGAAAGTCCGCCCCCAGTTATGTCGATAGTACGAGTGGTGAAATTTTGCAGATGCGCGGGACACCGTTACAGCCCATTGAACGAACAATTGTCGGTACCGGGCATATAGCACTGTGTTAATTCATTTACAGGAGAAAACCGCAGCCGCACCAAGCCCATTTGGTTTGACAGGCCCCACGGCTGTGGTAAACTTTACATCTTCGGTGGGTGGCTTTTAGTAAGGGATAAAGGACGATATTATGTTTGAGCGTTTTACAGACCGGGCACGAAAAGTGATGGCGCTGGCGAACCAGGAGGCGCAGCGTTTCAATCACGAGTACATCGGGACTGAACACATTCTGCTCGGGCTGGTTAAGGAAGGCAGCGGGGTCGGCGCCAACGTTTTGAAGAATCTGGACGTTGACATCAAGAAGCTGCGTCTTGAAATAGAGAAGCTCGTCAAGAGTGGCCCCGACATGGTGACCATGGGCAAACTTCCCCAGACGCCCAAGGCCAAGAAGGTCATTGAATACGCCATTGAGGAAGCCAGGGCCCTGAACCACAATTACGTGGGTACCGAGCACATTCTCCTGGGTCTGCTGCGGGAAACCGAGGGCATCGCGGCCCAGGTGCTCATGAATCTCGGGCTTAAGTTAGAGGACGTACGGCAGGAAGTCCTCAACCTGCTCGGTGCAGGGGTGGACACCAGCAGTTATCAGAATATGGGTATGAAGATGACACCGGCCAGTCAAAAAGGCGCCAAGAGCAAAACGCCGGCCCTGGACAGCTTCGGGCGGGACCTGACGGAACTGGCCCAGAAAGAGGAGCTGGACCCGGTCATAGGGCGTGTAGACGAGATCGAGCGTCTGGTGCAGATTCTCTGCCGGCGCACAAAGAACAATCCGGTGCTCCTGGGTGAGGCCGGCGTCGGCAAGACCGCCATCGTCGAAGGTCTGGCCCAGCGGATCATCAAGCACGAGGTGCCGGAGATCCTCAAGGACAAGCGGCTGGTAGTACTCGATTTGGCTATGATGGTTGCCGGTACGAAGTACCGCGGCCAATTCGAAGAACGGATCAAGGCCGTCATCAACGAGGTTCGCCGCGCGGGCAACGTCATACTGTTCGTGGACGAGCTGCATACCCTGGTCGGGGCCGGCGGCGCAGAAGGCGCTATTGACGCATCGAACGTCCTCAAGCCGGCGCTGGCGCGGGGCGAGGTGCAGTGTATCGGCGCCACGACGTACGACGAATATCGCAAGTACATCGAAAAGGACGCGGCGCTGGAGCGGCGGTTCCAGACGATCCCCGTTGATCCGCCGTCGAAGGAAGAAACCGTCGAGATACTCAAAGGCCTGCGCGATCGTTACGAGAAGCACCACAAGGTGACGTTTACCAACGAGGCGCTGTATCAGGCAGTGGAGTTGTCGTCCCGCTACATCTCGGGCCGGTGCCTGCCGGACAAGGCCATCGACGTCATCGATGAGGCCGGCGCCCGTGTGCGTCTGAAGAACATGACGCCGCCGCCGGACCTGGCGGATATCGAGGCGAGGATCGAAAAGCTTCAGCACGAAAAAGACGAGGCCGTCAAGAACGCCGACTACGAGCGTGCGGCCGCTTTGCGGGACGAGGCTCAGCAGCTCATGGACGAGAAGCTGCGTGTGCAGCAGGAATGGCACGAGCGCAGCGACGAAGTGACCGGCGAGGTCGACGCCGAGGTCATTGCCGAGGTCGTCAGCAAGATGACGGGCGTGCCGCTTACGCGGCTGGAGAAGCAGGAAGCCCAGCGGCTGCTCGAACTCGAAGCCGAGCTTCACCGGACGGTCGTGTCACAGGACGAGGCGATTCACGCGGTCGCCAAGGCCGTTCGTCGAAGCCGCAGCGGCCTGAAGGACCCGAACAGGCCGATGGGCAGCTTCATCTTCATCGGCCCCAGCGGCGTGGGCAAGACGCTTCTGGCGCGGGCCCTTGCGGAGTTCATGTTCGGCGATCCGGATGCGCTCATCCAGATCGACATGAGCGAATACATGGAGAAGCACAACGTCAGCCGCCTGGTTGGCGCGCCTCCCGGCTACGTCGGTTACGAAGAGGGCGGCCAGCTCACCGAGCGCATCCGCCGTCGTCCGTATTCGGTGCTCCTGCTCGACGAAATCGAAAAGGCGCATCCAGACGTGTACAACATGCTGCTGCAGATCATGGAAGAAGGCCGCCTGACCGATTCGTTCGGCCGGCACGTCGATTTCAAGAACGTGATCCTGATCATGACCAGCAACATCGGCGCCGAGCTCATCAAGAACCAGTCGGGCTTCGGCTTCGGCAAACGGACCGAAGAGGCCAACTACGAAAAGATGAAGGAGATGCTCAACAAGGAGATGGAGCGTCACTTCCGGCCGGAGTTCCTCAACAGGCTTGATGCGCAGATCGTCTTCAAGGCGCTGACGCGCAACGACCTGACGACCATCGTCGAGTACGAACTCAACAAGGTCTTCAAGCGGCTTATCGAGCACGGCCTGCACCTGGAGCTGGAAGATGCGGCCAAGGAGTTCCTCATCGAGAAGGGTTACAACCCCGAGTTCGGCGCGCGGCCGCTGCGGCGGGCGATTGAGCATTACATCGAGGACCCGCTCTCGGAGAGCCTGCTCCGCGGGGAGTTCCGCGACAAGAGCATCATCCGCATCAGCGTCCTCGACGAAGAGCACCTGAAGTTCGAAGGTGTCAAGGGCGACGTGAATCTCGATACAGAAAAAGTGGTCGTCCACTCGGAGGGCGCGGCCCAGGAAGCCAAAGAGTAGAAATCAGAAATCTGCACAAAGGCAGGGGTGCAACCGCATTCCTGCCTTTTTCATGCGCCGCAGATCCTTTTCGCTTGACAATGCTTCCGATATGCCGTGTGATGATGTCCACGCCTCGGCTGCATCCAGGCCTTGGTTGGAGACGGAGGCATAAGATGTGGGGCAAGCAGCACTATCGAACGGTATTGTACGCAACCCTGCTGGTCCTGCTCATCGTAATGGCCGCGGCAGGGTGGGCATGGGACGCGGGCTGGCACGAGCTCGCGGCGATGCGGATATTTCTCGGGTGTATGCTGTGCGCACTTTTCGTCCTGCACCTGAATATCCTGCGGATCGACTCAGACCTCTTCAAGAAGGCATCGCATAGGCTCAAGAGCGGCGAGACGGACAACGGGGCCAGGCAACCCAATCCCTGGCCGCCACGAGCAAGGCGAATGGGCCGGGGCTGTTTTCATATTGTACGGTTCATCGGCAGGCCGTGGCGGCGGTAGGCCGGTATCGACGTCGGTCGCGGTGACGCGTTCAGGGCGTTACCTGTCGGTCGGCAGGGCGGATCCTGGCTATTCCGCCTGCAACGACGATCCGGTTTTCCGCGAAGAGGCGGATCGCCTCGGGGTAAGCGATGCATTCCTGTTCGAAGACGCGGGCGGCCAATGTGTCGGCATCATCGTCGGGCTTGACCTCGCAGCAGCGCTGGACAATGATCGGGCCCTTATCGTATTCGTTCGTGCAGAAATGAACGGTGCATCCACTGACCTTGCAGCCGGCGGCCAGGACCGCCTCGTGGACGTGATGCCCCCACATGCCCTTGCCGCCGAAGGCCGGCAGGAGCGCCGGATGGATGTTCATGACGCGATTTTCATATTCCCTGGGAATGCGCCACAGGCACAGCCAGCCGGCCTGAACGACCAGGTCCACGCGTGCTGCGTCCAGCACCTCGCGAATGCGGTTGCTGAACGCATCAATGTCGGGATAATCCTTCCTGCGGATGATCGCCGGCTCGAGCCCCATCTCCCGGGTACGCTGGACCCCTTGAACGTCTGAGCGCGAACTGATCACAACGACGATCTTGGCGTTGAGCCGGCCCGCTTCGATCTCCTTCTGAATGTTCACCATGGTCCGTCCGCCGCCGCTGAGCAAAATGCCCAGGCGCAAAGGCTCCCTGGATCTGGGCCGCGCCGGCGGGCGGGCTGCGGAAGAGGGGCCGGCAGCCGCCAATTCCACGTCGGCCCGGGCGTCCATCGCCTGGTTGGCAAGCTTGTCTGCCTGGGCGTTCTTCTCGCGAGGCACATGCTGAACACGCCACTTCCTGAAGCCGCTGAGAAGCTGCATGCATTCCGCAAACAGCGGCTTGAGATGCTCGCTCTTGACCTTATAAGCGCCGCTGATCTGGCGCGTCATCAACTCGCTGTCCGTATAGATGGTCACAGCCTTGACCCCGAGATCGCGGGCGGCCGCAAGACCGCGCACCAACCCGGTGTACTCGGCAACATTGTTGGTCGTCTTGCCGAGATACAAACCCTTACCGGCGATACGATGGCCGTGCGCATCGGAAATAATGTATGCCGCAGCGGCCGGTCCGGGATTGCCGCGACTGCCGCCGTCGGTGTGAATGATCACGTTGTCGTGCACGGTCGCCTCCACCCGGCCGTCTCAATCCTCATGATCTTCAGGCAGGATCAGAATGCGCGTACAACTGGAGCATCGGATAATTTCATCCTTGGTCATCAGGCGGTTGATGACCTCAGCCGGCACGCCCATGAAGCACCCGCCGCAACTGTAAACGTCGACCCGCTCATCCTGCTTGCCGGCAACCGCCAGCGCCTCGCCGTCATACGTGTCGGCCACCCGGTTGAAGATCTCCAGCACATCGGGCGCCACATCTTTGGCGGCGGCGTCCCACTCAACCTGGATAGCGGCAATCTCCGCCTCGTACTCGACGGCCTTGGCCTCGGCATCCTTGCGAACCTCTTCCAGCCGCGCTTTCTGCTCTTCAATCTGCTTCTGCAGTTCGGCGCAAACGGCCTCGTCGGCCTCGATATTCTTCATCAGGTCCAGCACCTGGCTTTCGATCTTTGAGGTGTCGGCTTTGGAGGTGTTCAGTTCGGTCAGGATGGCGGAGTACTCTTTGTTGGTCTTGGCCATGTTGAGATGGGCCCTCAACCTGGCGATATTCTCGTCGCGCTGCTTCAGCTCAAGTTCCAGCCGGTCGGCCTGGACCCGCGTCATCTTGATCTCCTCCTTCTTGGCCTCGAGGCCGCTCTGGAGGGTGCGCAACTGGTTTTCCTGAAAGATGACGGTTCTCCTGCATCGGGAGAGTTTGGACTTGACAGCACGTAGGCGATTCTCAATACTTTGCAGCTTGATCAACGCATTTAAAATTGGTCCCATTAAGGCTCCTTTATTGTTTCCGTTCTCCCCGCTCGCCTGGATGTATTATGTTTGCGAGACGTCGAATCTTCAACAAAAATCCCGTGGGATTTTCACGGCCGTCGTGCGAAGTGCCGAAGAGTGGGGAAATTCGCGTCTGGTCAAATCGGAACTTTGCTTTAGTGACAGGTTTGTTATAATCACCACATGGAAACGATAGAACTTCTCAAGAGATTGATACCCACTCGGCCGACGGCCGCGGAGGGTGAACTGGGTGCGGCCCGTGTTGTCGCAGACTACTTCGAAGCCAACGGCCTTGCCTGCCAACTTGACATATGGGACGAGAAACGCGCAAACGTTACCGTCCGAGTCGCCTCGACAGGATCGCGGCCGGCCCTGCTTCTGGCAGCGCATCTGGATGTTGTGCCGCCCGGCGAGGCAACGTGGCAGTACCCGCCGTTCGAGGCGACGGAGGTCGACGGCAAGATTTACGGGCGCGGCACGGCCGACATGAAGGGCGGACTGGCAGCCGCGGCCTCGGCAATAGTTGAGACGGTCAAAAGCGGTACTGCACTGCAGGGCGACATCATCTTCACGGCGGTCGCCGGCGAAGAAACCGACAGCAGCGGCGTCGTCCGTTTTGTCGAGCAACATCGTGATGAACTCGGCGGCAAGCTGGCAGGCGTCGTCATCTGTGAGCCGACGCAATTCGACATCATCACCGCACATCGCGGCATCCTGTGGCTTCGAATCACAACGGTCGGCAAAACGGCCCACGGCTCCATGCCGCATCTGGGCGTCAACGCCATACTGAAGATGAATGACCTGCTCAACCGGCTGCGCGACTTCGAGATTCCGCATACGCCGGATCCGCTGCTCGGCGGCTACTCGATGAGCATCAATCGCATCGAAGGCGGCAAAGCAACCAACGTCATTCCTGACCGATGTACAATCGAGGTCGACATCCGCACGCTGCCTGGTCAGGACTACAAGGCAATCACGGCGGAATTCGAGAAACTGCTCGCCCAGATGAAGGCGGCCGACCCGGGGTTCGAGGCAAACATATCCAGCCTGAGATCGGCAAACGGCCTGCGGACGGACTCAACCTGTCCGTTCGTGCGCTCGCTGCTCGACGTCACGGGCATTGACAAGACGGTCTCCGTGGGCTTCACAACAGACGGGCCGCACTTCGTGCCACTGCGCGCCCCCATCGTCATCTTCGGCCCCGGCGCACCGGCCGTCTGCCACCAGCCCGACGAATACATCGAAATCGCCGCCGTGGAGCAGGCCCGCCTTCACTATCGCCGAATCATCGAACGCTTCCTGGCCTGACCGGTGTACACCGGATACTGATGGTGCCCGGCCCGGGCAGTCTGATACTCAGGCAGCGGTCGTCTTCGAAATACAGGACGTCCTCCGCGGGCACGGCGTCGATGCCCAACGGGTTATCGAATTTGATCTCGATCGGTTTGTCGTCCAGGCCTGCGATCAGCACGTATCCGCCGGGCAGAGTATCCACTGTGAATATGACCTGTCGGGCGTCTTCGCGCACGCCGGTGATCGCGCCGGCGGCATGAATGAACCATTTCCGCCGAGGCAGTTTTGCGATGTCGTACAGTTTGCCCTTTCCGAAGGCCTCCGGCACATGCGCACCGACCGTGCCGGGGTTGATGGCGGGCCCATCGCTGACCTGGTCGCGGAGCAGGAAGTAGTCGGGCAAAAGTCCCTGCCGGTCCTTGTCGGACGTCGGCCAGGTCATCTGCAGCCCCGCCAGCGTTATACCTTTGGCAATCGTCAGCCACGGCCCCTGGGGGTCAATCTCGGCAAGATCATACAGAGAAGACGCGTAGACCAGTCCGCACCACTGCACCGGCTGACCGAACCAGTTCGGGGCCACCCAGTTGGTCGCCCCCAGGACGGCGATCGTCGCATAGGGCCCGACCTCGTGTTCGGTCGGATTGTCCAGATAGACGAACGGTACGCCCGTCCAGGCCCAGTAACGAGCCTCCTCCAGGAGGTCGGCCCGGTCCGTCAGCAGCCAGCCCAACACATACGCCTTGACCATGTACGCACTGGCCAATATGTCGGGCGTATGCAGCGGCATCTCCCAGGTCTGCGCACCCCGCGGCACGGTGTTGCGGTACTGCACCGTCTGTTTGTCCAGAAGCGCCACGGTATCGCGAGTCAGTTCGCTGTCACCGCAAAGCGTGGCCGCCTCCAATATCTCCACCAGCGTCCGTCCGTGAAGTCCGTTGGCATGATTCTCATAATGTGTCCGTCCATAGTCGGTGACCCCGGCCTTGTAGTAGATGAGTCCTTTCTCGTCAAATCGCCCTAACTGACTGCGGGCCTGCCGCTTGCGCTGCAAAACGTACTCCGCGACGCGGCCGAAGACCAGCGGCCCATTGGGCGGCCGCACATGCGAAACGCCGCCGCCAAAGGAATCGCCCGGCGCAAGCTTGCTCAGCGCCCTGTCGCGCTCGTCGAGGAGACGTTTTTGCAGCACGTCGTCCCGCGTCTGCCTCGCCAGCCAGGTCATGTAAACCGCCGCATCCGCCGCAGGCTGCGCCGGGAAACTGCTGCCCCACACCGCATGCCGGAACAGCCCGCCCACGTTGGCCTTCGAATCCAGCCAGCCGTGGGCCAACAGGTCGACCGCCCCGGAGAAGCCGCCCTTTACCTTCGGCAGATTCGGAAGCGGCCGCAGCGCCAGGTAATCCTTCACTGCCGGCACAATCGAATCGCCCTTGCCGCCGATGATCGTGACGGTCGTCTTGATCGGCTCATTGGCCTTCAGCGTAAACGGTGCGTACGCGGCATAGTCGTTCTCGAACCGAAGCCTCCCGACCGCCGGCGCCGAAAGCTCCATCAGGTGCAGCCCGGAGTTGTAAATGCGGTCCGGCGAATCGAACGTCGCCGCAACCATGCCCGAACGCTCCCAGATCAAACCGATGTACCGCCCATCCTGCTGTATCGCCATCATCGGGATCGTTATCTTTACCGGATCGGGCGTCGACCGTACGTGGTTCGGCTTGGCAATATCCGCATCCGACGAACTCGGCTCATCGGCCAGATACTCCAGCCCGCAGAAGATTGCCTGATTCTTCTTCGCACCAAGTTCCGGCCTGCCGGCAAAAAGCGTCAGCCACGGCAGCCGCACAACCTGCGTGTCTTTGTCAACGGTGATAACGGTCTCAACGATGATCGCATCAATCCCCTGTGCTCGTTTCAGCCGCCGTTCAAACGTCCACGTCGCACCGCGCGAGTCGGCGATACCCGTCATGATGGCAGTACCTTGACGCCGGGCAGCTTTGGCTTCTCCGAGGTTCAGCCATTCAACCTTGCCGCCGTTGAGGAACCCAATGAGTTCAGAGTCATGGCCGATAGCCATTTCGGTGCCTTCGACCTGCACCGCGAAATTGCCCGGCTTTTCGCCGTAATGAACAACCGACAACTTGCCTGCCGTGACGGTAATCGCAGGCGCGGAGCTTCTATCGGGACGCGTCGGTTTGGAAAGCACCGGCGGCTGCACTTTCTGAATGGCTTCCACGGTTATCGACCGGATGACAACCCGGCCGGCATTATGGCACGGGTCCAGCCGAATTCGCGTCCGCGGCCCGAACGGCCGATTTGCGTAGACCGTGTACGTATGAAAGCTGCCATCGTTGTTGACCGTGAATCGCGCCGCATCCGAGGCCTTGAACGTCTGGCCGTAGAAGAACTCGCCCGCGCGATCGGCAGACGACTTCATCTCCACCATGATGCGAATCAGCTTATCGGCCGGATAGTCGACCGCCGGTCCCTCGATCCACGGGTCCTCACCCGTCGCAACGACGAGCAGACCCTCCGCAGTCGACCGCACCGGCTCCACGCGGGCATTACCCGACCAGCCGTGCGTGCCGGTCGTGAAATCCCACTTGACGACAACCTCTGCATCGGCACAAAACACCGGACACAGCAACCAGGCGATTAAGCATACAGTCACACCATTCGAACGCATGTTACTCAGTACCTCCAAATCAACAGTTGCCGTTGGCCTCTCAGTTCCTGGCTAATCTGGCGGGGAAATCGTCTTTGAGGCCGACGACGCTCATATCAATCGGTTTGAAGCCCAACTTCAGCGCCGGCGATTCCGGCCTGAGGCGGTAGTCGCGACCGGCGGCATCCACGAACATCGGATCGGCCACAACACTGTGCCGGTCGAATTTGCCGCCGAGCAGTTGACGCCACCTGTCCAACGAACCATCGGCGGGACTGCCCTTGACCGACACGTCACCGTCGGCACACCAGAACACATTGTAATCGCTTTCCGCCACGCGGTCATCGCTCCAGTTGTTGAAGTTGTAAACGTCCGCCCGGCGACCCTGACCGTCACGCGTCACCCAGCTTTCCGCCTGCACAATGATCAAGTGTCGGCCCGCCGCCGGTTGAACCAACGCGTTGCCGGTCGGCCGCCAAGCAGGATCATCGCACAGCGCAATTGCATCCAGGTTCAGACCGCCGCCCTTGAGATTGACAAGCTTCAGTTCTTGCTCGCCCTTCGACAGCCTGATCACCCCCGCTTTGTTCCACGCATACGTACCCCACGCACCCGTGTCGGGCAGACTAGTCAAGACCGTCTGCTTGCCGCCCGCTTCCAGCGCAAAACGTCCGTCCAGGGCCTTCGTGCCGTATGGCTCATTGTAACAGGCGTACAGCAGCCAGGCGGCATATTCGCCTGCCGCCGCAGAGTTCACGCGCCACGTAAGCGTCGTCCCTTCTGCATGAAGGTTGCCTACACCCGCGCCAAAAGACCCCGACGGAATGAGGTCGTTGTTCTGAAAGCAGATGATATTCCGAACGTAGACGTGATGATCGCACCGCTCGTCGGCCATAAACAACGAACGGATGCCCGCTTCGTTGGTCCTGTCCACGATGAGAATGTTGTTCTCGATCCGATTGCCGATACCCTTGGCGAAAATCGGCTGATTGCCGGTCGTGCCCCGCACTCCGTAGATGATATTGTTGGTCACGGTGAAGTAATCGGCCGCATCGTCAAGATATATTCCGCTCTGCAGGTTGAACTCGTCATTGCCCACGTCGTGAATCAGGTTGTGTTCGTAAACATTGTCCCGGCCCGGCCCCCAGCACTCCATCGCGCCCGTATCCTGGCTGTCTTCATTGACGTGATGAATATGATTGTAAGCCAGCAGGTTGTTGCGCGAGTGCAGAAAGTCGTGCCGGTTCTCCCACGTCAGGCCCTCCACCTGCTGCCGCAGCACCTGATAACGCACGCCCTTGATTGTCGTGGCATACCGCGGCATGTGATGGATGTGATTATGCACAATTCGATTGTGCCCGCTCTGTGAAATGTAGACGCCGTTGCCGTGGCCGATCAGCCGCCCGCAGTGATGAATGTGATTGTTCTCCACCACGTTGTGATGATTCACATCCTCCCTGCCGGGCCCGCGGCCGTTCAATGCTGCGCCATGCATCCCATTCTGGCGGATCTCGTTGCCGTATACGACAATCCTTTGGGCATGATCGTTTATCTCGACGGCGGTATCGCGCGCATTTTCGATCCTGCAGAACCGCACTGAACAATTCTCTGCCTTGCTGAACGTCAGAATGTCCTCATCGGAGATCGCCAGGTCGATCCCCTCGAAGTGCACATTCCGCACGATTGCATCGGATTTGCCTTCCACGGAGATCAGCGCCCGCGCCGTCGAGACGACATACGTATTTTCTTCCGGCCTCCCCTGCCGCGGCCTGAAATACACCTTGCCCTCACTGTGTGCAATGCAGCACTCCCCCGGCATATCCAGCAGCGCAAGCACATTCTGCACGTAGAAGCGGTTGCCTTGGCGCAGCTCCCTGGCATGCGTATCCAGAACCATCGTCCGCGAGGCCTCATCGATCCGCAGCAGACGGTGATTGCTGTTGAACCAGTCATGGTACGGCCAGATATTGACTATGGCATCTCGCAGATCCCACTCTGTCGGGTCTATATCGCCGGCACGATAGACAAACGCCAGCTTGCCTCCGGCATCGACGCCCTTCTCAAGGTGAAAATACCCCGCATTCGGCGACCGCGCCAGCGTCATCCGGACCCCGTTCTCAAAAAGCTGCCGGCCTTGGCACCCGGCCGGCAGGTCGGCCACGCAGATGCCATCCCTGTATGGCCGAATACCCTCAAGCCGAACCCCGCCGATCAGCACCGGCGTCTCACCCGGATAAGCGGCATACGTAATCCTCTGCTTATCCGTCCCCGAATCCTCCGGCCCAAACACAATGCCTGCGGCAAGATAGTACTCGCCGCCCCGGACGCTCACACGGATGTCTTTGCCGCCGTCCTTTGGCAACCGGCGCACCGCGTCGCGCGCCCGCGTCAGGGACGCAAACGGCTGGTCATGTGAACCACTGTATGTATCGTTGCCATTCGGCGCCACGAAGAAGTCGCCCTCAACGACACTCTCCCTCTGCCGGCCCTGCCGAACGAGCTCGTATACATGTTGACCACATACATTATCCGCCAGCATTACGACGGTACAAAGCAGCAAAACACCCACAGTACCAACGTCTTTCACGATAACCTCCGCAGGTCCAGAGAACACAAACCGCTCACTTCCACCGCGGCCTTGGCACAGAGGCAGAACATGGTCATTCTCGCCGCATTGCCGGCCGCCTCATATTTCGCTGACAACCAGCCGCAGGCGCTCTTTGGCATTCAGCCGTATCTCGATGCCCGCCTCCATCTGCCGCCCCCTGAAAGTCCGGCTCAGCCCCTTGTAAACGTCCTCGACCGAGTACAGCCCGTCGCCCTCGACTGTATACCATTCCGGAAACTGATTAATCCGCGGCCAGTCCAACGGCATCTTCATCACCGTCTTGTGCCTGGGCGCATCGAACAGCACAGCGCCCTGCCACGGTTTTTCCGCCTCGATCACGAGGTACAGCCGGCCGTTGCGCCGCTCGGCGCCGAACACGACGTCCTGGCGCCACGGCCGCACCGTCACACCCTGGGTCTTCCACAGACAGTACATGATCGTCGTCCGCGCAAAATTCCCGTCCCCGTGCCATCCCTCGATAACGCCGTCCGGCTTCTGGATCGCCCACATCACCCTGATGTCATCGTCGATCCACTCGGCCGCCGATGCCACCGGCTCGCGATTGTAAAGGTTCAGTGCGCCCTCAATCGAATCGGCGTGCCCGTCGCTGCTGCTGCCCTCCCAGGCGTAGTTGGGATAATGCTCATTCAAACACTCCAGCGCCTTGAGCGTCGCATCGCGATACGCCGCTTTGCCGTCGACCAGGTACACGGTGTAGAATCCGTTCAGGTTATATCCCCAGGTATCGCACAGATTTACATCGTGCTCCCCCATCGCCGGGTCGATCCAGTTGTAAAACAGCCCGTGCTCGTTTCGCCCCACCTCCAGAATGCGATCCAGCATCCGATGAATCGGCTCACGATAGGCGGCCTTCTTGTCCGGCCGGGCAAAATGCACCGCCGCGTACAGCTCACACAATCCCGACACGATCTCGCAGCCGTGATCCCGCAGCCGCAGCCGCCCGGCGCCGCCCTGAAGCCCCGGCACGGACCACCGCGTCGCCATGTCGCCGTCGACGGCATTGGCCGGCACGTTGGGGCTCTGGAAATCGCTGGCCCCTGCAACCTGCACATCACGCCGCCTGCCGTCGGCCCCATGAACCGTCAACTCCGCGATGTTCGTAAAACTGTTCTCATTGCTGCCGAAGCCGGTGATACGAATCTGCTTTGCGGCCGCAGCCGGGAATGTATAGGCCTCCAGGTCGTTCGTCCGCCCGCCGGAAGCTCCCCTGAACACCTCCCGAAATGTCTTGCCGTCCGCCGATACGTCAATTGCAAACCTGTAGACGCGCCGATCGCCGTAAATCCACGCAATCCGTACCTGGCCGACCTCCACCGGCTCGGCACATTCCAGCAGCAGCCATTGCCCCGCCGGCCATGCAGCCTGTGCCCCACCGGTCGGGTGCCTGTCTCCCAAGAGATAATAATCGCCCAATCGAATCGCCCACTCCAGATACTTCGCCTGGCCCGTCATCCAGTAAACCCGCGACAGGACCTGCAGCATCTCGCCGTTGACCTCGACGTTGTCCGAGACGATCCTTCCGTATGGCGTCTCGACCGGCGCGGCGGCCCACATCGAATCGAGAATCGCCAACATCCGCTCGCTCCACGGACTATGACCCAGCCACTCCGTCAGCGGCAAGAGCCCGTCCTTGACATACTCCGAGGCGCCGAAGATTATGCGCCCGATCTCCGGCCGCTCCGCAAACCCCTCCTTCGAGAACGAATACGCGTCCGGCATCGCCCCGAGCCGGCTCGTCAGCCTTGTCTCCGTCCGCAGCATACCGAGCATGCGGCCCTCGAACAGCGGCCGATCCGTGATCGCCGCGGTGAGCACCATGAAAGGATAATTGTCCGCCGCCGCATCCTGTGCATTCCAAATGTCGCGGCTCTGTGTAAGATTCCGCGGGATCAGCCCCGTCTTCGCATCCGCATGCGCCAGCCAGCCGTCCACAAACAACCGACACCGCCGAAACCCTTCATTCGCCAGCCGCCCGTTCTCCAGTGCAACCTCGAACGCGTCGTCATTGGCCGACAGGACCGGCGCAGCCAATACCCCCGCAATAACGCAACAGACCGAAAGCAGCTTTCGCCGCATCACAAACCTCCTCTCGCCCTGTCCTTCCTTACTCAGTCATTCCCGCACACGCGTGAACCGATCCCCCGGCCTCCTGCAAATAACACCTGACGAAGCTATAGTAAATGATAATCTGAACCCGTCCGCGTAATCTGCGGATTCATACATACCGTCGGGCGGACCTACTGCAATTCAAACTGGAACCGCTTCTCGAAGACCTCCTCGAAGTCGTACACGTTATCGAAATCCTCGATCGCATCGCTCTCCTGCGCCGTCATCCACTTGTGCGCAATCATCAGGTAGACAATCTCACCGATATCCCGCGTCGTCCGCACGCCCCAGAGATTCAGCACCATCCGCGCCAGCCGCCCCCAGCGCTGGATCGCCAGATCCGCAATCCCCATGGCCAGTTCCGCCCCGGTGATATGTCGCGGCTCCGACGGCTCTCCCTCATCGCTGCGTATCTGCTGAATTGTGTGCCCCAGGCCGTCAAAGACGAACTTCAGCGCCTTGGCGTCATACCGCCCGTCTTCCCGCGAAATCTCTTCCAGCGTCTTCTTGCTCATCAATTCACCCTCAGCGCCTCAACCAGACACTCCGGACCCGGACAGAACGCCCGCAAATTCTCCACGGCCGTCCCCTGCGGCACCTCGCAGCCAGGCATGAGAATAAATCGCTTGCCGCCGGCCGCCAGACATTTCTCCGCCGCCGCCGCAACATCGGCCGGCGTCCCCTGCAGCAGCACCCCCGACGGATCAATATTGCCGCACAGCGTAATCCCCTCGCCCACCGCCTTGCGTGCCTTCTCGACCGGCACCATCCAGTCGAAATCGATCACGTCGGCCCCCGTCCTGGCCATGTGCTCGATGGTGTTGCTGATATTGCCGCAGATATGAAGCTTGACCGTCGCCCCCGCCTCGTGAATACCATCGACCAGCTTCTTCTCCCACGGCAGCACGTGCTCGACGTACATGTCCGGGCTGATCAAGCTGGCGGCCGCATCCCCCACGCCGATCATGTCCGCCCCCGCCTCGATCTGTGCCCGTGCAAAGGCGATCGCGCTGGCCACTATCACCTCGCACGCCTCGGCAAACATCTCCGGCTTGTCGATCAGGTCCATGAGAGTATTCTCCACCCCGCGCAGATCGCCGTATTCGGCAATCGGGCCTTCCACCCACCCCAACACGCTGTGGGTCCGGCCCATCGCCTCAGCCAACCGCCGTACGCCCTCGATGCGGTCCTTCGCTCGCGGCGACCCATGCACGTCAATTTGCCCTAATTTCTTCACGTCATCCGGCGACTGAATCAGACGCGTCTTTGGCTTGCCAACCCCTTCTTCCGGGTACTCGAACTCCACGCCGTACGCGCTTGTCTCACGCCAGGGATCACTGATCGCGCTGATCTGATCGATATTGAAATCCCGCGTCACCGCAATCTGCGACTCGGCCAGGACCGCCGCATCAAGATAGTACTCGCGATACGTCCGCCCAATGTAATGAGCCGCCCACGCCATAAAGATCGGCGCAACCGCCGGCCGATCCACCGCCTCCCCCTTCAGCGTCGCATAAATCCTCTCCTTCGGCGTCATAAGACCCTTCTCCAAAAGCAGGGACCGTGACCTGTTATCCTCACTTCTTGCAGGGGCAGAGCATGCCATGCCCCTGACATACTATGGCAGAGCGGCACAACAAAAAGCTGCTGCGGCGCCGGCCCATCTTTCTGACCGCATACGTTATGGCATCATCACTCATACGTCGGGATCGCCTCAACCAGAACACCATCTGAATCATAGACGGCATGGAAGCCGAAAACCGGTAATAGAAACGAATACCGGCAAACGGAAACCCCGTCGGCTAACAGCTTTTCACTGCGATACTCCGGCGGGACGTCCTGCCCAGATACTTCTCTTTCAAAAAGCAGCGGAAAGGATGCGGCGACTGTGTGCCTGGCAACTCGCTCTCTCGGCAAACGTGCGTAACATTGATCGATGTACCATAGGCCGGTAGACATGACACACAAGTAGATCAACAGGCCGAACAGAATAATAGATGGCAGCAGGAGACACACAAATCGCAGACCAAACGGTTTGCCTCGTGTCCTCATTCTTCCCATATATGCCGCCGTCAGGGAAGCGATTGTCACCAACAGTATGGCTGCTGCAATTTGCGGAAATGTGGTCATTCGCATTTGCTTTTAGCATGCAAGAAGGGTCTGTTCATGGAACTGTGTAAACGGTCTTAACGATTTCACTTCACGTTT
>DAOTMV010000031.1:0-44718 GCA_035450485.1 Anaerohalosphaeraceae bacterium | reverse complement strand
TGCCTGCTCCAAGGTGCGATGCAATCTATTTACACCGGACCGGCAAGCGTGTCAACAGAAAAATGGAAAAACGGGGTGGGTAATTTGCGAAACATTACGTAACCGCTTATTAAGACTGCAATTAGGGGCAATGTGTGTTGTGGGAAAATTTTGGGATTTTCCGCTTGCGCGGCGGGGCGCGGGCGGGTTGTTTTGTTTGTCGGCGTTTGCATTTTGCGGTCCTTTCGTGTGCGTTTTTTTAGTAGCGGGCGGAGTGGGGTTTTGTGTGGATGTGGTTTGTGAAGAAGTAGCGTAGTGCGTCGATGGGGTGGTCGTATAGGCCGTCTTTTTGGGGGAGTTCGTTTGGCTGGGGGTTGTCTGGGTAGTGGTAGCAGCGGAGGGCCTCGATGAGTCGGACGCAGCGTGGGGCGATGAGCAGGCGTGCGAGGCCGTCTCCGGCGCGGAGGTGGCGGCGGATGTGTTCGATGCCGTCGAGGATGTGGGCGGGGCGGTATTGCATGCGGATGCCGTGGGCGGCCATTTCGCGGATGGCGCTGGTTCCGGTGAGGTGGTTTCGGCCCTGGCCGGCGGGGTCGCAGAAGGTGGCGGCGACGGCTTCTTCGGGGCATGGGGTGCGGGCTTTCATGGCTTCGGCGTTGGCGTCGAGGGTGGCGCGGGCGCGGACGTATTCGTCATAGACGCGGATGCGGCCGGCGGGTTCGACCTGGATGTAGAGGCAGACGAAGGGGTTGACGAAGCCGAAGTCGACGGTGCGATAGAGGGGGAGGTTGGGGTCGTAGTCTATGGGGGCGACGTGGACGGTTTCGTCGAAGTCGGCGAAGACGACGTTGTCAAGGGCGGGGCGAAGGCAGAGCATCTCGGCTTCGAAGGCGGCGCGGCTGGAGCGACGCATCTGTGTGATGACGTCGTCGACCTTGAGGTAGCCGTCGGCGCGTTGGGCACGGCCGCGGCAGTCGGTCCAGAGGGGGCATTGGCTGCATACGCGGTCGCGGCAGCGTTCGATGACTTCGAAGACGCACCATTTGAAGACGGGGACGCCGGTTTCGGCGGCGTGGTTGACGATCTTCTGCATGAGGCCATAGGGGCGGTGGGCGGTGCTGGCGGATTCCATTGCGGCCAGTGCGCTGGGGGAGCTTGAGGTGATGAACTTGGCGGCGTTGTAGACGTTTTCGTCGAAGAGTTCGACTTCGTCGCAACGGAGCTTTCGGACGTGGCGGCCGCGGACGTTGCGGGCGGATTGGGTCATGACTTCGACGGTGGAGCCGTTCTTGAAGCGGCAGCGGTGTTTGCGGATGGGGCCGTCGAGCTGGTCTTCGAAGCCGTTGTGGGCGAAGTCGGCGAGGTACTCGTACATGCGTGTGGATTGTTCGAGCGAGCCGCCGAGGATGCGGACGGAGCACGGGGACTTGAAGAGGCAGTCGAGGAGGGTGGCGACGGCGGCGAGACGGGTTTTGCCGCCGCCGCGGTTGGCCCAGACGATGCAGTCGCCGTTTTTGTGTGTGCGTCCGGCGGCGGTGTCGACGCTCCATGCGTGCCAGAGGTAGTCCATGGGCGCGGCGTGGCCGTCGCAGAGGCGGGTGTCGGGAACCTTGAGGTCGAGAAACGCCCTGACGTAGTCTTTGAGCTGGCGGCGCGTGGCGGGGGCGGCGCTGCGGACCTGTTTGCACAATGCTTCGGCGTCGGGGTTGTGCGGGGCTTGTTTTGCTTTTCGGGCCATTTGTGATGCTCCGGTTCATGGTTATTGTCTGCGGCGGTTTTAGTCGTTTGTCCGGGCGAGAGCGGCGAGGACTGCGCTTCGCTGTTCGGGGGTGAGCGTGGGTGTCTGGGGCTGCGGGGTGCTGCGATCGGCGGAGGCGTCGGCGGCGGCGGTTTTGAGCGTGCCTTTGTCGAGGGTGATGAGGTCGAGGCGGGCCTTTCTCGCGGCAGTGGATCTGGAGTCGGCGAGCGTGTCGATGATCTTGTCGACGGCCTTAGCGGCGTGGCGAGCGATGCGGAGGGTGTTGCGATTGCGTGAGGCCTGGATACGGTTCTGGAGTCGGTCGAGGAATCGCGCATCGCCGAGCCAGGCATAGTATCGGCGGCGCGAGATTTTGTGTTTGTCGAGGATTTCCTGTTCTTCCTTGTCGGTGAAGACGAGGTCGTCGATGAAGGCGGCGGGCCAGGGGACCCAGGTGCGGCGTGTGTTTTCGGCGGTCATGTTTTCTCCTTTTCGTTTTGCGTGGTTTGGGTTTGCATTCTTACGTTTTGTGTTTGTGTTCATTCGGCTTCGATGGTCCAGTCGGGCGGCTTGTCGGGGTTGAACCAGATGTAGTATGCGGGGGGCGGCCCGAGGCGTGCGAGGATGAATCGTGTGCGTTCGAGGCCGGGGGGCATTTGGCGGCGCTTGATGCAGGGCTTGAGGAAGCGGCGAAACGCAGTGTCGATGCGTTGGGCGGCGGGTGCGGGGAGTGCGTCGAGTTTGCGCTGGACGCGTTGGGCGTCGACCTCGTCGGCGGGGGTAATGCCGGCGGCGCGGAGGGCGGCGATGCAGTCTGCGGCGGCGGGTGAGTGCGGTGCGGGGCACGGCGTCATGCCGGCGCGTTCGAAGAAGCGATGCACTGCGCCCATTGCGGCGGCGGCTTCGATGATGGGGACGTCGAGGAGGGGCATGGTGCGTCGGACGAGTTGCGCGGCGAGGCCGAGGCCGCGATAGCGCGGGTCGATGATGACGCGGGCTATGGTGCGGATGTTGCGATTGATGAGGCGCAGTTGTGCGCGGCGGTCGGGGGTGCGGGTGATGACGTGGTTGGTGGCGATGTTGCGGGCGGCGCGGTTGGCGGGCGGATTGGTGTAGACGATGACGCCGATTGCAGTTTCTGTTTTCGATTTTTCATTTTCGATGCGGCATGGGGCGGGCTCGTATCTTAGGCTGAGCGGCGGGAAGATGCGGGCGATGCGGAGGGGGGTGCGTTTGTGTTTCAGCACGAAGATGGCGGCGCAGGGGCGGCATGGCGCGGCGCGGTAGTGGAAACGGGCGAGGGCTTCGTAGTCGGCGAGACGGCCGCGCTGGATGACGAGGTTTTCGGCGACGGTGCAGGGGCGGGTGATCATGGTTGGGGCCCTTTGGTGTTTGCGGTTGTCGATTCCTGATTTTCGATCCTGATGGGAGGTGAGGCTGGTTCTTTTGGCGCGAAAGACATTGGCAAGGCGTGTCCTGTGCTCAGGCGGTCGGCGGAGGTGGGGCGAGTGTGTTTGTAGATGACTTCGTCGGGGCCGTTGAGGTGTTTGATGACGACGACATCGGGCTGGAGGTCGCAGAGGAGATCGTCGCGGCTGGTTGCGAGGATAAAGGTGCGCTTGCTCTGGCGGGCGATGCGCGCGACGTTGTGGGCGATTACGGCGGCGGTGATGCGGTCGAGCGAGGAGCAGAACTCGTCGGCGAAGATGAAGCGTGCGTTTGCGGCGAGTGCGCGGGCGAGGCGGTAGCGGTACTTCTGGCCTTCGCTGAGGGCTGCGGGACGGCTGAGCACTGCGAAGGCGTCGCTCAGGCCGGCGTGCGCGAGGAGGCGAAGCGTAAGGCAGACGTCGGCTTCGATGCAGTCGACGAGGGTGCGGCGGCGGTCGAGTTCGACGTCTTCGAGGCGGATGCGATCGGCGGCGGGGGTCTGGTCGTAGAGGGCGCGGAGGAGGACGGTCTTGCCGGAACCGCTGGGGCCGGTGATGCAGCAGATCCATCCGGGGGCGAGGCGGATGGAGCAGCTGCAGACGCTGCGGCCCTGGCGGAGGCGCTGGAGGTCGAGGCCGAAGATGCGCATGACGGCGCGGACCTTGCGGGTGATGCGGGCGGTGTTTGGTATGGTTCTGGCTACGGTCATTGTGTGCATGTCAGTTTCTCCCTTCGTTCGTTCCGCGGGGTGTTCTGCGGGCGGTCTGATCGTGGAGGCGGCGGATTGTGTTGAGGATTTTGCGGACGCGGTAGACGGTGATGCGGCGGCGCACGGCGATGGCGTGGATGGGCATGCCGTCGATGAGGTGGTCACGGGCGACGGCCTGGCCGAGAGGGCCGAGGCGGTCGCGGTGGCGGAGGCAGGTGATGTACTGGCCGTCCATGAGACGGCGGATGATGCGGCCGGTGCGGCGGGCGATGGTGGTCTCGGAGACACCGGCGATGGCGGCGAGTTCGGCGAAGCGGCGGCCGCAGTCGAGGTAGAGCATGACGAGGGCGCGGTCGGCGGGCTTGAGGATGGCGGCGCGTTGGCGGATGAGGTCGACTTCGTCGGCGAGGCCGCCAATGGCGAGGCAGGGGGCTGGGCGGTGCGGGCGGTCGGTGATTTTGTCGAGGTCGGCCGGGATGCGGGGCATTGTTTTCTCCTTCTCAAACTTTAAATGTCATTTTCCACGTTTATGTGTTTCTCTGGCCGGCAAGTCGGGTATTCATTGGCTGCTCGCAATCGCCTTCCAGTTTGGTTGTTATACAACCATTTACAATGTACACCAGAAAGACGCGAAGTCAAACAGGATTAATGCAAAAATCGCAAAAATTTTTACAGACAGCAAACACAAGCTTGTAAGTCGTTGCGGTGCAGGGGGTTAGTGAGTTGGGGGCGGGGTAGGACCCCGCGCTACCGCAAGATTCTATGTGGGGCGCGGGGGCGGAGTGGGCGCTGTGTCGAGAAAAGGCTCCTGAGCCCTTTATTTCGGGGGGAGGGGGAGAGCGATGAAGAAGCTTGAGCCTTTTCCTTTTTCGGAGACGAGCCAGATACGTCCGTTGTTTCGTTCGACCATGCGTTTTACCACGGAGAGGCCGATGCCTTCGCCGGTTCCGCTCTTGCCATTGATGCGGTACAGGATGTCGAAGACCTTTTGTTCGTGCTCAAGGCCGATGCCGAGGCCGTTGTCGCTGACCCAGTAGAGGACGTGGTCACAGGAGACGGCGCCGTCGACGCATATACAGCCGGGACGGGTCGGGTCGCGGTACTTGATCGCATTATCGATGAGGTTGGTAAAGATCTGTGCGACGTGGGTGCGGTCGGCGTAACATGCAGGCAGGTTGAGGAGGTCGATGGTGACGCCGGTCTCCTTGAACTTGATGCTGATCGAGTCGACTATTTCCCTGAGGAGGGCGGTCATGTCGACGGTTTCGGGTACGGGGACGACGAGGCCGGCCCGGGCGATCTTGACGAGGGAGTCGATGAGGTTGTGCATGGCCCTGGCGCTGGTTTCGATGATGCCGAATGCTTCGGGGAGGCTTTTGGCGAAGATCTGGTCGAGCTGTTTGCTGGTATTGTCGGAGATGTGTTCGGAGGCGAGGAGGCGTTGGACGTGCGTGCACTCGTCTTTGAGGATGTCGCTGAAGCCGCGGACGTTCAAAAGGGGTGCGCGGAGGTCGTGGGAGACGACGTGGATGATGGCTTCGAGTCCCTGTTTCTGTTTTTCGAGGGTTTCCTGGGCCTGCATGAGGTCGGTGTTACGGCTTTCGAGCAGTTCCTTGGCGTGGAGGAGGTTTTCCTGGGCGCGTTTGAAGGCGTCGATATTGATGGCGACGCCGAACCACTTTGCGATGCGGCCTTCGGCGTTGCGGATGGGATGGCCGCGAACCTTGAACCATTCGTATTTGCCGTCATGGCGGCGTATGCGATAGTCGAGGTCATAGGGCGCGCGGCCCTCGATGGCGGCACGCCATGCGGCCAAGGCGCGGGGCTGGTCTTCAGGATGGAGCAGCTTGTTCCAGCCGTCGCCGAGCATCTGTTCGCTGGGGACGCCGGTGTAGTTGACCCACTGGAGGCTCTGGTAGTCGCAGTAGCCGTCGGGGCGCGTGGTGAAGACCATGCCGGGGATGGATTCGAGGATCTGGGTCTGTGCGTCGCGGGCGTTGTGGAATCCCTGGACGAGCCAGCCGGTCAGGACGGCGGTTCCGATAACGATCGCAAGCTCGATCACTGTATGGAGCGCCAGCGTGGGGGTGAAGAGGATCGCAGCGGCGGGTCCGCCAATCAGGCCGGTCACGATCGCCGGGTTGCGTCCGGCGAGCTTGGCGACAATCAGGATTGCCGGCAAGAGCGTGATATACCCGGTGCCCACGCCTATATAGGGTATCAGCAGGTAACGCGCAACGAGTGCGATGGCGACGGCAATGATCGCGACGCCATAGCGCAGCAGCGGACCTCGTTTGTAAATGTGCAGATGCATTTCACCTAAATGTGCAGATGCATTTCACCTCATGGCACGCCAGTGTATCGGGGCGGGCGTACATCTACGATCAATACGCTGGCGGAGTCGTGCAGGGTGAGGCAAAACGAAAAGCGGCGATGATTGTCGCGTCTCATATAGAGCGCGTGCGTTGGGGCGAATGTGCGCGGCGAATAGCGGCGAGGAGTTCGTCGAGGTCGGCGGCCTTGTTGACGTAAGCGGCGGCGCCTGCGTCGAGCATGGCCTGTGCCTTGTCGGCTTCTTCGTACAGATGAGCGCGCGGACGATGCACCGGCTGATCGAGTCGTTAGTGAAGGTGGCGCGTGCGGGATTGGCCGAGCCGAAGCCGGAGGCGCTGGAGATGCAGGAGTTGGTGCAGGAGATACTGAGCGGATTGAAGGTGCGGATTGCTCGAAGCGGGGCACACGTGGAGACGGGGGCGCTGCCGGCGTGCTATGCGGACCGTGTTCATGCGGCGCAGGTGTTTACGAATCTGGTGGACAATGCGCTGAAGTACCTCGATCCCGTGCGTCCGGGGGAGATTCGCATCGACGGGATGGTTGAAGGCGGGCAGTCGGTATATCGGGTGAGTGACAACGGGGTGGGGATCGCGCCGGAACACCGTGAGAAGGTGTTCGACATGTTTTACCAGGTCGACGGCGGGGCGCGGGGCGAAGGGATCGGGCTGTCGGTGGTGAAGCGGATGGTGGAGCGCAACGGCGGGCAGATTCGGCTGACGTCGGAGGAGGGCCGGGGCACGACGTTTTTTGTGACGCTTCCGCGGCCGCGGGGGGATTATGAGGCGGTGCGGGAAGTAGAGCGGGCAGGACGGGGTGTTTGAGATTTCTGTGCGGGCGGTGGGTGTGGGGTACCGCCAAACGCGGCGTACCTACGGGGGAGTGGTCAGTCGTTTCATTTTCGGATGGGCACGTGGGCACGTGTCATCGCGTGCGCGTTTGACGGTGGCACCTTAAAGGAAGAGGAAAAGGAGGGAAAACAGGCGGCTGTGCGGGTTTTGGGGGTGTGGGTTTTTGCTAATACTTTGTGGTTGGGGTGGTCGATATAGTGAGAGGGCCGCCTGCACGCGGCCCTTGTAATGAGCATTCATGATGGGGGGTTTGATCGTGTGCCAGAGATGTGAAATCTGCAACGGAGAGGTTCGGGAGGGAGTCTGCGTGGCGTGCGGGCTGCCGGCCGATGATTACATGCCCGACTGGGACTCCGGGGCGGACGAGACCGACGAGGGCCTGGATGACATGGTGCGGCAGGGCTGGCCGCCACAGGGGAATCCGAACTGAGAGGCCGGGCGCCGTCGGCGGAGACGAATCGGGCGGGCCGCTCAGAGCGGCATGTTCATTTCCGCAAGGATGAACTTGACGACGCTGTCGTCGGTGTTGGGGCCGATGATGGTGTGGGCGTGCCGCTTGATTTCGTCGGTGGCATTGGCGACGGCGACGGCGCGGGCGCCCATCCTGAACATTTTTACGTCGTTGAGGCTGTCGCCGAAGACGGTGAGGTTGTGCATGCCGAAGCCGTGAAGGCGGGTGAGCTCGCGTATGGCGATGGACTTGCAGGCGGTGCGGTCGTGTATGGTGAGCCACCACCAGCCGGGTGAGTAGGGGTTTTCGAAGAAGAAGTTTTCGAGACGGTTGGGGAACTCTTGGGCGAGCTGCGCGGCGAGGGGGCCGACCTCCTGGCGGCGGCCGATGACGTTCATGGAGACGACGTCTTCGCTGAACGCGTCGGCGAGGTCGCTGAGGCGGCGGAGGCGGCGGTCGCCGTTGGCGGTGCGGTCGTCGAAGTACCATTGCATGCCGCCGTTGATGAGGTCCTGGTAATAGAGGCAGTCGGCGACGCTGTTGGAGGTGGAGACGAAGGGCAGGAGTTTGTGCTGGAGGATGCGGCCGAAGATCTGGCGGGCCACGTCGGGGTCGATCTTATTGACGACGAGGTGTCGGCCGGTGCGGTAGTCGGTGATGAAGGCGCCGTTGATTTCGATGACGGGCAGGCGGAAGGGGATGTCGCCGAGGATGGGGCGGAGGGAGCTGATGCTGCGGGCGCTGGCGATGGTGAAGTTGACGCCGGAGTCGAGGAGCCGTGTGAGCTTGTCGCGGGTGTAAGGGGAGAGGGTGGCGTCATCGCGGAGGAGCGTGCCGTCGAGGTCCGAGATGTAGAGGTGTTTGTCGCCGTTGGAGGACACCTGGCTACTCCTGGGGCAGGCGGGCAAGGTCAGCTTCGGAGCCGGCTATCATGAGGATGTCGCCGGCGCGGATTTCGGTGTTGGGCATGGGGACGTTGATGATGTCGCGGCCGCCTTTTCCTGCGCTTTCGGCGCGGCGGATGGTGACGAGGTTGACGTTGTACTTCTGTCGGAGCTGGAGGTCCATGACGGTTTTTCCGTCGAAGCTGGGCGGGGCGGTGATGCGAGCGAGGCTGTAGCCGGGGGCGAAGTCGATTTTGTCGTGGACGTGGGGCGCGATGAGCTTGAAGGCCCAGCGCTGGGCGGTCTCGATTTCGGGGACCACGATATCGGTCGCTCCCACCGCGGAAAACACCTGCGCCGCGGTCAGGCTCGGCGCCCGCGCCACGATCTGCTTGATTCCCATTGCCTTCAAGTGCACGACCGTCATGATCGCCGACTCGAACGACGCAGCCCCTTCGCCCATGCCCACGATCGCCGCATCCACCCGGTCCACGCCCTGCACCCGCATGGCGTCGGCATCGCGGCTGTCGAGACGCACGGCGTGCGTCACCTGGTCGCGAATCTGATCAACAACGTCACGGTCCTTGTCAATGGCGATCACCTCCGCACCCGCCATCGACAGCGCAACCGCCAGCTTTCGCCCGAACCGACCCAACCCGATGACCGCAAATCGTCTCATTGCATATCCCAACAGTAACTCAGACTCAAAAAACAGTCACTCCTCTATCCTACGATCACCGGTTCGCTCGGAAACTCGTAGACGCCGGGCTTCAGGTTAAACGTAATTGACGCCAGCAGCGTCAGGGGTCCCAATCGGCCGATGAGCATGAGCAGGATAATAACGACTTTGCCGGGGGTTGTCAAAGTCGTCGTGACGCCCGTCGTGAGCCCCACCGTCCCAAGGGCCGAGGCCGCCTCAAACATGATATCGACCAGGCGCCAGCCGTTCTGGCGTTCCGTGATATACAACACAAGCGTCGCCGTCAGCAGAATCGCCACAAACAGGACCGTTACCGTGATCGCCCGCCCGGCGACGGCGGGGCTGAGCCGGCGGCGAAAGATCTCGACCTGCGGCCGGCGGCGCAGGGTCGCAAAGACGATCATGATCAGGACCGTCAGCGTCACCGTCTTGATGCCGCCGGCCGTGGAGCCGGGCGAGCCGCCCACGAACATCAGCGCCATGATAACGAGCTTGTTGGCATCGGAAAGCGCGGCGATATCCACCGTGTTGAAGCCGGCGGTCCGCGCCGTGATCGACTGAAACAGCGCGATCTTGAACCGGCTGTCGTGGTCCGGGCGGGGCGAATAATGCTCCAGGGTCATGATCAGCAGCGCGCCGACGACGATCAGAATCAGGCTCATCGAAATGACGATTTTTGTTTGCAGGCGCACGCGCACGGGCGTGGCCATCGTGAAGAGCTCTTCGGGCTGAAGGCGGCGGCGGAAAAAGCGCTTCATGCCGTCCCACGTGACCTGGAAGAGATTGTACAAGACCCCGAAGCCGAGGCCCCCGAGGATGATCAAGGGCGCGATGACGGTGTAGACGGCGAGGCTGTCCTGGTAGCGAATCAGGTTGGTCTCGAAGACGCTGAAGCCGGCGTTGCAGAAGGCGCTGATCGAATGGAAGATGCTGAGAAACCAGCGATCCGGCGAAGACTGGCCGACGCCGGGGACGTCGTTCCACATGCTCAAGAGGCTGACCGCGCCGAGGGTCTCGATCAGGATCGTGAACGCGAAGATGAACGCGATGATTTGCGAGATGCGGCCGAGGGTCTCGGAGCTGAGGAGGTCGCGCATGGCGACCGATTCCCGCACCGAAAGCGCCTGGCCCAGGAGCAGCGCGATGACGGCGCCGAAGATGACGATGCCCAGGCCGCCCAACTGAATCATGCCGAGGATGATGATCTGGCCCATCGTGGTGAAGTCGCTGCCGGTATCGAGCACGACCAGACCTGTGACGCATGTGGCGCTGGTGCTGGTGAACAATGCATCGATGAAACTGATGCGGCCCACGTGGGATTTCGGCAGCATGAGCGCGCCGGTGCCGGTGAGGATGAGGATGACGAAGACGGAGATGAGGGCGACGGTGGCGTTGCGGCCAGAGGCGGCGAAGCGAACGCAGCTTCGGCAGACCTTGATGACGACCTGGATGACGAGGTAGACGCCCAGGGCGGTCATGGTGGCGTTGCCGGGGTCGGCAAACCAGTGTTGCGCCCCGAAGATGATGACACCCAGGGCGAAGAGCAGCGGGATTTCGAACCAGTTGGCCACGAAGAACTCGGCCTTGGAGCGGCTGTTGATGAAGCGCACGAGCTTTTCGAACATGAACAGCAGAAAGGCGACGATCTGCACCATGTGGAGGGTGCGGACGGCGAAGAATTTGACTTCTTCGAAGCCGTAGAGCAGGACGAAGGTGCCAGCCGTGACGATGGCGGTCAACAGCACGAGGCCGGTGATGAACTGCTCGACGGCGCGACTTTTGTATGCGAGTTTCATTTGTCTGGTTACGCTTACAGGGCCTTGCGTCCGATAACCTGCGGCCTCAGCCCGCCTCAGACGAGGTTTCGGCGCGGCGACGGGCGTATTGCGGCCTGTTCCATCGTTTTATTTCGACGGATGGGGACCGCAGGCCCGCAAAAAACCGGAAAACCCATCTTCGCGCATCGGACGGGGGCATTATACCAAGGCGGCGGCAAAGGGCCAGCGTTTTGCAGGGGGTCGCGTGGGGTGCGGCTTTGAAAGCAGGCGCCTGTGGGGGTTTTGAAAAAGTGGTGGGCCGATTTACGGATTGGTCTGTGCGGCGTGGCGCACCGCCAAACGCCCGATGGCGGCAAGTGCGCTGATGTCTAAAGGGTGTTCTGGAGCCGTGTGCGGGCGTGGAGTGCACGGTTTGGCGTTTGACGGTGGCACCCGAGAGGGGGCGAGGGGTTCTTTCAACAGGCCCCCTGTCCGTATTTTGGGGAGGGGCGGCTTAGTTTGTGCAGAGGCGGGCGCGGATCATTTTGGCCCGCATGGCGTCCCTGCGGTCGGCGTCGAGTGTGGCGCCGGAGTTGATCTGGAGGTGGGCCGGCTGGGTGAGCATGAAGAGTTCGTTGACGGCGTCAATGCTGATACCGTCGACGCGGCCGAGGTTGATTCCCATACGGACGTGGCTGAGGAGGAAGAGCGCTTCCTGTGAGCTGATGAGACGGGCATTCTTGAGGACGCCGAGTGCACGCTGGATCTTGTCGTCGACGGCTTCAGACCGCTGGGTGAGGAGGACCTGGCGTGCGGCGGCCTCGTACTGGGTGATCTTCGGTACGATAAGGTTGACGAACTGGTCAACGATCTGCTCTTCGGATACGCCGAGGGTTACCTGATTGGAGACCTGGAAGAAGTCGCCGACGGCTTCCGTGCCTTCTCCGAAGAGGCCGCGGACCATGAGGTCGCTGTCGCGGGCGGCGTTGAAAAACTTGTCAATCTGGTTGGTCATCTTAAGGGCGGGCAGGTGCAGCATGACCGAGACGCGGATGCCAGTGCCGATGTTGGTGGGGCATGCGGTGAGATAACCGTACTCGGGGTCGAAGGCGTAGTCGACCTTCTGCTCGATGGCGCTGTCGATGCGGTCGATCTGCTGCCAGCATTCCCTGAGCTGCAGGCCGGTCTTGAAGACCTGGATGCGGAGGTGGTCTTCTTCGTTGATCATGGCGGTGAAGGATTCGCTGGGGGCGATGATGACGCCGCGGGGGCCTTTGCCGCGGGCGTGCTGACGGCTGATGAGGTGGCGTTCGACGAGCACGTCCTGCTCAAGCGGCGTGGAGGCGTTGATGTCGATAAAGTAGACGGCCTCGCCAAGGTCGAGCGTGAGGAGGGTGTCTTTGAGCTTTTCGAGGACTTCGGCCTGGCGTTTTGCGTTCAGGCAGCCGAGGAATTCGTATCCTGCGAGGTTTCGGGCCAGGCGGATTCGCGAGGAGATGACGATGTCGGCTCCCGGCCCGGTGCCATCGAACCATTTGCTGACGTGGTGACTCAGGTCTGCCGGTATCATTGCATGCTCTCCATCATGTCGCGGAGTTTGGCGGCGGTTTCGTAGTCTTCGTTACGGACGGCCTCTTCAAGCTGCTGTCTGAGGTTAATCAGCCTGATCTGGTCGCGGGTTGCGGCGGGTGCGGCGGCGGGCACCTTGCCGCGGTGGCGGAGACTGCCGTTCTGGGCTTTCTGGATGACGGCCTTGAGGGGCTCGCCGAAGGCCTTGTAGTCGTTGTGGCAGCCGAGGTGACTTTTCTGGATGAACTTCTTGAAGGTCATGCCGCAGACGGGACATCGGACATCGGCGGCGGTTTCCGCGGCGGCTTCGGTCTGTGACTCGGATTGCGCGGCCAGGAGCGTGCTGAGCAGTTCGTTCAAGGGGATCTGGCTCTTGACGGCGAGGCCCTGCTTCTGGGCACAGATCTCGCAGAGGTGGCTTTCCATCCGCATTCCCTCGCTGATCTCCGTCAGGTGGATCGTTGCCGTTCGTTCATTGCACAATTGACATATCATACTTCGTGAACCTTTCTTCCAGAGCCCGCCCTGCTTAGCTATCGTCCGGCGGACCGAATCGCTCCAGTGCAAACCCTTCAGGGCCGGTACCTGACCCAGCAACCCGGGGCTTCCATGATTTCTACGTATTCGAGTCGGGCGCGGCCGGCAAGGCGTGCGGCCATTTGCTCATATATGCAGACCGCGACACGCTCGGCGCTGGCGTTTTTGCCTGCGAAGCACGGGACGGCTTCGAGTTCGGCGTTCTGCAGCGGCCCGGTAATATCTGCAATGTGGCGGCTGATCTCGACGAAGTCGACGGCCAGGCCGTGTTCGTCGAGCGTTTCAGCGGCGACGGCGACCCGTACCTTCCATTCGTGGGTGTGGCGGGGTTCGCGCTGGCCGCCGGCGGTAAGCAGTGCGTGCGACGCTGTGAAGCCGCCCTCGACGATCACCGTAAACAAAACCGACTCCCAATACAGATATTCACCGGGGCCTCTCCGGCCGCCGGCTGTCACTATCATATCTCAAGGCCCGGGCCTTGGCAAGCGGCCGGGAATACCCCCCGAAGTTCGTGCCGGTCACATGCCCCGGCGCTCGGCGATGCGTTTCTTGACCTCTTCATAGACGGAAACGGGTATCAGCTTGGAGACGTCGCCGCCCAGGAGGGCCACCTCGCGCACTATGGTGGAGTTGACGAAGCCGAACTCCTCGCTGGTCATGATGAAGACCGTTTCGATGCCGGCGACGGCGCGATTTGTCATGGCCAACTGGAACTCGTACTGCACGTCGGTGAGATTTCGCAGGCCGCGGAGCATGACGTCGGCCTTCTTGCGGCGGGCGAATTCGACCGTCAGGCAGTCGTAGCTTTCGACGGTGACGCGGGGCATGTCCCTGACGAGCTTGCGGATCATCGCGACACGCTGTTCGGCGGTGAACAGTTCGTCCTTGAGGGGGTTCTGGCCGACAGCGACGATGACGCGGTCGAAGAGTTTGAGGCCGCGATTGATGACGTCGAGGTGGCCGTTGGTTATCGGGTCAAATGAACCGGGGAAAATGGCCGTGATAGGTTTGTGTTCCATGCCGCTACTCCGAAGTGCAAGGCCGGGGGAGTCAGACTTCGCAGGCCGCCCCTTGGCCGGCGGCCTCCAGGGACTCAAGGAGAAGGTCCTCCAGGTCCTGTGCGTTGTTTTCCATCTTGAGCTGTGTCATAAAGTACTCGGTGGCGGCAAACCGCTGGACGGCGAGTTTGCGGACCGTTTCGAAACGGAAGCTTTCCTTGAGTCGGGCCTGCCAGTAGCGGTAGTCCACCTTGCGTTTCCAGCTTTCCAGGACGTCGGCGACGCCCTTGCCATTGCAGACGAACCGGCGGAACTCGCTGAAGATGCCGACTGCGCCCATGTCGTCGAGATTACGGGCGTCGGAGAGAATTTTTGCCTCGGTCATGTCGGTTTCGCGGTTGCCGGATTCGGTGATGATTCGGTTGATCTTGTCGATCCTGGGGGCGGACAGGACGCCGGCGAGTTTTTCCGAAACGATCTGGGTGGAGAAGTCGCGGAGGTCGGACGGGCTGACGTCGGTAAGCGCGAGGCGGGGGCCGTTACCATCGACGTCGGCATAACGGGCAAACCCGGAGTCGGCAAACCAGGTGGCTGCGGCGAGGCAGAACCGGTCGATGGGGACATCGTCAGCGGCCAGTTCGGGCAGGCGGCAAATATGCTCCACATTGCGGAGGATTCGCTGGGCGCGGTGCCACAGCCATGTGTCGTTGAGGCCGTTCAGTGCGGGCAGGGTCAGGCACTGTTGGGCGATCTGGCGAATGACTTCTATTTCGGACATATTCACTCCTACGGGTACGGCACGCGATGTGCATATAGTATCTTATCGTAGTTTGGCCGGAATATGTGGATTTTTTTTGGTCAGCTTTTTGCGGCGGGCGTGGGGGTGTTTTCCCTGAGGCTGAGGATGGAGTGCAGCGGCAAGTAAGCCACGAATGGACACGAATCGACACGCATTTTTCTTTATCTACCTATTTAGCAATGCTCGTGTGTGGTGTTTGATGGCGGCAGGCCGGATTGGCGCCGGGGTGGTGTTTTGGGTTGAAATCGAGCGGTGGGTTCGTATAATCGGGTGTTCGTAGTTATCCCCATTTAGAAGGTCAGATAGTCATATTATATCGAAAGGGTATTTCATGGCCAATGCGGTTGTCAGCCAATCCGGCGGGCCTACGGGCGTTATTAATGCGTCGCTGGTGGGCGTGATTGAAGAGGCAAGCAAGCACAAAGAAATCGACAAGCTGTATGGTGCGGTGCACGCCGTCAGCGGGATCGTGAAGGAGCATTTCATCGATTTGAAGAAGCTTTCGCTGGACACGTTGGAGCGGGTGGCGGCGTCGCCGTCTTCGGCGCTGGGGTCGAGCCGGGACAAGCCGGACGCGGAGTACTGCAGAAAGATCCTGAACGTGTTCAAGAAGCATGATATCCGGTACTTTTATTATATCGGCGGCAACGATTCGGCGAATACGTGCTACATCATCAACAACATGGCCGAGCAGGAGGGGTACCAGTTGCGGGCGTTTCATGTGCCCAAGACGGTGGATAACGATCTGCGGGTGACGGACCATTGCCCGGGGTACGGGACGGCGGCGCGGTTCGTGGCGTGTGCGCTGATGGGTGATGATCTGGACAACCGGGCGCTGCCGGGGATCAAGATCGACGTGGTCATGGGACGGCATGCAGGGTTCCTGACGGGCGCGGCGGTGTTGGGCAAGCAGCGTGAGGATGACGGGCCGCACCTGGTTTACATTCCGGAGCGGCCGGTTACGATGGATAAGTTTCTGGCGGACGTGGACGCGGTGTACAAGAAGTTGGGGCGGTGCGTGGTCGCGGTGAGCGAGGGCATGTGCGGGCCGGACGGCAAGACGTATGCGGAGATGTTGGCCGAGAACGCCGAGCGTGATGCGCACGGCAACGTGCAGCTTTCGGGTACGGGGGCGCTTGCGGATTACTTAGCCGGACAGGTGAAGGGCAAGTTGGGGGTAAAGCGCGTGCGGGCGGATACGTTCGGGTATTTGCAGCGGAGCTTTGCGGGTTTGCAGTCGCCGACGGACGTGGATGAGGCGCGGCGGTGCGGGCGGCAGGCGGTGCTGTATTCGATGAAGGAAGATAACGGGTCGGTCGCGATGAAGCGCTTAGGCAACGGGCCGAAGTATGCGGTCGAGCTTTTCCGGACGAACCTCAGCGAGGTGGCCGAGCACACGAAGAGTGTGCCGGATGAGTTCATCAACGCCGAGGGCAACGGGATGACCAAGGCGTTTGTTGAATATGCGGCACCCCTGGTGGGCGAGCTGCCCAAGACGGAGTACTTAGGTACTTATCCGAAGGTCAAGGTGTAAGGCGGTTGGTAACATGCGCCCCCCGCCGATTGCGGCCGGGGGCGCATGTCATGATGCAGATGGGGGAAGTGTCCTGGAGCGGGAGCTGCGTCCTATGATTAAGACGAAGATCGTTGCGACGGTGGGGCCGGCATGCAGCGGGCCGGAGGCGGTGGGGGCCATGCTGGAAGGCGGCGTGGATGTGTTTCGGCTGAACTTTTCGCATGGGACATTGGAGGATCACGGGCGGTTTCTGGAGACGCTGAATGCGGCACGGGCGCAGCATCCGCGGATGACGGCGGTGATGGGGGATTTGTGCGGGCCGAAGATTCGAACGGCGATCATTCGGCCGGAGGGGCAGGTGCTGAACGTCGGGGAGGAGATCACCATTACAGGGGAGACGGGAGAGGGTACGCCGAGGCGGTTCGGGACGAATTATCCTGCCTTTGTGGCTGACGTGGCGGTGGGGCATCGCGTGTTCATAGATGATGGGGCGATTGCGCTGCAGATCGTTGAGAAGCGCGATGATGCTATCGTGTGTCGCGTGTTAGCGGGCGGGCCGCTGTACAGCCGCAAGGGGATCAATCTGCCGGATACGGAGATTTCGGCGCCGTCGATTACGGAGCGGGACTGGCAGTGCGTCAACTGGGCGGTCGAACGGAAGCTGGAGTTTCTGGCACTGAGCTTTGTACGAACGGCGGAGGAGATCCTTCAGCTTAAGGATTATATCGCCAGGGCGGGGTCGGATATCAAGGTGGTCTCGAAGTTGGAGAAACCGCAGGCGATTGCGCACCTGGAGGGGATCGTGCGGGCCAGCGACGTGGTGCTGGTGGCGCGGGGTGACCTGGGGGTGGAGATGGATCTTGCGGAGGTGCCGCTGATTCAGAAGCGGATTACGCATATGTGCCGACGGTTCGGGGTTCCGGTGATCGTTGCGACGCAGATGCTGCAGAGCATGATCGAGTCTCCGGCGCCTACGCGAGCGGAGGTGTCGGACGTGGCCAATGCGATCATGGACTTCACGGATGCGGTGATGCTGTCGGGGGAGACGGCGGTCGGCAAGTACCCGTTGGAGGCCGTGAAGTCGATGCAGCGTATTGCGGGGGTGACGGAGGCGTGGCTGGATACAATCGACGGGCAGCGGCCGAAGATCGAGACGGGGGACGAATTGGCGACGGCGGCGGCGATCGGGCGGATGGTGGCACAGTTGGTGGATGATATTGCGCCAAAGCTGGTGGCGGTGTGGTCGCAGAATGGGGCGGCGGCGCGGATGTTGAGCAAGGCGCGGATCGACGTGCCGATCCTGGCGTTGAGCAGCAGCGCGCGAGTTTGCGGGCAGATGTGCCTTCATTATGGTGTTGCGCCGCAGCAGGCGGAGACACCGGACAGCTTCGATGCGTTCACGTCGCTGGCGGAGCGGATCGCACGGCAGCGCGGGCTGGCGAAGACGGGGGATAAGATCGTCCTGGTTGCCGGCAGTCCATTGGGGGCGAGCGGGACGACGAATGCGATCATGGTGCACAAGGTAACGGGCTGAGGAGGCGCGAAAGGATTGATTTCATGAGCAAACCGGATTTCACGATCGAGCGCCTGGGGGAGATGAGGATTCCGTCGCCGGTGAAACTGTCGACGGTGACCGGTGACTATGTGGCCAATTACGTCGAGGACGACGAGCGCGTGCTTTACGAAATCGACGTGAAGGCGGACCAGAGGTCGGCGGCTTTCGACGGCAGCGAGCTCATGGAGAAGGCCGGGCCGCGGCCGAAGATCTACTTCGACCCCGCCAGGACGCATGCAGGGATCGTGACGTGCGGGGGGTTGTGTCCGGGCATTAACGATGTGATTCGCGCGATTGTGATGTGCCTGGCGTACGATTACGGGGTTACGAAGATCACGGGGTTTCGATTCGGGTATCGGGGGCTTTTGTCGGAGTTGGCGCAAGAGCCGATGACGCTTGCGCCCCACGTGGTGAAGGACATTCACAAGTTCGGCGGCACGATCCTTGGCTCGTCGCGAGGCTACGGCGAACGGACGGCGGAGATGGTGGATACGTTAGTGGCGCGGGGGGTGGATATCCTGTTTGCCATCGGTGGAGACGGGACGCAGCGCGGGGCGATGGACATCTGCCGGCACATTCGCCAGCGCGGCCTGAATATTTCGGTGATCGGCGTGCCGAAGACGATCGACAACGATCTGAGCTACGTGCAGCAGTCGTTCGGGTTTCAGACGTCGGTGTGCAAGGCGGTGGACGCGGTCCGGGCGGCGCATACTGAGGCGGTGGATGCGATCAACGGGGTCGGGCTGGTGAAGGTCATGGGGCGGCAGTCCGGGTATATCGCGGCCGAGACGACGATGGCGGCAAGCGACGTGAACTTTGTCCTGGTGCCGGAGGTGCCGTTCGAGCTGGAGGGGGACAACGGGTTCCTGGCGCACATGGAGCGGCGGTTGGAGCGGCGGCAGCATGCGGTGGTGTTAGTGGCGGAGGGCGCGGGGCAGGACCTCCTGACCAAGACGAACAGGACCGACGCGTCGGGCAATATTGTGCTGTCGGACATCGGGCTGTTTCTGAAGATGCACCTGACCGAACACTTCAGGAAGCGCGGCATCGAGATCAATCTGAAGTACATCGATCCGAGCTATATCATCCGGGGGGCGCCGGCCAATGCGTTCGATTCGGTGTACTGCCAGCGGCTGGGGACCAATGCGGTGCACGCGGCGATGGCGGGCAAGACGGCGATGGTGATCAGCATGATGCATAATCACCTGGTGCATGTGCCAATGGCGCTGACTGTGGGCCGGAGGAACTGCATCGATCCCGACGGGGCGCTGTGGCGGGATGTGCTCGACGCGACGGGGCAGCCGAAACTGATGGTCAACGGTTGAATATGTTGACGTGAGGACTTTGCATGAAGCACCGCCAAACGCCGGATGGCAGCGGCTGCAACTGGGGAGTGTGAACGCTGATTGCATTGGCTGCACTGATTCAAGGAGGTTGTATGAAGCCAGCGTTAGTGCAGCTGCAACCAAAGCCACGAATGCGCACGAATTCTATTCATGGTTGACAACGACGCTGCTGGTGCAGGCCGGCTGTCAGAAGGTGCTGGGGTGACGGTCGGGTTGAGATTGCTTTGCTTGTGCCCCCACCACCATCTTCGCACACCGTCATTTGCGCTCATTGTCGTTACGTGAGCCGGGGGCTTACGCTCCCGGCCTATTGTACGATTGGGTTGGCCACAACGGCCCACGCGGCCCTTTGATTTCCACGCGGGTTTTTTTCACAGCACCTGCTGCTGCTATTTTGGGATTATGGGGTTGGTCCAGGTGCGGTTGTTGTTCTGGTCAATGACTTCTGCGCGGACCCATTTTGGGGGTCGCGCGGGGAGCTTCCACTCCGCCTTCTCGATGGTTTTGCCTGGTTCGGCGTTGAAGACCTTGCCGGCGGCGGCGCCGTCGAACTGGAAGATGATCTGCACGGCGGGTGAGCATTGGATCGTAACGGCGCCGTCTGCAATGCGGAAGTCGTGGATGACCGGGCCGCATGAAGCGTAGAAGCTCCCGCTGCCCATGGCGGCCATGATTGCGGACTTGTTGAGGGCGGGGGCCTTGATCATCGTCCAGCCCTTGTTGATCTCTTTGCTGCTGTGGACGTCGTCGGTGGCGATGGCGGTGAGCATGATGCCTTTATTGAGGGCCTGGTCCCAGTGTACGTTGGCAAAACCCTTGGCCCGGCGGATGTCGCAGACGCCGTTGTAGACTTCCAGGCCGAGATACCCGGTGATCTCGGACATTTCGGCGAGGGTGTGAGCGGTCCAGTACGGGTGGGCGTAGAAGACCTTGGCGCCTGCGGCGACGGCCTTGTCGACGAGATCCTGGGCGGGGAGATTTCGGTCGAATTCGAAGGGATGCGGCAGGTCGAGTGCGAGGAGGTGATGGGCGGGGGCGCCGGTGCCGGTGCGGGGGTGGAACTCCATACCGCAGATGGCGAGGAATGTGTCGTCGGACATGCCGGTAAGATCGTTGGTTTTCCAGTGGTCGGTGATGGTGACGACGGAGTAGCCGAGCTTTCGGTACTGTGCGAGGCGCGTGGGCACGTCGACATCGCCGTCGGAGGTTATGGTGTGGACGTGGAAGGCGGCCTTGTACCACTGGCCGGGCTGCTCGAAGGGGTTGACGGACTTAGGCGATTCTGCCTGCTGCGGCCGGGCGGCAAGGTCCCCGGCGGACAGGACCGCGGCACTTGCGGTCAGGATGCCGGTCGTTTTGATGAATGTTCTTCTGTCCATTGCTGTTCCTCCGATTCGGGTTTTCTGGAAAACAGGATTGTTCTTAAGTGAAGAGTGCTTCGACGAATCCTTCGGGGTCGAATTCGGCGATGTCTTCGGGTTTTTCGCCGAGGCCGACGAATTTGACGGGGATGTCGAGCATGTCCTTGATGGCGATGACGATGCCGCCGCGGGCGGTGCCGTCGAGTTTGGCAAGGAATATGCCGGTGACGTCGATGGCTTCGAGGAAGGTTTTTGCCTGCATGATGGCGTTCTGGCCGGTGGTGGCGTCGAGGACGAGGAGGACTTCGTGGGGGGCGCCTTCGATTTTCTTTGCGGCGACGTTGCGGATCTTGGTGAGCTGGTCCATGAGGTGCTTCTGCGTGTGGAGGCGGCCGGCGGTATCGAGGATGAGGTAGTCGGCGCCGCGCGAGACGGCGGCTTCGCAGGCGTCGTAGGCGACGGCGGCGGGATCGGAGCCCATCCTGTGCTTGACGATCTGGACGCCGATGCGGTCGGCCCAGATGGAAAGCTGCTCGACGGCGGCGGCCCGGAAGGTGTCGCAGGCGGCGACAATGACCTTTTTGTCGTTGCGGCTGAGGATGTAAGCGAGTTTGGCGATGCTGGTAGTCTTGCCGGAGCCGTTGATGCCGGCGACGAGGATGACTGTGGGCGGGGCTGCGGCGGTCCTGAGGCGGCGGTCCTGCTCGGGCCAGTAGCCTTTCATTTGCTCCTTGAGAAATGGGATGATTTCCTCGCTGCGGGCAATCTTGCGGGCGCGGTAGGCGTCGCGGAGATCGGTGATGAGCTTTTCCGTGGTTTCGACGCCGATGTCGTCGCTGATGAGCGTTTCTTCGAGTTCGTCAAGCAGCGCGTCGTCGATTTTTCGGCCGATGGTGAGTACGGCGGAGAGGCTGGAGCTGATCCTGTCTCGCGTTTTGCCGAGGTGTTCCTTGAGGTATTGAACGGTTTTTGTAAAAATGCCCATGTTGGCTCCTGTAAACGTTGCTCGATCGCGGACGTTCCGCGGTGCTGGTTGCGGTGGGGCCGGCCGCACAAGAGAGTTTGACAGATTATGCGCGAGATTTCAAGTGTGGTTCGTGTTTTCGTGTGCCAGACGCGGTTGAGATTCAAATTGCCGGCAAGTTTGCGAATTTGAAATTGACAACGAGGCGGATGCATAGTAATCTGCAGTTTTTGACGGCCATGGAAGGCATACCAAGGCGGCCCTTGCGGCCGGGGCAGGAGTTCCTGCAAGTTTTCAAAGTTTTTCTGCAGGCTTGACGTACGTAGTGGTGTTTTCATAGCTTTGAATCGGGAGAAGGACTTGGCGTCGCAGGACACAGCGGAACTCTTCGCGCAGATTGTTCAAAGGGTGCGGGTTCTGGATCCGGTGCACAGTCGCAAATGGTTCGAGGATCTGACGCTGGTGCGGCTGGATGCGGGAATTTTGGAGGTGAGCTGCCCTGATGAAGCGGCAGCGCAGTTTTTGGAGGACCACTGCTTAGGGGTTTTCACGCAGGCGGCCCAGAATGTGACAGGGCACCTGGTTGGGGTTCGTTTTGTATCGCGGCAGGCGAACGGGTCGACGGTAGCGGCGGCGGATGCGCCGGGCGTGCGGCTGCATCCGGATTACACGTTCGAGAGTTTTGTGGTGGGGCCGTGCAACCGGCTGGCGCATGCAAGCTGTGTGGCGGTGAGTCATGCGCCGGGCACTACGTACAACCCGCTGTTTTTGTACGGCACAGTTGGGCTGGGCAAGACGCACCTGCTGCATGCTGTGTGCCACGGCCTGCGGAAGGAGGCGCCGGGTTGCATCATACAGTTTCTTAGTTGTGAAGAGTTTGTAAACCGCTTCATCACGGCCATCGAGCAGGGTTCGTTGCAGGAGTTTCAAAGTCAGTTTCGCTCGGTCGACGCGCTGGTGATCGACGACGTGCAATTCCTCAGTGAGCGGGAGCAGAGCCAGGAGGAATTCTTCCATACGTTCAACGCCATTTACAACAACCACCGGCAGATCGTGCTGACGGCGGATTGTGCGCCGGGGGAGATTCCCGCGATCGAGGAGCGGCTGATCAGCCGGTTCAAGTGGGGGCTGGTTGCGAGGCTGGATCCGCCGAGCTACGAGACGCGCGTGGCGATCGTGCAGAAGAAGGCTCACCTTCGCGGAATCGAGATCAGTGACGAGGTGGCCGAGTATATCGCGGGCAAGGTGACGGCGAACATACGCGAACTGGAGGGGGCGCTGACGATTATTTATGCCACGGCGCAGGCGGCGGGCGAGCCGATTACGATTCAGCTTGCGCAGCAGGCGCTCGGCCGCCAGGAGTCCGAGATGCGCAAGAGCATTACGATCACCGAGATCATCGACGCGGTGACGCGCTTCTACGACGTGCGATTGGCCGACTTGCAGAGCAAGAAGCGGAGCCAGTCGATTGCGCTTCCGCGACAGGTGTGCATGTATCTGGCGCGGAATCTCACGCGGCACAGCCTTGAGGAGATCGGGGGGCACCTCGGGGGGCGGGACCATTCGACGGTGCTGCACGCGTATACCAAGATCGACGAACTGCGGCGGACCGACGCACGGACGCGCGGCCAGATCGACCAGCTTATCGCCACGATTAAACCCGAATAGACGCCGGCGGGCTGCCGATAACAGCAGTATCGAACGGCGCGTCGGCGGGACCACTCGAACAGGCCCCATACGCATTTCGTTCGAAATGACAGACGCAGTGCAGCGGCGTTTCTCAGGGGGTGTTTATGAGCAAGCGAGAGCGAGTATTCGCAGCATGTCTGGTTGCGGGCATGATCATGCTGGCGGTGACGGGGGTGTTGGCGTTCATGCAGGAGCGGCGGCTGCTGGCGATACAGCAGTTGGCGGAGACGGAAGGCCGTCGCGAGCAACTGCTGGACGATTTCGAAAGCAATCTGCGGGAACTGCGGCGCGAGGGCGTCAATTACGTTCTCCTGGGGGGCAGCACGTCTCTTAACGATTTCCATCGTGCGGCGGCGGCCGTTGACGCAAGCGTCACAGCGGTCGGCACGTTGGGAGAGTCGGAGCGGCTGGAGGCTATTCTGGCGGCGGTGAGAGAGTATGTGAGGGCCTACCAGAAGGTCGTCACCATCAGGCAGACACAAGGGCGTGAAGCGGCTTTGCAGGAGACGGGTGAGGTTGTCGGCGAGGAAAGGCTGGAACAAATACTGATCGCCCTGCGGGAACTGGAACGGACCGATATCATGTCATTCGCCGAACGCGGCGCGCAGATCACCGCGGCGGCCAGGACGGCGGTTTTGATCATCGGGGTGTTTGTGGTGCTGGCCGCGGCCATGATCCTTGTCTCGGTGATGATGCTGTTCCGCTATTACACCATCAACAAGTCGCTTCTGGCCGAGACGATCGCACTCAACGCGAAACTGGAGGCAAGCCGCCGAGAGATGGAAGCAATCATCAGCTTTGTGTCGCATGATCTGCGTGCGCCGCTGATCAACATCAAAGGCTTTTCCGACGCACTGGCGACGGATACGCGGCGGCTTGCGGAGGCGGTGGATAAGTCGGGGCTTCCGGCGGAGATGCAGGCCAAGGTTCGCGACCTCGTGCGTGAAGACGTGCCGGAGTCGTTAGGTTTTATTCGCAGCGCAGCCGACACGATGGAGCGGCTGATTGCGACGATGGTGAAGGTGGCGCGGGCGGGGCAGTTTCCGGTGCAGCCGCGGCGGGTCGATGTCAAGGCGGTGATCGAGGGCATTATCAGGGATTTCGAGTTCAGGATCCTCGAGACGGGGGCGCGTATTCAGGTTGATCCGCTGCCGGCGTGTACAGCGGATGTCGATCAGGTGCGGCAGGTGTTTTCCAATCTGATCGACAACGCGATCAAGTACCGTGAGCCGTCCCGGCCGCTGGAGGTGCGGATCACCGGGACCGTCGAGGCGGGGCAGAGCGTTTATTGTGTCGCGGACAACGGCGTGGGCATCGACGAAAAGGACCTGGCGTGCGTCATGGAGATGTATTACCAGGTGAAGGAGAGGGCCGCGGAGGGGCAGGGGCTGGGCCTTGCGATAGCGTGGAAGCTGGTGGAGCGCAACGGGGGACTCTGGAGGTGCAGTCGGAACTGCATCGCGGCAGCCGGTTCTTCGTGCGATTGAAGGCGGCTGAGTGAACCGTTGGGGTTTGCGGGGTCAATCGAATCGCGCGGCAAAAAAAATCCCGGCCGTCCTGGGTCGGCGGCCGGGATGATGCGGTTGGGCGTGGCTGAGGTTAGTCCAGATTCACCACGACATACTGGGCGAAGCGTTCATTTCTGACGAGCAGGACGAGCTTGCCGGTCTTGCCGAATTCTTCCACGGCCTTGTTGAACTCTTCAACGGTGGTGACGTCGCGCCTATTGACGCTCATGATGAGAATGCCCGGTGTAATGCCGGCCCGGTCAGCCGGGCTGTCCTGGGCTACTTCAGTGACAATGACGCCCTTGGCCCTGCCATAGCCGAAGCGCTGGGCGAGTTCTTCGGTCAGCTCCTGGACCTGGACGCCGAGCTTGTTGACGCGCGAGGAAGCGCCACCCATCGCCAGTTCGCTTTCGTCCAGGGCACCTATCTCGACGGTAGCCTTCTTCTGCTTGCCGTCGCGGACGACGGTAAGGTCGATCCTGGTGCCGGGCTTGAGCATTGCAATGGCGTTGCGGAACGACTGCCAGTCTTCGACATTCTGGTCGTTCATCTTGATGATGACGTCGCGCCGCTCGAGGCCGGCCTTTTCGGCGGGCGAATCGGGCACGACTTCGGTAATGAGCACGCCGTTGGTGCTCTTGAGACCGAAAGCCTCGGCGAGATCGGAGGAGATCTTTTCGGGGTGCATGATGATGCCGAGATAGCCGCGGGTGACCTTGCCGGTTTCCTTCAACTGGTTGAGAATGCTCTTGGCCATGTTGACGGGAATGGCGAAACCGATGCCCATGTAGCCGCCGCTCTGGCTGAAGATGGCGGTGTTGATGCCAACGGCCTTGCCGTCGACGTTGAGGAGCGGGCCACCGGAGTTGCCGGGGTTGATGGCGGCATCGGTCTGGATGAAATCTTCGTATTGGGTAATGCCGACACCGCGGCTTTTTGCACTGACGACGCCGACGGTGACGGTTGCCTGAAGGCCGAAGGGACTGCCGACGGCGATCACCCATTCGCCGATCTCGAGGGCGTCACTATCGCCCAATTCGATCGTGGGGAGTTTTTCGGCGTCTATCTTGATGAGAGCGACGTCGGAGCCGGGGTCCGTGCCGACGAGTTTGGCCTGGTGTTCCTTGCCGTCGCGGAGTGTGACGACGATCTTGTCGGCCTCGCCGACGACGTGGTTGTTGGTAAGGATGTAGCCGTCTTCACTGATGATAAAGCCGGAGCCCTGTCCGACCTGCTGGCGTTTGCGCGGTTCCACGCGGGGGCGGTAACGCGGGCCGAAAAACCGCTCGAAGAACTCGTCATCGAAGGGCGAATAGAAGTAAGTGGAGCCCTGTTCGGTGATGGTTTTCTCGACACGCACCGAGACGACGGCCGGGATCGCATTTTTTGCGACCTCGGTGAACGCCTTAGAGGTCTCGCGGAGGGTTGCAATGCCGTCGTCGGCGACGGCGGGGGCCACGGTCCATACAATCGTGACGATGCTCAGCAGCGCTATTGCGGCCCTGGAGCGTATTCTTGTGTTCATTCCTGCATGCCTTTCAAAAAAAGCCCAATACTTCTCCTGATCCGCCCGGGGAACACCTCCTCACCGACTGTATCGTCCGGGCAGCCTGTCGTCTGAACCCTCTCCGCGGCCGATTAGGCGGCGTCCCTGCTTTCGTAATAACTGCTACATACGTTACAGTCGTCATATTGTGCATATTACTACACAACAAACGGCGTGCCAGGACGCAACAATCGCCGTAAGCTGCTTATACATAAGCACTTAGCCATTTCAAGGAAAAGACGCGCGCGACCGCGCAATCGGCGTTTTTGCCTCGTGCGGAATGTCAAATTGGCAGTTTACATGACCCGGATGCGGCGCCGCCGTGCTGTCAGGCGGTAGCATTTTCCGCTTCTGCGGTCTGTTCCTCGGTCTTCTTCTGTTCCAAAGCCAGGAGGTCCGAGACGGTCGGCTTTTCCAGTTCGCGGCCGCTGAGGATCATTTCAACTTCGCTGGCATCAAGGGTCTCGTATTTGAGCAATGCCTTGGCGAGCGCTTCGACGCGATCGCGGCTGCCTTCGATAAGGCTTCTGGCCTTTGTGTAGGCGTCGTCGATGAGCTTCTTGATCTCGCGGTCGATGAGTTCGGCCGTCTTTTCGGAGTATTCGCGGGTCGGGCCGGGATAGTACATGTCACTGAGGCCGTCGCCGCCGTAGTCGATGGGACCGAGTTCGTCGCCCATACCCCAGGTCAGGACCATTTCGCGAGCGATTGCGGTGGCCTGCTTGATATCGGATTGGGCGCCGCTGCTGATATCGTCGCAGAAGACGGCCTCGGCGACTCTGCCGCCGAAGCAGACCTGAAGCTGCGCAACGCAGTACCGCTTGGTATAGAAGAGGCGGTCCTTTTCCGGCAGCGCGAAGGTTGCACCGCCCATCGGACCACGCGGAATGATGCTGACCTTGTGCAAGGGATCGGCATCTTTAAGTTTCGACTGGACGAAGGCATGGCCGGCCTCGTGGAAGGCGGTCAGGCGCTTGTCGTACTCGTCGATGACGCGGCTCTTCTTGGCTCGACCCCAGCGGACCTTGTCACGAGCCTCTTCCATGTCGGACATTTCAACGTAGTCCTTGTTGGCCATGCTGGCGCTGATAGCGGCTTCATTGATAAGGGCCTCAAGTTCGGCGCCGCTGAACATGGGCGTGCCCCGGGCGAGGCGTTCGAAATCGACATCCGGGCCCACGCGAATGGAGCGGGCGTGGATCTTGAGGATCTCGACACGTCCCTTGAGGTCCGGCAGCGGCACGACCACCTGGCGGTCGAAGCGGCCCGGACGCGTGAGGGCGTGGTCGAGGATATCTTTGCGGTTAGTCGCGGCAATGACGATTACCTGATCATTGGTGTCGAAGCCGTCCATTTCCACGAGGATGGCGTTGAGCGTCTGTTCGCGCTCGTCGTGGCCGCCGCTGACGAAGCCGGGGCCGCGCTTACGGCCGATGGCGTCGATTTCGTCGAGGAAGATGATGCAGGGGGAGTTTTCCTTGGCCTGCTTGAACAGGTCGCGGACGCGGCTGGCGCCGACGCCGACGAACATCTCCACGAAGTCGCTGCCGGAGATGCTGAAAAACGGCACGTCGGACTCGCCGGCGATGGCCTTTGCGAGCAAGGTCTTGCCGCAGCCGGGCGGACCGACCAGCAGGACGCCGCGCGGAATGCGCCCGCCGATTTTTTTGAATTTCTTCGGGTTTTTGAGGAATTCGACCGTCTCGGCGACTTCCTCCTTGGCCTCGTCAATGCCGGCGACATCGGCGAAGGTAACACGGTGCTCGCGATTCTGGACCTTGTGTCGGGATCGCCCAAAGGACATCAGCATGCCGCCGCCGCCCATGCGCATGTTGCGGATGAAAATGAAATAGATGAACGCGGCGAACAGGACGATCGGCAGCAACTGCCACAGTATGGGACTCCAGAACTCCGGCTTGGCGAAGTCGTATCCGACGTTGTTTTCCTTGAGCGTGACGAGGAAGTTGTCCGGGAGCAGTTCAGGATCATAGCTAACCTGAAAGGTCTGTGAGGCTCCGGCCGGTCGCGCCGCCATACCCTCGGCGCTGTACTTGCCGATGATGACACCTCGGGAGCGCTGAAACACTACTTCCTCAACGTGGCCGTTTGCCACAGCCTCGGTGAAGTCGGGCGAAAATGGGATTTCTTCCGCTCGGTGATACCTGTTGACCACCAGCATGGCGGTCATAACGACCAGACCGATCACCAGCCAGCCTAACGGACTGCGATTGTAGCGCGGCAAATTCTTACGCTGCCCGTCCTTGAGCCCGCGGGTTTCCTGAGGGTTCTTCTTCAAATCGTTACTCATAAGCTCTTATTCTGCACCACATTTGTACGCCAAAAAAGGGCGGACACACTCCCACCCAACGGGAATGCCGTGCTCACCAGGTCACTTCCATCAGTTCGACCACCCGCTGGGCGGCCCGATTGGCGGCAACGGCCGCCGAATAATCGAACGTTTGCCCCAACTCGGTGGAATAGCTCGACGACGCCGTAACAGTTTCGCTGTTGATCAACAGCTCCCCTGTCTTGAGGTTCTTCCAGCTTACGGTTACGTAGAACTGTACCTCTTGTTCAAGCGGCAATCCGGTGTCGCGGTCGAGAGCTAATACGCCAGAGCCAATGCCTGTGATCTGTCCGCTGAGGACACTGTCGGCAAAATCGCGGTCGGAGACAATCTTGTAAGGCGTCTGTGCTTCGATTCGCTTGCAGATTGCGTCGGTGAGGGTGTATTCGTAGCCTCTGCGAAAACTGAGCGAGTCGAACATTTCGACGTAGACGGTGCTGATGTCGCGCGGGTAAGGCCAATCGTTGGTGTATCCGGCCAGACCGCCCTGTCCACAACCGCCTGACGACCAGCACAGGGCCGCCAGAGTGATGCACGCTGTTATCCTTGTTATCAGTCCCTTCACGTCAGTGTCCCGATAAGTCATGTTTGTGTATCGGCCCTGTCCGGAGCCAACTTCAGCCATCTGCGGGCAGCAAGCGGGTTAGTTGTCGCTCTTGCCCGATAAAAATTTGAGCCCGAACCATGAATCGACGACCGCGTTGCCGGCGTTGAAGAGGCGGCGCCCCAGTTTTTTGTTCTCGCCGGGCACAATCTCGGTGAGGCCTGAGCCCCAGGCGAGGATGCGCGCCTGGGCCATCTCGGCGGCGGCGGTGTCCGGCCAGTTCTTGAGTACCTCATCATAGTAGAGCTTTGCCGCCTCGACGGAACCGGTACGGTCGTAGTACTCGCCGATGGCGTACTGCTTATACGCAAGCTGCTCGTCGATCAGTTTGAGCTTTTCGTCGATTTCGTCGTCGACGGCGAGGTCCGGATAGCGAAGCTTGTAGTTGTTGTAGTAGGTGCGGGCGCTGGCCAATGCCGTCGGGTCGTATTCCGGGCTGCGGTAGGCCGAGTGCAGCGACTGGGCCATCTCCAGCAGCGCGGTGCGTCCCATGTCACCGGTGGGCCAGCGGCTGGAGATTTCCGACCAGACCTCGTAGGCGTCGAGGTGATCGCCCTTCTTGCTGTAGCCGCGGGCCAGGGTCACGAGGGCGCGCTGTGCGATGGGGGCGTCGCCGGTTCGGTCGGCGATGCGCCGCAGGATGGTTTCGCCTTCGTCGAAGGCGGACAGCCTGAGGATCTTCAGGACGGGCCGCTTCTGGCCGTTGATGAAGGCCTGTGCGATGTCGAATTCACGTTCCGTGGCGGTATCATAGAGCCAACTGGTGGGATAGGTGGTGAGCAGTTCCTCGTATTTGCGAACCGCTTCGGTCCACTTGCTCTCGGCGTAGAGCAGTTCGGCGGCGATGAAGAGGTCAAAGTCGGGCCCGGCGATTTCGGGGTGCTCGGTCTTGAGCCGGTCGAGTTCGACGATGGCGCCGGCAGCATCGCCCGTGCCGACGAGCTGCTTGAACTTGGCGACCGCCATGAGGTATCGACCCTCCGGGGAGTCGGAGACGTTCTGCCAGTCGCTTCCGTCTTTAAGGTAGAAGGTGTCGGCCTGGAGCAGCCCGCAGAGGGCCGCCACGGCCAGGATCGCCATCCGTGTACGCACCATATCCCAAGACCCCATTGTGTACCTCGCAATTTGAGTTTTTCAGGCTAAAATTACATTATACCCCATCTGCGTGTGCCTGCAACCTCTGTTTGATTCACATTTTTGCCGCACTATCGATGTGGCGGCCCGGGTATGTGACATTCTCCGGAAAGTGAGTGGATGGCAACAAGGGGGTTACTGTGCCCTTGTGGGAGTTCCGTACCCGGCGTCCGGGCGTGCAGATCCCCGTGTGGTCACGGCAAGCAGTCGGCGGTTATTCGCCCCGGCAAGCGCGTTCACTGCATCTTTTTGAGAAGCTCCTTGCGGTGGAGCACCCGTATCTCGGCGTTGGCATAGCGGCGTTTTTCGTCGGGTGTTTCCGGGATGAGGGGCGGGACCGGCGAGGGCTTCTTGTTGGCGTCCAGGGCAACGAATGTCAGGTGTGCCGACGTGGCGGCGACCTGTTCGCCGGTGTAGGGGTTTTCGCGGATGACGATGACGCCCACCTCCATGGATGTGCGGCCGACATAATTGACACACGCCTTGACCACGACGTGATCGCCGACGCGGACGGGGGCCTTGAAAGAGATCGAGTCCATGCCGGCCGTGACGACCTCCATGCCGCAGTGGCGCTGGGCGGCCATGCCGGCGACCATGTCGATCCACGAGACGATCACACCGCCGAAGGCCGTGCCGCACGGATTGGCCTCATGGGGCATGACCATGAATCGGGACTCGACGGCGCTTGCCCGCGGGGGTTTGCCCTGCAATGTATCCATAGCACCTTTCTAATCCATGAAGCCTTCCGGCATGACGCGGAACTTGTAGCCGCCGACGTCGCTGAAGTAGATCCTGTCGCGATTCTCGGCCAGCCAGGTTTGCCATTCGCCGGGCGTCTTGAACCGCTCCGTTGTGTAGCGTTCGAGAATGCGTCGGGCTGTCCGGGCCTTTTCCTTGTCCGAAAGCGCAGCGATCAGCGCATCCAATATCTCCAGGCGGCGGTTGGAAGTGACGCCCAGGGCCTGCAATTCCTCATCGATTGTAAAGGTCTTGTCGTAGTAAATCAGTTCGTAGCCGTCCACGAAATACTTCACGAGGCTGTCCGGGTCGCCTTTGAAACGCTCCATCAGTTCCGCGGAAAACGTGTTCTCAAAGAAACTGCGGTCGCGAATGCGCGTGATCAATGCGCCCAAACGCAGCGTTTCGTCACGGTGGCCTGCCTGGCGGCGGATCAGCGGGCCCTTGCCGTCGAAGCGGCTGATGTACACAATGCAGTTGAGGAAGAGCTTGCGGCCCGCATCCGTCATTTTGGTCGGCGCCGCCGAATAGCCCCACTGCAGGATGCTTCCGTGGCGGCCGATTCCCACTGCGCCGTATTCCTTGCCGAAGTTGAGCCCCGCCACGAGCGCCTCGGCGTCCGGCGAGTCGTCGAAGCCGTATTTGCGGCAGACCACGCCGCCGGAATTGCTGTCGGTATCCTGCACCTTCCAGACGGGCATCTGTGCGGGGATCCGGGGTTCGTTGGCCAGTCGGCGGTCGGCATAGTTTCCCGGCGCGTCGACCATTTCAACGGCGGGATTGACCGTGAATGGTTCCTTGAATATCACGTGTTCAAGCGACCCAACATGGGCCGCATCGCCCATGCAGTTTCACAAGTAGCCGGTCTTGAGGTTCAGTTGACTGCCGAGGTCGGCGCCCGGCACGCCCAGGGTCAGCGTCGCGCGGGCGTAATCCGGGGGCAGGTTCAGCCGCGGCGCATTCAATGCGACGCCGTCGTAATCGAGGACCACCACGTCGAATCCGGCCGCCTGTTCCGGCTGGAAGGCGGCGTAATCGCCCTCGCCTACTTCGGCGAAATTCGCCTTGAGAAACTCGGCGAAGTCCCGTGCCCTGTCCGTGCCCTTGCGGCCGGCGTATAAAATCTTCAGAGCGATCTTGCCCGCCGGCATGTCCGCGGGCGGGGCGGGTACGTCCGCGGGTCTGGCTGAATCGTCTGTTTGCGGCGGCTCGGGCTGGCTTGCCGCTGCGTGGACCTCCGGCCGCGGCGCGGGCGCGGCCCCGGGGTCAGCCTTCTTGCGGCACCCGCTGAACACTGCAACACACAATACGAACATACCCGCCGCAAACAGCGTCTTCTTCACGATAATGCTCCTGCAAAACTCGCCAACACCCCACATGGTACCACAGCCCCCTGCCGAATCAAGCCCAATCCACACAGCGGCCTTGAATCAATACTTCGACGGTGATGCAAGGCCGGGTCAGGTCATAGCAGTTGCCCGCCTTGACAGGAGCGGCATATCAAAGGTCAGGTGTCCATGCCAGCGGCAAGCTGGAAATTGGAAGGTGAACGCCTGATTCCCGGTTACGGAATTACCGGCAGCAGGATGTGCGATGGGCGCTGTGCATCGTGGTAGACTGTCTGCGTCGCCTTGTAGAGCTTTGTATCCGTGCCGAATGGGAGTCCGCTGTTCGGGTTTCGGTCGAAGCGAGGGAAGTTGCTGCTGGAGATCTCGACGCGGATGTTATGGTCCTTCGGGAACACGTTGCTGGTCACCCACAGATCGATCTCATAGCGGTAGCACTTGCCAGGCTCTATGAGCGATGGAGCCGTGCCCTTCTCGCGATACCGCGCTCGGATTATGCCGTCGCACAGGTTATATGCCCTGCCGTCGGGATGGACGTCGATCAGTTTGGCGGTCCAATCCGTGTCTTGCGCGCTCGTGGCCGCATACAGCACGACCTTGACCGGTCCCGTCACCTCCAGTGGCTCTTGCAGCTTCCTGCTCGTGAAAATCAGGACATCGTTTCGTGATTGAGCCGCGGCCTGATCATAGGGCCCCGCGGGACAGCCCATCAGGTTGCACCCGCCCAACGTCGGAACCGGGTCATGGGGATCGTAGACGAACGTATCCGCCGGTTCGTCGCCTGGCTTCTCTGTGTCCAGTTGGCCGCCTCCGTTTGCGCCTTTGGCGGACGTCATTGCGCGAAAGTAGTACGGAACGTACCGCGTACGCTCCAGCGGCCAGGCCTCCTCGTCGCGCCACGTATTCTCACCCATTACGAAGATCCGAAACGCGGGCCAGTCGTCCACCCCGTTGTCGGCGTCCTTGAGCCAGTGATCGAACCACTGTAGTTGCAGCCCGCGCAGATCGATGACGGACTGTCGTCCGAAATCCAACTGCCCCACCTTGCCATTCCAACTGATCCCGTGCGTCCAGGGACCCATCAGGACGTGCGCGTGCGCCCGCGCTGCGGCCGATTTGGCGGTTCGACGCACCGTGTTGACGTGCTCCAGTGTGCTCTTGGCAAAGATGTCATACCAGCCGCCCACTGCGAACACAGGCGCGGCAATCTCACGGGCCTCCGAAATTGTGGTCCGGGCCTGCCAGTACGAATCGAACTCGGGATGGGCCACCCACTGCCGCAGGTACTCCACGCGCTTGCCAATCACCTTGTCCCACTCGCACAATGGCAGCGCCTTGTATGCCTTGAGCCAGTCCTCCGGCTTCCAGCCTCCGATGGTCACCGGCTCACCGGGCGCATACGACACCATCGACCCCCATCCCATGAGCAGTGCCAGATTGAAGGCTCCGCCGAAATAGGCCACGTCACCGTACGGGTCGACGAGTGGCACCACCGGCGCCATCGCCTTGAGATAATCTCCTGCCTCGGGCGCCGGGGCCCACTGCGTGAAACCCACGTACGATCCGCCGGTGGTGCCGAGTTTGCCATTGCACCATGGTTGCGCAAGCACCCACCGATGCGTATCGATGCTGTCGCGGGCTTCGTTCAGAAATGGTTCCCATTGGCCGGCAGATTGCCCTCGCCCGCGACAGTCCTGACTGACAAACACATACCCGTGCTGCGCGTAGAAAACCCCGTCGCTCATCTTTGCATCGCCCTTGCCGTAAGGGGTCCGCATCAGGATTGCAGGAAACCTGCCCTCGGCTTTCGGCAAAAACACGTTCGCCGAAAGTTCCACCCCGTCGCGCATCGGAACGCGAACATTCGTCAGGACGTCGACCTCGTGCAGGTCGGCCGCGTGCAGCACGGCTAAAGACAAACCGAATGTCACGCACAACGTGAGAATCAAGGCGCATCGCTTGTGCTTCATGGCTCGGCTCCGCTTAGTTGTTGTATTCGAAAACGGCGATTTCGAAGGTTTTGACCTGGTCGAACATACAGGAAACCAAGTCGCAGTCGACTGGCTTCGGGCAAGGTTGGCTACTTGCCGGCGATGATCAGGTCGATTCGGCCGGCCAGGTCGGTCAGGTAGGCTTCGTCGCCGCCGCGCAGTTCGGTGGTCATGTAGCCGCTGTAGCCGACTTCATCCAACGCCTTGCGGACCTCTTTCCAGTTTACGTCGCCCTCGCGGAGGTTGGTCCACTGGTAGCCCTGGCGCTTGAAGTCCTTGAGGTGAATCTTTGCGATGCGCTTGTTCAGGGTGCGGATCCAGTCCTGCGAATAGCCGAACAGGATGACGTTGCCGACGTCGAAATAGGCCTTGAGGTACGGGTGGTCGAACTCGTCGACGTAGCGGGCGAACTCCAGCGGGCTCAGGAGAAACTTGTTCCAGACGTTTTCGATGGCGATGGTTATCTTCAACTCGGCCGCCAGGGGCAGCAGTTTGGCGATGTGCTCCTGCGAACGCTTATATGCATCACCGTAGGCGACGGTCTCCGTCACAACCGCGGGCACCAGCAGCACCGTATCGGCCCCGCAGATCCTGGCGCTGTGGAGTGCGGTCCGCATGCCGTCCAGGCCTTTCTCGATGACGGCCGCGTCCGGCGACGAAAACGGCGCGTGCCAGCCTCCGAACACCAGGCTGTGCACGGGCACACCCGTCTGGCGTCCCAGTTCGCCCAGGCGCCTGGCGACCTCCAGATCGACCACGTCGCCGGCCTCGCATTCGATGCCTTCGAAGCCGCATTTCTTCGCCAGTGCAAACCGCTGGGCTTCGGAGAGGTTCTTCGGCAGCATGCCCCATTGCAGGGCCTTTTTCAGCTTGGCGCCTTCGGGGGCGGCAGCGCCCGCCGCGCGGGCAGCCAGAGGGGCCCCCATTGCCAATACTGAAGCCTTCAGGAAACTGCGACGGTCGATATGTCTCATAGCACACCTCCAAATTGGTAAATCGTTATTGGGCGTTTATTGGGCGAACAGCCGGACAGTATATCATTTTGGGGCACGGTTTACAAATGCCGGGACATTGTGTTGTGCGCTCGAAATGGATATGCTTAGACCCCGTAGCAACCCGCCGCGAACGGGCTGTCGGCGACATTTGGGAGACAGTATGAAGCGTGCAGGTGAGAGCCAACGTCTCATAAACTGGCCCAAGCAGGGATAACGCCTGCGCTTGAATACGGCGGTCGGCCGGCGACGACTGAAACCCTGACGTCACGGCGCCGCGTCAGCTTTGGCGCGTGCCTGGCAGCGCTAATACGTCATCAAAAATCCTCCGCCGGGGGCACGGCAGGAACGTATCGTGAAAGCAGACGCCTGTTACTGCCGATAAAATAAGCTCAGGATGTCCCCTGCAAAGAATTCAATATAAGGGTATATGGCATGGCTAAACAGAAAGCAGCAGCGAAGCAGAAGAATATGACCGTCGGCATCATCGGCATGGGCTACGTCGGCCTGCCTTTGGCGCGGGCCTTTTGCGCCAACGGCGTGAAGGTCCTGGGTTTCGACATCAACGAAGAGCGCGTCGCCAACCTCAACAAGGGCCTGACGCCGATAAAGAGCGTCACCAGCGCCGAACTGAGGGAGATGATCGCCGGCGGGCTCTTCAGGGCGACTGCCGCGATGCGGGAATTGTCCAAGCCTGACGCCATCCTGATCTGTGTGCCCACGCCGCTGACGGAGAACCGCGAACCCGATATGACCTACGTCGAAGCGACATGCCGCACGATTGCCAAATACCTCCGCAAGGACCAACTGGTCGTCCTGGAAAGCACGACCTACCCCGGCACGACCCGCGAGCTGATGCTGCCGATCCTCGAACAGTCCGGGCTGAAGGCGGGCAGGGATTTCTACCTTGCCTACTCGCCGGAACGCGAGGACCCGGGCAATCAGCACTTCGAAACGTCCACCATCGCCAAGGTCATCGGCGGGATCAACCGCAAGAGCCTCGAACGGGCCGTCGATCTCTACAGCCGCGCGATCAAGACAATCGTGCCGGTCGAGTCCTGCGAGGTCGCCGAGGCGGCCAAGATCCTCGAGAACTCCTATCGATGCGTCAACATCGCACTGGTCAACGAACTCAAGCAGCTTTTCGACCGCATGGGTATCGACGTCTGGTCGGTTATCAACGCCGCCAGGACCAAGCCGTTCGGCTTCCAGGCGTTTTATCCCGGGCCGGGGCTGGGAGGTCACTGCATCCCGATCGATCCCTTCTACCTGACGTGGAAGGCGCGGCAGTACGATATGAACACGCGTTTCATCGAACTGGCCGGCGAGATCAACACGCAGATGCCGTATTACGTGATCAACCGGCTTCTGAAGGCGCTGTCGGATCGCAAGAAGCCCCTAAACGGCGCCAAGGTTCTCGTGCTCGGCCTGGCGTATAAGAAGGATATCGACGACATCCGCGAATCGCCTTCGGTCGTGCTGATCGAACTGCTCAAGCAGCACGGCGCCAAAGTCGACTACAATGACCCGTACATCCTGCGGACGCATAAGCAGCGCGAACACGACCTGCGAATGACCAGCAAACCGCTGAGTCCGGCCATGCTGAGGACCTACGACGTCGTCCTGATCGCCACCGATCACAGCAGCTATGATTATGACATGATCGTCGAGAACGCCAAGCTTGTCCTGGACACAAGAAACGCCACGGCAAACGTGAAGCGCAATCGCCACAAGATCGTAAAGGCCTGAGCAGCGCGGGTTAGACACAAGGATACCGGCTGCCCGCTGTGTCGGCGTCAGTCGCGAATGTATGCCTGGGCGCCGGAGGTCTTGATGAACTCGGTCGGCGTGCCGCTGGGTATGACCACGGCCTCGACACCCACGATGGATTCGATCATCTGCAGGCCCTTGTCCCGCCCCATGACGCTCACCGCCGTCGCCAGTGCGTCGGCCTGCATCGCCGTGGGCGCGATCACCGTCACACTGGTCAGATCGCCGGCGCTGGCGCTCGTGGCGGGGTTGATGATATGGCTGTAGCGCGTGCCGTCCAGCGTGACGAAACGCCGGTAGTCGCCGCTGGTGGCGATGGCGCAGTCGGTGAGATTCAGCACCAGCAGGATATCCCCGTCGCCTTGCGGATCGTCAAGCCCGATCCGCCACACGTTGGTCATCTTCGGCGACGTGCCGAAACAGCGGATATCGCCGCCGACGTCCACCAGCCCGCCCGCGGCGCCGGCGGCCTGCATTGCCGCAATCGCCCGGTCGATACCGTAACCCTTGGCGATCGCCCCCAGGTCAAGCTGCATGCCCGGCACGGCAAAGCGAACCGTCTTTGCCTCGGCGTCAAGGCTGAGCTTTTCGCAGCCAACCCTTGCTCTTGCCTCCGCGATCTCTTCATCCGTCGGTCGGCGGCCCTCCTTTTCCATCCGACGCCACAACTGCACCACGGGGCCTACCGTGATATCAAAGGCCCCGTCAGTTAGCCGATTGCACGCCATAGATGCTTGCAGCACCTCGAACAACTCCGCGCTGACGGGCACGGCGCGTTCAAACGCCTCGCGGTTCAACCGAGACAGTTCCGAGTCCGCCTTGTAATCGCTCATCATATCGTCGGCCGCGACGAGCTCGGCAAAGGCCGCCTCGATGCTCTTGCGGATGGTCTCGTCGTCGTCGGCGACCGCGGTGAGATTGGCGAAGGTGCCCATGACGATCCGCGTGTCGCCGCGGCCCGACTTCAGGCCGCCGTCCGATTCCGTCTGTCGCGTCGTCCATGCACGGATCAGCAGCACCGCAGCCGCCGCGGCCGCCACCACGCCAATCAACCGCACTATTCGCCTGTCCACACGCATACCTTTCAAACGTTACGCCGATCCGTTAAATTGTCGCGGCATTTTGCTCAACAAATGCCGCCGCCGCCGTATAATACGTCGATGAAGCGCAAAAATATAGAAATTCTTCAGCAGCGGCTCGAACGCGACTTTCTGCCGTATGTGCGCCACCCGGGTCGGTATATCGGCGGCGAGGTGAACCAGGTCCGGAAAGACCTTTCTGCCTGCGACCTCACTATCGCCCTGTGCTTTCCGGACATTTACGAGATCGCCATGAGCCACACGGGTCTTGCGATCATCTACGACGTATTCAACCGCCTGCCCGGCGTCGCGGCCGAGCGGGTTTTCGCGCCGTGGATCGACGCTGAAGAGGTCCTTCGGCGACGCCAAATACCGCTTTTTGCGCTTGAATCCAAGGCCGCCGTCGGCGATTTCGACGTGATCGCCTTCAGCCTGAACAACGAACTGTGCTACACGAACATGCTCAACATGCTCGACCTGGCGGGCCTGCCGATTCGCGCCGCCGATCGGACCGACGACCACCCCCTCGTCATCGCCGGCGGCCAGGCGGCAAATTCGTGCGAGCCGATTGTGCCCTTCGTCGACCTGTTCGTCCTCGGCGAGGGCGAGGCGGCCGCCGTGCAGCTTGCGGACCTGCTGCGCCGAAAGAAACGTGAAGGGGCATCCAAGCGCGATTTCCTCCTCGCCGCCGCACGCAGCTTCGACTTTGTCTACGTCCCCTCCCTTTACACGTTTCAATACGAGGGCGACCGCATCACCGGTTTTGCCCCCGCCGAGCCGGGGCTGCCTACCGAGTTCCACAACGCAGTCGTCGCCGACCTCGACGCGGCCCCCGTCCCTGAAAGGCCCATCGTTCCGTTCGTCCGGGCAGTGCATGAGCGTGTCAGCGTAGAGATCATGCGCGGCTGTCCGGGCCGCTGCCGATTCTGCCAGGCCAGCTACTGCCGCCGACCCCTGCGTTTCCGCAGCGTCGAGCGCATCTTCGACATCGCCAGGGCCAACTATCACGCCACGGGTTTCGACACGATCAGCCTGCTGAGCCTCTCCTCCGCCGACTACCCGCATCTGGAAGAGTTGGCCCTGCGCTTGCAGGATTACTTCGCGCCGCGTCACGTCGGCCTGTCGCTTCCCAGCCTGAAGGTCAAGCAGCAGCTCCAGCTCTTGCCCAAACTTGTCACCAGCGTCCGCAAGGGCGGCCTCACCATCGCCGTCGAAGCCGCCGCTGAAAATCTCCGCACCGTCATCAACAAACCCATCACCGATGCAGACCTCTTTGCCGGCGTGCGCGCGGCCTACGAAGCGGGCTTTGAGCACCTCAAGCTATACTTCATGGTCGGGCTGCCCGGCGAAACCGAAGACGACGTCCGCCGCATCGTCTCACTCTCACACGATCTGGCCCGCCTCCGCAAGGAGGTCCACGGCAAGGTCGCCAACATCAACGTCGCCGTGAGCTGGCTTGTCCCCAAACCTCACACCCCGTTCTCCTGGTTCCCCCAGCAGTCCGCCGAGTACTTCCACAACGCCAAAGACCTCATCCTCAGCGAAAAGCGCCGCGTCAACGCCCGTTTCCTCCAGTTCAAATTTCACAACATCGAAACCAGCGTCCTCGAATCCGCCTGTGCCCGCGGCGACCGGCGCCTTGCCGACGTCATCGAAACAGCCTGGAGGAACGGCGCCAAGTTCGACCTGTGGAACGAATGCTTCGACGTGACCGTCTGGACCGATGCCTTCCGCGCCCACAACATGGATCTCCATGTTGCCGCACAACGGCGGTTTGCGGCGGATGACATTCTGCCCTGGCAGCACCTCGGCGGCCCGGACCGAGACTACCTCCTGAGACACTACCAGGCGGCCCTCGACGCTTCGCAGACGGCGTCTTAGCGGCCCCAATTGTCAGCCACGACTGCAAAATCAAGCAGGTCTACGTCGTGGTCGCCGTTTTCATCTGCGGCTCCGGCGGCGGACCCTGAAAGCCATCGCTCAGCCAGGTAGACGAGATCTTCCAAATCGACTCCATCAGGACACGTAAGATCCCCGAGCCGGCCAAACTCCCAACTCAGTCGCGGATAGTCAACGCCCTCAACACACATCCGCCACACGTCCTCATTGCCGTCCGGACCGCCGCCGACAAAGTCCCAGCCGGCATCGGCAAAATTCGACAGCGTCATCATTTCGGCGGTTGTGCGGCCGGTACCTCCGTCGCTGGTGGTTACCTGGCTGGTTTGTGTATCCCAGAAACAGTCCGTGACAAGGCCGGCGTTTTCACCGCACAGTCCGCCCGTGTATCGGTTTCCGGTAATGTGCCCACCCGCCCAGGAGTTGCTGATCGCGCCGGAGGAGTTGTTGCGTCCGCACAGACCTCCGACGTGAGCTGAATCGTACCCGCCGTTAACAGGGCCCATTGCGTAGCAGTCGGTGATCAGCTCATTATTGGATCCACACAGGCCGCCCACATACTCAGACTCGGTCCCGCCGGTTACCTGACCGGTTGCGCAGCACTGGACGATCTCGCCTGCGCTCTGCCCGCAGAGACCGCCGAGATACCTTGAGGCGCCCCCGCCGGTGACCGGACCGGTTGCGCGACTGTCGCTGATCGCACCGCTGTTCATTCCGCAGAGGCCGCCGAGACCTCTCTGGCCCGACACACAACCTTGTGCAGTACAGTTATTGATCGCACCGTGCTCGTTGGACCCGCACATGCCGCCCAGGTTTTCGCGGCCGGACACGGAACCGGCGGCGCTGCAATCGTCGACAGCGCCATAGCTGTTCGATCCGCAGAGGCCGCCGACGTCTTCGACACCCTCCACCGTTCCTTCAAAAACCGTCTGTTGTATTGTGCCTGCATTAAGTCCCACAGCTCCACCCGCATAATCCCAGGCGGACACCGTTCCCGAGACACGGCACCGACGGATCATTCCGGCAGAAGTTCCGGCAAGGAGTCCGGCGCACCTGGATCCCTGCACGCGGCCATCCTCGATCCAGCAGTCCTCAACCATGCCGCCGCTGGCTACGTCAGCGACCAGGCAAGTAATGTCCAGCACCCAGTCACAGTCGGGAGACACATTGATCGTGACGTCAGGGTTCAGCAGACCAAGGTTGCGGATGACCCCTCCCGGGCCCACGCCGCGGAATAGCGCGACCACCGCCACGTCGGTATTCTCGTACGTGAAACCGGCAATGGTCTTGCCGTTGCCGTTGAAGATGCCTGTGAAAGGTTTATAGATTGACATGTACAGTTCCTTGCCTATGCAGTTGAACTGCGCTGCCGTGTAGTCGCTGAGGTCGATGTCGTCCATGAGGATGAAGTGTTTGTCCCAGTCCTACTCATGCAGACCGATCTCGTTCATCTGCTCGGCTGTTCGGATCTGATAAGGGGCTTCGGGCGTGCCGGTTCCTCCGCCATAACGTTGAGCGGACGCAGATACGGCCAGTGCCAAGACGATGATTGTGTGGAAAGGAGTGCTTTTCATCTCTGTCCCTCCATGCAGTCCCCTTGCCCGGCTCTTCCCCGATGTCGGCCGAGCACGCTAAAGTATATCCTTCTTTACCCTTCCGGCCGTCAAGCACGAAAACATCCGGAACTGGGCGGATTCTACCGCCCATCCGCGGTGCAGGAATGCTCGCACGGCTCAGGTTTTCGCCCGGACGCGACTCAGGGCGGCTGCTGTATCAATGATGATATACGCTGCGTTTCAGCCCCGGCGGCTGCTTGAGCCCGCTGCGGCCGTTCTGCTCACGGAAGTCCACAAGGATCTTCGTCACCTTCAGCGGGTCGTCCTCGACCGTGTACACATCCAGGTCCTCCGGCGAGATGTAGCCGCATTTGTCCAGCATCACATCCTTTATCCAGTCCAGCAGGCCCTTCCAGTAGTCGCTGCCCATGAGCACAACCGGGAAGTATACCTGCTTGAGTGTCTGGATCAGCACCAGGGATTCGAACAGTTCGTCCATCGTGCCAAAGCCGCCCGGCAGAACGACGAATCCGTTGGCGTACTTGAGGAACATGACCTTGCGGCAGAAGAAGTATTTGAAACTCAGGCTGAGGTTCTGGTACTTGTTGGGAATCTGCTCCATCGGCAGTTCGATATTGAGCCCGATGCTCCGCCCGCCCGCCTCCCGGGCGCCCCTGTTGGCGGCCTCCATGATCCCGCCGCCGCCGCCGGTGATTACGGCAAATCCGCTCTTGGCAATGTTGAACGCCGTCTGGCGTGCAAGCTCATAATAGCGGTGGCCCTCCCTTGTCCGTGCGGAACCGAAGATCGAGACCGCCGGGCCTACCGAGGCCAGTTCCTCGAAGCCTTCCACAAACTCCGCCATGATCCGGAAGATCCGCCAGGGCTCCTCCGACGGCATGTTGATTGTACCCATAGAAACCTCAAAAAGAACCCATCACAAAAAGTATATCGGCCTTTGGTCGGCCGCGGTTTACCGTGCGAAATGTTATCGGTCGTCGGCCGCCGGCGCGGTGTTCTACCCCACTGCAACAGTAAAGTACAGGCAGGGTCCCGCCCCGCCGTTGAATTCGTCACCACAACTCCGGCTTGTTCGCAGCCGGGCAGTATGCGGCGATCGGGCAGGCGCCGCAGTCGGGCTTGCGCGCCTTGCAGATCATCCGACCGTGCCAGATCAGCAAGTGACTGAACATCGTCCAGCCGCCCCACTTCTGCTTCGGAACGATCTCCATCAGATCGAACTCCAGCTTCACCGGGTCGCTGTTGGCGCTTAGTCCCAACCGCCGGCTCAGCCGGATAACGTGCGTATCGCACACGATACCCGGCGTGTCGAACGCGTTACCCAGAATGACGTTTGCCGTTTTGCGTCCCACGCCCGGAAGCCGCGTCAACTCCTCCATCGTCCGCGGCATCTCGCCGCCGAACTCGTCGACCAACATGCGGCAGCAAGCCAGGATGTTCTTTGTCTTGTTGCGGTAGAACCCGGTCGAGCGGATCGCGTCCTCGATTTCCTTGGGGTCGGCCTTCAGGAAATTCTCCGGCCGCTGATACCGCGCAAAGATCGCTGGCGTTACCATGTTCACCCGCACATCCGTGCATTGGGCCGATAAAATTGTCGCTATCAGCAGGTGAAACGGGCTGTCGTAGTTGAGCGCGATCTTAGCATCCGGATACGTTTTCTTGAGTATCGGAAAGATCTTTTCCACCCGTGCCTTTGCCTCGGCGGGGTCCACCTTGATTTTCTTTTTCTTTGTCATGACCGCCACCCTGATTCGCGTCCATTCACCGCTGAAACCCGCCCAATCTACGCAATTGTCCGCAAAAAGGCAAACAAATCTATACCGCCCGCCACCTCCTCCTTGTTCGACCGTATTAACCCCCACAAGAACGCCGCCTTTTCTGTCTCATCGGCCGCATTTTCTGAAAAAACGCGTATTAGGCTGTAACTTTCTTCAAGTCTGGACGAACTACTAAGAGTTAATGGAAAGAAGCTGATTTGCGTTTGTGAGAGTGCGTATGGACCCGTCCGGCCGGCAGAAATTGGCCGCCGCGCTGTTTCGGCGGTACGAAGGCAATCCGATCCTCACCGCTGAGAGGTGGCCATATCCAATTAACTCCGTGTTCAACCCCGGTGCTATCCGTTTCAACGATGAAGTCCTGCTGCTGAATCGCGTCGAGGATTTGCGCGGGGCGTCGCATCTGACGTGTGCGCGCAGCAAGAACGGTTTGACGGATTGGATAATTGACGAAGCGCCAACAATGAAAGCGGATCCCGGAAACAAGGAAGAGCAATGGGGATTGGAAGATCCGCGAATTGTGTGGTTGGAGGAGCAGCGCCAGTTCGCCATCACGTATGTTTCATTCAGCGAAGGCGGCCCCATTGTTTCGCTGGCGATTACCCGCAATTTCAAGACATTCGCCCGCATGGGCGGCCTGCTGCCCCCGGAAGATAAGGATGCGTGCCTGTTTCCGCGGCGTTTTAACGGCCGATTTGCGCTGATTCACCGGCCGATTGTGCGCGGTGAGGCGCATATCTGGATGAGCTTGTCGCCGGATTTGAAACATTGGGGTGATAACCGCGTTTTGCTGAAAACGCGAAGCGGATATTGGGATGGCGCGCGTGTCGGTTTGGCGTGTCAGCCGATTGAGCTGCCCGAGGGGTGGCTCTTGATCTATCACGGCGTGCGGGTTACGACGGGCAGCCATCTTTATCGCACGGGAATGGCCCTTCTGGACAAGAATGAGCCCTGGCGAGTGCTGCGGCGGAGCGAGGAATGGGTTCTGGGGCCAAAGGAGCCGTACGAGCGGGTGGGGGATGTGAACGATGTGACGTTTGTGACCGGCGCTGTGATTATGCCGGACAACAAGCTGTATCTGTATTACGGGGCGGCCGACGACAAGGTGGCGGTGGCCATTGCCGACGTGGACCGGGTGCGCGAGTACATTATGGCGTGCCCGGAGGTTGCGACGTAAGCCTTTGATTCTGTGGCACTTAGTAGGGCTTGCTGAATAAGTCTCTTTCTGCTCTTTTAACCTGGAGAGACGGCTT
>DAOTMV010000030.1:0-48656 GCA_035450485.1 Anaerohalosphaeraceae bacterium | reverse complement strand
AAAGCCGTCTCTCCAGGTTAAAAGAGCAGAAAGAGACTTATTCAGCAAGCCCTATCTTAGACGGCCGGGGGCCTTTCGGCAAGAGGCGAGGCCACGATTTCGATGCTGGACACCGGTAGCGAGCTAAAGGCGGTATTTGTCAACGGGGCCGTAGGTCGCTTTTCGGCAGGGGAGGCGGGCTGTATTGTCAACAGAGCAGCAGGATCAAACGGGCGATCCAAACAGGGTCAATACTCTCGAAGCACGCTTACCACGATCATCAGGTATGCCGGAATAGCCGCAGAAAGAATGTCTTTCCATGGTATGCCCAGGCGATATCGCTGGAACAAGAGGAATGGCTGAAAAAGGAGCAATATCGCCAGTAAGGCGACGACTTTATGCTCGATGAGGCCGGCGATATAGAAGGGGAGGATGAACAAGCTGATGAAGCAGATGGCCTCAAGAAATACGATGCAGAAGGCATATACGTAGATTTTCACTTTCATCGGACTGCCTCCAAACGCCACTTGCAGCATCGTATTATGCACTATTAACGGCTGATCGTCAACCGCGATAACTGCCGCGATTTGCTGCGGGCTGTCACGGTTTGAACCGGCCGATCAGGGTGGAGGCGACCTTGTCGAGGGCCTGATCTTCTTTGCCGCCGCCCTGGTTTGTGGCGACGAGTACGGCATAACGTTTCAGAGGTGCCATCCAGACGACCGCGTAGTTCATGCTGTTGGTACCCGAATGCGTGAAGACGCGGCCGCCACCCCAGTGGCGGTCGCAGACATGCCAGCCGCCGGCGTAGTCGCCGCCGAATTGGGGCTCGCGGAGGATTTGCAGCGTTTCGGGCTTGATGATCCGGCGGCCGTTGTACGTGCCGTTTTCCAAGTGGAGGATAATGAACTCCGCCCAGTCGGCGATTGCACAGTGGACGATTCCGCCCGGGCCGATGACGGGGGGGTTGTCGCTGAACGGGCCGGGTTCGATGGCTTGTTTACCGGAGGCGAGGAGGCGATTGCGCGGGCGGTGCTGCCAGGGCTGGTCGATCCTGCCGGGGCTTCCCATTGCACCGAAGCCGGCGGTTGTTATGCCCAAGGGTTCGAAGAGCATGGATTGTATGAGCTCTTCCCACGGGGTATCGGCGATTTCTTCGGCAATGACGCCGAGGATGGCGAAGCCGGCGTTGGAGTAGATGTACTTTTCGCCGGGGGCGGCCTTCGGCGGCTGGTTGAGAATCATTTCGGCGTAGGCGCGCCGCTGCTGGCGAGGCGGGCCGGGGAGGTTATGCATGTCCATGAAGGTCTTGCCGGTGGGCCAGCTTTCGTTGGGCAGGCCGGCACGATGGGCCAGCAGGTGGGCGATGGTTACGGTGCGGTATGCTTCTAACATGGGGATGTCGGGCAGGGCGTCGGCGAGAGTGGTGTCCCATTTGAGTTTGCCCTGTTCGATGAGCATCGCGATGAGCGTGGCGGTCATGGCCTTGGTACAGGAGCCGAGGTGCCACCGGTCGGCGGTGGTCACCTTGACGCCGCTCTTGTATTTGCGTTCCCCAACCGCGCCAAGGGCGATGATCCGGCCGTTATGGACGACGGCGGCAGCGAGGGCGGGCAGGTCGAATTCGGCACGGATAGGCTCCAGGGTCTCGGCCAGGTCGGCGGGTTCGGTGATATCGGGTGTCGAGGCGGCAGCCGTCGCAGCCAGCGGCAAGACGATCAACACAAATACAGCGTTTTTCATCGGGAAACGTCCTTTGCTTGATTGGGTCTTCGGTGCGTCAGTTTACCGCATTCGCTGCGAGATGTCTATGGGGCCGTGGGTTCTTCAGCCCAACAGATCCGAAGCGAGCCTATTCACCCCAGGATGAGGCCGTTGCCCTGTACGATCTGGAGGCCGCGACACTCTCTTGGTGGGCTGTTGTGCACCGCGGCCCTGCACCAATCGGTACAGGAACCGCTCGGGATCTGAAGTTTCATACTTCCTGGTTCCTCGAAAAAAGGCCCCAGGAGCGACTGCCTTTATCGACGAATCTCGGTAAAGTGCCCGCAAATCGACGCCGATAACATCACCGCGCCTGCAAAAGCACGCGCAAATGGGGGCCGGACGCAACAATCGCTGCGGAATCCTGACAGATCCCAACGCTATGGCGCGCCTTGGCGCACTCCCGCGGTAAATCGGCGGTGAATCCGCACGTTTCGCCCGCATTTGACTGCAAAAGGCCGCGGTTCGACCGCGGAGGAAGCAAGAAGCAAAAGTAACTTACAGATTACCGTAAAAAGGGGGACAATCATGCAAACGACCGCGAAAACGGCACTCACACTGACATTTTTCAGCGTTTTACTGGCAGGCTGCGGCTATAACGGCCCCGACGGCCTCAAATACTTCACCAAACCCACAGAAATCGACGTCACCGCCGACAACTATATCCTCCAGCCCCCTGACGAGGTTGAAATCCGCTGTGCAGCCATCCCAGAGCTAAATCTCGTCCGCCAGGCCATAAGACCCGATGGCAAAGTGACTTACGAAGGCATCGGTGAGATCCATGCCGCCGGCCGCACCCCCAAAGAGCTCGCCGACATCATTCGCGAAAAGGCAATGACCTCCTATTCTCTCACCGGCGAACATCCCATCGACGTCCAGATCGCAACCTATCGGAGCAAGCTCTATTATGTCGTGGGCCAGGTATACGCTTCCGGCCCAAAAATCTTCACCGGCCGGGACACCGTCCTGAAGGCCATCGCCGGCTCGAGACCGACAAACGGCGCATCCATTCGTCACATTCTCGTTGTTCGGCCGTCGCCTGACGGAAGCACAGAACCCCGAATCTTCGAACTCGATTACAAAGATATGATTGCAAAAGGTGACACTTCACGAAACGTACTTCTGGAAGAAGGCGACATCATTTACGTCCCGCCGACAATTCTCGCCGCCATCGGCCTGACAATCGACCAGTTGCTGCGGCCGGTGCATGATGCTGCGACGATGCCATATCTGGTTCAGCCTTTGCCACTTTACCCATATGGAACGCGATAAGCGGAATTTGATAATTGGCCGGGCCGGTTGGGTGTGGTTCGGTTTATGCGCCATCTACATGGTTGCACGAACGATTTGGGGTGATGTGGCCTGGGGGGTGCTGTCGGCGTTCAGGCAGGGGGCGGCGTGGGTGCTGCTTCTGGTCTGTTCGCTCTTTGCGGCCGTTTTCCACCGTTTGGGCAAGCGGCAGGAGACTGCATGCGAGCATCCGGTGACAAGAAGCGGGCAATATGCGTGGTTTTGCAGGATCAGCCCGTTTCTTGGGGGGACTGGGGGCGCTTTGGCGGGCTTGCTGGGGCCAAAGGCGGCGGATTGGCCGGCCTGGGCGGCGGGAGGCACGGTCCTGGTGGTGGGATTGAGCCGATTGGTGGCGACTCCGCTGTTATACGCGGCGGAAATGCTGCTGCCGGCGAGCAGGCGGCATCTGAAGGCGAGGATTGTTGCGGCAAAGGCCCAGAGACGCGAGGCACAGTTGGCCAAGGAGCGGATATTGGCGGAGATTGAAGCAGATGCGCAGAGGACAGTGGAAGAATGGAACGCGATTCTGCGGCCGCGGGCGAGTGAATTGGCGAGGATGACGATTACCGGGCCGGCGGCGCTTGAGGCGTATCGGGGCCGGATCGTGGATATCGGGATTGAAGCTTGGCAGTTGGGCGGGGTGGCGTGCATGCGACACCTGCACACGATGGCGATAGAGGCGGCCAAGGAGGAGGCCAGTGACCCAAGAAGCATTGAGTTCATCGCCCCGTGCTGGGAGGGAATAGGGCATTGGTGATGGGGTTCGGGGAGGGGCGGTGATCACGTCTAACATGATCGAAAAGCTCAGGTCGGCCGGCAAACATCTGGATCTGGTAGTTCTTGCGGGCGCGGCTTGATACTTGTCAGCGGATGGATCTTTGTTCGGCCAAGCCAGCGGCGTTTTGGGCAGTTTCACCACGATAAGGACCGAGGAAGGTCGGGGAGGTTGGGAGTCCCATAATCGGGCCCCTTATCATTCAAATTCAGTACTTTTCCCGATGGACAAAGTGCCCGCGGCTGTTAAGATTCACGTTGTTGCAGTAGTCGGCATGTGAGTTTTAGTCCGCACGGAGGGGGATCCCCCTTAGCGTTATTGGACAATGGCTATTGGGGGCCGTGGGCACATCGTCGACCAGGTCGTGGGTAATGAGAAGCTGTTCCGGAGCGAGATAGCGTGAAAAGCCGGAGGGCCAGAAAACGCATTTTTGCGGTGGTCGTACTTTGTGCGGCCGCCGGTGCATGCGCCGTGCAGACGGCCTGGGGGGCCGATGTGACGGTGCAAGGGGCCTTCGTGTTTGATCCCGGCATCTGTGAGACGGCTACCTTCGCGTCAGCACCGCAGGAGTGTCTGGCGGATATCGGAAGACAGATGCTGGATCCGGACCTGTTTGCACATCCGCTGAGCAACACGAATAGTCCCCAGGCCAAAACGCTGCCGGGTGTGCCGACGGCCGTTGCGATGACGGTGTTCGGGTTCGTGTGCGTTTCGCTATGTCGCGATCGGCGCGCATGGTTTGCGATTGCCGGCGGCATCCTCTGGCTCGGGCAGGCGGGAGTCCACACGGTCCCGCAGCTTGCCAACAGAATATGTGCCCGCACAATCCGCCGCACTGCGCCAAATAAGAGCCTCTCCTTTTCTCATACCATTGCAGTGCGGCCAACAGCCTGCAACGAAGAAATAATCTATGCCGGGCTCCTGCATAAGCTGGGCGCAACACCCGATGACCCGGCCTCATTCGCTTCGAACAGCAACGCCAAAGCAAGCGCACCGGTTCTCGCGACGGGGGGGCAACGCTCGGCGTATGCAACTGCCCCGGGTGGCCCGTGGCAGGATACAGTTAACGAGTGCCCGACCAGCACAACTGAGCACCGGGTACGTTTCTCGCCGGCATTCATATTTGACAATCTGGCCCGCGGCCCTCCCGCAGATTCACTGTGAAACGGAGTTAAGGCACATGGAGTGGACTCGCGAGACACTCTGGGGTGCAGGCAAACGAGTTTACATACAAAGGAAACTACTTGTAAGGAAGAATTCAATGAAAAAGCTACTTTCCACATTTGCAGTTCTCGCTGTTATTGCCGCTTCTGCGCAGGCAGCGTCGACGTACACTTTCACCGCGGCGGAATTGGCTGCAATGGTCCAAACCTTTGACAACCCTATAGGCAACTCCAGCCCATTATCGATCTGGACGGCCGGTACGTACAGCGACGGGAGTACACCGGTTACTTTGGCGGTTGGCTACGAAGCATCGCTGTCTACTACGCAAGCGAACCCGAACCATCCGTGGTCCTCAATTGGTATCGGCTTCCCTTGGGGATCCGTGCCACAGGGTGATCTCACCGGTTACACAGATTATGCCTTGGTGTTTGCGAATGATAATGATGATACGTGGTGGGTGAATCTGTATTTGAACACCGGCTGGACGGACGCGCCCTTCTCGGAAACCGATACGTTCACAGAGAACGGCTGGACTCCAATAGCTCCAGGGGAAACCAAGACAGTCATTCTGAGTTTGGCGAATGTACCCAATCTCAATCATGTCACCAACATTGGCTTTATGATTGCGGCAAATCTGAATGCCGACGGCGGGAACCCAAGTTCTCCAGACTTTTTCCATATGTCGGTATCACCGGTGCCGGCTCCCGGCGCACTGTTGCTCGGTTCGTTGGGTGTTGGTCTTGTCGGCTGGCTTCGCAGGCGCAGGACGCTGTAAGGTTTGAACCCTCTCTGCTCCCGCGGGGCTTTGGCCCCGCGCAGAGGGGCGAAAGGAAATGCTGGTGAGTAGGACAACAGGCATAATTGCAGTTTTGGCGTTCTGCAGTCTGACTGCCGGCTTTGCTGAGGCGGGCGTGACCTACGGGTTCAAGTGTATCAGCAATAACAAAGGCGGCGACGCTGCCATTGGAGAGGCGCAGTTGTTCGTTGACGTGAGTGAGTATGGAAACGGACAGGTCCTGTTCCTGTTCAGGAACGTTGGGTCTGCAGCATCATCAATCACTGACGTCTACTTCGATGACGGTACGTTGCTGGGCATTGCAGAAATAGTTAATGGCGACCGCGTAAAATTCAGCCAAGGCGCAAGTCCTGGTGATTTGCCGGCAGGCAACAATATCGGCTTCTAGGTGACAGCCGGATTCTTGGCCGATTCTGATTCGCCGGTGCAGCCTAATGGCGTGAACCCGGGAGAGCAACTGGGGATCGTGTTCAATCTCAAGGATGGCCAGGACTACAATACTGTTCTGGCTGCGCTGGACCAGGGGCTCAGTGACGCCAGCGTCGTCGGAAGCCTGCGCATCGGCATAAAGGTGCAGGGCTTCTCCAGCGGCGGCAGCGAGTCGTTTGTGAACGGGCCGCCTGTTCCGGCGCCGGGTTCCTTGCTGCTTGGAAGTCTCGGTGTTGGTTTTGTCGGCTGGCTGCGAAGACGCAGGACGCTGTAGTATGAACAAGGATAAATGGGCTGGAGGGGAAACAGACCTTCGGCCCAAAATATCCTCTTGATGCTGCTATTCGCAGAATCGCAGCGAAAGTGTGCCTGTGAGCGTTAAATGAGGTTTGACTCGGGTTACGAAGCAGAATTTAGAGGAGTTAAAATGAAAAAGATTTTACTTATTTTGGTCGTCGCTGCGGTTGCGGCATCTGCGGTTCAGGCGAACGTGTATTTGAAGCCCGGCGACAGCTTGGAGGCAACCATTAACTACGTCCAAAGCGGTACGACCGTTTACACTTCTACAAACGATCCGGTTAAGAGCGGTAACGTCTATATCGGCTATGGAAACATCAACATCACAAAGGTCAACGGCGTTGACCTGCCGGACTGGACGGTCAGAGGCTATTGCATCGATTTGTATGATCTGATCGGAAACGGGGAATTCGATGTTGTGGCCACTGCCACTGCACCCCTGGACGACGGCGACCCAACGAAAATGGGTGATGACAAAGCCTTGTTGCTCGGCAAGCTGTTTGCTTATAAGTACGAAGAGGTGGGAACCGGCAACCTGAATGCTGCTTTTCAGGTGGCGGTCTGGGAGATTGTGTACGAGGACAGTGGAAGCCTGGGCCTGCTGGACGGCGATTTCTCTATTTCCAACACGACGGTTGCCGCGACAGCCAGTGAATGGCTTGCCGCAATCACGACGGGGGATGCAAAGGATATTGTCCCCATGGGCAACATTGCACTGGTCTCGACGGGCACCCAGGACTGGGTAATCCCGAATGTGCCTGCACCGGGTGCGCTGCTTCTGGGCACGATGGGCATGGGCCTCGTCGGCTGGCTGCGGAGGCGCAGGACGCTGTAGTTTCTTAGTGTTTGAACAAAGGGCCGGAGGGGATTTGTGAGCCTTCGGCCTTTCTTTTTTTCTTTGGGTAGTTTCGGCGGGACCTCAGGGATTGAAGCCCGGCTGGGATATGCTTAGGTCACAGAGTTAAACATGGGGGGATGGAAGGAATCGCTGTGAAGAAAACCGTTTTTCTTCTGTTGACGGCAATCTGCACGTCACCGATTGCGATTGCGGCGGTTACCATTGATTTCGAAGATGTGACGCCGGGTTTCTATGACCCCTATGATTCCGGAGAGTGTTGTTTTCACGTCGGTGGATGATACTACGGTACTGCCTACCTCCGCGGGGGTTATGGTTGTCGAGTGGAATGTCCCGAATGGAAGTCAGCGGGCGCTCAGTGCCACCAGCGTGTTAGAACAGGTGGGCGACGAGTGGCTTCCACGGTTTTTGGACTTGCGGGCTGATTTTGCCAACCCCGTAAGTTCGGTATCTGTGGAAGTGGGCAATGAGCTTCAATCTTATGAGGACGGCAGCGTTTTCATCACTGCGTATACTACCTCGGGTGGGTCGGTAGCTGGTACCGTGACTTCGTTGCCCTCAATTGGATCGTCTGGAAGCAGATGGCTGCTTGAGGTATCGGCGCCTAATATAGCCTATGTTGTGTTTGGAGGCATTGATGCCGAAGGTCTTGGGAACACTCTGGTTGCGGACAATTTTACTTACAGTGTAGTTCCGGCGCCGGGGGCTTTGTTGCTGGCCGCGCCGGGGTTGGCTTGTGTTCGAGGGCTCCGCAGGAGGAGGGTGCTTTAGTCCTGTCCTGGCTCTGCCGTCCGCGGTCAGCCAGGGCAGAGGCCTTTGCAGGCGTCTTGGTGCGGCGGTGGGGTAAACCCCACCCTGCATGCCTTCCTACATGGGTTTTTGGCAGATTGCTGAGGCCGCCGTAGTAAACGGCGGGGGCCGCAGGCGCGCTCTGCATCGTGGGGCGTGTTGCGCCATTGTTGCGTGGGCGGTGGTATGCCTGCCCCTGATTGTGCTTGTCAGGCGGCGGGGGGCAGGCCGGTTAAGCGAGGGTTCTGGGGGTAGAGGGACCGCGCCAGGTGCCTATTCCGTCCCACCATTGACTGATGTAGTCGGTGATCTTTGTGCCGCTGTGGCGGATGTGCTCTGCGTGGACCATTTCGTGGAGGCGCCGCATGCAGGCGAGTCCGCCGAGGCGCCATGCGGCAGCGCCGAGCTGGACCGTTTCGGCCTCGTTGTCGGGTGAGGCCGGCTGGTCAGCTTCAAGGATCGCTACCAGCCTGACGGCCATGGGCTCCAGGATCGGCTGCCATTTGGCGTGATTGATCGCTTCCTGCCGCAGAATATTTTCCAGCAGGCGCTCGCTTTCGACCTGGCGGGCGCGCCGGTGTTCTCTTGCGGCGGCCTGCCGCTGGTGACGCAAGCGGCGGCTTTCGGGCAGGCACATTTCGATGAGGCCGATGGCCGGGTCCACGACCACCCACACGAAAAACGTGGTCGCCAGCGATCCGAAGGCGATCGCGGACAGTTCGCCTTTCCAGCCGCCGGTGGCCGATCCGCTGAGAATCGCGGCAATCGCCCCGATGAACGGGGACAGGTCATAGAAGGCCATGTAGTACACGGATGAGGTAAGCGGATATTCCCGTGCGGCGTCGCTGCGGATGACTCCGCGGTAGACGGCGAAGAGGTAGATGCTGACCAGGACGAAGACGAGGATGGCCGAATAGCCGCTCAGCGAGAAGATTACCCACCATGCCGTGCCGGCCTGGCGCAAGGCCAGGACGAGCAGGAATGCCGCTGACGCAACAAACCATGCCGTACTTGCCGCGTGAATCTGTTTGAGTGTGCGTTTGGCCATACCGTCCCAATCACCGCAATGCGCGCCGCGGCGGGGCGAACCTCGCCTTGCCTTGCAGCGTCTGCCGATGATACGCGCGGCCGGGCCGCCTGTCCAGCATGTTTTGCGATTACTCGACGCCGAGCGTGCGTGCGGCGGTGGCGCTCTGGAAGAGCGGGCCGACGATTTCCTCGACGGTCAGACCGATGGAGCCGAGGATGGTCGGCGGCACATAGATGATGTCACCTTCCTGGAGGAGGACGTTCTTGCTCATGTCGCCGTGCTCGATCATCTTTTTGAAGTCCAGTTCGAAGATCTTCGGCCGCTCGTTGAGGTCCAGCGAAGGCCGGATCACCTGGATAGCCTCTTCCCAGGCCCGGACGTTCGGGTTGGCCTTGGCGATCGCCGAGAGGGTTGTCTCGCGGCCGGTGAAGATCTGGGCGCCGGGGCGCTGCACCTGGCCGAGGATGTAGTAGTACTTGCTCTGGTTGGTTACGCGGACATCGACGGGATAGTCGCCGGTGAACTTGTAGAGTTCGGACAACTTTTGGGCGATGATCTCGGCGACCTGGCGGGGCGTCTTGCCGGCGACCATGATTTCACCGACCGACTCCAGCGTGATCATGCCGTCCGGCCGGATCACCTGCGTCATGCCTACCGTGGACATGCTGCCGCTGCGGGCCAGTTCGGGCACGCGCGACGACAAGATCGTGACGACGTCGGGCGGCTGGAGGATGTAGTCGTCACCGGTGATCTGGGCCTGGTCCGGCCGCAGGAACGCCTTGACGTCCTCCGGGTTGGCCGAGAAGCAGCCCGACAGAACGATCGTGAACAAGACCAGCAATGTGCAACGGAAGACTGCAACAAGATTCATCACTCACCTCGTCCAGAAGATGGAAATATGGCCGTCGCGCCTGGGCGGGCCAACGTACGGGTTCTTTCTTCACCATCATTGTACGATATCGGCCCATGCGCGTCAACACTTAATTTACCAATCACGGGCCGATAAGTGTCAAATCGGCTTCTTAATACTGCGAGGCTTTTTCGCAGCGAGTTTCTGTTTTGCGGCGGCCGCTCTTTTCGGACGTTTGCGCGGCCTATTTCAACACAACCCTTTGTCGGCCTGAGGTGATCGTGCCGATTTCGTAGACCTGCTCGCCGTATTTCTGCAGCTTCTCAGCGACGGATCTGGCGAAGTCTCTGGCGACGATCAGGACGTAACCGATGCCCATGTTAAAAACGCGATACATCTCTTTTTCTTCAACGGGGCCCTTGCTCTGGAGGTATTGAAAGATCGCCGGCTTGGGCCAGCTTGATTTTCTGATGACGGCGTTGCAGTTCTTGGGCAGGACACGGGGGATGTTGCCGACGAGGCCGCCGCCGGTGATGTGGGCCATGGCGTGGACGACCTTCTTGACCTTGTACTTGCCCAAGAGCCGGACAATCGACGGCACGTAGATGCGCGTGGGTGTCAGCAGGACGTCGCCGATTGTGTTGCCATCGAGTTCGTCGACGACGTCGGTGAACTTGTGCCTGAGCTGCTTGAAACAGATGTGGCGGGCCAGCGAATAGCCGTTGCTGTGGATGCCGCTGGAGGCCAGGCCGAGGATGACGTCGCCTTCTCTGACGGTGCTGCCGTCGATGACGCGGTTTCGCTCGACGACGCCGACGGCGAAGCCGGCCATGTCGAACTCGCCCTTGCGATAGATGTCGGGCATTTCGGCCGTTTCGCCGCCGAGGAGGGCACAGTCGGCCATGCGGCAGCCGGCGGCGACGCCTTCGACCATCTCGGCGATCAACTCCGGTTCGAGCTTGTGGACCGCCAGGTAGTCGAGGAAGAATAACGGCTCGGCGCCCTGGACGAGCATGTCGTTGACGCTCATCGCGACCAGGTCGATGCCGACGGTGTTGTAGCGTTTCATTTCCCGGGCGATGAGCACCTTGCTGCCGACGCCGTCGGTGCAGGCGACGAGGACGGGGTTGCGGTAATTCTTCTTGAAGAGCTTTTCGTCGTAATCGAGGCGGAAGAGGCCGGCGAAGCCGTTCTCCATGGCGATGACGCGGGGGCCGTAGGTGGCGGCCACACAACGGGCGATCCGCTGGACCATCTGGTCGTTGGCGTCGATACTGACGCCTGAAGCTTCGTAGGTGATGTACTTGGAATTGCCGGTCATAATTCGAGGTCGTCGAACAACTGCATCTGGTGGCGTTCCATGCCGAACTTGTTGAAAACGGCACTGACGGGGACCTTGTACTGCCCGCTCCAGCAGGCGGTGCAGTAATGGTCGGCCGGCAGGGAGACACAGGACAGCAGACCTTCCAGCGACAGATAGCCGACGCTGTCGACTTCAAGGTACTGGCGGATTTCCTCCGACGACCGCTCGTCAGCGAGCAGTTCGCTCTTTATGGGAAAGTCCACGCCGTAGAAGCAGGGGTGGGCTACCGGCGGACAGGCGACGCGCATGTGGATTTCCTTGGCGCCGGCCATGCGGAGGGAGTTGATCTTGCCCTTGGTGGTGGTGCCGCGGACGATGGAGTCGTCCACCACGACGACGCGCTTGCCGGCGACGGCTTCCTTGATGACGCCGAGCTTGAGCTTGACGGCGAGGTTCCGCAGGTCTTGCGAGGGCGAAATGAACGTGCGGCCGACGTAGTGGCTCCGCACAAAGCCCATATCAAAGGGTATTCCGCTTTCGGCGGCGTAGCCTATCGCCGCCGAGACGCCGGAGTCCGGGACGGGGGTGACCACGTCTGCTTCGACGGCGTGCTCGCGGGCGAGCTGGCGGCCGCAGCGTTTGCGGACCTCGTGGACGTTCTCGCCGAAGACGATACTGCTCTGCTTGGCGAAGTAGACGTGCTCGAAGATGCAGTGGGCCGGCGTGACGGCGCCGGGGGTTACGAAGAAACGGCTGCTGACGCCCTGGCGGTCCAGGGTGACGATCTCGCCGGGCTCGACCTCGCGGATGTACTCGGCGTCAATGGCGTCGAATGCGCACGATTCGCTTGCCACGCAGTAGGCGCCGCCGGCGGTGCGGCCCAGGCACAGCGGGCGGATGCCGTGTGCGTCGCGGGCGGCGATGATGCGATCCGGAAACAGAAAGACCAGGGAAAAGGCGCCCTGCAAGTGGTTCAGCACGTGGCCCAGCGGGTCGGGTTTGGTTACGTGGCTGGGCTTGGCCAGCAGGTGAATGATGATCTCGGTGTCGTTGGTGGACTTGAAGATGTGGCCGTACGCCTCGTACTCGTCGCGCAGGAGCGAGGCGTTGATGAGGTTGCCGTTGTGGGCGACGGCGACCTGGCCGCGCGAATACTCACCGAGGAACGGCTGTGCGTTCAGCGGGCTGCTGGAACCGGTGGTGGAGTAGCGAACGTGGCCGATGGCCATGGGGTTGTAAAGCTTTTCCAGGAACCCGCTGCTTTTGCGGAACACCCGGCTGACCTGACCCATCCCTGTGTAACAGCGAATGTACTCGCCGTCGCTGGAGGCGATCCCTGCCGATTCCTGACCACGATGCTGAAGGCTGTGAAGCCCGAAAAACGTCTTCTGCACGGCCTCGGGGTCACCGTAGATCCCGAAGAGCCCGCACTCTTCTTTCAGTTGTGACATGTGTCCTCAGAGACAAAGCTAAAGATGATTCCAGAGTCTTTACTGTATTCCAATAGGCTCGATGCGTCAATTTGATTTTTGTTGGCGCCGGCATTTCACGCAACCTGCCTTCCGATTGGTATGACAAAGGGAAACAGGGGATGTCCGCTATGCCGGGTCGGGCTGCCGTTTCGAGCTGCGGCCGCTGGCATTTTTTACTGTAAAACGTTATAATAGTTCTATCGAAAAGCGGTCGAATCCAAAGGACGCCGCCAGCGGCGGGACAGCAGGCCGCCACAAGCAGGCAGCGAGTCAGGGCCGTGTTTTTCCCACAGGCAGCGGTTAGGAATACCTGTTCAATGGTGAAACGGGATAAGTGTGTCGACATTCTACTGGCCTGCCTCGCGGCCGGGTGGGTTGCCCCCGCGCTTCGTGCCGGCGACTGGCCGATGTGGCGGCATGACGCCCGGCACTCGGCGTATACGCCCGACGGACTGGCGGCTGAACTGCATCTGCAATGGGTTAAGAAACTGCCGAAGCCGCAGCCGGCCTGGCCCCCGCACCAGTACAAACTCCAGTTTGATCTGTCTTACGAACCGGTGGCCGCGGGTAAAATGCTACTGGTCCCGTCCATGGTGACGGATTCCGTCACGGCCTATGACACCGATACGGGACAGGAGAAGTGGCGTTTTTACTGCGAAGGGCCCGTGCGTTTTGCCCCGGTGGCGTGGCAGGGCAAGGCCTATTTCGTCAGCGACGACGGGTGGCTGTATTGTACAAAGATAACAGATGGTTCGCTGGTGTGGAAGTTTCGCGGTGGGCCGTCCGACCGTAAGGTCATCGGCAACGATCGCCTGATTTCCACGTGGTGTGCCCGCGGGGCGCCGGTCATCGACGAGGGCGTGCTGTATTTCGCGGCCGGGATCTGGCCGTTCATGGGGACGTTTCTTCACGCCTTGGACGTTGAGACCGGCAAGGTGATCTGGACGAACAGCGGAGCGGGGCCGATGTACATGCCGCAGCCGCACAACGACCCGGCCTTTTCGGGGGTCGCGCCGCAAGGGTACATGGCCGTCTCGGGCGACATGCTCCTTGTCACCGGCGGCAGGGCACGGCCGGCGGGATTCGACCGCAGGAGCGGCGAGTTTCGTTTTTTCAGGCACAATGACACGACGTTTGGCAAGTTTCGCGGCGGCTGCGATATTGCCGTCTGGAACGGCTGGTTCTTCAATTTCGACGTGATGTACCAGGTGTCCAACGGCCAGGCTCTGGCGACGGCATCGGCGGCGGTGTTGGGGCCCGAGTCGATTGTGGGCTTTCACCAGGACGGTTCGCTGATGGCCTATGTGCCGGCGGATGACGGCAAGAGGGCCCGCGGGTTGTGGAAGACCGCGACGGAGCCTCGTGTCGACAAGATCCACTTGCAGGCTGGTTCGCGTCTCTACGGCAGCGGTCGAAATGGCCTGGTTGCCGCCATTGATATGCCGGCGGGCAATGGTCAGGCGAAGGTCTCCTGGCAAGGCCGCGTCGACGGCACGGTGGCGACTATGCTAAGCGCCGACGGGAAGCTCTTCGTCGTTACGACCGCGGGAGCGATCTACTGTTTCGGTGCTGAGCGCGCTCGGCCGACGTATCACGAACTGATTTTGTCGAATTTGCCGGCGGCCTCGGCCGAACGAGCCGAGGAAGTCGGCGGCATCCTCGAGGCTTCCGGTGCGAGAGAGGGATACGGTCTGATGCTGGGTGTCGGCAGCGGCGAGATGCTTTGTGAACTGCTTCGGCAGAGTGACCTTCATGTGATCGTGCTCGAGCCGGACGTTGAGAAGGTGGCCGCATGGCGCGACAAGCTTTGTGCGGCCGGGCTTTACGGCACGCGGGCGGCGGTGATTACCGGCGATCTGGCATCGGTCGAGTTGCCGCCATATTTTGCGAGCCTTGCGGTCTGCGAAGAGCCGCCGGACGAGGCGGAGGTATCGGATTCGGCGATTGCGCGACTTTTCAATTTGCTGCGACCGTATGGCGGTTCGGCGTTCATCCCGACTGAGCCGCGGACGGCTCGGCGATATGCCCGCGACAAGTGGATGGAGTGTGCTCTGCCGCCGACACTTGGCAGCGAGATTGCGGCGGCGGATCTGCCGAATGCGCGGACGGCCTGCGGCAATGGTTTTGTGCGGCTGACGCGCGAGGGGGCCTTGCCCGGCTCGGCCGATTGGACGCACCAGTACGGCGACATTGCCAATACGGTCTGTTCGGAGGACCGGCTCGTAAAGGCGCCGTTAGGGCTGCTGTGGTTCGGAGAGCGGACGGACTTCGGTGACGTCTTGCCGCGACACGGCCACGGCCCGCCTGAACAGGTTGTCGCGGGGCGGCTGTTCATCGAGGGGCTTGCGTCGATGTCGGCCCGCGACGTCTATACCGGCCGGACGCTGTGGAAGACGCCGCTGGAAGATCTCAATACGTATAACGTCTACTACGACGACACGTTTGTGGATGACTTTCGGGACACATCGTACAACCAGGTGCACATCGCCGGGGCGAACGCCCGCGGCTCGAACTTCGTGGCGACCGCCGACCGGGTCTATGTCATCCAGGACCGTGCCTGCGCCGTGCTGGATGCCGCCACAGGCACGATTGTCGACCGCTTCACAATTAACGATCCGTTGTCCGGCCAGCCCGCGGAATGGGCCTACATCGGCGTGTACGAGGACTACCTGATCGCGGGGGCGGGTTTTGCGGAGTATTCGCGGCTGATCGGGCCGGACGCCGGCTGGCTGAAGTGGACGCGCTACGCGGACCGGCTGGCCAGCAGGGGCCTGGTGGTCATGAACCGCCAAACGGGCGAAGTTCTGTGGTCGCACAATGCTCGCTTAGGTTTTCCGCATAATGCGATTGCCGTCGGCGCAGGGAAAATCTTCTGCATGGATCTGCTGCCGCCGTTTACGCTGAAGCCCGGCGCCGCGGAGGCCGCCGCATCCGGTCGGCTGCTTGCGCTGGATGTTCGCAGCGGCCAAACGCAGTGGCAGACGGATGAGAACGTGTTCGGCGGCTGGCTCGGCTATTCAGTGGAGCGTGATATTCTTATCCAGGGCGACTGGCCCGAGGGCGACGACATGGGACCGTGGAAGAACTTCGACAGGATCGTTGCCCGACGCGGTAAGAACGGCGAGGCGCTGTGGGATGAACCGATTACGTACAACGGCCCGTATATTCTTTGCGGCGACCGGATCATTGCACAGCGCGTGCAGGGCAGGACGGCCAGGGCGTTCAGCCTGCTGACCGGTGAGCCGATCATGCGCAAGCATCCGCTTACCGGCGAATCCGTGCCCTGGGAGTACATGCGGCTGAAGGGCTGCAACACGACGATCGGGTCGCGGAACCTCCTGACGTTCCGTTCGGCGGCGGCGGGGTATTTCGACCTGACCAATGACGGCGGCACGGGTAATCTCGGCGGTTTCAAATCGGGCTGCACGTCCAACCTGATTGCCGCCAACGGCGTGCTCAACGCTCCCGACTACACGCAGACGTGCACTTGCAGCTTCAATAACCAGACGTCGCTGGCGTTTGTGCCGATGGAGTCGGCGGATATCTGGACGTTCAACACCATTCAGCCCAGCGACAAACCTATCGTGCGGTTAGGCCTCAACTTCGGGGCGCCGGGCGATCGCCTTGCGGACAGCGGCACGCTGTGGCTGGACTATCCGAGCGTGGGCGGGCGGTCGCCGGAGGTTGACGTGCGGACCCGGGGAGACGTCCGCTGGTACCGATACGATTCGTCGCGGATTGAGTCGGGCGCGCTGCCGTGGGTCACCGCTTCGGGGGCGGAGGGGCTGGAGGAGATCCGTATTCGTTTGGCCAGGACGGCGGACTATGAGGATTTATACACGGTGCGTTTGTATTTTGCCGAACCTGAACATGCGAATACGCCGGGGCGTAAGTTCGATGTGACCCTTGATGGCCGGCTGGTGCTTGAGGGCTTCGATCCGGCCACGGCGGGCCCGCGAGTCGGAACGGTGCACGAATTTACGCAAGTACCGCTGAAACAGGAGTTTACAGTGGGCTTGGCGGCCGTGAAAGGCAAGACGCTGATCTGCGGCATTGAGCTCATAGCGGAGAATGCGGACGAGAGCGGTGAAACCGGCTCCGAAGGCGAAAAATGACGGTGTCGTTGACATTTGGTCGCCAACGGCGTAGAATAGTGGTTTTCAGAGCGGACAATCTATTTTGAGGAAAGAAAGATAGTATGCAGGATATGCTGAACACATTGGCCTTCGGAATGCCGGGCAATATGGAATGGTTGGTTATTCTTGCTGTTGCCGTACTGATTTTCGGTCGGCGGCTTCCGGAGATCGCCCGCGGCCTGGGCAAGAGCATCACCGAGTTCAAGAAGGGCATCAGGGAGGCGGAGAAGGACGTCGATGACAGCCTTCGTGAGGCCGACCAGATCGCCCAGAACGCCGGCAAGGGTCCGCAGGTCGAAATCAACCAGGATTAAACCGCGCTGAACCTCCAACGGACATCGTCTTGGGGAGACGGTGCGCCCCGAGGGCACGGCATGCCGTGCCCCTTCCTCAACAGCCCATCACTTCCACTTCCAGACCGTTGAGCCGATGCAGAGCAGCGTCGCCAGGGTCATGATCACGATGCCGCCGAGGGCGACGAGCTTTGCGGCGGGGGACAGGCCGAGTTGTCGATAAAGGGATGTAGGTAGTCCACGATATTTTGTGCTCGCAACTCGGCCTTTGTTGGGCGGCGGTTATTGTCTACTTTGTGGCCAGAGCCTCTTCGCGGCGCTTTCGCCATATGGTGCAGAAGAGGATGCTTGCCTCGTAGAGTATGTAGAGCGGGATGGCCAGTGAGATTTGCGAGACCACCTCCGGCGGCGTTGCGATTGCGGCGATAATGGTGATAGCCAGAATGACGTACTTGCGATTCTGCTTCATCGCGTCGAGGGAGACCAGTCCGAGGCGCTCGGCGAAGACAAGTGCGATGGGCATCTGGAAGGCGCCGCCAAAGGTGAGCGTCATGGCGAAGACCATGTTGATGTACTTCTGCAGGGACCAGAAAGATTGCAGACCCATGGCGGCGTCGAACTTGATGAGGAAGCCCATCATCAGGGGGGCGACGAAGAGCATGAAGAACAGGCCGCCAATGATGAAGAGGATGCCGCTGATGGGGGCGACCGTGTGGACGTATCTCTTCTCGCGCTTGTAGAGGCCGGCGGAGACGAATGCCCATATCTGCCAGATGAGGAAGGGGGAGGTGATCAGGATGCCGAAAAGCAGGGAGGTTTTCATGTAAACCATAAAGCCTTCGGTGGGGCCTTGCGTGACGATGACGGCGGTCGGCTGGCGGACGTTCGTTGCGCTGGGGCCGGTTTCGATCAAGGCGCCGGAGGCGGTGAGGCGTTCCAGGACTTCGCCGGTTTGGCGGGCGGTGGCGTAGACCACGAAGCCCGTGTCGGGGTGATGCGTGACGACGGCGGTCTGGTCGACGTGCCAGCCTTTGATCTCTTTCTTCTTGGGCTTGGCCGGGTTTGTGTTTGGGTCCTTCGGTGCGGGTGCGGCCTCGGACGGTTCGGCAGGCTTGTCTTCGCTCGGGTTGTTCTTCGCGGCGTCGCCTTCAGCGGGCTTCGGCTCGGACGTCTTGGGGTCGGCTGGTTTGGCTTCATCCTTGTTAGCCTTGGCGTCTTCGTTTTCGGCGGGGTCGGTTTGGAGTCGCTTGAGGAGGGCGGCGATTGATATGTGTGAGTTGTAGATCCTGTAGCCATCTTCGGTGCTGTGAGTGACCAGGACGGCCTGGATCTTTTCGCTGGTTTTCACCTCTTCGTCGTCGAGGACGATGACCTTTTTGGTCTTGCGGATTTTTTCGATCTGCTGCTGGAAGGGGCTGCTCATGATCCCGATCAGGGTCTTGCCGATCGGGGGTACGAGGCAGACGAGCATGCCGATGAAGAGGGCTGTCAGGCCGATGATGAGGCGGGCGCGGAGTTCCTCCAGGTGGTCGCCCAGGCTCATCGATTTAAGTTCTTCCTTTTCTTCTTCTTGCCGCATCAGACTTCACTTTGCCTGCGTAGGTGCAGTTTGGGTAAACTATCCATTCTATCGGAGATCGGGCGGCATAGCAATCTGTTTCCGCCGAAAACGATACGTTTTCGGTCCGCATCGCGTGCCGCCAGGCATATCAGATGTTTTGTAGATGCTAATATCTCTCGAAAGTAATTTATCTACTTTTTCGACCTGGCCTTTCCACGGGCGGAATGCCCGTTTTGGGTTTGGCGCTGCGGCCGCTCTGCGGTATACGTAGAATCGCGTCGGCGGTTGTGGTGCGGGTTTGCGAAACAGGAATTCGGGCGGGGTTTAGTGTGTGGATATGGCGGTATTTGTGCTGTTGACGGGCGGTTTGCTGTTTTTTGTGGCGATGGGGGCACACATTTGGGTGAAGTTGCGGATGCGGCCTGATTCCGATCTGGATGATTATTATTTCGAATTAGAGGACCGGCATCCGGGGTATGTGCGGTACGAAAAGTGGTCGCGGATCACGTTTGCGGGGGCGGTTGTGGGGGCGCTGATGCTGTTTCTGGGGCTGCTGTTCTGAGGCCGACTTGCCGAACGGCGTGGGACACCGGCAAATGCGCCGCAACTCCGGCTGAGGAGTCGGCCACCGTCCTTCAGACACGCGGGCAGGTGCGTCATGCTCATACGTGTTTAACGGTGGCAGGCGGAGAGTTGGGTGGGCGGTTCTTGTTGAGGGTGCCTACCCTTGCTTTCGGTTCCTGCCCAATTTCTTGGTTAGCCTTTGACGCAGATGAGGGGGGTGAGGCGGGCGACTCGGCGGGCTAATCCGGCTTTTTCGGTGGCTTCTACTACGGCGCTTACGTCTTTGTAGGCTTTTGGGGCTTCTTCTGCGATTCCTCGCATGGATCGGCTTCGGATGAGGACGCCTTTGTGTTCGAGGCTCTTGATGACGTCTCGGCCGCGGAAGTGCTTGGTGGCTTCGCGTCGGGACATGTTGCGGCCGGCGCCGTGGCAGGCGGAGCTGAAGGCGAGCCGTTCGCCGGTTGTCTCGCCGGCGAGTATGAACGAAGCGGTGCCCATAGTGCCGCCGATGAGGACGGGCTGGCCGACCTTTCGGTATTCGGGTGGGATGCGCTCGTGGCCGGGGCCCCAGGCGCGGGTGGCGCCTTTGCGGTGGACGAAGAGACGCTTGCGTTGGCCGTCGACGGCGTGCTCCTCGACTTTGCAGGTGTTGTGGGAGACGTCGTAAAGGAGGCGGATGTCGGCTTTGCTGTTGAGTTGTTCGAAGGCCTGGCGGGTGAGGTGGGTGAGGATCTGGCGGTTGGCTAATGCACAGTTAATGCCGCTTCGCATGGCGCCGAGGTAGCTTTGGCCGACGGGGGAGTTGATGGGCGAGCAGGCCAGTTCGCGGTCGGGCAGTTCGATGCCGTATTGCGGGGCGGTCTGGACCATGCGTTTGAGGAAGTCGGTGCCGATCTGGTGGCCGAGGCCGCGGGAGCCGCAGTGAATGGAGATGAGGATGTCGCCTTCGCGGACGCCGAAGGCCTGGGCGGCTTCGGGGTCGTAGATTTCGACGACCTCCTGGACTTCGAGGTAGTGGTTGCCGGAGCCTAAGGTGCCCATTTCGTCTTTCTGGCGTTCCTTGGCGTGGTCGGAGACATGGCTTGCGTCGGCGCCTGCCATGCAGCCATCTTCTTCGGTGAAGCGGAGGTCTTCTGGTGTGCCGTAGCCCTGTTCGACGGCCCACTTGGCGCCGCCGGCGAGGACGTCGTCGATGCCGGACTTGCTGAGGCGGAGTTTGCCGGTGCTGCCGACGCCGGCGGGGATTGTGTGAAAGAGAGTCTCGGCGATTCGGGCGTGTTCGCCTGCGATGTCGCTCTTGGTCAGGCCGGTGCGGAGCGTGCGGACGCCGCAGGAGATGTCGAAGCCGACGCCGCCGGCGGAGATGACGCCCGTGTCGGGGTCGAAGGCCGCTACGCCGCCGATGGTGAAGCCGTAGCCCCAGTGGGCGTCGGGCATGGCGAAGGAGCCTTTGACGATGCCGGGAAGCGTGGCGACGTTTCGGACCTGCTCGGCGACCTTGTCGTCCATTTCGGCTATGAGGTCTTCGGTGGCGTAGATCACGCCCTCGACGTGCATGTTGCCGGAGCGCTCTATCACCCATGCCGTATCACTTCGCCGTTTGACGAGTTTTCTGTCCATGACAGACTCCGCTATTTTTCAATTTTCAATTCTGAATTCTCAGTTTTCTATTTGCCGTTGTGTCGTACCTCTGCCACTGTCAGACATCGACGACACATTGGGCGATCCATTTGTTGTTTTCCTGTGCGACTTTGAGTTGGGTGTAAGTTGCGGCTTTGACTTCGACGGCGGTTTCGTGTCGTTCGGGGTCGGCCTTTTCGCCCCAGGCGGAGGCGTTTAGGGTACCGCCCTCGATGTGGACTTCGAAGCGGCCAAAGACCATGTTGCGGACGGCCATTTCGTATATGAGGGCGTTGAGCAAGTCAACGAACAGGAGTTCGCGGTCGTCGCATTGGCGCTCTATTCGGACTTCTTCGCGAGGAGCGACCTTTTCCGGCGAGCAGATGACTGCGGTGAGCGCGAGTGCTCCTTCGGCGAAGGCTTCGTCAAGCGTGTCGCCAATGCCTCGGACGCCAATGTCGGCCTGGTGATGGAAATGTTCCCACATACAAATTGCCTCGCAATCGTTGTGGCGGGTTGGAACCCCGCCGTATGGTCCAGCCGTTGCGGTGGGGTAAAACCCCACCCTACCAGTATAACCCCGCTGCGGATGTTGGCAATCACTGGTTGATTTATCGACGTGTATTGGGTAGACTTGGACGTGTAAATGTCTAAGCAGAAGGAGAAGCGTGATGTGTAGAGTTGTAAAGGCGATGGCGGCGGCGCTTGTAGCGGTTGCGGTCTTGGGCGCTGGGGTGCTTGGTCAGCAGAACCTCTACAGGGGGTGCCCCGATCCGGCGATTATCAGGTCCCATACGAACGGGCAGTACTATATCTTCTCGACAGGGCGGGGCCTGCCGATCCTGCGTTCGAAGGACCTGCTTCACTGGGAGGCAGTCGGGCGCGTATTCGAGAAACCGGTGCCGGACTGGGCGGCGAAGGAGGTGCCGGGGACGCGGGGGATCTGGGCGCCGGACATTTCGTACTTCAACGGCCGATATCACCTGTATTATTCGGTATCGACGTTCGGCAGTCAGCGGTCGTGTATCGGCCTGGCGACGAACACGGTGCTCGATCCGGCCGAGGCGGGGTACAAGTGGGTGGACCACGGAAAGGTAATCGAGTCTGACGCGGGCAAGACGGACTTCAACGCGATCGATCCGGCGGCGTTCGTGGACAGGGACGGCTCGGTGTACCTGGCGTGGGGGTCGTATTGGGATGGGCTGAAGATGTGCCACATCGATCCGAAGACGGGCAGGCCCAATCCGAACGACAGCCGGCGGTACAGCCTGGCGCGGCATCCGCAGGGCCACGTGATCGAGGCGGCGTTTATTATCTATCGCGAGGGGTGGTACTACCTGTTTGCGTCGTATGATGCGTGCTGCGACGGGGTCAAGAGCACATACAATGTGCGGGTCGGACGGTCGGAAAAGGTGACGGGGCCGTACGTTGACGTGATGGGCAAGCGGATGGCCGACGGCGGCGGGACGCTGATCCTGGCCGGTGATGAGCGGTGGCGGGGGCCGGGGCATAATTCCGTCCTGCAGACGCCCGACGGCGATTACATTGTGCACCATACTTATGACGCTGCCGAAGAGCGGGGCGGGCGGAACTTGCAGATTCGGCCCCTGATCTGGACGGGGCATGGGTGGCCGGTGCCGGGCGAACCGATCGTCGATGCGCTGCCGGAGAAACGGGCGGTTGCGGCCAGGGACCTTGTCGGCGAATGGAGACACTCGGCGAATTACGGGCGTGGGCGGACGATTACGCTGCTTGCCGATGGGACGATTGCGGCGGCCGGCGGTGGGGGCACGTGGGCGTTGGATGGCGACACACTGTTTCTGCGGTGGCCAAACCCGGATGCGCCGGAGGGTGCGTGGCTGGATGAATGTTACGTGGCCGGCAACGGCAGGTCATACGTGGGCATGAACCAGAACGGCATCGTGATTCGCGGCGTTCGCGAGGAGAAAGCGGCCCTGCCGGAGGGCGTCAACAGGCTTGTCGTGCATGCGGACCAGGGCAAGCTGACGATCGCGCCGGAGATCTACGGGCATTTTGCGGAGCATCTGGGGCGGTGCGTGTACGAGGGGTTCTGGGTTGGCGAGGACTCGGAGATTCCGAATGTGCGCGGCATTCGCACCGATGTTGTCGAAGCGTTGAAGAAACTCCGCATTCCGGTGCTGCGGTGGCCGGGGGGATGCTTTGCGGATGAGTATCACTGGAAGGACGGGATCGGGCCGCGCGAAAAGAGGCCGCGGACGGTCAATACGCACTGGGGGATGGTGACGGAAACGAACGCATTCGGCACGCACGAGTTTCTGGACCTGTGCGAGCAGTTGGGCTGCGAGGCGTATATTGCCGGCAACGTGGGGTCGGGCACGGTGGAGGAGATGGCCGACTGGGTTGAGTACATGACCTTCGACGGCGACAGCGAGATGGCCAACCTGCGACGGGCCAACGGCCGGGACAAGCCGTGGCGTGTGCGCTATTTCGGCGTTGGCAACGAGAACTGGGGCTGCGGCGGCAACATGACGCCGGAGTATTACGCCGATCTTTACAAGCGGTACCAGACGTATGTGCGGAACTATTCGGGCAACCGTATCGTGAAGGTCGCCTGCGGGCCGGGGGATGTGAACTATCGCTGGATGGAGGTTCTGATGGAGCGGGCGGGCAGCCGCATGGATGCCATCAGCCTGCATTACTACGTGCGCGGGACGGGCAACTGGACGGTCAAGGGCAGCGCGACGAACTTCGACGAGGGGGAGTGGTTTGCGCTGATGAAGAATACCCTGGATGTGCATGAACTCCTGGACCGCAACATCGAGATACTCGACAGGTATGACCCGCGCGGGCGCGTGGGACTGTTTGTGGATGAGTGGGGGACGTGGTGGGATGAAGAGCCGGGGACGAAGGCGGGGTTCCTGTATCAGCAGAATACGCTGCGTGATGCGGTCAGCGCGGGGATTTTCCTGAATGCGTTCAACGATCATTGCCGGCGTGTGCGGATGGCGAATATTGCGCAGACGAACAACGTCCTGCAGGCGATGATCCTGACGCGCGGCAAGGAGATGATTCTGACGCCGACGTACCACGTATTCGAGATGTACAAGGTGCACCAGGGTGCGACGTATCTGCCCAGCGAGATGACGTGCAATGCGTATGAGTACAACTCGCAGAAGATTGCGTCGCTGTCGGCCTCGGCGTCGCGGGATAAGGACGGACGGGTGCATGTCACGGTGTGCAATCTTGACCCGCATGCGCCGGCGGAGTTGGTGTGCGAGCTGTCGGGCATGACGGCCAGGCGCATCACCGGGCGGGTGCTGACGGCGGAGAAGATGAACACGCACAACACCTTCGAGGAGCCTGAGGCGGTCAAGCCGCGGCCGCTGAGGGGCTGTGAAATCGACGGCGGTCGGGTCTTGGCCACGCTGCCTGCGAAATCCGTCGTCTTGCTGACGGTGGAATAAAGATGATAACGAGCTGAGGGGGCGGTCATGCAGAAGAAGGGCCTGGGCATGCGGCAGACACGTTATACCGATTTCGCCTTCGGCGTTCTTGCCTTGCTTTTGTTTGCTCCGCCTGCATTGGCAAATGTCGGCACGCCTTTGATGTGGATGGGATTTATGCGTCTCGTGCTCATCAATTTGGTGATCGGCGTCGGTGAAGGGCTGCTGATTGCCTGGGTGTTCAGGACCGGGTGGCTGAGGACTTCCGCGATCATGCTGTTGGCCAACTACTTCTCCTGGTACATCGGAGAAATCTTGCTCTTGCCAATAGCGGCAGAATATGGTGAGGGGATTCTTGGTCCGCAACCGTTGTACCACGTGCTTGCCTTGGTCAGGTACGTGATTGCAGTGGCATTTGTCCTGTCTGTCCTGCTGGAGTGGCCATTCTGCTTCTGGTGTTTTCGAAAGAAGAGTGCACGCATCGCCAGGTCGACAGTATGCGCAGTCGCCGTCAACCTTTTATCCTATGCAGCTCTTGTCTGGTTATACGCGCAAGCCAGCGGCGTGACCGTTCTTACAAAGCTGACGATGGAACCATCGCTGGAGTTTGCCGCAAGTCACAACGCGTGGGTATACTACATCTCGAGGAACGATTACGCCTTATGTCGGGTGCGCAGCAATGGAAAGGAGCACCAGCAGGTCTTGAGCCCGTCCGAGATGCGGGACAAGGGCTTTTGTGAGCCAAGGCATTTTTACTATAAAAGCAAGATGCCATTTGTCTGTTTATATGCGAAGCCAGCGGACGAGGGCGGGCGTCTGGACCTGTGGTGCGACGTCAACGATGAGCAGATAGCACTGTTGACTGGTTTTCTCTCGCCGTCGGCGAAGGTTCGGGTCGTTAAGGATGCCGAGGACCCGCCCTGGTATGGGCCTGATGAGGCGGTTGAACTTGTCAGGTCGGAATGGAAGGTTGAGACAGGTTTCTGGGCATTGGAAGGGCTCTGGGCGACAAGATGGGAGACGGAAAAGCGTTTTGCTCTGGAACTGCCGTTCCTGAACTGGTATTCACGTTTTCCGACCATTCTGCCAGGCAACCAGGTTATCTATCAGCTTGGGGACCAAATCGTGCTGCTTGATCTCAACGCGGACAAGATAGGGGTGATTACGCGCGGCTACAGTCCGCTGGTCGTATTGGAGACCGAGGACGCCAAAGGTGAAACACTGGCGGCCGCTGAGGCGCCCTGAGGCGCGGCTGCGGTTCGTGAATGAACAAGTGGCCCTGCAACCGCGGGGGATTGCCGCCGGAACTTACTCCGCGTGCCAGGGACAGGTGAATGCAGCGGCGAGCGCCCTCACGTGTGAGGGCAGGTCAGCCTTGCCCCACATTTGACCCTTCGTCAGTAGCGGTAGTGGTCGGGTTTGAAGGGGCCGTCGACGGGCACACCGAGGTAGTCGGCCTGTTCCTTTGTGAGTCTCGTCAGCTTTGCGCCCAGCCGGCCGAGGTGGAGGCGTGCGACCTCTTCGTCGAGGTGCTTGGGCAGCGTGTAAACCTTCTTTTCGAGTTTCTCCCTGGCCAACATCATCTGGGCGAGGCACTGGTTTGTGAAGCTGTTGCTCATGACGAAACTGGGGTGGCCGGTGGCGCAGCCGAGGTTGACAAGGCGGCCTTCTGCAAGGAGGATGATTGATCGGCCGGACTTGAGCGTCCACTTGTCAACCTGCGGCTTGATATTCTCCACGGTGCACTGGGGTGTATCGTACAGGTAGCTGGTCTGGATCTCGCTGTCGAAATGGCCGATGTTGCAGACGATGGCCTCGTTCTTCATCTGCTCCAGGTGTTCGCCCGTGATGACGTTGCAGCAGCCGGTCGCGGTGACGAAGATGTCGCCGATGGGGGCCGCCTCATCCATCGTGGTGACCTGGTAGCCTTCCATGACCGCCTGCAGGGCGCAGATCGGGTCGATTTCCGTGATGAGGACGCGGGCGCCGAGGGCTCGCATGGACTGGGCACAGCCCTTGCCGACGTCGCCGTAGCCGCAGATGACGACCACCTTGCCGGCGACCATGACGTCGGTGGCGCGCTTGATGCCGTCGGCCAGGGACTCACGGCAGCCGTAGAGATTGTCGAATTTCGACTTGGTGACGGAGTCGTTGACATTGACGGCGGGGAAGGGCAGTTCGCCGGCCTCGGCCATCTTGTAGAGGCGGTGGACGCCGGTGGTCGTTTCTTCGGAGACGCCGCGCATGTTGCGCGCCATCGTTGTCCACTTCTTCGGGTTGAGTTCATAGCTTAAACGCAGACGATCCATGACGATCTGCATTTCCTTGTTGTCGCACTTTTTGTCCAGCAGCGACGGGTCCTTTTCGACGCGCATTCCCTGCACGACCATGAGGGTGGCGTCGCCGCCGTCATCGACGATCATGTCGGGGCCTGAGCCGTCGGGCCAGGTGAGGGCCTGTTCGGCGCACCACCAGTATTCTTCCAGCGTTTCGCCTTTCCATGCAAAGACGGCGCTTCGCCCGGCCTTGGCGATGGCGGCGGCGGCGTGGTCCTGCGTGGAGAAGATATTGCAGGAGGCCCAGCGGACGTCTGCGCCGAGGATCTCCAGCGTTTCGATGAGCATCGCGGTTTGGATGGTCATGTGGAGGCTGCCCATGACCTTGAGGCCGCGGAGTGGCTTTTCCTTGCCGTATTTCTCCCGGACGGCCATGAGACCCGGCATTTCGTTTTCAGCCAACTGCATCTCCATGCGGCCCCACTCGGCCAGGGAGATGTCGGCTACCTTGTATTTCAGCGTCCCGTCGACTCTGGCGACTGTCTTGCCAGCTGCCTGTGCTGTCTGCATCGCAAATCCTCTCAATTCAGCCCGGAAAAATCTGACGCCCCAGTATAACGGCGGTGCGATCCCTCGACAACCTGTTATTTACCCCCATATCGGCCAAATCCCGCAAGTTGAATCACGCCAACAACACGCACGCCGCATACGGTTAAAGCCGCCGAGGCGTTGTGCCGATAACGGCCAGCGGACCGGCGAGTATCACAAGAAGCGGAAAAATACTTGTTGACAATTGCCGGGCGGTGTGGTATCGTAATAGCAAATGCAGCAGAATAACGCTTACAACCTGATCAACTGGTGGTGGCCTGTCGAACTCCTCGACAGGTGAGCGGTATCCTGCTGTAACTGAAAACCGTAAATGCTTAAAAAGCAGCCTGTCGAGAGAGAGGCTGCTTTTTTTGTTGGAATTTCCAAGAGCCCGATATACTGACGCGACAATGGAGAGGACGTCATGGACAGCTACAAATCGTTCATTCGCAACGCCGAGCCGGGGCGGATCATTCCCATCGTGCGTGAAGTGGACATGGATTGCCCTGTGCAGTTCTTCGCCCGCCTTTCGGATTACGGGCGAAAACAGGACTGCTGCCTCTATGAATCGCGTGAGCATCTGGCGGGGTCCAGGGAAGGGGAGTTGACGTTCGGCACGGCCATGCCGGCGCTCTACATGACGGGCAGGGGGGCGGAGTTTACGATTCAGGCGCTGACGCCGACCGGGCGGCGCATGATCCGCTACCTGGCCTCGGACGAAAAGCGGTTTGCCTTCTGCCGGTCGCTCCATGTCACTGCCGACGCCATCACCGGTACGCTCAGCAGACCCGAACAGACGATGGACGAGGAGACCCGCCTGAAGAGCGCCAACCAGATGGACGTCATTCGGGCCGTGGCGTTTGCGTTTGAGCTGGCGAGCAAGCCGTTTCGCGTGACGTGCGGGCTGTTAGGGGCGATCAGCTATGACTTTGTGGACCAGTTCGAGAAGCTCCCTGCCAACGAAAGCGACATCCTGGGCAATCCGGACTATGAGCTGTACTTCGCGGACAACATCTTCCTGATGGATCATGCAACGCATCGCGGATACGTGGTCGTCAACGTGATGGTTACCGACGATGACCGCGATGAGATTGTGGCCGATGCGCGGCAGTGTTTCGATTACTACTTCAACCTGAGCAACATGGGCGATCCTCGGCCGAGGAAGTTCGACAGGACGCCCGCCGCCGCCTCCAGCGATACGACGCAGGAAGAGTACGAAACGGTGGTCCGCACGGCTAAGCAGCATATTATCGATGGCCACATCTTCCAGGTGGTGCTGAGCCGGACGCTTAGCCAACCGTGTACGGAGGAGCCGTTGGATGTTTATCGGCGGCTGCGGGTGATGAACCCGTCGCCGTACATGTTCTATTTGAACACGCGAAACACGATTCTGACCGGGGCCAGCCCGGAGTTGAATCTTCGCGTCAGCGGCACGGACAAGCGCATCGTGGAGATTCGGCCGATCGCCGGGACCAAGCCCCGCGGGCGGCTCAACGGCCGGATTGACCCCGATACGGACATGCGCTACGAGGCGGAACTGAAGCTCGATCACAAGGAGCTTGCCGAGCACATGATGCTGGTCGATCTGGCGCGGAACGATATCGCGCGTGTGGCGGATGCCGGTTCGCGATCGGTCAACGAGATGCTCATTACGGAGAAATACGAGTCGGTGATGCACCTGGTCAGCAACGTGCGCGGCGTGCTGCGGGAGGACCTGGACGCTCTGAGTGCCTACCTGGCGACGATGAACATGGGGACATTGACGGGGGCGCCGAAGATCGAGGCGATGAAGATCATTCGCCGGCTCGAAAAGAACAAACGCGGCTACTACGGCGGGGCGGTGATGTACCTGACCGTCGACGGGCAATTCGACAGCTGCATCACCATTCGCAGCATACAGATCAAGGACGGCACGGCGTATGTCCGTGCCGGGGCCGGCATTGTGCACGACAGCGTGCCGCGGACGGAGTTCGAGGAGACGCAGCACAAGGCGAATTCGTGTTTGAGGGCGATACGCGGCGAGTGATCATGCCGCTGGTTCGCAGAAAGCGTGAGGTCAAAATGACAAGCGAAAAGACCAAAGTACTGTTCATCGATAACTTCGATTCGTTCACGTACAATCTCGTTGACGAGTTCGGTAAACGCGATTGCGACACGCGTGTGTATCGGGCCGACACGCCCCTGGAGACGTTGGCCGAAGTCGCATGGCAATGGCGGCCGCACCTGCTGGTCCTGTCGCCCGGGCCGGGCAACCCGGACAGTGCCGGCGTGACGCTCAAGGCGATTCATTACTTCAAGGACAAGCTGCCCATACTGGGTGTGTGCCTGGGGCACCAGGCGATTGTGCAGTACTTCGGCGGTCGTATCGGGCATGCGCCGACGGTCATGCACGGAAAGCCCTCGCGGATTACGCACACCGGTAAAGGCGTTTTCAGCGGTTTGGAAAACCCGCTTCAGGCCGGGCGATATCACAGCCTGTGTGCCGCCGGCCTGCCGGAGTGCCTGGAGATGACCGCCGAATTCGAAGGGATCGTCATGGGCGTCCAGCACAGGACCCTTTGCATTCATGGCGTGCAGTTTCATCCGGAAAGTATTCTCACGCCAACAGGTGGAAAACTCATCGAGAATATGTTAAGAATAGCCGCCGAAACGCTGCAGCCTGCCGCGGTTTGAGGCCGATCAAGGGACATTCACATGAACGGGATAACCGAGCATCTGAACCAGCTGTTACAGCGAAAGGACCTGACGTTCGAGCAGGCGCGGGACCTGCTGGACGCAGTCTTCACGGGCGAGGTCCCTGCCGGCCAGATTGCGGCGTTTCTGACGGCCATGCACATCAAGGGCGCCGCGCCGTCCGAGCTGGCAGGCCTTGCCAGTTCGCTTCGGCATCATGCCGTGCGCGTCGATTGCGGCGCGGATGGCCTGATTGACACCTGCGGGACGGGCGGAGCCCGGCTCAAGACGTTCAATATCTCGACGGCCGCGGCCATCGTTGCGGCGGGGGCGGGCGCCCGCGTCGCCAAGCACGGCAACCGCGGCATCACCAGCCTGTGCGGCTCGGCGGATGTTCTGATGGCTTTGGGGGTCAACGTGGATTCCGGGCCGGATCGCGTCGCCGAATGTATCCGCAAGGCCGGCATCGGCTTCATGTTCGCCCCGAAGTTTCATCCGGCGATGCGGTACGTGCAGCCCGTTCGGAGGGAACTGCCGTTCCGAACCATCTTTAACATCCTGGGGCCGTTGGCCAACCCGGCGCTTGCAACAGCGCAGGTCATGGGCGTGCCCGACGAATCGCTCATGCGGCCGATTGCCGAGACGCTGTGCCGGTTAGGCGTGCGGCGGGCCATGGTCGTCCACAGCGACGGTCTCGACGAGATCAGCACGTTCGGCCCGACGAAGATACTGCGCCTCGTCGACGGCCATATCGCCGCCGAGACCTTGATGCCCGGCGATTATGGGATGTCGGGCGCCTTCGAACAGTTGCGCGGCGGCGACGCCCAAGCCAATGCCGCGATCATCCGCCGCATCCTCGACGGCAGCGATACGGGCCCGCGGCGGGATGTCGTGGTCCTGAACGCCGCCGCTGCGATCATCGTGGCCGGCCTGGCAAACGATTTTGCCGACGGCGTAAAACGTGCCCGCGAAGCCATCGACGAGGGAAGGGCCGCCGAGGCTTTGCAGAAGCTCAGAGAAACCTCCAACAATTGAAAAGGATAGCGTCTGACATTATGAACAGCCTGAAGGTCAAGATTTGCGGAATCACGAACCTCGAAGACGCACGAGCGGCTGTCGACGCGGGGGCCGACATGTTGGGTTTTAATTTCTACCCCGAAAGCCCCCGTTATCTCACGGTCGAACAGGCGATTGCGATTCTCGACGAGATCCCAACGTTCGTCGACACCGTCGGCGTCTTTGTGAACCCGACAACCGAGCAGCTCAAGGAAATCACCTCATACGGATTTCTCAGCTGGATACAACTGCATGGCGACGAGACGCCGGAGTTCTGCGACATGCTCAACTGGCTGCGCGTCCGCAGCATCAAGGCGATCCGCGTGCGTTCGGCCGCAGACATCGAGCAGATCGATGCGTACCGCACCGATGCCATTCTGCTGGACACGCACAACTCCAGACTGTACGGCGGGACCGGCGAGGCCTTCGACTGGTCGCTCATCGGCGATATCAGCACGCGGCGTATTTTTCTGGCGGGCGGTATTACGCCCGAGAACGTCGCCGACGCGGCAAAGCTCGGCGTCTACGGCATCGACGTCTGCAGCGGCATCGAATCGGCGCCCGGCAAGAAGGACCATGCCAGGATGAAACAGCTTTTCGACAATCTCAGACACGTGTAGGACAGACCATGAAACACAAAGGCAGATTCGGTCCGTATGGCGGCTTTTATGTACCGGAGGTGCTTATCCCGGCACTGGAGGAGATCGAGGCGGCGTTCGAAAGATGCACGTCCGATCCGCGGTTTGTCGCCGAGCTGGACGAGCTCTATACGCACTATGCAGGGCGGCCCACGCCGCTGTATTTCGCCCGGCGCTTCAGCGAACACGTCGGGTTCAAGGTCTATGTCAAGCGAGAAGACCTGCTGCACGGCGGCGCGCACAAGGTCAATAACACCTTGGGCCAGGGCCTGCTGGCAAAGTACATGGGCAAGACCAGGCTCATCGCCGAGACCGGCGCCGGCCAGCACGGACTCGCGACGGCGATGATCGGCGCCCTGTTCGGCATGGAAACAAAGATCTTCATGGGCGTAACCGACGTCGCCCGCCAGAACGTCAACGTTCACAAGATGAAGCTGTGCGGTGCGGAGGTGGTGCCGGTTACCGGCGGCACGGGCACGCTGAAAGATGCGATCAACGATGCACTGCGCTACTGGACCGCCCACGTGGAGGACACGTTCTATCTGTTCGGCACGGCAGGGGGGCCGCACCCGTATCCCACTATTGTCAAACATTTCCAGGCGCCCATCGGCCGGGAGGCCCGCCGGCAGTGCCTCGATACGTTGGGGCGGCTGCCCGATCTCGTGTGTGCCTGTGTCGGCGGCGGCTCCAACGCAATAGGTATCTTTTCCGGCTTTGTCGATGACGCCAATGTGCGGCTCGTCGGCGTCGAGGGGGCCGGCAGGGGCCTTGATACCCACCAGCACTGTGCCACGCTTGTCAGGGGAACCGTCGGCGTCCTGCACGGGGCGCAAACGTATGTCCTGCAGGATGAGGACGGCCAGATACACGAAACCGAGTGCATCTCCGCAGGCCTGGATTACCCCGGTGTCGGGCCGGAGCACGCGTGGCTTAAGGATTCCGGCCGTGCCGAATACGTCTCTGCAGACGATGAGGCCGTGCTGGACGTCTTCCATTTGTTCATACAAACCGAGGGCATTATCCCCGCATTGGAAAGCTCTCACGCCCTGGCTTGGCTCGCATCGCAGAAGGGTAAATTCCCGCCGGACACGGTCGCCATCGCGAACCTCTCCGGCCGGGGCGACAAAGACGTCAACATCGTCGAGGAAAGAATGAATGCCCGGAAACAGCAACCGTGATCTGTTTTACCCCAAAGACGGTTTCGTGTTTCACCAGATGAGGCAGCAAAGAAAGGCAGTATCGCCATGACCACCTACAAAGAAACGTTCGCCGCTCTCAAGCACCCGGCACTGATTCCGTTCTTTGTGATCGGTGATCCGGACTACGACGCGAGCTTGGAGATCGTAAAGACCGCCATCGACGCCGGCGTCGACATGCTCGAATTAGGCATCCCGTTTTCCGACCCGATCGCCGATGGCCCGACTATTCAGAAAGCCGACATCCGCGCACTGAAGGCCGGCATGACCACCAGCAAGGCTATGCAATTCATCAAGGTTGTCAGCGAGTACAAGCCGCTGCCCATCGGCCTGCTCGTCTATTACAATCTGGTGTTCCAATACGGCCCGCAGAAGTTCTTCAGCGACTTCAAGGCCGCCGGCGGTTCGTCGGTGCTGGTCGCCGACCTCAGCATCGACGACGAGGCGGAAATCACGCCGTTGGCCGAAGCGGCGGGGCTGGAGACGGTCTTCATGGTCACACCCAACACCGAGGCGAATCGCGCCCGGCGCATCGCCGAGAAATCGACAGGGTTTATCTACACCGTGTCCACCCTCGGCGTGACCGGCGAACGGCAAAGCCTGTCTGACGTGGTCAAACCGCTGATCCGGAGGCTCAAGTCGATCACGCAAACCCCCATCTGCGTCGGCTTTGGCATCAGCACGCCCGAACAGGCGGGAGAAGTCGCCGCCGCGGGCGCCGACGGCGTTATCATCGGTTCGCGCATTGTGAAAGTTATCGAGCAGAATATCGGCAGCATCGAGAGTGCCAAAGGCGAGTTGAAACGCTTTCTTGCCGAAGTGCGGGCTACCCTGTTGTGAGACGTACGTGCGCTGGCATACGGAGTTTTGAACTTGCTTCGGCAGGCCTGATCGGCTATACTATGGACACATGGATTACAATCCACAAAAAAGCGGGCGCAAGGAGTGCGCGCACCGCAGCCTCGCGGCACAAACAGGATCCAACGGAGATGATTTACATGAAGCGAAGAGGATTCACCCTTATCGAACTGCTGGTGGTGATCGCGATTATTGCCATGTTGCTGGCCGTTCTCGTACCTGCGCTCAGCGCCGCCAGGAAGATGGCGGCGGGCGCCGTATGCCTTTATAACCAGGGTGGGTTGGCCAAGTGTTATTATATTTACTCACAGGAACACAACGATAAGCTTGTCGTCGCCGATCAGGGGCCGGGGCGATGGGTGCAGCGGCCCCAGGCTGCAGACGGCACAGTAGCGCCGGATGGCGGTCACGACAGCACCGTAGCCGAAAAAGAGATCGGCCTGATCGCAGGCACTTTGTACCCGTATGCTGAAAGTACCAAGCTGTATCACTGCCCCGCTGACAAGCGGTCCACGGTGAGCATACAGACGCGCGGGAAAGGGCCGTATCGGAGTTATGCCATTCCCGCAGGGGCGAACTCTCCTGGCGGTAGCGACACCTGGGTGGATACGGGCATCACCATCGGAGGGCATAAGATGTACCCGGTTCGGAAGTATTCCGACTTTGAGAGTCCCGGTAGCAAATACATATTTGTTGAAGAGAATTACACGCATAAAGCGGGTACGAGTACGACTAATCCCCCTGATGCCGGCTATAACAATGGCGTGTGGAGTTTCTGGAACGGTAATTCCTATACTTCATGGTGGGATCCGCTGGCGCCATGGCACAATGACAGGACCAATCTGGGATACGCCGACGGGCATGCCGAGAAGATGGTGTGGAAGGACGAACGCACCGTAAAGTTTGCACACGATCGCTATTCGGTTGAGTGGGATCAGCCGGGCAACCCCGATCAGGAATACATGTCCCGGGCGTATCCCTGCCGTCGCAGTTAGCACGCGGCACGTCTCGCCGGGTGAAGGCACCGTCACATCAGTCGCGATAGGCCGAACCGCATGGGTCTATTGCTGGTCCGTCTCCAACTGCGCCAGAAATGCATTTGCTTCGGCGATGCTGTTTTCCATGGCGGTTATGAGGCCTGCGACGTCAGCTTCCACGTTGGCCAGTTCGCCTTTAAGTGACGCGACCGCCTGGGCGTTGAGGTTGTGCTTGAGAAAGAGCACCTGGTCACGGAAGACCACCAGCACCGGATCAATCCGTGCCTCGGCCTGCTTCATGGCCGCAATCAGCGGCTCGTAGCGGGCGCGGGTCTGTTCCAACTGCTTCTCACTGGCCCGACGCAGGGTGGGATCGCTATACTGCTTCAGCTCGGCCTTCCACTCATCGAACAGGTCCTCGGCCACGTCCTCCACCTCGGCGATTCGCCTGTGTACGGCAGCGGCCTTGCTTTCGCTGCGGTCAAGTTCGGCCTTGAGCGTATCGTATTTCTCCTGCAGCTTACCACCATCGTGATTGACCACAGCATTGAAACGCTCCAGGGCGGAGGCGAACTGCTGCTTGGCCTCGGTCTGTGCGTCGCGTGCCTCGGCGACGCGGCTGACGAGCAGGTCGCGCTTGTGTTTGCCAAAGACCTCCATCGTCTTGTAGTATGCCGAATCGCAGCCGGTGCCGCCGCAGACGGCCAATACGGCCACAACCGCCGCCAGAACCCCTGAGTACATCCTGTTCATAATGCTTCTCCCTGTCGCATACTTAGCCGGTTTAGCCGGCATTTACCGCAAAATAGATGTCGTATCGACGCGGCCCTAATTTACGATAGCGGAATGATACCGCGACTTTCGTGCAATTGTACCTGCCGTCTGCCCCGCCGACAAATACGAAACCACCCGCGGCAAGCTTTTTGCCCACCCGACCTCCACGGGCGCCTCCTCTTTATGGCACCGTCAAACACCTTCAACGTGGCATTCCGCAAGCGCTTTGTGCGTTTTGTGACGCGGTAACTTGCCGGTGCAGTCGCTGCCATCGGGCGCTTGGCGGCGCTCCACATGCCGACAACACCTTTCGCAGCTCGCGTGTACGGCTCTTTCGACACCGCCCACGGCGAGTTTTTTGCTTGGCTAACCCTTGCTCATGAGGCAAAAACCCGCGATTTCTGAATTTTTCTGAATAATCTTTGCTTTTCCACTTGCAAAGTTAGCCGTAACGAACTATATTAGCTTCAGTGAACTATGTCGATGGAAAGGCATCCCCAACAACGGCATTGTCTGCCGACTGTGCGGGAAATCAGGGATCACGCATATGACAGCCAACTTGAGCGCCTCTCTGGAAGACTATCTTGAGGCCATTTTGAATCTTACCGCCGGTGAAGATGTCGCGCGATCCAAGGACATCGCCGTGACGCTGAACGTCGCCAGGTCGTCCGTAACCGGCGCGCTGAAGCTTCTGGCAAGAAAAGACCTGATCAACTACAAGCCGTACGGCTATGTCACGCTGACGCCCGCCGGATTGGCGGCCGCCCGGAAGGTGGCCCGCAAACACGACATCCTCAAGTCGTTCTTCACGGACGTGCTGGGTGTAGACGACGCCATCGCCCATGAGGCCGCCTGCAGGGCAGAACATGCACTCGGACAGCACATTGTGGGCCGCCTCGGCCAGTTCAGCGAATTTGTCAACTATCGCATGCAGCAGGGCGTTGACGTCGCGGGGCAGTTTCGCGCGTTCAGGGCCCAGGGCATGGAAAGGGGGGCCGCCCAGCATGAATAAGGTCTCGCAAATACCGCTTTCGAGCGTGCCAACCGGCCAGAGGGTCCGGTTGGCTAACATTGACGCCGGCCAGGGACTCAAGAGCCGCCTTGCGGCCATGGGCATGGTTCCCAACACCGAAATACTTGTGGTCAGCAACGGTTCGCCCGGGCCGTTCGTGGTTGCCGTCAAGGGTTGCCGCATTGCGCTTGGCCGCGGCATGGCCCGCAAGGTCATGGTTAAAACCTCTTTGTCATAGAGATTCCCATGACGGATACACTGACCATTGCCCTGGCCGGCAACCCCAACAGCGGAAAGACAACCATTTTCAACGCCCTGACCGGCGCACACCAGCATGTCGGCAACTATCCCGGCGTAACAGTCGAGAAAAAGCACGGCGTCTGTCACCACAAGGGCGTGCGCATCGACGTGGTCGATCTGCCCGGCACGTACAGCCTCACGGCCTACAGCGTGGAGGAACTGGTTGCCCGCAACTTCATTATCGACGAGCATCCTGACGTGGTGGTCGACATTGTCGATGCGTCCAACGTCGAGCGCAACCTGTACCTGGCGACACAGCTTATCGAACTGGATGTGCCGCTGGTGCTGGCCTTCAACATGAGTGATGTTGCCAAACGGCGCGGGCTCGTGTTTGACATCCCGCGGCTTTCACAGCTTCTGGGCGTTGGCATCGTGCCGATGGTCGGCAGTCGCAATGAAGGTGTCGAGGCCCTGCTGGATACCGTTATTGACACTGCACGCACCAGGGCGACGCCGGGGCCCCGCCGCATACGCTACGGTGCCGAAGTCGAGGAAGAACTGGCCCGAATCGAAGCCCTCCTGGATACCGACTGCCGGGCCCTTGCCCGATACGGCAAGCGCTGGCTGGCCCTTAAATTGCTCGAGAACGACAAGGAAATCACGGAGATGGTGCACACTCCCGCCGTGCTTGAAGCCGTGCGCCTCAGCCGGGCGCATCTGTCGGCGATCTTCGGCGAAGACGCGGAGATCATCATCGCCGAGCGCCGCTACGGCTCCATCTCCGGCGCCTGCCAGGAAGCCGTTCAGAGCAGCACCGAACTGCGGCACGACATGCCGGACAAGGCTGACGCCGTCCTGACCCATCCCATACTGGGCCTGCCGATCTTCATCGTGTTGATGTATCTTGTTTTCCAGCTTACCTTCACGGCCGGCGAATATCCCATGCGGTGGCTGGAGGCTTTTTTTGCTTTTGCCGCCCGGATGGTGACCGCCGTATGGCCGGGTGAGCCGGGGCCGCTGCATTCGCTGGTCGTTGACGGCGTCCTCGGCGGTGTCGGCGGTGTGCTGATCTTTCTGCCGAACATCCTTCTGCTGTTTCTGGCGATTGCTTTCCTGGAGGACACCGGCTACATGGCCCGGGCCGCCTTCATTATGGACCAGATCATGCACAAGATCGGCCTGCACGGCAAGAGCTTCATCCCTATGCTCATCGGCTTCGGCTGCTCCGTGCCCGCTATCATGGCTACGCGAATCCTCGAGAACCAGCGCAACCGCATCGCCACGATCATGGTCATTCCGCTTATCAGTTGCGGCGCCCGTTTTCCCATCTACATGATGATCATCCCGACCTTCTTTCCGAATCACAAGGGCCTGGTGCTCAGTTCAATCTACTTCATCGGCATCATCATTGCGATCGTGCTGGCGCGGCTGCTGCGATTGACGCTGCTTAAGGGCGAGACCATTCCCTTCGTGATGGAACTGCCGCCGTACCGCCTGCCGACCATTCGCGGCCTGCTGACGCACATGTGGCAGCGGGCTTGGCTGTACGTGCGGAAGGCCGGCACCGTCATCCTGGCGATTTCGATTGTGATCTGGGCGGCGACGAGTTATCCCAAGCCGGACTCTCGCGCACTTGGGGACCTGCCGCCGGAGGAGGTTCGGATGATCGAATTGCGGCACTCGGTGGTCGGCCGCATCGGTAAAACCCTTGCCCCGGTGCTTGAGCCGCTGGGCTTTGACTGGCGGATCAGCACCTCGCTGGTAGGGGCCTTTGCCGCCAAGGAGGTGTTTGTCTCGCAGATGGACATCATGTACGCGGTGGGGGAGTTGAAGGCGGGCGGCGAAGCGCTGCGTGCCCGTATCCAGGCCGACTACACGCCCCTGCAGGGCTTCTGCGTGATGCTGTTCTGCCTGATCTCTATGCCGTGTGTGGCGACGATAGCCATGACGCGGCAGGAAACCGGCTCGTGGCGATGGGCGCTTCTGCAATTGTTCGGCCTTACTATACTGGCCTACATAATCACATTCGCCGTCTACCAGGTCGGCCGTCTATTCGTATAAGAAATTATGGAAAAGTTCTTAGTTGTTTTTATCGTGGTACTTGCGACGCTCGCTTTGGGCTTTTTTGCCTTCAGAAAGGACAGACAGTGTTCGTGCGGTCACGGCAGGCAATGCACCCGCAAGGGCGAAAGCTGCGCCAATAGCGCACGTGACAGTCAAAAGGGTTGAACGCGATGCGGCGGAGGCGAAATATTACCGATATGTGCATGCCGGTGCTGATCGGTTATGTCTTATTGTGCATAGCCGTGCCGTTCACGCACGCATGGAGGGGGCCTCATCGGGATTGCCTTCATGCCGATGCCCATGCACGGCGCGTCGGCCCCCCGAGCATCCAGGATGCGGGCGGCGCCGGGACGCAAGATCATCATCCTTGCCTGATCTGTTTGTTGGCCAAGATCGGCAGGGTCGCGCCTCCTGCCGCTAAAATCACCTTCAGTGTGCTTTCAGCCGCCGAATACCCTGTCCCCTGTGACTTCACCCGGGACCGGCCCGCCGATCCTTCGCTTGTCTGTCGTCCCTTCCGCGGTCCCCCAGCCTGGTCGATGCGCATCTCGTAGCCGCGTCCGGGCAAGACAGGTTGCCTCTGCGCGGCTTAGTGGGGGATGTCCGCCGCACTGCGGCCGCAAAAAGGAACAGTTAAAATGCAAAGGGCAATGTTATGTGCTTGGGGGGCCATCGTATTTTTGCAGATAAACCTGGTTTCACGAGCTGAAAACCTCCCGCAGGAACACGCTGCTCTCTCGCCGCCGCATCTCGGCGTCCATATCCCCGCCGACGGAGTGGAGTTCGTCTTCGGCTCGACCAACATCTATCAACAGAACGTCAACGGCGGTATGAGCACCCACCGCAGGGCCGGCCGCCTCTCCGGCAGTTACGATATCGAGGTCATCGCCGACCTCAGGCGGCTGCTCGGCCTTGAAGGCGCCCGCGTCTATGTCCATACCGAAGGCGGCTATTCCAAAAGCGGCGGCATCAACGACGTGGCCGCCGGCAGTGCCTTCGGCGTCAACGGCGACGCATTCGGCCGCGACGCCATCGTCGTCACCGAACTCTATTTCGAGCAGTCCCTTGCCGACGATACCTTCATCTTGCGCGCCGGCAAGATGGACCTTACCGGCGGCTTCGAATGCCTCGGCTGCCTGGTCGCCTTCGACACCAATCACTACGCCCACGACGAGACGCGCCAGTTCCTCAATGCCGCCCTGGTCAACGACCCCACGATTCCCTTCCCGGACTACGCCCTGGGGATCTCTGCCATCTACACGCCCATTAAGGGCTGGTACGCATCCGCCGGCGTCGTCGACGCCGAGAATGACTTCCGCGAGACGGGTTTCCGCACCGCCTTCCACGGCGACAGTGCATACTTCTATGTCTTCGAGACGGGCATCCTGCCGCGAATCGACTCGCCGAACGGCCCCATGCCCGGCGGCTACCGCCTGGGGTTCTGGGTAGACGGGTCGCGCAAGAGCCGCTTTTCCAACGGTGACCAGTTCCGCAACGATACCGGCATCTACATCTCCGCTGATCAGATGCTCTACAAGGAAAATGCTGCCGAAGACGACTATCAGGGGCTCGGCGCGTTCTTCCGGTGGGGCTGGGCCGACAGTGATCTTAATGCCGTTTCCAACTTCTTCAGCCTCGGCTTGCAGTACGAAGGTCTCTTCGAAGGCAGGGACACCGACGCCCTGGGTATCGGCATGGCGCACGGGACCTTTTCTGATCACGCCAATGCAAACGACGGCCAGCCCTTCACTGAGGATCACGAAATGGCATGGGAACTCTACTATCGAGCCGAACTTACGCCCTGGCTGGGCGTGACCCCCTCGGTGCAGTACATCAAGAACCCCGGCGGCATCGATGAAAACAGGGACGCCGTGGTTCTGGGCCTGCGGGTACAGGCCACTTTTTAAACAGGTATCTCTGCGTCAGTCCAGCGCACGTGCATACCCGCCTTGAAGGCGATTCAGGTCGCCGGCGTCAACGGCCCCGCTGCCGTCGACGTCGGCGCCCTGGCAGTAACCGTTTGCCGCCGAGCAGTCACCGCGCAGCCACTGGGCCGCCAGGCGCGCCATGTCATGCAGATCCACGCGGCAGTCGCCGTTGATATCGCCCTCCGGCGGCGTGCACACCTCCGCCAGGACCCCCGCGATCCACCCTGCATACGAACTGATCCGCAACGCATACATCCTGTCCGGGCGGGAGATCCAGGGAGTATCGCTCGACCGGAAACACGCCTCCTTGCTTTCCGCATTGTCGGTTCCCCATGTCAGACCCGCCAACCGCCACTGGTCATCCACGCGCACAAACCAGCCGCCGCCGCTGTCGTGCCCCGCGACCACCCCCTCGGCGAACGTCGCCAACGGGTCATCGAAGTCAGCTATCAGGAAATCATGGTTGCTAAGCGTGCCGTTGAGCGGGTTGGTCGACCTGACATTCAATGAGATCGCGTCGATACTGTTGGTGCACCACCGAAGCTGCAAGTTCTGCGTGACCGCACCCTCCTCCCACGCATATCCGTAGGTCATCCCGAACTTGCGCAGCTCGACTCCGCGTCCGAGGCCGTACCCGCCGATGACCGCACATCTGCCCAAGCTCACCTCCGTCCTGTCGGTATACAGCTCGACATAATGCCGCAGATTGGCCCCGGCGAGCCTGGCCACCCGCAGATCGACCTCCTGGTAGGCCGCGTCATCGGGGTTTGGTCTGACCGGATGATTCCAGACCGCCTCCACCCGGTACGAGCCGCCGGCTATATGTACGACCGTGCCGACCACGCCGCCCTGGTGCCGTGTCGTGATGACGCAATTCGGCGATATGGCCACGCACGTGGCGTTACTCGCCCACCTCCCGATTACCTCATCCGCCGGTCTGTCTGTCCAATTCTCCGCCTCGGGTTCGCCTTCGGCCGGATGCAGCACAATGCCGAAGGCCGCCTGCACAAACAGCAAGCCCGCAACAACCGCCATCCGCCGCCAGCGTGCCCTCCTGTTCGCACTCACTGGCATTCCTCCTGCCAAGAAAACACCTGTCCAAGCATTATAGCAGGGCCTCTGTCTCCAACAAAGGGTCAGCATCGCGGAATATATCGGACGATGCAAATTTCATAGGGCCGTTGGCTAAATTCCGGTATGGATTACTCCGTGTGACAGGCTCAGGCCGCCCAGGCGATCAGCCCGCCGACCGCTGCGCCTAAAAGCCCTATGATCCGAATGAAAATCAGTGATCGATCGGCCCACCACTGAAACAGGGGCCGCAGCTTCGACGGCTTGATCATGAACATAATCACGCCCGCCGAAAACATCACGATGCCGAAAGCCCCGATGACCCACGGGAACCGACACTCCCGTGCGGACACCAGGAACACCACCCCCAGGATCACCCGCACCGCCGCCGGGACATACACCAGCAGGCCCTTGGAAAAGAACTGGATCATCGTGCGAACCGTTCCAGGGCGAAACACAATCCATAACCCCCAGACAATCAGCACCACGCCGATGATCAGAATCGCTTTATTCATCTATCTCTTCCTCTCAGCGGGCCGACGGCTCAGTCAATTAACTCGATATAGTCGCTTTCGACTTCCACACTGGTCGCCTGGCCCAGCATCTCCACCTGCAAGACCAGTCGCGTATGACGGGCCGTCTGCGCGACAATCCCTTCCATGCCCATCAGCGGTCCGGCAATGACACGGCACCTGGTCCCGGCCTTGATGTACTTGTGAGGCTGCAGCGGGGCACCTTGCAGCAGAAGCGTCTCGATCGGCGTCAGGTCCGCAACCAGCCGCTCCTGGTCGTGCACCGTTATCAATGCTGCTACCCGATTCGTCCGCAGAACCTCCAGCCGGGCCTCCTCGTCGCCGCAGAAAAAGACATACCCCGTAAACAGCGGCAAGAGCGACCGAAACGTCCGCCCCTTCTTCTTTGCCACCTTCCAGTGCATGGGCAGAAAATAGCTGATGTCCTTGCGCTGCATCTGCCAGGCTAAGGCCTTTTCGTTGCGGCTCTTGGTGTGCGCCACCCACCACGTCCCCTCAAACTGCCGCAGCCGGGTATCCGGCGGCCAGATCAGCGGCGGGTTTTCTTCTGCTTTCAGCACATTTTTCTCCGTAATTCATTTGCGGGCTTAGCTCGTCTTGTTTACCATGCCGTCGCGGCCAGGCGTTACGACCTGGGCCGACACGAACCGCACAATGAAGATATCGGCAACTCGCCCTGTGTGCAAACAGGCCTTGCAAAAAAGTGCCCCCGCAAGTGCCGAAACAGGCAATCCGATCCCCGGAACACCCCGTCGCCCGCCTCACAGTGTCACCACGAGATATTCCGTGTCCTGCGAGAACCCCATCACGCCTTCGAATGCTGCCGGAACAAGCAGCGTGTCGCCTTTCCTGAACATGACTTGGCCGCCCTGCGCGCCGGCTATACGCCCCGCGCCGCTGACAAAGACAATCGCCTTCATCTGCCCCGGCGACAGCAGCACCTCGCAGCCGGGTGTCTGGTGCCCCTTGTCGACGGTGAACGCCTCGGCATCCACCAGCCGCCCGACCGTCCGCACCGACAGATCGTCACCGCCGGCATCAAAGTGAATACTCTCCATCGCCTCGTCGATGTGCAGCGGCCTCGGCTTGCCCGTGGCCGGATCGACACGGTTCCAGTCGAACACACGATACGTCGTGTCCGACGGCTGCTGGATCTCTGCGATGACCAGTCCCGCGCCGATCGCATGGCACGTGCCGGCCGGCAGGAAATGGCACTCGCCCGGCCTGACCTCCACCTTGTTCAGGTACTCCGCGCACGTGCCGTCAGCCACGGCGGCGGCGAACTGCTCGCGGGTCGTACCCGCAATCAGGCCCTTGTAGATGACCGCCCCAGGCTCCGCGGCGATGATGTACCAGCACTCGGTCTTCGGGTCGCCCTTGCCCATGCGCCGGCATGTCTCGGCATCCGGATGCACCTGCACGCTCAGAACGTCGCTGGCGTCCAGCAGCTTGATCAGCAGCGGGAAGGGGGGGGTATAGTCCCGTCTGCCTGTTATCGCGGTTTCATATCGCGCAATCGCGTCCGCCAAGGTCATACCCGCCAACGGCCCCTCGGCAATGCGGCTCTTGTCCTCCGGCAGGTCCGCCAACTCCCAGCTCTCGCCGATCCTGACGCCCACCGGCAGCGGCTTGTCGAACAGCTCGCCCAGCTTCCTTCCGCCCCAGATCCGTTCCTTGAAAATCGGCTCGAACCTGTACGGGTAAATCTCCATGTCAGATGGACTTCCCACGTCACCCCTTCTTCGCATAGAACGTTGTACGATGCTTCTCCGCCAGGGCCTTCATCTTTTCGGCCGCCTCCGGGTACTTGTCGAGCACGTTCGTGGTTTCCAGCGGGTCGTTTTCCATGTCAAACAGCGACAGGCCGATCTCCTCCTGGCGATACTTGCCCGCCGCGCCGTCCTTGCCGGGCTTAACCAGCGTGCGGTAGTTGTGCTGCAGGTGCAGCTTCCACTTGCCGTCACCGCTGATGATGCCTTCGAACGTGCTGCCCGTCGAGAATGGATAATACTCGTGCGGATTCTCGGCGCCGGGCTTGCCCGTGATAAGGTCCCATACATTCTTGCCGTCGATCGGGTTGGCTGGAAGCGCCGCGCCAGCCAGGTGCGCCGCCGTTGGCAGGATATCGATCGTCGAAAACGCCCGGCCGCACGTCGTCCCCGCCTTGATATGCCCGGGGTACTTCATGATGCACGCACTGCGGACGCCGCCGTCAAAACTCGTCCCCTTGGCCTCACGGTAGGGCGTGCTGCCGGCGTGATTGCCATAAGAAATCCACGGCCCGTTGTCCGACGTCATGATCACCATGGTCTTATCTTCAAGGCCGTTGCGCCGCAGCGCCTCCATGATCTGCCCGACCGACCAGTCGATCTCCATCATCACGTCGCCGTAAAGCCCCGTGCCCGACTTGCCCTTGAACTTTTCGCTCACAAAAAGCGGCACGTGCGGCATCGAATGCGGCACATACAGGAAGAACGGCCTGTCGCGGTGGCGGTCGATGGAGCTCACCGCGTGCTCCGTGTACCACGTCGTCAGAAACTGCTGGTGTTCCGGCGTCACCTGCGGTATGGTGACCTTGCCGTTCTCCCAGAACTGCAGCGGAAACCTGCCCCAGTGCTGAGGATTCTCCGGGTGAAACTCCCACATGTCGTTGGAGTACATCAGCCCGCATGACTCATCAAAACCGCGTGCCCACGGCCGCGTATCGTCCTGGTCGCCGATGTGCCACTTTCCGAAGACCGCCGTCCGGTACCCGGCCTTCCTGAGTACCTCGCCCATCGTTGCAAATCGCGGATCGAGCCCTCGCGCATTCGGCCCCAGCGCCCCGAACACCTTCGTCCGGCCCGGGTAGCATCCGCTCAACAGCGCCGCGCGCGAAGCCGAGCATACCGCCTGCGGCACATAGAACTGGGTGAACCGGCACCCCTCCTTTGCCAATCGTTCCACGTTCGGTGTCTTGTACGCCGGCCTGCCGAACAGGTGGAAATCCGCCCAACCGGATTCGTCCAGGAATATTAGCACAATGTTCGGCTTGCCGGCCGATCCGCCCCGTGCCGGCAGAGGGTACAAGGCCGGCCCGGCAAGCGACAGCCCCGCCGCCTTTAGAAATGCACGTCGATTGAGGAACATAACGTCCTCCGCTAAACGGAATTTTCCCCCTATCTTGCGCTGGGCGCTCGGTTTTGTCAAATGCCTTGGATGCGCATCAGAAATTCGGTGTGGCTGCCGCTGGAGTGAAGTGAAGTGACCGACCTTGTCGGCAGGCTGCGCTGCACCCATCTCACCGCCGCGAATTGCACCGCGGACAAAGCCCCTCCAATTGCACCCGCTGGTATTCAATCCGATAGCCCGCAAGCCTCGGCGCCAGCGGCATCTTCATCTGTGTAAGACAGTCCGTCCGCCCGCACCGCGTACACGAAAAATGGGGATGACACTGGTGCTCACTGCACCGGTGGGCCGGCTCGAAATGCCACGTCCGGTCCTGCAGAAACGCCCTGTGCACGATATCCGCCGCAACCAGCGCCTCTAATATCCGATATATCGTAACCTTGTTCGGGGCCCGTCTGCCTAACGACTCGGCGATCTGCTCCTGCGTCACCGGCCGCCGTGCCTCCAGCAGCACCTCCAGGACCGCCGCCCGCGGCGCCGTAACCCGCAGACCGGCGCTGCGCAGCAGTTCCCCAGCTCGGCCCGAAGAAAACTCACGCACGATTGGCCTCCCCCTCGCCGCCGCAGGCCTCCGTGTGCTCATGAACGTGAGGATGACTGTGCAGCGAATGGTTCGTGCACATGCACGTGTCCCTCAGCTCAACGTCCGACCGCACGAACAGCAGCGGAAAGACAATATCGCTTATGCAGCAGGGCAGCCACACCGCCAGAAACAGCACAATCACAGACCCGATCGCAATCGTCACGGTGAACGCCGCTTCGGTATTCATCAGCATGTGCGCAGACGATGCCCACGTGCTGATCAGTACGTGAGCGGCGTGCGGAAAGCGCGTCCGTGGAACGAACCACGCGATCACCACGCCCAAGATCGCCGCCGGCGTCACAAGATACCACTGCTCGACGAAACCTAAGTGCAGTTTCGGCCGGTGTTCTGCGTGCGCGGTATGTTCATGCATTGTATTATCGTGCTCGACATGTTCGTCCTCGGGGTGATCCGTCTCATACTCCGCCGACGCCTGCTCCGTCCCCTCATGCTCATGTATGTGTGCATGCCGCGGGACGGCCACCCCAAGGACACTCTCACCCATAAACGGAATAACGCAGTCGCTTAGCGTCGCAATACCCACCGAGCCCACGTACCCGATGATCAGCAGCACGACGAAATTCACCTTTTGCGCATGCAGTTTCAAAATGCTGGCGGTCACAATCGCGCTCAAGACCACGTGCGCGGGGTGAAAAATACCGAACAGCACCCCCGCCGCCGGCTTGCTGATGTTCCGAAAAAGCAGCATGAACCCCACCCCCAATATCGCCCCGGCCAACGTGAACGGCGCATGCCCCCTTAACTCCGCCCCGATATGACGAATTCTTTCCCCAAAGCTCATCTGCGTTACTCCACGTGTTTGAACCGGCACACCCATACGGCAGGAGTTCTGCCCATAAAGCCGCCTGTTCCGCAACCGCGTGTGCACTCGGTATAGTATAACCCACATGCAACTGAGTTGCAACAAAAAATCTGCCGATCCATGTCTCTGTGCAACAGCATCCCTGCATCTCCCCACAGAAGAAAGCCGCTGACGGCCGCTGAACAAAGCGCAGCTGAAGTGCCCGTATGGCCCGGCTGCCGGCAGCGTCATGCAGCAGCAGGGCGCGTGCCGGTCGCCGCCATTGACGCCTGTACCGGCTCTTCACATTGTGAAAAACCCTGGGTGGGGTATATGCCGACAGAAAAGAGGTAGCAAGTACACGTCAATCGCCGTGAGTTCACCAAAGTCGCCGCCACGCGGCCCCGCCTCCAGGCCCGGCTGGCCTCCGTCGTAGACAGCCTCAACGGTAAAGATTACAATTGAATCGCCCGAAAATGCGGGCCCGATACACCTGAAAAACCGTTTTCACTCCGCCCGAACACTCTGTGCAAAAAACCGTATTAACCGTGAAATTTGGGCTTGACCGAGCAGCCTGCTTGTGCTAAATACTGGTCAGAGCGCGATTTCCGTCGACGCAAAAATTTTTTCCAAATTGTATGTTTTTGTGTTGACGATAAGAAAACGGAACGTAGAATACTCTGTTCCAGCGGACAAGTGAGGCGCTTCGGTGAAGAGCTTGCCCGCTGTTCTTTTCGCCACGCCCGAGACAACGCGACGGCGAAATGGCTCTTTGAAAAGTTAACAGTTGATACCACTTGAAGCAGCGAAAGTGCGGAGCACGAGGCCTTATTCACGTTCGGCCCAGGCTCTTGAAAATTTTCGGTGTAGCGGTCCGGAGCTTTGCTCCGGGCGACATCGAAGGGCTTTCGTTGCGTGAGCGAAAGCCAGTCGATTCTTCTTATTCGAAGAACTCCGTCCGGAAACGGACGGGTTCAACGATATAAACTGAAGGGTTTGATCCTGGCTCAGAACGAACGCTGGCGGCGTGGCTAAGACATGCAAGTCGAACGGACCGTACAATTGGGTAACCGAGAGTATGGTTAGTGGCGAAAGGGTGAGGAATAAATAGGTAACGTACCCCAAACTTCGGGATAATGTCTGAATGCTTCGGCATTCTTCCGAAAGGGGCACTAATACCGAATAACATCATGGTGCACAAGTACTGTGATCAAAGATTTATCGGTTTGGGAGCGGCCTATTTCCTATCAGCTTGTTGGTGAGGTAATGGCTCACCAAGGCTATGACGGGTAGCGGGACTGAGAGGTTGGCCCGCCACATCGGGACTGAGACACTGCCCGGACCTCCACGGAGGGCTGCAGTAACGAATATTGGGCAATGAGCGAAAGCTTGACCCAGCGACGCCGCGTGTAGGAGGAAGTCCTTCGGGATGTAAACTACTGTCAGGGGTAAGAAAGTCCGTTTCGGCGGATTGATCCAACCCAGAGGAAGTCACGGCTAACTTCGTGCCAGCAGCCGCGGTAAGACGAAGGTGGCAAGCGTTGTTCGAAATCACTGGGCTTAAAGGGTGCGTAGGCGGACCTGCAAGTGTCTTGTGAAATCCCCCGGCTTAACCGGGGAATGGCTCGGCAAACTGCGGGTCTTGAGGCAAGTAGGGGTGCGTGGAACTCTTGGTGGAGCGGTGGAATGCGTAGATATCAAGAGGAACGCCGAAGGTGAAGACAGCACACTGGGCTTGTCCTGACGCTGAGGTGCGAAAGCGTGGGGAGCAAACGGGATTAGATACCCCGGTAGTCCACGCCGTAAACGATGCCTACTAGGTTGTG
>DAOTMV010000029.1:0-50096 GCA_035450485.1 Anaerohalosphaeraceae bacterium | reverse complement strand
TTCATCGGCCAAGCCCCACGGTTTTCTTGAGCAAAATTCGCGCTGTCATATTAAGCAACTCTTGCCTCACCATAGCGAACTTTATCAGCATAGTCAACTGTTTTTGTCAGATACCGCGGCTTGTTTGTGGGAGGGGCATTTGCTATGCTGTTGCTGTGAGTTTGGTCCTGATGAAAGGTGTGTGTGGTGCGAATGAGCCGGCAATTGTGTTTTGTGTTAGTGGTGGTTGTTGCGTGTGGAACGGCGGTGTTTGGGGGCGGGAATGTTGCGTCCCGATTGGGTGGGGGGAATTTCGGGCCGGGGCGGGTGGAGGAGACGGCTCGCAAGTTTGAGATACTGCGGGCGATCGGGGCGGGGATGTGCCGGGTGACGGTGAGCGAGAACGAGTACTATCCGGCGCATACGAAGATGCCGCGGCCGGAGCGGTTTGATGCGTTGATTTTGCAGGCGTACAAGTACGGCGTGACGCCGATGATTCTTTTCGAGTATTACACGCGGTGGAACGGGCCTTTGGGCGGGCACGAGAAGTGGTATGCGGTGGGCAAGGCGTTTGCGGAGCGCTTTGCGCCGGACAGTGCCTGGCTGCAGTCGCAGGGTATACGCGGCTGGGGCGTCACGTTCTACTCGGCGATCAACGAACCGATGTGGAAGGCGAACAACCCGACGCCGATCGATCCGGCCGACTATGCGGCGGCGTTGGAGGGCCTGGCCGACGGCGTGCATGCGGTCGATCCGGCCCTGCACGTCAGTCCCGGCGGATACCAGGAGATCCCCCTGCTGCGAGATAATCCCTACGGACCTGCCGTCGCACATCTGTTCAACAACGGCAAGCTGTCGGCCATCGACATCCATCGTTACTACGACGTACAATACCAGCCAATGTACGGCACCTACCGCAATTCCCTTCAGAACCAGTTCGACGAGGTGAAAAAGAAATGGGGCATCACGGCGGACATCCTGTTTTACACAACGGAATTTAACTTCAAAAAGCGGCTGGTGGACGAGACTGAGGCGGCACGAGGCCTTCTGACGGCAATCTGGGATGCGCTCGGCGTGGTGGGTAATCAAGGCCAGCCGGTGACCCAGTTCGCCCTGCCGTGGAACATCTTCAACACGCCCGGGCAGGACGAGCATTACGGCATGAGCGTGCAGACCGACCCTTGGCAGCCGACCGAGCGAGGGCGGGTCCTGCAGATGGTCGGACGGCTGACAAACGGCATGACGTTTGTACAGTTAGACCCGCGCAGGACTGGCGTCTTCGTCCTGGAGGGCGGAGGCAAAAAGATGTGGGTCTGGCAGAATCGCAAGGGCTGGACCGACAGGCCTGGGGCAGAGTTTGTTATTGCCGCCCTGCCGCCGGGGACGCGACAGGTGCGGGTGTTCACCTCGGAAGGGCTCTTGAGAACAGTCGCCGTACCGCCGGAAGAGGATACATGCACGGTGGGCAACCTGCCGGATGAACAGACCTACATGTTCGTGGCGGATCGCTGATTGCCCGCCGCCCCTGCCCTCCTCAACATCGGCACGGGCACATGCTTGACTCATGGCGGCGTTTCTGTTAATATAATGCTTAAGGGTGTTATTGTAACGCCGCGTGGGAAATGTGGGTTACATTATCCAGTTTTTGGCGGCGGGTGATTCCGCAGCGGCTTTATTTCGGGCGCCGCTCGGGTTATGCGCTTGGCCCGCGAGTTTCCCACGCGGAACGCAACCAACCAGTGGAGAGTGCTGCATCCATGACCACGCCGCGTCGCCTCTGCATTGTTACTGTTTTTTCGATTTACATTGTTTTCGCGTCCGCGCAGGCCGTTTTGGCCGAATGGCAGCCCCGTTTTGACGTGCCCGTGGCCATAGGTACCGTCAAGCCGGACAGTCTGGATGAACTATCCGGCGTTGCCGTAAGTCGGCGGAATCCGGGGGTACTGTGGGTGCACAATGATAAGGGCGGGGATCCCCGCGTCTACGCCCTGGACTGGACCGGTCGGCTGCTGGGCAAGTACGAGATGGAGGGCGCCAGCGACCGGGATTACGAAGACATTGCCATAGGGCCGGGGCCGGAACCTGGGGTCCACTACGTGTACGTAGGCAACATTGGCGATAATGACGAGAAGTACGATAGCGTATTCATTTATCGCTTCCCTGAGCCCGCGGTGAGCCTGGACCAGACCGGCAAAAAGTACATTGTTTCCGGAGTCGAGCAGATTGAGCTGGTATACCCTTTCGGGCCGCGCGATGCAGAGGCCCTCATGGTCGACGTCAACGGCGATATCTATCTCGTTACAAAGTACCGGAAACCCGCGGAACTGTATGTCGCTCGTTACCCGCAGACACTGGGGCAGCCCAACTTGCTCGAGCGCCTCTGCTATGTTTACGTGGAATGGCGGGATAGCAACAGTCGGACGGCGACCGGCGGCGACATCTCCGCCAACGGAGGACTCATCACGCTGCGTGGACGAAACGCGGCCTTTCTGTGGATACGCCGTGCAGGCCAGACCGTCGCAGAGGCCTTGAGCGAGCCGCCCGTGGAAATGCCGTTAGTCTGGCAGGAGCAGGGCGAGGCGATTGCGTTCACGCCGGACGCAATGGGCTGCATCACACTCAGCGAAGGTGAGAACCAGCCCATCTACCATGCCCCGCGCATTGCCCCTGTGGACGTCAATGCAGACGGTGTGACGGACATGGCCGACTATGCTGTGCTTGCCGAACACTGGCAGCAGACAGACTGCTGTGGGTGTGAGGGCATGGATCTGAACGGCGACGGCATGGTCGATTTGCACGACATGGTCATCTTCGCGGCGCACTGGATGGCGCCTTGAACAATTCCCGCCCGCCTGTATGAACGTCAGCCGACGGAGACCATGCTGTGGAGGAACTCCCTGTTGGTCGGGTATCGCTTGAGAAGTTTACCCATCGCCTCGACCGCCTGGCGCGTCCCGTAGCTTGACAGCACCTTTCGCAGCGTGGCAAGTCCCTTCATGCTCTCCGGATCGTAGAGAGCGGCTTCCTTGCGCGTGCCGCTGGCCGGGATGTCGATGGCGGGAAAGACACGTGCCTCGGCCAGCGACCGGTCCAGGATAATCTCGCTGTTGCCGGTGCCCTTGAACTCTTCGAAGATCAACTGGTCCATCCGCGAGCCGGTGTCGATGAGGCACGTGGCGACGATGGTGACGGAGCCGCCGTCTTCGATATTGCGGGCCAGGCCGAACAGGCGGCGCGGTATTTCCAGGACGCCGGCCTCCAGGCCGCCGCTCATGGTGTGGCCGCGGGCAGCACCGCGTTGATTGCTGCGGCTGTTGAAGGCGCGGGCCACGCGCGTCAGACTGTCGATGAGCAGGACGACCTCGCGGCCGCATTCAAGCTCGGTCTGAACGTGGGCCAGCATCAGTTCGGCCAATTCTATATGCTCATCCGTCTTGTTGTCGATCGTGCTGGCGATGACCTCGGCGCCCGTTACAGCCCGCCGGAAGTGTGTCACTTCTTCGGGACGCTCATCGATGAGCAGCACGATGATACGGCTTTGCGGCGAGCAGACGCTGATGGCCTGCACGATCTGTTCGAGCAGAACGGTTTTGCCGGCACGCGGCGGCGAGACGATCAACTGCCGGGTGCCCTTGCCGATGGGGGCGATCAGGTCCACGATGCGCATGCTCTCCATGCCGGAGGCGCCAAGGTCGAAACGCTCGTGCGGATCCACGGCCACCAGGTCTGCAAACCGGCGGCGGCGCTGAAAGGCGTACGGCTTCAGACCTCCGATTGACTCGATGAACGTCAGCGTGGGCCGGCCTTTTCGGCGTTCGAGCCGCCCCATGACTGCCGCACCCTCAACGAGAGCGAACCTGCGGACCAACTCAGGCTCCACGATGGTCTCCACGGGCCCCGGCCGATAGGACCGATCGGCGAAGCGCAAAACAAACTGCTGGTTGTTCGTCCTTTTTAATATTCCGGTAACTGTATCGCCGGCCAAAGTGCACCTTTGAATTCAAGTGAGAGATACGCTGATTCGAAACGCCGGGAAAAATAGCACAGGCTCCGACTCCTGTAAACCCCCATCGGCGCTTTCACGGTGAATTTTGAGGACTGCCCCTTTGGCTGTTCCTGCCGGCCCTTGTTTCGGCCCGCGGGTCCTGATATGCTGGATATTGTACGGAATTAACCATACGGGTAAGGAGAAATGTGCGATGCGATTGCCAACGGTTCTACTCATCATTTCTGGGCTGGCTGCGGCGGGAGTATGCCTGGGCCAGAGCAGTCTGCATGTGTGGGATGTCTTTGAACTGACGATGACGGCCCAGGCCGAGATGGAAAATCCCTATGTGGACGGCCTGCCCGAGGGCGGGGCCGGACTGGTGAAGGTGGTGTTCACCGGCGCCAGCGGCGACGCAAGAGGCAAGACCCTCACGGTACAAGGCTTCTGGGACGGCGGCCGCGACTGGAAAGTGCGGTTCGCACCCCCTGCCGCGGGAGAATGGTCGTACAAGAGCGTTTCCGACGATGCCGGCCTGAACGGTGTTGAAGGCACGCTGACCTGCGTGCAATGGACAGAAGCTGAACTGGCGGAGAATGCCGCGCGGCGGGGTTTCGTCCGCGTCTGCAAGGCCGGCGACCGGGCCGGCCGTTACTTCGAATATGCCGACGGCACGCCCTTTCTGTGGATCGGCGATACATGGTGGAACTGGTCGAAGCGCAACATTACGTTCGCCAGTTTCAAGAAGCTCGCCGATGACCGGGCCGCCAAAGGATTCACGGTGGGGCAGTTGTTTTTCGCCGGCCGCGGCTGGGGGCGCAATGCATCGATGCTGGACCGCACCTTCGACCGCCCCGATATCGAGCACATCCGTCACGTGGAGAACTACATCCGCTACGCCAACTCGATTGGCATGACGGTATGGGTGCACGGCTGGTGGAACAGCCCCAATATGGACAGGACAATTGGCCCGGAGAAGATGCGCCGCTGGTGGCGGTATATGGTGCATCGGCTGGGCGCCTACAACGTGATCTGGGTGCTCAGCGGCGAATACAACATGAACAACTACGGCAGCCTGGGCGTGCAGTTCTGGAAGGACCTCGGCGCGATGATCGACGCCGAGGACCCGTACGACCGTATCATCGGGGCGCATCCGACCCCGCCGGGATGGGAAGGCGGAGACGAAGCACCGCAGTGGTCGACGGCCGAAGTGCTGCACGACGAGCCGTGGCTGGATTACAACCAGTCGCAGGTGGGACATGGTAAGTGGCGCAACGAGATGATCCCGTTCGTGGTCGCCGACGCCTACGGGCGAAAGCCCGCCAAGCCGATTGTCGTCACCGAGCCGTGGTATGAATTCATCCTCGACAGCTCCCCGGCATCGGATATCCGCTTCGGCATATGGTCGGCAATCCTCTCCGGAGCAGCCGGGCACAGCTACGCGGGCGGCCACGTGTGGAAGGCGCACGTGCCGGAATCCCCCGTCGGCAGCGACACCTGGCCGATGGAACAGAGCTTCGAAGTCAACACACTGGATTACCCGGGGGCCATGTCGCTGAGTTTTGCCGCGAAGTTCCTGCGTGGCATCGAATGGTGGCGGCTGGAACCGCATCCCGAAGTGGTGCTGGAGAATCCTTCGCACTTTTGTGCGGCCCTGCCGGGCAAGGAGTATCTGATCTATCTTCGCTACGGAGGCGTTGTGAAGGTCGATCTTTCCGCATGCGACACAGATGCGGCATTCAAGTGCACGTGGTATGACCTCACGGAAAACAAGGCCAGAAAGACTCAGACAGTCAAGGGCGGCAAAACCCCTGCACTGCACCCGCCCGAGGATTATCCGGCCAGGCTCACATACAAGGACTGGCTGGTTCATATCGTCCGGCAGTAGCGGCCGTTCGAGGATATGATGGTGTCAAGCAGACGCGGCTTTTTGAAATGTGCCCCTTGATACCCATGAAGCAGTCGAGGTAGTGCGCCGCGATAAGCACCGCTATGGAACTGCCGCGCGCTGGTGGAACACCCACCTCCAATGGAAAACAAAACGGGCGCCGGAGCCTGCCGCGCCGACGCCCGTCAATTGCATCGAAAGAGAACCGCTACTCGGTCGCGGGAATGTCGTCGATTTCGCGAACCCAGATGTTGCGGTAGCGGATCGGGTTGCCGTGGTCTTGCAGCTTCAGCGGCATCTTGTCCGGATGGTATTTGTATTCAGCCGTCTGCTTGTGATAGGTGATGCCCTTGATCGGCCAATTGTCCTGAACAAGGACGCCATTATGGAACACCGTGATGGTAGCCGGGCGAACCACTTCATTCGTCCTGCCCTTGAAGATCGGGCGGTGATAGATCACATCGTATGTCTGCCACTCGCCGGGTGCACGGCAAACGCTGACCAACGGCTTCTTCTGCCCGTAGATCGCGCCGGCCTGGCCGTCAGCGTAGGTCGGGTTGTTGTAGGAATCAAGGACCTGGAGTTCATATGTGCCCTGCAGGAAGACGCCGCTGTTGCCGCGGCCCTGGCCCGAACCGGAGACCTCTTTGGGTGTGGCCCACTCGATGTGGAGCTGAATGCTGCCGAACTCCTGTTTCGTGCGAACGGTACCCGCCTTCCTCGTGCATTCGAGTGCCCCCTCATCGTTGATGATCCACTTGGTGGGATTGCCAACTTCGTCACACAGGTTCTCGGTGCTGGTTCCGTCAAAGATCACTATGGCATCTGATGGCGGCTGACCACACTTGTCCCCGGGCTTCACCACCGGCGGCGCCGGCTCCTTTTCATCGTGTACGAAGTACCCGTTGGTTTTCTTGTTCCGGGGCGGGTCCTGCGACACGGCAACAGTGCACAGAACCGCCAGAATCAGGACCGCCAGACCCACCTTCATTGCTTTACCCTTCATAGTGACCTCCTATAACTGCAAATATCACTGTTTAAGCCGGCACACAACCTGGCTTGACTCACAAATTTTCATATGTAGCACATCGGCCTTAAAAAAACAAGCCGCCAAGTCGCTTTCACGGCATTTTGGCCGGACAGTGGACGTTGATCGGGACATGGCTTTCGGGTAAGATGGCAACTGCGTTGGCGTAGAGCCCCATAGAGGCGGAAAAGGTCTCATAGAGGAGCACATCCATGACAAAGCGTGTCGCATTTTTCCTGTTAATTGCATCTGCGGCTGTCGTTTCGGCACGCGAATTCCATGTCTCGCCGCAGGGAAACGATCAGAATGACGGCAGCGCCGCCAAACCCCTGAAAACCATTTCAGCCGCCGCCCAACTCGCCCAACCCGGGGACGTTATCACAATACACGAGGGCACTTACCGGGAAAGGGTCAGCCCTCCTCGCGGTGGTACGTCCGACAGCAAAAGGATCGTCTACCAGGCCGCTCCCGGCGAAAAGCCCGTCATCAAGGGGTCGGAACCGGTCAAAGGCTGGCAGAAGGTGCAGAACGACACATGGAAGGTCACCTTGCCGAACACCTTCTTCGGCAGCTTCAATCCATACGCCGACGCCATCCGCGGCGACTGGTTCAATCCCCTCGGCCGCCAGCATCACACCGGCGCAGTCTACCTGAACGGCCATTGGCTCGTTGAAGCGGCCAATCTCGACGACGTCCTGAAGCCCATTGGCCAGGCATCCCCCCGCCCCGGTGCAACGGGCGAGTATCTGCTGAACGTGGCATGGTTTCGCCCGGCCTCCGACTCCGGGGCCGCACGTATTCCCGCAGCAGGTTTCGCGGCCCAGAACGGCGTGCAAACGGCCCCCTGCTCCGAAGGCGGCGAGTGCATCGGCTGGATCGAGCATGGCGACTGGGTACGATATGATAACGTCGACTTCGGCGCCAGCGCCGACCGCGTAGAGTTCCGTGCCGCCTCGGTGACAAACGGCGGCTGGATCGAACTGCATCAGAACGACCCGGACGGCGCATTGTTGGGCCGCTGCAAGGTTACCCATACGGGCGACTGGCAATTGTGGGCCTCATTCACCGCGAAGATCAAGCCGCTCAGCGGAAAGCAAACAATTTGCCTTGTGTTTAAGTCGGCCGAGCCGGCGGACAAAGCGGATGCATCCTTGTGGTTTGCACAGGTCGACGCGACCGAGACGACGATCTGGGCGCAGTTTGACGGCGTCAATCCGAATGAGGCCGACGTGGAGATCAACGTGCGGCAGGCGGTGTTTTACCCCGAAAAGCCCGGCGTCAACTACATCACCGTGCGCGGCCTGACGATGATGCACGCCGCAACGCCGTGGGCCCCGCCGACCGCCGAACAGATCGGCTGCATCGGCACGCACTGGAGCAAGGGCTGGATCATCGAGGACAACGATATCCGGTACTCAACGTGCGTCGGCGTCACCCTGGGCAAACACGGCGACGAATTCGACAACACCTCGGCGAACACGGCCGAAGGCTACGTCAAGACCATCGAACGCGGCCTGGCGCGAGGCTGGTCAAGGGCCCACATCGGCGGCCACGTCGTACGGAACAACCACATCGCGCACTGCGAGCAGGCCGGCATCGTCGGCAGCCTCGGCGCTATCTTCTGCACCATCACCGACAACGAAATTCATGACATCCACGTCAGGCGGCTCTTCACGGGCGCCGAAATGGCCGGCATCAAAATCCACGCTGCCATCGACACGCTGATCGCCCGCAACCACATCCATCACACCTGCCGCGGCATCTGGCTGGACTGGATGGCGCAGGGCACCCGCGTGACATCCAACCTGCTGTACGACAACGGCCCCTGGGAGGACCTGTTCGTCGAAGTCAACCACGGCCCCTTCATGATCGACAACAATCTGTTCCTTTCGCCCTCATCGCTCTTCGACATGTCGCAAGGCGGCGCCTATGTGCACAACCTGTTCGCCGGGCGTGTCGCGCACCATCCGGAGCTGGGACGCGAAACCCCCTTCCACCCGGCGCACAGCACAGAAGTCGCCGGCCTGCGCAAGATCGAAGGCGGCGACGATCGATTCTACAACAACCTCTTCGTCGCGCCGGCGGGCCTGTCAACCTATGACAAGGCCGCGCGACCCATGCACATGGCGGGCAACGTGTTCCTCAAAGGAGCCCGCCCGTCGGTGCACGAGCCTGCTGCGTCAGTCCGGCCGGACTTCGACCCGCAACTGCAATTAGCCAGCGAAGATGACGGCGTCTACCTGCGGCTGGTCCTCGGCAAGGACCTGGCCGAAACAAGGCGGCAGCTTGTGACGACCGATCTCCTGGGAAAGACCGCCATCGCCGGCTTGCCGTACCAGATGCCGGATGGAACACCCTATCGCATCGACACGGATTACCATGGCGCACGCAGGAATCCGGGGAATCCTTTCCCCGGTCCGTTCGAAAACCTGACCCGGTTCCGCAAGCTCTGGCCGGCAATGACCCGCTGATCTACGCCGGCTGCATGCTCTTGACCGACGCATTGGCCTCTTTGACCATCTGGCTGGCGCAGCCCCGCGTTGTCGTACCAGCTCATGACCTTTACCAGGTCACCGTCGACAACCTGCGTCATTTCAAGGTCCACGATCGAGGCCCGCGGATCGCGTATCACGTCTGTGGAGACCCATGATTCCTCGGCGACACCAAGTACGTCCTTGCAGCGGTCACACTGCGCCCAACGCTCCGCTGTAAGACTCATCCGCCTGTCAGGCGCTTCAACCCGCAGATTCGACGATGACGCAATCGTCCGCCGTAAAGCGGTAAGCGCCCGAACCCACCTCAAAAACGGTTGCCTCCGAATCCGAGCGCAGAACCGTCACGCCTTTGACCTCCCGCGCCGCACGGCCGTTGGCCTTGACGGACTCAGGCCGACGCGTCGGCACGTGAACCTCCGCCGTCGTGTTAGCGGGAACCTGCACCTCCAGCGTCAGCCGCCCATCTTCGATCCTCCACTTTGACGCGATTCGGCCGCGGATGGATTCATAGGATACGCTCGCCCCGTCTATGCCGCCGCCGGGACGCGGACGGATCAGGATGCGCCTGTAGCCGGGTTCGAGCAGGTCGATACCCCCGATGGTCTTGAACATCCACTCCCCGACAGCGCCGAACGAGTAGTGCGCAAACGAATTCATCTTCGGATCACCAAAGCCTCCGTCCGGCGTCCAGCCGTTCCACCGTTCCCAGATGCTCGTCGCCCCGTGCTTGATGGAAAAACCCCACGACGGGAACGTATCATTGTTGAAGAGGCGGTACGCAACATCGAGTCGACCACTCTCCGTCAGCGCCGGCATGAGGTCCTTTGTGCCCACGAAACCGGTAGAAAGATGCCAGCCGCGGGCCCGGATGTCGTCGACAAGGTGAGCAATCGCTTGCTCTTTGGCCTTGCCATCCACGAGGCCAAACGCCAGTGCCAGCACATAAACCGTCTGCGTATTACCCTTGATGCGCCCCTCAGGCGCCACGAAGGCCCTGTTGAAGGCCTGCTTGATCTCGGCAAACTGCTTCCTGTACTTGGCTGCATCCGCCCCCTTGCCGATGGCTTCGGCCATTTCTGCCATGAGCGCCGTACTCCGTGCAAAGTACGCCGTCGAGAGGACATCCTTCGGCGTCTCGGCATTGATGCTCAGCCAGTCGCCGAACCCGTCGGCCGGCCGCACAAGGCCCTTGCTGTTGCTGCGGCAGTACTCCAGCCAGCGAGCCATCGCCTCGTAGTGCCGCTCGATGATCCGCCGGTCACCGTAGACGCGGTACATCGTCCACGGACAGATCACCCCCGCGTCCGACCAGGCCGGCGAAACCCCGTCGTGCGGCCGCGGCGCCATGCACGGAAAACCGCCGTTGGGATACTGCCCGTCCTCCACGTCCACCATGTATTTGGCGATAAACGCCGCCACGTCGCAGTTATGCGTCGCCGTCCGCACGTAGATTTGAGCGTCACCTGTCCAGCCCATCCGCTCGTCGCGCTGCGGGCAATCCGTCGGTATCTCGATGAAGTTGGCGCGCTGCGTCTGGCAGATGTTGCGATACAGCGCGTTGGCCTGCTGGCTCGAGCATTCAAAACTGCCCGTCACGTCCAGGTCCGCCGTAATCTCAACACCCCTCACCGCGTCCTTGTCGAATCGCCCCGGCCAGCCCGTCACCTCCACGTATTGAAAACCATGAAATGTAAACCGCGGCTGCCATTCCTCCACCCCGCCGCCCTTGCAGATATAGGTATCCGTCGCACGGGCGCTTCGCAGATTCTCGGTATACACCGTTCCGTCCGGATTGAGCCGCTCGGCAAACCGCAGCCGAATCCTGTCACCCGGCTTGCCCTGTACCTTGATCCGCACCCATCCGGCAAAATTGGTCCCCATGTCAAGCACATACACGCCCGGCGCCGGTTCGGCAGCACTGCGCGGCCGAATCTCTTTGAAGACACGCACTGCAGCCGATGGATACGCTTGCAGCAGCGCGTCAACCTTCTCGGTCACGTTGACTCCTCGCCAGTTCGAATCGTCGAACCCCGGTTTATCCCACCCCGGCATTTCAAGCCGCGCATCGTACGTCTCCCCCGCCTGCATATCCGACTCGAGAATCGGCCCGAATGCCCCCTTCCACGTCGGATCGGTCGCCACCACCTGCCGCGACCCGTCCGTATGCTCGATCACCAACTGCCCGCGAAACCGCAGATGCCAGCCGTAAAGCCCCTGTCCGAGAATACTGATATTGCCCGCATACCAGCCATCGGCAAGAATCGCGCCCACCGCGTTGCCGCCGGCCTTCACCATATCCGTAACGTCGTACGTCTGGTAGTACAGCCGCTTCTTGTACTCTGTCCAGCCCGGCATGAAATAATCCGCCCCAACTCGCCGCCCGTTGATGTGCACCTCGTACACGCCTAAGGCCGTCGCATAGAGCATCGCCCGGCGGATCGGCTTGTCAACGGTGAATTCCCTGCGAAGAAACGGACATGGCCGATAGACCTTCGTGTCCTTGTCGGCTGGTTTTTGCAGTTCGTGGTCCAGCCCGATCCAACTCCCCTTCCAGTCGCCCTCACCAGGCAGGCCCATGCTCCAGCGCGCCGGCTCGCTCCAGTCGGAGGCAATGCCGTCGCCGTCCCATACCTTCACTTTCCACCAGCATTCCATCTCGCCGGCAAGCGGCCTGCCCGCATACGGGATAAGCACCGTCTCGTCCGACGCCACCTTGCCGGAATCCCACAGATCGCCCTGGTTCTTTTCCAGCTTGTCTGCGCTGGAAGCAACCAGGATACGGTATGCGCTCTGCTTCTGCGCCCGCTCATCGGACGTGACAATCCAGCTCAGCCGCGGCTGCAGGACGTCGATGCCCAACGGATTCTTCCGGTGCTCGCAGCGCAGCCGCTCCGGCCTGATCGCCGCACCGCAATGCACCGTCACAAGCACCACCGCCGCCAGAACCAATGTATGCAGCTTCGCCGTCACGTCAGCCTCCTCTTTGCTCGAAATGGTCTCATGTTAATGTCGGTACACGCCGAACTCACGAATCGTCTCGAACATTGCCTCAACGTTTTCCACCGGGGTTTCTTCCAGGATCGCATCATTGCTCGCCCCAGCGACATACCCGCCGCCAGGCATCATGATTTCGAGCACTTTGCGCGTCTCCCTGCGCACCTTTGCGACCGTACCGTCCAGAAGCACCTTGTTCGCATCAATCGCCCCGTTAAAGAGGATGCGATCGCCGAAATCACACTTGAGCGTCTTGAGGTCCATACCCATACACGACGGCTCCACCGCATGCAGCCCGTCCAGCCCCGCCTCTATCATCAGCGGAATCAGCGGGGCAAAGCCGCCGCAGCAGTGCAGTTGCACCTTGAGCCCGTACGAATGCCCTAAGTCGATCAGCCGCTTCAGGTGCGGCAGGATGTAACGAGTGAAAAGCTGCGGCCCCAACATGGCTCCATGCTGCGAGCCGAAATCGTTGCCGATGAAGAAAACATCGATCAGGTCCCCCGCCTCGTCGAAAATGCGCTGGTTGACGGCCATATAAAAATCTACTATCCGCCGCATCGCCTCCTCGATGACCTCCGGCGACGTGTACATGTGGACATAAAGGTTTTCCATCCCGAACAGGTCGATCGCGTCATGCCAGAACGGCGACCAGTCGCCGCCTAAAATCGCGTACCTGCCGCCGTACTGCTCCGCCTGCCGGCGAATGCTCGACACATCGATCCACGCCGGGTCCGGCCACGGGTACGTGTAAACGGCTTCGATGTCCGCGCTCGCCAACGGATGGCTCATCGCCCGGCCCTCGCCCGGCCCCTGGCGCTCCACCCCGAAGATCGTCCGCGAGGTCGCCTCCGGAGACAAGAGAAACTCCGGCCCCTTGTACTCGGCACTGACGCGCCGGAAATCATCCCCAAAATGACAGCGCACACCCTCTTCGTCAAGCCCCGTGCAAGCCATCACTCTTGACAGAAAGCCGTCGGAAGCACCCAACCAGCACGGCACCCGGTCCGGCTCTTCATGCGCAAACGCCGCCAACACCCTTTCGCGCGACGTCATCGTTTCGGAAGACTGTCCCATTACATACCGCCGCTCAAGTGAGCTTGCTCTCAATCTCGCGGAGCACCTTCATCGACTCAACCGCAATCGTCCGGCCGCCCGGCGAAAAGTCGAACACCTCCAACGATACCCACTTGTCATACTCAAGCTCCTTGAGCGTCTGGAAAGCCTTCACAAAAGCCGTCCGGCCGTCGCCCGTCCCCAGATACTTGCCGTCCATCTCCTGGACGTGCACGTGGCGGATGTTCGGGTAATAGGTGCGGATGACCACGTCGAATGGCTCCGTCTCGTCGACGGTGTTGTGGAAGTCGAACATCGTCTGGATCGCCGGATGGTTGATCTGCTTGACCATCTCCACGGCCTCGGAGGTGACGTTTACCACGTCCGTCTGGCTCTTGTCCAATGGCTCTATCATGATCACCACGCCGCGCCCCTGCGCCTGGTCGGCGACGGCCGCCAGCCCCTCCGCGAAATACTTCTTCGCCTCGTCCACCGAAATGCCCGCGGTGCTCCGCTGCTTCGGCGAGCCGAAGATCATCGCCGTGCCGCCCAGATCGCCGCAGAAGTCAATCAGGTCCCTCAGGTACGCCACCGTCGTGTCCCGCACGGTCTTGTCCGGCGTGGTAAAGTGCAGCCCAGCCGGCGGCGGCGTCAGCAGCCAGTGCAGCCCCGTGCAGACAATCCCCGCATCGTCCATCGCTGCAACCATCTCTTTCCGCTGCGCAGGCGTAATCTCGCCCACCCCCTCCTTGACGAGGGTAAATGCCGCGATCTCAACGCCCTGGTACCCCGCCTCACCGACAATCTTGCACTGCTCGGCCCACGGCAGCTCCCGCATGCTTTCATTGCACATCGCATACCGCCACTTCACACCCCTCCCCGCGGCCGTCGGCTCCTTCTTCGGACAGCCCCCCGCGCCCAATCCGATACCTGCCGCCGCTGCGAACCCGGCCGACCTCTTGAGAAAACTCCGCCTGCTGCATGTAGACATGATCACTCCCTTTACTGGTAAAACGCGCGATTGTTGTTCGTGCCGCCGCAATTCTAAGCCAAAAAGCATCACAAGACAAGCACAAGCGTGCCTTTTGCCGCCCCGCACGCTATAATAAGCTTTTCCAGTGAACCGCAATCGCGCAAGACTGCTAAGAGTACCGAATGATCCAAATTGGTCCGCTGCAACTTGATGTACCGTTTTACCAGGCGCCCCTCTCCGGCTATTCGGAAGGCCCGATGCGCGTCCTTGCGCGCCGGTACGGCTGCCCGCTGACCTTCACCGGCGTCATGCTCGACAGGATCGCCCTGCACCCCAAGGCGATTCGCAGCCTGAAGTTCCAGCCCGGCGACGACGAGCACCCCGTGGGCGTGCAGCTCCTGGGTGAGGACCCGGCCATCATGGCCGCCGCAGCAGCAGCCTTCGAAAACATCGGCTACGATATTGTCGACCTCAATTTCGCCTGCCCCGCCCCCAAGGTCCTCCGCCGGATGCGCGGCGGCTACCACCTGACACAGCCGCACGTGATCATCGAAACGGTACGCAGGACGCGCGACGCCGTCCGTTGTCCTCTGAGCGTCAAGGTCCGCATCGGCTTTGACGGCACACCCCAATCGCGCGACAACTTCCGCCGCCTCTGCGAGGGCATCGCCGCTGAGGGTGTGGACCTGCTGACCATCCACGGCCGGACCGTCAGCGAAAAGTACCGCGGAAGGGCTGACTGGCAGGCAATCGCCGAAGTCAAACAGAACCATCCGCACCTCCGTGTCTTCGGCAGCGGCGACCTCATGGATCCCGAAACGATCGTCCAGCGCCTTGAAAGCACACCCGTCTCCGGTGTTGCCGTCGCTCGAGGCGCCATCGGCAATCCCTGGATCTTCGCCGAAACGCGGGCCCTGCTTCAGGGTCGAGCCAAACCGCCCGATCCCAGCCTCTGCGAACAGGGGCTGGTCATGCTGGAGCACTTCGAGATGATCCGAAAACTCCGGCCGGACAACAAGGCAATCCCCTTCTTCCGCAAGTTCGTCTGCGGCTACTGCAAGCGTCATCCCCAGCGCAAGAAGGCACAGATGGCCATCATGGCCGCCAAAACGCGCCAGCAGCTCATCGACCTGATCACCGAGTGGTTCCAGGTAAGATAGCCTCCGACACCACCAACCGTATCTCCAGCCCGCATAAGTATAAGTAAAATCCGCACAGGATTGGTGCCTATTCATTGCTTTGATTTCTGTCACCGCCCGCCTGTAACCTTTTCATGGCATTGGTTATATAAGGGGTAAAAAGAAATCGGCGGCCGCCCGGCGGAACGTTTCCACCGTATGTCCATGTCGCACAGAACTTTACGAGGCGCCCCTGTGCCGGCGCGGATACCCCGGAGGCCCCCCGATTTGCATCGGAATCGGCAAAAAAGTATACTGTTATTTCACAGGAAGGAGAAATCATGAACAAGTCTTCCGCAATCGTACTGTGCCTGGCGTTTGCCGCTCTCGCAGGCGCCGCCGTCGCCGCCCCGCTGAACAGAAATATCGTCAGCGGCAAGGCCAACTGGGTCGCGCACCTGGACCTGGAGAAACTCAACCAGACAGAGATCGGCAGGATGATTCGTGCCCAACTGAACGAAACCGGCGACGCGGCCAAACTGGACCAGTTCAAGACAATCGCCTCGTTTCACCCGCTCGATGACATCAGGAACGTCACTATCTACGGCCGCGGCAAGGACAAGGCCAACGCCGTCGCCATTTTCGAAGCCGCGTTTAACAAGGATACCCTTCTCGGCCTGTTGCGCCTGAACGCCGCCTTCAGCGAAACCGCCTACGGCAGCCACATGATCCGAAGCTGGATCGATGACAAGCACAACGGCGACGAATCGCTGCGCCAGTACGGCAGCTTCCACGGCGACGACCGCGTCGTCATCGCCAGCAGTCTTGAAGCGGTCAAGCACAGCCTCGACGTGCTCGACGGAAAAGCCGAAAGCGCCCGCACGCAGCGCCAGTTCCGCCTCATGCGCCGCGCCGCCGTCGAGAACGCCTTCCTCGTCGCTGCCGCCGACGGCGTCGGCGAGATGGCCCAGCAGTGGGAACGCACCATCATGCTCAAGAACACCGAACAGTCCTCACTCATCGCCGGCGAAACCGAAGGCAAACTGTTCGTCGAGTTGAACCTGCTCGCCGTCTCCGAAGAAACCGCTAAGGAACTCATGCAGATGACCCAGGGCGTCATCGCCATGCTCAACCTCGCCGGCAAGGATCAGCCCCAGCTCGCCGCACTGGCCAGGGCAATCAACGTCACCACCCGCAAGAACCTACTCCGTGTGCGGTTCGAAACCGAAGCAGCAAGCGTAGCAGACTTCATAAAGGTGGAATGGAACAAGAAAAGACTCAATGTGAACGTGACGGCGTCGAGCAGCTCCGCGGACAAATAAGATTGACAACGGCCGGCGACATCGTCAGAACACTGACCAATGAGCAGTTGGTCAGAGCCGCAAAATGTGGCTGTTCGGACTGCTTTTCCGAGCTTGTAGACCGGTGTGCACCCGGTCTGCTTGCTTTTCTCCAGCACAAAGTCGGCCTCCTCGAAGATGCCGAAGACCTCGTACAGGAAACCTTTGTCCGGGCCTATCTCAAACTCCACCAGTTCGACGGCAGGCACAAGTTCACAACCTGGCTCTACGCCATCGGCCGAAATCTTGCCGCAAGCCGTGCTCGCAAGAATTCCCCCGTACTGGGTCCCGTCGCACAACAGGCTTCGTACTATCCCGCGCCGGACGAACTCCTTGAGGAAGTCCAGTTCCGCCGAAGCCTTTGGTCGCTGGCCAGGACACTGCCGCCCAACCAGTACGAGGCCCTCTGGCTCAGGTACGCCCAGGACATGTCCGTAAAGGAAATCGCGCACGTCATGAGCAAGACGCAGGTCCATGTCAAGGTGCTGCTCTTCCGCGCGCGCACCGCCATGGCGGCAAAACTTCAGAAACAGCCCGCCGTGCCCCGCCCGGCCCTAAAGCCGCGTGCGAAGGGGCCACACATTTTCCGGAAAGATCGGGTGCATGATGTTCTGCACAGTATACCGCTGGACAATATCCAACACCTTCGACAACAACCGCCAACTGCCCGCCGCCTGTCGCCGCCATCTGATGCGGTGTGACGGCTGCCGCAGTTTCTTCACCTCCTCGCTGGCCCTTGGCGAGCGGCTCTCTCTGGAGGCGGCCATGACCCAGCCGGCCCTGCCGGCGCGCCTCGGCCATGAAATAGCCGCGACAATCGGTCACCCCGTCGCCGAGAACTGGCGTCGACCTGCCGCGCATTGGCCCTGGGTTGCCGCCGCATGTGCCGCTGTCGCCCTGTTGCCCATCGTCTTCCTCGCGGCCTCGTACCTGAGGAATGAACACCGCGACGAAGCCATCCCGCCCCCGACCAGCCTGAGCGCGCTGCTCGGAACCGACTCCGCAAGAGTCGACCGGCTCGCTGAATCCGTCGGAGGCCTGCTGGAAAGGCCGCTCGCCGTGGAAGTCGAAACCCTGCAGAACCAGACACGCTCTTTCGTCCGGTTCCTCATGTCCTGCTCGGGTGCCGACATGTCCCTCAACCATCAGGCCATGCAGACGCCGCTGCAGGATCGCAGGGAAAACCTGTAACATTTGCCGCCCCCGTGCGTCTGTCCGAAAATGCCGGGTTGAATTTTGTACAAAGGCATACTATAATAACGCCGGATTGGCTTTTCAGCCCCCACGGCTCCACCGGAGGTCTTCTGAAAGATTCGGCACGGACCGCCTCTTTGCAGATCGGTCTGCTGAACGCTTGTCTTTGTGATGGAAAGGCACCAACGTGCGAAAGTACTTCAAAACCACGATCATCCTGACGTGCATCGTAACAATTGTGGCGGTGCTCGTCGTCCAGGCTCTTCTCAAACGCAAACTCAGCGGCGGTGCCAAACCAACCCCCGTCCGCATTGAGGTCATCGCACCTGCCGATCTCACCGAGTTCGTAACGGCCCCCGGCGAGGTCGAGCCGCGAACAAAAGTCGATATCAGCGCCAAGGTCTCCGCACGTATAGTCGAACTGCCCTACAAGGAAGGCCAGCGCGTAACCAGGGGCGATCCCGACGCACAGCCGCCCGTGCCGCCCTCGGTCCTGATCAAACTCGATTCTAGGGATCTCGAGAGCAGGCTCCGCTCCGCCGAAGCAAGTTTCCACGCCCAGGAGGCCCAGATCGCCGTCGACAAGGCCAATATCGCGCGGCAGAAAGCGGCACTCGACGCCGCCGCCGCCACGCTCAGGCAGGCGGAAAACGATTTCGCCCGGCAGAAACAACTCCTCGAATCCCGCGACATCAGTCAGGCCGCCTTCGACCAGATCGAATGCAGACTCGCCGAGATGCGGGCCAATTTCATCGCCGGCCAGCATGCCCTTGAGGCCGCGGAGCTGAGCCTCATCGTCATGCAGCATCGCCTCGACGCCTCGCGCGAAGAAATCGAACAGGCGAAGGAAGCACTCAGCTACACCACGATCACCTCGCCCATTGACGGCGTCATCACGCGCATCAACGCCGAAGTCGGCGAGGTCGTCATGACCGGCACCATGAACAATCCCGGCACCGTCATCATGCAGGTCGCCGACCTCTCGCAGATGATCCTCGTCGCCCAGGTCGACGAAGCCGACATCGGAAACCTCAAAGTCGGCCAGAAAGCCAGGGTCCGCGTCCAGGCCTTCTGGGACGAAGAATTCACCGGCGTCGTCGATACCATCGCCCTGACGCACGACCTCTCGCCGACCCGCACAAAATACTACAAGACGGAAATTATCCTCCACGACAACGCCCGAAAGCTCCACTCCGGCCTCACCGCCGACGTCGACATCGAAACCGTAACGCACAAGGACATCTGCAAGGTCCCCAGCCAGGCCGTCGTCAGCCGCAAAGTCGATGACCTGCCGCTGGAGATTCGGCAAAACAACCCCAACGTCGACATGGCCAAAACCGACGCCCTCGTCGTCTATCGCCTCATCGACGGCAAGGCGGTCGTCACCCCCGTCTCGATCGGCCCCAGCGACATGACCCACATCATCATCAAGTCCGGCCTCAGTGCCGGCGACAAAGTCGTCTCGGGACCATACAAAATCCTCGAAAGCATCCGGCACGACCAGTTGATCTGCGATGAGGCCCAGCAGAAGCAACTCCAGCCGCGGGAAAAGACCCCGAAGGACGCCGGCAAACCGGCCTCATCCAAGGAAAAGAAGGACGACGCGTGAACAGCGGCAGAACCCTGATACGGCTCCAGGACGTCACGCGGATCTATAAGGTCGGCAGCGAACGTATCCACGCCCTCGACGGCGTAAGCCTCGAGGTGCGCGAAAACGAATACGTAGCCGTCATGGGCCAGAGCGGCTCCGGCAAGAGCACCCTCATGAACCTCATCGGCTGCCTCGACCGCGCCACCTCCGGCACCTACGAACTCGACGGCCGCGACGTCACAAGAATGAGCAATGCCGCCCTGGCCCGCGCCCGCAACGAAAAGATCGGTTTCGTCTTTCAATCCTTCGAACTGCTGCCGCGCCTCAACGCCCTCAAAAACGTCGAACTCCCCCTCATCTACGCACGCAACGCCTCGTTTCTGCGCCACAGGAGGGCCGTACAGGCCCTCCAGCGCGTCGGCCTCGGCGACCGCATGTGCCACCGCCCCAACCAGCTCTCCGGCGGCGAAAAGCAGCGGGTCGCCGTCGCACGCGCACTCATCAACAACCCCAGCATACTCCTGGCCGACGAGCCCACCGGCAACCTCGACAGCCGCACAAGCCGCGAAATCCTCGCCCTGTTCAGCGAGCTTCACCAGCAGGGCCAGACCATCATAATGGTCACGCACGAATCCGACGTCGCCTGCCGCGCAAAACGTATCGTACGCATGCTCGACGGCCGCATCATCAGCGACCTGCCCGTCGAAAAAGACGACGCCTACCGCTACCGCCACGGAGGACAGCGGCTATGAGATTCCTGTTAGGCATCCCCCTCAGTTTTATCCGCCTCGTCCTCCAGAGCATCAGCCTGGCAATCAGCCAGATCTGGGCCAACAAGGTGCGATCGCTTCTTACCACCCTGGGCATCATCATCGGTGTCGCCTCCGTCACCTCCGTCATCGCCGCCCTGACCGGCCTCAAGACCACCATCATGGCAGACCTGGAAACCTTCGGCACAAACAAGGTCTTTGTATGGGCCAGGTGGCCCGAAACAGGGCCGATGAAAAACGCCTCATGGATGCTTATCAAGTTCAAGCCCGAACAATTCGACGGCCTGCTGGAGCACTGCCCCTCCGTAAAGGCCTTCACGCGGATAAGCGGCTACAATGACTCCGTCCGCTACGGAGAACGTTCCATCGAAAGCGCACGAATCACCGCCGTGGATGCCTCATGGATCGACATTGAAAGCCGCAGTCTTCTCGAAGGCCGCCCCTTCTCGCTCGTCGACCAGACCCAGGGCCGCAAGGTCTGCCTGATCGACCCCGCCCTCCGGGACCACCTCCATCTCGATCGCAACTGCGTCGACCAGTTCATCATCATCGGTAACAACACCTTCCGCATCGTCGGCGTCATCGAGGAGCGAGTCTCCATGGCCTTCGGCGGAGCAGGACGCGGCGAAAACTTCGAAGTCTTCATCCCCTTCCTGACCCACTACCGCATGGACGAACCATGGTTCCATGTCGTCGCCGCAAGCCGCACCCCCGAGCTTTCCGACGACGCCAAGGCGGAAATCAGCTTCTTCCTCCGCAAGACGCGCCGCATCAAGCCCGGCGATCCCGACACCTTCCGCGTCCAGACCGTCGAAAGCGAGGTCCGCGTCTTTAAACGCGTCATGGGAACAATCACCGCCGTCGCCGGCGGCATCGTCGGCATCTCACTCATCGTCGGCGGCGTCGGCATCATGAACATAATGCTCGTCTCCGTCTCCGAACGTACCCGCGAGATTGGCCTGCGCAAGGCCGTCGGCGCCAAAGGCTCCGCCATCCTCACACAGTTCCTCGTCGAAGCCGTCGTGCTCTGCTGCGTCGGAGGTCTCCTCGGCGTCGGCGCAGGCCAGCTCATCACGTGGGGCATCGCGCAGATCCCCAAGGCCAATCTCGACAAGGCCCACATCCCCGCATGGGCCGTCCTCATGTCCTTCGGCTTCTCCGCCGCCGTCGGCATCTTTTTCGGAATGTTCCCGGCCGCAAAAGCCGCCAGACTCGATCCCATTGAGGCACTCCGACATGAATAACCGCAAAGTCACAATACGCATCCTGCACGCCGCCATGTTCGTCATGATCGCCGCCGCGGGATGTCACAGGCTCAAAGATGAAGACCGGTTCTATCAGTTGCGCCTGCCGGAGGAAAAACTCAGGCAGATCGAACCGCTCGACCTCGCCGCCGCACGCCGACAGAACCCCCCTGCGCCCGCCGAACCAAACCAGCCCCCGGCAACCGTGACAATCTCGCTGGAAGAGTGCCGGGCCCTGGCCCTGGAGAACAACCTGGACATCCAGGCCAGCCTCATCGCCCCCTCCATCGCCCAGGCCGAACTGCTCGCCGAAGAGGCCAAGTTCGAAGCCGCTTTCACCGCCCGCGCCACCCTGCTCAGGAGCGACGAACCAGGCGGCAAGATCGTCCCCATCCCCGACTCATCGACCTACATTACTTCCATCGACAGCTCACAACACCAGAACATCAATCTCGATCTCGGCGTCCGCGTCCCCCTGCAGACTGGCGGAACACTCTCCTTCAATCTTGCCGACGCCAGAACCAAAAACCTCGAAGAAAACTCCTTACTGAGCCCCTGGTATCAGGAAGGATTCCGCATCTCTATCAGCCAGCCGCTGCTCCAGAACGCCGGAAAGCGCACCAATCTGCATTCGATTCGTCTCGCAAGGTACGGCAAACAGCTTCAGGACAACGCAACAAAGCTCGAGGTCATCCGCGTCCTCGCCGCCGCCGACCGAGCCTACTGGCGGCTCTACGCCGCAAGACAGGAACTCGAAGTCCGCCGCCGCCAGCACGACCTTGCCGTTGCCCAGCTCGAGCGAGCCCGACGCTTCGTCGCCGCCGGCCAACTCGCCCCCATCGAGGTCCTTCGTGCACAGGCCGGAGTCGCAAGGCAGTTGGCCGCCATCATCACCGCCGAAAACAGCCTCCGCGAACGCCAGCGGGAGTTCAAACGCACCATCAACAAGCCCGGCATGCAGATCGACACCTCCACCATCGTTGTACCCCTCACCGAGCCCGATCCCGTGCATTACGTCTTCGACCCCAACGTCCTCATTGCCCAGGCCTTCGAAAACCGCGCCGACCTGCTGAGCCTCGAATTGCAGCTGGCCCAGGACGCCAGTCGTATCGACTTCGCGCGAAATCAGGCCCTCCCCCTTGTCAACCTCGACTACAGCTACGCCATAAACGGCGTCGGCCCCATGCGCAGCGATGCATGGGACATGCTCACCGACAAGAATTTCGAAAACCACTACCTCGGTGTCAGCCTGTATGTCCCCCTCGGCAACGACCAGAACAGAAACCGCCTCCGCGCAGCCCTCTTCACCAGGCGGCAGCGCCTCGCCACAAGGGAAAGCCAGCAGCAAATGGTCGCCCAGGAAGTCCTCAACGCCATCGACCAGGTCGAAACAAACTGGCAGCAGATCCTCGCCAGCCGCCAAAGCGCCATCCTTGAGGCCGAACTCTACCAGGCCGAAATCCGCCAGTTCGAAGTCGGCCTGCGCACCAGTACCGATGTACTTGAGGCACAGACCAACTTCGCAAACGCCCAAAGCGCCGAAATCGCCGCGCTTGCCAACTATCAGATCTCACTGGTGGACCTGGCCTTTGCCACAGGCACCCTCCTCGGCGCCGCAAAGGTGGAATGGACCCCCGCCGTCCCCGACATCGGCATCGCCCCCTGACCTGCAGAGTGAAACTTGCCCGCCGCTGCCGCTCATTCCACAGCGCAAGCACCCCGGCTTGCCTCCGCCGCCCCCCTCCGCAAGCCGCGGTTACTCCAACCTCGAAAGCCTCGCGATCAGATCGTTGGCCGTCCGCTTCTTGTTCTCCAGCCGCTCCTTCATCTCGCGGACAAACGAGTTGTCCTCTGGCGTGCCGCGAATCGCCGCAAAATCTGCGTCGCGCTCCGTATTCCCCCCGTCAACCCCGAAGCTGATCTTCGACGCCGGCCCATACTCCTTCTGCGCATCGTTCATCCGCATATGGTCCAGCGTCTCCACCGCCGTAATCCAGTCCTTGATAATCCTCGCCACGTCGTCCGGCCTAAACTGCCCGATCGGCTTGCCGACCTTCGTCTCCAGCGCCTGCGCCACCCACGCCCACTGGTAATCCTCGAACCGCTCGTACATCGCATTGATGCGTTCATCAACCTCCTCCAACGAATTCACCACCCCGCGCTCGATATCCGTCAGCAGCCTCTCCACCACATCGTACGGCGTAATCAGGCCCGCAACGTCAATCCAACGCCCTCGCCCCTCCTCGCCAGCCTTCAGAATCGCCTTAAGCTGCCCGACGTCCTCGAACATATTTTGCCGCAGCCGACTCACAAGGATATTCCCTAAGTACCGATCGATACCCAGGTTGTAGAAGCTGATCCCGTGCTCCAGGCTCGAAAGCTTGATCCGCACGCCATTATAGTAAAAGCTTTGCGAAGTCAGCCCGCTCGACTCCTTCAGATCCATCAGGATCTTCCGCCCGCGCATCATCTTCTGCACCGTCCACGGCGTCAGCAGGTTGAAAATGATCTTGTCCAGTTTCACCGGGTCTCGCCGCCGGTCGCGCTGCGGCCACTTCCGCGAATCGCGCACCGTCCCGATGTTGCGCAGGTTCACCCCCGGCACCAACACGCTCTCATCGTTCTGCTCGATCAGATACGAAAACGGCAGATCCGAGGTATCCGAGTTGGCGTAATGCCGCCCCATCACCAACGAAAACGCCCCCACCCGTGCGGGCCACAGAATATACGAATCCGACGCCGTCTTGCTGCCCCGCTCCACGACCCCCTGGTGCATCGGCCCTAATTTGTACATGTGGTTCGATTGGTTCGACCCGCTGCCCGCATTCAGAAACGAATACAGCCCCGCAATCAGCAGCGTCGACTTATGGAATGTCACCGTGTACGGCCCCGCAAACACCGAACACGCCTCCCCATGAAAACCCCCGCAGTTGGCGAAGAACACCGAATTCTCCGCCGAATACTGCTTGGCCAACTCCGTCCCCTGCCCCACAAAGCAGTGATGCAGAATGGTGCTGTCGCTCACCCGCGATCCGCTGCACATGATGAAATCCCGCGCGATCACGTTCATCCCCACGAAGCACGGATCCTCCGCGCAACTGTTGATCGACCCGTTCTCCAGGAGGCTCACGCCCTGCAAGACCGCATGCGGCCCGATCTTGACATTGCGAATCGTCCCGCAATTGATCATCCGCGCAGATTCGCCGATCCTCCCTCGCCCGCTCCTCACCGATTCGGCATACCGCCGCACAAAATCCTTCAGCCGCCTGATCACCTCGGGCCAGTGACGGTACATCGCCATGATGTACGCAGTATGCGCCGAAAGATGATCATAAATAGGTATCTCCCGCCCGCCGGTCTCGTTGATGACCGACACTTCGACACCATTGCCGAACGAGCAATCACGCTCCACCGCCAGGATCGACACATGCTTAATCAGCACGTTGTCTTCGATGTCATAGTTTGCGATGTAGTTCTCGACGTTGTGAATATAAACATCATCCCCCAACGTGCAGTTGGCCAAAGTCGCATTATAAATCCCTGTCGGCCGCGTCATCCCCCCGTCCAGAACCACCTCCCCGTCCAGACGCCCGATCTGTATCCGCCCGCTGAAATGGCACCCCCGAATCCGCGAAACGTCCAGTGGCTGTACCGCCTCCACACGGCTCCAGTCATCCGCGACACACCCCTGCATCTCGAGGCTCTTGATCTGTTTCTTCGTAAGTTCACTGTACGGGCGTTTCTCAACCATTGTAGTCTTCCAATCACATCACGGATGGCTCAGGTTCGATACAATTTCGTCGGAATGCCGCCGCCGCGACTTAATCTCGCCCCTGCCTGCACAATATATACTCAAGATCCTCGTCGTACGCCCAAACATGCCGCAAAACACCGCAATCTTTCCAAAAAAACACATCTCTTACTCGCACAACAACACAGGTAATATAACATCCACCAAACACTGCTCACGGTTTGAGATTTGAAGTTTTAGGATTTATGATTTGTTTAGTATTTCGATATTCGTACTTCGGATTTTCCCCTGATTACAGCTCCGCCTTTTGTTTGACTTCCCCCCCGATTTCGGGTACTTTTAGGCCCCTCCAGGGCGTGCTTGGCCTGCTGTCCCGGCACGACGTAATGGCAGAGTAGATAAAAGCAGTCATAAGGGAGGATTGTCTTTTGTTTGACCTCAACCCCCTCATCATCCTCGGCATTGGCATCGCCGTCGTCCTGGGAATGATCATTGTCCTGCGCATCAACGCCTTTGTCGCCCTCATCAGCGCCGCAATCGTCGTCAGTCTGCTCGCCCCGGGCGACTGGGCCGTAAAGATCAGTCGTGTCGCCGAAGAATTCGGCAAAACCGTCGGAAACATCGGCATCGTCATCGCCATGGCCGCCATCATCGGCAAGTGCCTCACCGACTCCGGCGCCGCCGACCGCGTCGTCCGCATGTTTACGAACTTCCTGGGTGAAAAACGCGCCCCCGTATCCCTGATGGCCAGCGGCTTCGTCCTGTCCGTCCCGGTCTTTTTCGACACGGTCTTCTATCTTTTGCTTCCGTTGGCCCGGTCCATGCATCGCAAGACCGGCCTCAAGTACCTCCTCCTCATCCTGGCCATGGGAGCCGGCGCCTCCATCACCCATTCGCTCGTACCGCCCACCCCCGGACCGCTGCTCATAGCCGGCCAGTTGAAGATCGACGTGGGAATGATGATGATGATAGGCTTGGCCGTCTCGATTCCAACCGCCGCCATCATCTACTTCTTTATCCGCTGGCTGACGACCATGATCGACATCCCCATGCGCCCCATCGAAGGCGGCGCTGCCGAGCCCGAACCGCTGCCCGATGACCGCCTGCCCGGCCTCTTCGTGTCGATCCTGCCCATCATCCTGCCCGTGATCCTCATCTCCGCCAACACCATCCTGTTGGCACTGGCCAAGAAAGACACCGCCGGAGCCGGCCTCGTACTGGCCGCAAACATCACCGCCGTCGTGGGCAACGCCAATCTCGCCATGCTTATCTCCGCGGCCATAGCACTCGCCGTCCTGTACTGCCAGCGAAAGCCGACGCGCCAACAGATGGCCGAAATCATCGAGTCATCACTTATGAGCGCAGGCGTGATTATACTCATTACTGCCGCCGGCGGGGCCTTCGGGGCAATGCTCAGAGAGGCACAGATCGGTCCGGCTATCGAAAACCTCTTCGTCGGCGGCGGCGCTTCGCACATCGCCGGACTCAAGGTAATCTTCATGGGTTTTGCCGTCGCATGCCTACTGAAGTTCGCACAGGGCTCCAGCACCGTCTCGATGATCACGACCGCCGGGATGATGGCCTCGCTGATCCTCGGCCCCGACGGCTCGTACGTGCAGATCGGCTACCACCCCGTCTACGTGGCAGCCGCTATCGGCTTCGGTGCCCAGTGCGGCAATTGGATGAACGACAGCGGCTTCTGGGTTTTCGCCAAAATGGGCGGTCTCACCGAGGTCGAAACCCTCAGGACCTGGACCGTAACCGTCAGCCTCATGGCTGTCATCGGCCTCTTCGTCACCGTCGCCTTTGCGAAGATGCTGCCCCTGGTCTGACGACAGCCCCTCGCGATTACGCTTTGCGCAAGGTCCCCTACGCCGGATAGACCCACGGCTTGCGGTATTCGCGCTTCAAGAGCTTGTTGGCCTCCGGATCGCCGATGATGACCTCCTTCTCGCCGTCCCACCTGATGCTTCGTCCCACCTTGTACGACAGCATTCCCAGAAGCGCCATATTCGTCGACCTGTGCCCGATCTCGATATCGCAGACCGGCCGCCGCCCCGTCTCGATGCACGACAGGAAGTCCGCCCAAAGCCCGCGGATGTTCTGGTCGTCCGGCTTGTCCAATTGCGGGTCCTCATGCCGGATCGCCTCGCGGCCGCTGGCCGGATAGAACGTCCACCCATCCTGCCACCCCATGTGAAACGTCCCCTTCGTTCCGTAAAAATACGCACCGATGTTGTGCTTTTCCGCGTTGTTGGCCGCGTACAGCCGATGCTCCCACGTGCACGTAAACGACTCGAACTCGTACTGCACCACCTGCGTGTCGGGGCAGTCCGTATTGTCGCGCAGGATATGCCGCGCCGCCACCGAACTGACCGCCTTGGGCCACTTCTCCTCCGTCCACCACAGGACCTGGTCAAGCCAGTGAATCCCCCAGTCCCCCAATTGCCCGTTGGCGTAATCCAGAAACCGCCGAAAGCCCCTCGGATGAATCCGCCTGTTGAACGGCCGAAGCGGCCCCGGCCCGCACCACATATCCCAGTCAAGCCCCGCCGGCGGCTCAGAGTCCGGCGTCACCTGCCCCGGCCCGCCGCCATAATGCACAAAACAGCGCACCATCCCGATATCCCCCGCACCGCCTTCCTTAAGGAACTTCATCCCGCTGACGTTGTGCGGCGAGACCCGCCGATGCGTCCCCACCTGCACCACGCGATTGTTCGCACGCGCCGCCTTCACCATCGCCCGCCCCTCACACACCGTGTGCCCGATGGGCTTCTCAACGTACACATGCGCGCCCGCCTCCACCGCCGCAATCGTGCACAGCGGATGCCAGTGGTCCGGCGTCGCAACAATCGCAATGTCCGGCCTCTCCTGCGCCAGGCACTCGCGAAAATCCTTGTACTTCTTCGGCGCCCGCCCCGTCAGCTTCTCTACCCGGGTCGCCGCCGGATCGAGCTGGTTCGTATCCACGTCGCAAAGCGCAGCCAGTTCGCACCGACCCGACTCGATCGCCACGGTCGCGATGTTCATCCCCCACCACCCGCTGCCGATCACCACCGTGCGATACTTCGTCCCCGCCTTCGCCCGCAGCAGAGACGGCGCCACCATAAATGACATCCCCGAAGCCAACGTACCCTTTACAAAGCTGCGGCGATCAATTGACATAGAGACCTCCTTTACAAAAAACATCCCCCGGCATCACCACCACCTCCACAAAACGCCCCCATTGTACCGCTCCCACGCCCCATCCGCAACACCCTCCCCACAGAACAATACAAACATACACCGGTTTCCACTACCCGCCCGCATTATGTTTGACACAACGCCCCCACCCTCCTATCATGCCCGTTTTTAAACCTGCGAGACCAGACGTGCGAATTGCCTTCGATTTACTGTATCTGTTGGGGCTCATCGCCCTCAGCCCGAAGATCGCCTACCGCATCCTGCGGCAGAATCGCTACCGTTCCGGCTGGAAGGAGCGATTCGGCAGCATCTCCCGCCGCCGCCCCGACAAGCCATGCATCTGGATTCACGCCGTCAGCGTCGGCGAGGTCAACGCCACCAGGACCCTCATCGCCCAACTCCAGGCCCGACTGCCCGACTACGAAATCGCCATCAGCGCCACCACCGACACCGGCATCGCCCGCGCCAAGGCCCTCTACGGCGACAACATGAGCGTCTTCTTTTTCCCCTTCGACTTCTCGCCCGTCATGAAAAAAGCCGTCGCCAACATCAACCCCTCCATCTGCCTGCTCATGGAACTGGAGATCTGGCCCAACCTCGCGCAGATCGCCGCCGAAAGAAACATCCCGCTCGTCGTCGTAAACGGCCGCATCTCCGACCGCAGCTTCCCTCGCTACCTCAAACTCCGCCGCTTCGTCAGACCAATGTTCTCCCGCCTCGCCCTGGCGCTGGCCCAGACTCAGGAATACGCCGAACGCTTCAAGGCCCTGGGCTGCGACCACGACAAGGTCATCGTCACCTGTTCCCTCAAGTACGACACCGCACAGGTCGCCGACTCCGTCGAAGGCGCCGACTCCCTCGCCGCCCAACTGAACCTCGGCCCCGAACCCCTCTGGGTCGCCGGCGGCACCGGCCCCGACGAAGAAAAGATCATCCTCAACACCTACCGCACGCTCAAACAGGACACCTGTTTCGCCCCCCTCCGCCTGGCGATCGTCCCGCGCAAACCCGAACGCTTCGATGAAGTCGCCTCGCTCATTGAGGAATCCGGCTTCGATTACATGCGCTACAGCACCCTGAAAAACGAAAACCGCACCGCTGACGGCAAACCCGCAGTCATCCTCGGCGACACCATGGGCGACCTGAGAAAATTCTACTCCCTCGCAACCGTCGTCTTCGTCGGCCGGACCCTCACCCCCCTGGGCGGCTCCGACATGATGGAGCCCGCCGCCTTGGGCAAATGCACCCTCTTCGGCCCCCACACCTTCAACTTCAAGCAGACCGTCGATGCCCTCCTCTCCGCTAACGGCGCCATCCAGGTCCAGGACGCCGATGAATTGCTCACCGCGATGCAGAAATGCCTCACCGACCCCCACTACGCCCGACAAATCGCCGCCGCCGGCCAGAACGTCATCAGACAAAACCAGGGCGCCACAAAAAAATCCGTCGACGCCATCGTCAGCGTCTTGGCCGCACGCGCCTGACCATCGCCGCGATATGCTCCGGCCCCGTCCCGCAGCAGCCGCCTAAGATACTCGCCCCAGCCTGGCAGATCCGCTCCGCCGCATCCGCAAACTCCTCCGGCGAAAGCGTATACGTCGCCCGCCCGTCGACCAGTTGCGGCCGCCCCGCGTTCGGCTCGGCCACCAGCGCAATACCCCGATCCTCCAGCAGGACCGCAAACACCTTCGCCAGTTCGATGTACCCGTCCATCGTCAGCGTCCCGCAGTTGAAACCGATCCCCGCCGCCCCTAAGTGCACAAGCTGCACAACCGCATCCGCCGGCGAAACCCCCATCATCGTCCTGGGACCCTCCCGCGCCGGATCAAACGCCAACGTCGCAAAGACCGGCACGTCCCCCGCCGAATGCACCGCCTCCAACACGACCGCCGCCTCATCGATCGCCGTAATCGTCTCCACAATAAACCCGTCCACACCGCCCTCCAACAGCGCCGACGCCTGCTCCTTGATCGCCTCCCTCAGCGTCTCGGCCTTAAGCGTCCCCAACGGCTCAAGAAACTCCCCGCACGGCCCGATGTCCCCCAACACGTAACGGTCCTCGCCCGCCGCCTCGCGCGCCAGCTTCGCCCCAGCAAGATTAATCCGCCCCGCCTCGTCCGCCAACCCGTGCCGCCGCAGCGCCACCGCCGACGCCCCGAACGTATTCGTCAACACCGCGTCGCAGCCCGCCTCGAAATACCGCGCATGGATCGATCGCACCACCTCCGGCGACTTCACGTTCTGGTACTCGTTGCATTCGTGCGCCTCCACGCCGGCCAACATCAGTTGAGTCCCCATCGCCCCGTCGACGACAAACACCCCTCTGCCAATACGCTCGATCAGTCTTTCCCGCGTCATGGTGCGCTCTCCTGTCAATCGGTCCGCACGAATTCACAGCTGTCCGCCAGCACGTAAACATTCTCGAACCCGTCCTTCGGCGGCAGCGCAAACAACTCCCCCCTGAGCTGCGCCTCAGTGGGCTGGAACCTCCGCACATCGCGAAGTTTCATGCTGATCGACAGGCTGCCTTCGATCCCCCGCATGTAAACAATGTCGATCTGCGTCGGCACCGGGATCCCGTCGGTGTTCTCCCCGTAACCGCTCATCGCCGCAACCACCGCCAGTTCCCCGTACACATCGTAGTATTCGATGCGCTTCACCAGGTAGTCGCGCCAGTCGATGTACACACGCTTCACCGGAACGCCCGCCTCATCAAACAGCGTCAGCACGTCATAACCTCGCACCCCCTGAAACGTCCAGCTCGGATCCACCTCCACGATGCCCAGCGCCTCCAGGACCGACTCCGGATTCAGCACCCCCCCGCCGCGGCATTTGCGAGCCGTCTCGCGCAAACCCCACCAGTAGCTGCTCACCTCCTTCGGCTTGATGCGGAACCAGAACTGCGTCGAATTCGTCCCGAACCGGACCAACTCGTTGCCCAGGATCTCACCCCTGAAAAACAGCAGGTCCGGCGGCACGAGACGCACCTGTATGTTCGGATTCTCCGGCGGCCGTTTCTGCCCGTCAGGCTCATAAAACTCCACCCGCGCATTGCCCCCCGCCCGCAGCGGACCGATCCTCGCCCGATGCGCCTCCAGCGCCGCAATCGCCTCCGAAATATCCGCCTTCCCCCTCGCCGGCTCAAGCGGAGGAATCGGCCCGTCCTGAAGCGCCGGCTCGCAACCCGCCGACGCAAACCACAGCGTCGCAATCGCCGCCGCCGCTAAACGCAAAACGCCCTGTCGCCGAAACTTTTCCATCATCAGAAATCCATCTGCAGGATCTGCCCCATCTGCGCCGACAGTTGCTCGATCTGGTCCTCCGTCAGGTGCGGGTTTACCACATCCACGCTGCGATCCTCCCCCGCAACCCGCAAGGTCCATGTCTCGACCCCCTCCTCGACCTTCATGCCCTCATACTTGAGCTTCCGCTTGCGCATAAGTATCAGCGTCAGCACAAACCGAAAGCTCACCTTCTCCGCATCCGTCTCCTCGGCCAACCGCTCGAAGAACGTCATCAGCATGTCGTCATCGACGAACAGCTTCTTCTTTTGCTGCTCCGCATCGGGCATCCGCGTCTTCCAGAAACAGTACACCTCCGGCCGATGGCTCTCCCAGTATTCCGCGCTGTAGTCCCGCCGCTCAAGCCCCGTCTCGGTCTCCACCAATGCAGCAAAGTACTCCTCCCCCACTTCGAAGGGCCGCTCCGTCCCGCAGCACTGCCCCAATGTCTTCCTGATCTCCCAGTCCGCCATGACGCAACAAAACTCCGTCCTGCACTAACTGACTAACTAATCGAATCTAAGCCAGGGCCGCATCCGCTCCACTGTCTTCGGACCGATGCCCTTGACCTTCTCCATGTCTTCCGGCTTCTCGAACGCCGGCCTGTCCCCCGCCACACTCATGCGATACGCAATAATCGCCTCCGCACGGGCCGGCCCGATATTCGGCAGCCGCATAAGGCTCGCCGCCTCCGCCGTGTTCGGATTGATCCGCTCTTCGCCCGGATCCAGCCGCCCGGCCCCGGCCCGCTCTGCGTACCCCCCCCACCAGACAACGCCAAGCGCTGCGCACACACCTGTCACCAAAACAAACGCCCGGTGCTGCGTCCGCATCATCGCCTTGTCGTCGTCCCCGGCCATGCCGTCCCCCGTCCGCCCGCGGCAATCGCCGCCTCAGCGGTTCAAAATCATCTTCTGCATCTTGGCCAATGTCAGAAACGCGTCCTTCGGCGCAAAGTCCCGCGCCAGCAGGCCGCTTTCCCGAATCTCCAGGTTGTCCGTATCCGCCAGCGCCGAATACGTCACCGAATTGACAAACGGCTTGCCAAGTGCGATCCGGTACAGCCTGTCCAGCCACTCGCTCTGCGTCGCCGCGTCCCACGGCCGCCCCCACATCCCCGCAACCTCCGGATCCTGATCGCCCCCCAGCGCCGCGCTTGGGATCGCCACGCCCGTAATGTGAACCGGCTTGGCCACCGCCGCGAAATAATCCAGGCGAGACGAAATCTCCAACAGATCGCGCATGTGCTGCCCCAGCGCATTCCTGCCGAACTCCAGCTTGAGCCCGAACGAATCGAAGTTGATCCCGCTCTGGATAACCATGTCCGCGTAAACCAGCGGCGGAACCGTCTCCCGGTCCTGGGCGTAATACTCCCCCCACGGCAGGAGAATCTCCACGATCTTGCGAGACTTCGAATCCGCCGAACGGGACGCCAGGCACGCCGTACGCGTCATCTCGATGATCTGCTCGAAATTGAACCCGAAATGATTGTACGCATTCATCCCGCTGATGAGCCGCCATGCGTGAATGTGCCGGCTGTACCGCGTAACCATCTGCGACACAAAATCATACGCGCACTCGCGAATCTTCTCGAACTCCCACTGCCCGTGCGGCAGCCACCGCGGCAGCTGCGACTCCTCGAAGCACAGAAGCGGACCCACGCAGATCGCCAATCGCCGCCCCGCAAGGACCTCGATGCACCGGTCGATCACGCTGTAATCCAGCCGCCCTCGCTCAGGCTCAATCTGGCGCCAGCTCACCGGGATCGTCACGAAACCGAACATCTCCAGGAGCCACTTGCGATACCGCTCCTCGTCGATCAGCGAGACATCGATCACGCAGCCTAAGCTGTGACGCCCCAAACCCTTCTTGCGGCACCGCGCCTCCAAGTAAACGTCCGCGTGCTTCGACGCTAATTTCTCCGAGAAAAACAGCGCCTTCTTCAGCGACTCGTCCGCCAACAGCGACGCCTTGGACGCATCCCGGATATTCTTCAGCGCCTCCACGAACAGGTTCGTCGCCTCGTGCGCCAACTCGGCCGTGCTGTTATCCTCCTCGAATATCGCCCAGTCCTCGCGCTTCAGCGTGATCTGCATCAGCCGCGCCCGCGCCAGCTCCACGTTGAGGATATACGGCTCTTTCCGCTCCGGCAGCCGCGTCGTCGGCAGGAGCACCCTGCCGAAACCCTCCACCGGCCAAAGAAGCGCCAACCCCGCCGCGTCGAAACTCTTGCGCTTACATTCGATAATGCCGTTCTTGAACCTGATCTTCTCGGTCGTATGCAGAGGTATATTGTCGGCGCCGAGCATGTACGCTGCCGACAGTGTGAACTCCTCGGCCGGCTTGCCGTCTTTGAAAACCAGAAACTTCAACTCTGTCCCCGTCTAATAACACAATTTGAGGCCAAAAACAGGAAACGGAGATTATAGCACCCGCCGGCCCGAATGCAAAACCAAAGTTGCCCCCAACCTCACAAACCGCACGCCCAACCACTGCACCGCCCTTGCCGCAAAAACACGGCCTGCAGCCGCCGGAAACAAAAGTGACCAGACCCGCGCACGCCCGCCCCTGCTGCCGGAATAGAAACTCCCACGCGCAAAGACCGCGCTTCCCCCGATCAGTGGATGAGTGTCAGCCTGGAATGCCCCTCAGTTCACACACGTCGGCTCTTTCGCCAACGACTCACTCATGATCTTGAGTTGCTGATGGTACAACTGGTTGTTCTTGTCAATCAGGTCCGCGATCGCGTTCACCTGGTTGAGCAGCACCTCCAAGAGCCCTTGATGTACCGCTGTCCCCGCCGCACTCTCAGCCGGAAGTCCGATAACTACGTAGCCGTGATGCCGCCCCTCCGTCCGCAGTTGTCCCACCATGATCCCCCATCCGTCCACCGTGCCCGTCACCGGCTCCCAGCCGTCCGCAACGCGATGACAGTATTCCTTGAGCATGTCCCGCCCGCTCAGAAGCGCATCGCACCGTTGCGGCGAAGTCGTCCAGCACCCCCCGTTGCCGTCTAAGATCGCCACCATCGGCCCTTCCTCCGTCAGCGTCTCCGCCAACCGCCGCACAACCTGTTCAAAAAGCATCTCCGATGCGCCAAAAAGCCCGTCATAAATGTCCATTGCTGCATTCCTGCTCATATTGCCGCCCGCGTCGCGCAAGGCGTCCTCGCTGTTTGATTAATACGATGAAGGCTTTTCGGCCGAAAACAGCCCGGACTTTCGATACAATCCGCACAATCGGAGAATTTTGCGCAACTTGGCAGTGCGCAGTGAACATGCGCATAAAAAAAGAAGGCAATGCCGCAAGTCGCGGTGCTATGACGCTATAACAAGGACGCCCGGAAGGTCGACATCGGAAAATAGCGGCCCGGGCAAACCGATCCCTGCGTATAGCCCGGCACCTCACAATGCCCGTAGACCCTGCTCTTGGGAATTCCGTAACGCTGCTGGAGAAATCGCACCAACTCCTTCAGCGACTTCATCTGGTTCCACGTCGGCTTGGTCTTCGTAAAATCCCCCACCAGGCATATCCCGATCCCCCGCTCATTGGCCCAGTTGTCCGGCGTCTTGCAGTGCGCCCCCACCAGTTGTTCGCGCCACCGGTACGTCACCTCCACCTGCCCGTCCCCGCTGCCCTTGCCGTTGCCGATCACGAAATCATAACCGATTCCGTCCCAGTTGTGTTCCTGGCGGTGATAGTCGTCAAACGCCGCCATACTCCCCCTGTCCGTCGCCGAGTGATGAATCACGATCGCCGTCCACTGTCTCTCCTTGGCCCGCGGAATCCACCCCGCCGGATAACTGGGAGCATTCCAATTGACGTTTGTCGCCGGAGACGCCGTCACAACCGGACGCGGCGGTACGCTCATAACCTTGCCCGTAATCTGCGGCGGCTGGATCTGCTGGCTGCTGCATCCGCACAGCGCAACCAGCGCCCCTAACGCAAGAACCCTGACAGCGTCCTTTGCCATCTTTGTCTCAATCCCTTCACTGTCCCGCCCGATCCGCCTATCCCCGGGCCTTAGGCTTGCTCTTGTACTTGATCATACGGACGCAGTTGCCCGTCTCGTTGAACTCGACCACGTCCATGTAGGCACGCATCAGCAATACCCCCCTGCCGTTGCTTCTGAACAGGTTCTCTTCACTCCGCGGATCAGGCAGCGAATCCGGATCGAAGCCCGACCCCTCGTCGGCAATCGTGATATCGAATTTTGCCGGCTCGATCCGGCATTCCACGTGTACGCGCTTGGTCTTGTCGTCCCTGTTGCCGTGTTTGACCGCGTTCAGGAAGGCCTCCTCCATAGCGAGGTGGATCGCGAACACCGCATCCTCGTCAAACCCCTGCCCCTCCACGTCCTTTAACAGCTCCCGACAGAGCGATTCGGCCGCCCTGACGGTGCTGGCTATGACCCTGGACTTGTGCACGAGACTTTCGTGAACCATAAAATTCTATCGTCAAAGCGGCGCTTTCTTCCCGAATCTTTGTGCCTTAGCGCGATGATCCCGCCCGGCCCGCACGGTCCCGCCGCACCGGCCCAAGCGCGACAGACTCATTTCAGCCCCCGCAGCGCTTCATATCGGTCCTCGCAGATATCGAAAACCCGGTCCAGACGAGTGATCTTAAAAATCTCCAATATCTTCGGATCGATCGAGCAAAGTTTCAGCCGCCCCCCCGACTCGTAGACCTTCTTGCTGATGCGTATCAGAAGCCCTAACACGGCACTGGTCAAAAACTTCACTTTCGAAAAATCTATCACCAGGTTTATCTCATCGCTCGATTCGATCAGCGGCATAATCGAATCTTCGAGCGCCTGAATGTCGGCCTGTTCAAGGATCTTTTCGTCCGTAAGTGTAGTTACTGTAGCGTTTTGAGCGTATTCGACCTCAATTTTTGGACTCATTTGATCCATATCTTTCTCCTGCGTTTTCAGTTGAACACGAAATCCTATGAGACCAAAGCCGCCCTGTCAAGGCCCCATCGACCAACCAAAATTTCCCTTTTTTTTCAGCCAAGACCCCTTGAAAACTCCGCTGGCCTGCGGATAATACGGATTCAGTCATAATGCAGATATACGAGAATTCGAAACTCATGACATTTTATGGCGTAACAAAAAAACTTTATCTACTGGCATTATAAGCTTGCAAGCGGATGCCCACTGCCGCATAATGGCCAAAAGATCAGGAGCGGCGCGTACGATAAATATACGCGCCGACAAAGGTTTGAAATGGTAAAGTACATCAAAATCTTTGAACAAAAGTCAACCAATTAAAACTGCAAAGGATTGTGGTGCGTATAGCTACGTGAATGGTGGTATCGTTTAAGTAAGGTGGATTACTGATTTTGGAGGTACGAACATGAAGATTAGCAGGTCAACAGGGTATGCACTCGTCGCGGTAGGATACATCGCGCAGCACTACAAGGAAGGCGCTGTGCTGGCGGCGCGTATTTCCAAGGAATACAATATTCCGCTGGAGTATTTGCTCAAGATCCTGCAGCAATTGGTAAGGGCCAACGTGCTCCGCAGCAAGAGAGGCCCGCGAGGCGGATTCTTCCTGGCCCATCCGGCCGAGAACATCACGCTGCTCCAGATCATCGAGGCCGTCGACGGGCCGCTCATGAGCCATCTCCATCTCGCTGAGCAGACCAACAACGCGCCCTTCAGCGTCAAGATGGAAGAAGTCTGTGAAAAGGCCACGAAGGAAGTCCGGGCCATATACGAAAAGGCAAAGCTCTCCAAGATGCTCGCAGAGTAACGCGCTCGGGCTTTGTGCATGGAACTCCGCGATTTTCAGAAGCTTATCGACGACAAATACGGTAAGCGCGACAGGCAGCGCGGAACGCCCGCAACCTTCATGTGGTTCGTCGAGGAAGTGGGCGAACTGGCCACCGCCCTGCACGGCAGCGACCGGTCGCCAAAGGAAGAAGAGTTCGCCGACGTACTCGCATGGCTGTGCACGCTGGCCAACATAAACGACGTCGACCTCGAAGAAGCATGCAAGAAGTACACTGAGCGAGGCGTCGAAGGTTTCAAGTGATCGCAAACGGCGGCGGCTTCGGTCGCCGCCGCTTTTTTTGCGCGCCCAGGCCGAGACGGCCCGCCGATCATGGCAGCGGCCTCACCGACCTCGCAAGCCTGACGCACTCAGCAAAACGCCCTTGCTGCCGCGTCAAACACCTTTACACCTCGGGCGACTGCGTCTAAAAGTCCGCCCCCACGCCCAAGATGTACTTGACATCCGTGTTGCCCTGCCCCGCCGCCGGCGACGTATCGTAGTCGAAAAGCACCCTGAAGTTGGCGTACATATTCTTGTTGAGCATCGCCCGCAGCTCCGCCGTCGTCGTCAGAAAATAATCCGAGAATTGGCCGAAGCTCGGGTAATACGTCAGGTCATTGATGAACTTCAGCCGCTCATTGATCTTAATGTCGAAATGATACCCCGCCTGCGCACTGGTCTCATGATTGCCCGGCGTCTCGTTGTCGAACCGCTCCGTCAGGTACGCAATACCAGCCTCCGTCGCAAAGTTCATCCGGTCCGACTCGATCCACTGATAACCCGCGCCAACGCCGCCGATGACCCGCCGGTCCAGCTCGGCGATCTTGTCTGTCTCGTACCGCCCTTCCAGAAATCCGTAAAACTTCTCCGTCAGGAAAAAGTCATACTTGCCGCGCGCCCGCCACCAGTCTTCGGTCGTCTCCTCTTCGCCCGTACTCTTGTTCTCCTGCTCGCTCCGTCCGTAATCAAACCGCAACGACGTCCTGTCCTTTTCCCTCCGCAGCGACGCCTCCGCGCTGGCGTTGAGACTCTCCGAACGCGTATTGCCGTGAACGCTCGTCCAGCCCACCGAAACACTGCCTCCCCACTTCGGCGTCTCCGGCGCAGGAGGATTAACGGCAACAACGTCCGCCATCTTGATCTGCTCCACGTTAGCCGCGTTGCTTTCCGCCAATGTCAAAACCCCGTTCTGCGCCGCCGTGATCTGCCGGCTGATTACCGTGTCATCCTGCAGCACGATCTTCACCGGCTCGTCGGTCGTAAACGTCAGAACCTTATCGAGACCGACCGTCACCGGCCCCACCAGGTCCGACACAAAATACGCCTTCCCGTCCACCACCTTCTCCAGCTTCCCGGTGAGCCGATCCCCGTTGTTCAAAATGATCTGCCCTCCCTGCACCGCCGCGCACCGCCATACCGTAAGCACCAGAATGACAGCCGCACACACTCCCCTTGCTGACCCCCGGAATCCGCCTCCGCGACAAGTAGACATCTTTCTTACTCCTCAAAATGGAGACTCCGTACGCAGTCTCAGCCTTAAATGGTGTGAATTCCCTCTCTCGACAGGCCTCCTCCGCAGGAATGCCTGGGCTTCCGTGGTCACGACAATATAGCGCACCGACCCCCAATGCAAGCTTTTTTTGCAGGTTTTATGCAGCGTTCCGGACGCCCCGGGTCCACCCGATCAGGCGCTCTTCACCCCCGCCTCCAACGGAGTATCCTGACCACCCGCCGCCGTAACCGCACGATAGAAGCACCACGCCAGCCCGAGAATGATCAAAAGAGACGCAAAGCCCAGAATGATATACGGCACCACCCCCAGAGTCTCCGCAACCGGCTTCGGCGCCGGCAGCTCGGCCTCAGATGTAATCCGAATCAGCGTCACCGCCAGAAACGCACTCACATCTAACGTCGCCAGAACCCCCGCCCATCGTGCAAACCACGACGGATGGTTCGGATACGCCGCATATCGCTCGACCACGTAATTGCTCACGATCAGCGCCGCAATCGCCAGCCCCAACGATTGATACAGCATGTACCGCCCCAACTGTTCCGGCACCCCGTCCACACACACCAGCGCCGCCGCCAATCCCGCCGACACCGCCGCTAACAACAGCGCAACTACCCCGCCCAACCGTCCGCGGCAAAACAGCGGGTTCACCGGCACGTACTCCAACTCCTCCCCCGGCCGCCTCGGACTCCGGATCAGGCTCATCAGCACGGCAATCACCGGCGCCGCCGCAACCACCCCAAGCCCCACGACATTATAAACGTTCCACACCCGCGTCCCCCGGTCCCTCAGGAAACCCGTAGGATTGTTGAAATCGTCGAACAGGCTCCACAGAAACAGCGTCCCCAACACCACCGGTATCACAATCCGAATCGCATAATTCCACCACTTCCCCAGGTTCCAGTCGCTCCGCTCGTTGGCATGAGACCGCAGAATATCGATATTGTACAGCCACCCCAACACCACACACTCCAGCAGCCCCAAGAACGCAATCCCCCACGTGCCGTTGACAAACCCGTCAATCGCCCCTAACCAGTTCAGCCCGTTCTGCGTCACGTAAATCAGCCCTGACACCAGCCCCACCAGGCTCATCAGCGGCAGCACAAACCACCGCGGCCACCCCGTCTTGTCCACGATGCTCGCAAGCACCGACTCCGTAATCGAAAAGGCCGAATCGATCCCCAGCGTTACAAGCGTAAAGAAAAATAAGAGACTCCACCATGCACTCGCCGGCAATTGCGCCAGCGCATACGGAAACGCCACAAACGCCAGCCCTGGCCCACCGTCAACCACCTGGTCCACGCCCACCGGATTGCCCGACTCCACCGTCGCGTAAGCCATCGCCCCCAACGTCGAAAAGATCGCAAACCCCGCCACGAAGCTCGTCGCAAAATCCGCCAGACCGATGATCGCCGCATTGTTGTTCAGGTCGCTCTTGCGATGCAGAAAGCTCGCGTACGTCACCATCACCCCGAACGCCAGGCTCAGCGAAAAGAACAACTGCCCGAACGCAAACCGCCACGTCGTCGGCTTGGCCAACTGCGACCAGTCCGGATCCAGATAATACACCAGCCCCTTCATGCTCCCCGGCAGCGTAATCCCGCGAACCGTCAAAATCGCCAACATCAGCCACGGCAGCGGCACCGTCAGCCACACAACCTTGCCCACCGTATTCACCCCCCGGCAGATGCAAAGATACATCGCCGCCCACGTGATCACCAAAGGGATCACGATGTTCATCTGAAACGGCCCGATGGCCAGCTCCCACGACCCGATCCGCAGCGTCCCTAACCCGACCCCCGTCCCCTCCGTCAGGTAATGCTTGAAGAAGAATTGCTTCGCGTTCTCGACCCCCTCCACTCCCTCCCCGGCCCACGGCAGCGACGCGCCCTCGATAATCGACTCTGCGCTGTAGTACATGAAGCTGAAGCAGTACGCTAAGATGACCGGATAATACGTCACGATCACGAAGCCCAACAGGATCCCCCACCACCCCACGAACTCCAGCCGCCGGTGCGTACGCTTGAACGCATCCGGCGCGGCACGCTGCGTGAAATGCCCGAGGCTGAACTCCAGCACCAGCATCGGAATCCCCACGCAGAACATCGCCACGATATACGGTATAAGAAACGCTGCGCCGCCGTACGAGTAAAGCTTGTACGGAAACCCCCATAGATTCCCCAGACCGACCGCCGAACCGATCGCCGCTAACACAAACGCGCTGCGGTTCGCCCAGTTCTCTCGTTTTTCCTCAAGCATTTCCATAACTGTATCCTTCCGGCCGCGCAGAGGTTAATTGTCATTCATGCCGCGTGCAGTTTGCAAGGGTACTCTAGGCCCTGCCGGCCAAAAAACACGGGGCTGCCGCCCGTGAATCGCAGCACAAATGACCGGCCTCGCCGCTGCAGGCCCGCCAACAATAGCCCCTCACGCACGCACGCAAATCAGGCCGCCACACCCCCCTGAAACGCTATGCTAAATCCGAAACCCCCATCCGTCAACGCAAAACACCATCACACTCCCGCCTCAACCCCACCACACTTGCCTTACCCCTGACCCCTGCGATGCCTCGGCAATGCCCCGCAGGGGCGACAGACCCCTTGGCTTCCCCCCTGACCCCGCAATACATCGTCAAAGCCCCGGAGGGGCGGCAGAGCGCATAGCCGAGGGCGTAAGCCCACGGAACCCCCGCCCTCCACCCCCTCTCTCCCTCCCCACCTCCCCAAAGCCCCAAAGGGGCGACAGAACACTCCACACCCACCGCCCGACCCGCACCACCGCATTCGAGTTTTATGGTTTAGAATTTGCTTCGTATTTAGAGCCTAATACTTCGAATTTGAAAGGAAATCTGCGTAATCTGCGGATAAAAAAATCCGTGAAATCCGTGAAATCCGTGGTTGCTATTCCGGCACACAAATTCCACATAGCACGAAACCCGTTTGCACTATCTTGCTATCGCCCATTTTTTGAAAAAATTTTATCTCCTTGCCTGACAACGACTTGCAGTTTACTCGCCGCCCAAAAATCCAGATTTTTCGCACGAAACACGCAGGTTCGTGCATGGGTAGAGGGACCATTAATCTAAGGTCCCGACGTAAAGGCGTTACAAAGAAACAAAAGGACGAACAATGTCATTGCGAGCGAACCCTCTGTCATTGCGAGGAGCCGACCCGGGTTCCCCGGCAAGCATGCAAAAGAAACTGACCGCTCTCGTACGGTGGGGTTCTACCCCGCCGCTCGCGGCCAAACCAGCCATTTTCTTCGAAGGAGCGAAGCGAAAGATCATTTTCACTTTCTACGGGTTTTACAGTTGACAACCTACGGGTTATGCAGTAGTTTGTATTCAGCAGCGGATGGAAACTGGCTGTTCAAAGGAGATTCGTCTCATGACGCGACCACGGCATACCAACCCCACCCCGGCGGAATTGGACGTTTTGCAGATCATCTGGGAGCACGGGCCCTGCACCGTGCGCGAGGTGATGAACCTGCTCAAGCCCAAGCGGCGGCGGGCTTATACCTCGGTGATGAGCCTGATGGGCGTCATGGCGGAAAAGGGCCTGCTCGAGCAAAAGCCAAAAGGGCGGGCGTTTGTCTACTCGGCCAAGGCCACCAGGAAGAAGACCCGCGCCCGAATGCTCGGCGATCTGCTGAATCGGGCCTTTGACGGCTCGGCCAATGCGCTTGTAGCCCATCTGCTCGAGCAGGCCGAACCGAGCCGCCAGGAACTGGACGAGATCAACAAGACCATTTCGGATTTTGTCAGAAGAAAGGGGGAGTGAGATGTCCGTACTGGAATTGCTTTCGCAGCCGCTCTGGCAGCGGTTAGGGTTGGCGCTGGTGCATTTCTTCTGGCAGGGTTTTGCCTTGGCGCTTCTCGTGGCAGTCATTGTCAGGGTTGCCAGGCTGAGGAGCAACGGGCGGTACCTGGCGTATCTACTAACGCTTGCGGTCATGATTGCCTGCCCGCTGGTTACGTTTCATCTGGTGGACGTCGGTGGGCCTGCGGCGCCCGCGCCTGCGGCCGAGACGGAGGCGCCGGTTGACAGCGCTGCCGATACGGGCGGGCCGGTCGTTGAAGCCTCTTCGGATGTTGATGCTGCCCCCCTGCCGGCAACCGACTTCGGTGTAAGGCATTCTGTCGATTGGGGCGAACGCGTATCCGTCTGGGTGTATGCGTCGCTGCCGTGGGTGCTGGTGGTATGGATGGGCGGTGTTGCGGCGCTGAGCATACGGCTGCTGGCGGGGTTTCTGGGCCTGAGACGGTGGCAAAGGCAGTTGGAGCCCTTGCCGGATGCGCTCAAGGCGCGGGTGGATGGCCTGGCGGCGCGGCTCGGCTTGCGGGGCGCGTGGCGGGTTTGCGTGTCGAGCCGCGTGGTGGAGGCGATGACGCTGGGATGGGTGCGCCCGATGGTTTTGCTGCCGGCGGCGATGGTGGCGAAGATGCCCCCCGAGATGCTGGAGGCGGTGATCGCCCATGAACTGGCACACATCCGCAGACTGGACCTCTGGGTCAATCTCCTCCAGCGGATCGTCGAGACCCTGCTGTTCTACCATCCCGCCGTATGGTGGGTATCGCATTGCCTCAGAACCGAGCGAGAATTCTGCTGCGACGCCCTGGCGGTTCGGGCCACCGGCGAGCGCCTGACCTACGCGACGACCCTGGAAAGCGTCGCCCGGGCACAATCTCTTGCACCGCAACCCGCCCTCGCCGCCGGACTGGCCCGGAACCGGCGGCCGACACTGGCCCGTGTGCGCCACGTCTTGCGCCTGGCTCCTGCGCCCCGCAACGGCTCGTTTTGGCTTGCGGGACTTGTTGTCGTTGTGCTGCTGGCCGGCCTCCTCTTCGCTACCGCGCGGGCCATCGAAAACGGAGACAGCGGACTTGCTGATCTGGAGCGAGCGGTCATCCAGGGAATACGCGCCAACAGGGCCAAATTCGAGTGCGGATACCTGGCATGGGCAAGGCTCGAAACACGCTACGATGACACGGAGCGCAACCTGTCGGGCGAGTATGAACTCTGGTGGGACGGCAAGAAAATCGCAACGAAGTACGTGCATGACGTCGTGCACATGACAACGGCAGGCCAGTTCATGCGCATTGAAAAGCAGCAAGGGGGTTACAATTACGATGGGGGCGTGCTTTCGAAGAAGCCGCGCTACGGGTCGGAGAACTGGCTTGCGCCGGCGGTCTCTCGGTGGAGCAGCGACGGGTCGCTTGACTGGATGATTCTGCAGTCAAAGGAGTTGAAGAACGTTGCCAGAGGGTGGACCGTCATCGACGCTAACAACGTGGAACTTGTACGACTCACCGTCACGAACACGAACAAAGACGATGTAGATTACAACGCTTACAGCATTGAAGATTACGACCCCGCTAAAGGTTTCGGACTGGTCAATCGCCAGTGGTACAATCCGGATGGCAGCAAGCGTCTCGAGCAGACCGTCAGGATGGCGGAGGTCATACCCGGCGGGTGGTTCCCCGTCGAGATTGATACCAGGTCGCACACTGCTGCCGACGGGCATCTGCGGGTGCGCCAGCGCTATGCGTTGGACCTCACGCGGTGCAGGTTCAACGACCGGTCGGCCTTGCCGAAGGGCATCTTCACATGGACAGACAACAAACAGTCTGAGTATCAGGAGAAGTTGCAGAAGTATTTGGCGATGGAGTTGCGCAGCCTGTCCACGGTGGACGAAGCGGCGCCCGACGATGCAATCAAGCAAGGCGCGTGCGAGGCGATTCAGGCGTTTCTGACTGCCGCGCTGGCCGGCGATGTCGAAGCGGCTGCCGGGTACGCAGGCAGGCTGCCGGCCGAACATATCGGCGAACTCGCCGAAGCGGCACGCGGCCAGGACCTTTGGATCATGGCGGTTCTGCCGGATGACGCCTCGGCGATCGCGGTGAGTTCGGTGATCCAGGGAGACCACGAGAGGATCGGCCCGCTGGTGTTCACGCTGAACAGGACCGATGCGGATGCCGGCGGCAAGTGGCTGGTAAACGATATCGACTTGGAGACACCGGACACCGCCGAGGAGGAGCTGGTGCGGTTCTTGAAGGCACACCCCGCGGCGGAGAAGATCATACTCGAAGAAGACGCCGAGACGTCCATCGCCAAACCCGGGGCTCCGGCAGATGTTCCGGGGACGATCAGCGCTGACGGCAGGACGTTTACGAGTGCTTTCAAACTGGGCGTGGAGATTGCCGTGCCGATTGAGGAGGGGAAGGTCAACGGCCGGGCGACGATTACGGGTCGGACCATTCACTTCCAGAAGGTCGGCCCGGAAGTTCATGTAGACTTGAGGGCGGCGCACCTGACGGACTATCACATGGAGTGGCAGGCAACGCTCGAGTTGCTCGACTCCGGGGGACGACCGCTGGCGAAGCGGACAAAGCGCAAATGGGGCGTTATTGCTTCCGATCCGCCGGCCGTCAGGGAAATGAAAATCGAGATGATGCCGCTGACGTGGGCGGAGGTTCACGAGGCGGCGACGTTTCGGCTGTCGTTTGAGCGTATAAGCCCCTTGGAGGATGCGCTGGGACGCGATCTCGATTCTGCGCCGCGGGAAGTAGTTCACGGCTTCCTGACAGGTCCCGACGGAAGGCCGCTGACCGATGCGCTGGTGCGAATTTGTGAGCGCCCGCAGGAGCTGCGCGGAGGGAACACGGCGCATATTTCGCCGGACAGCCGCGGGCATTACGAACTGGGCGTCCCGGACGTCCCCTACCAGGTGGAGGCCGAAGTCCTGCTGCCGGAGATTGACGGCGGGCTGAAGCGGTATCAAGGGATGACGTGCAGGACAATCTACACCGGCGCGGAGCAGGTCGATTTTCAGTTCGACGAGTTTCCCACGGGGACGGCCACGTGCACGGTCAAGGTTCTGGACGGCGCACAGGAGGCCGTCTCGAAATATCACATCATCGTCATCCCGCAAGAGAGCGTGGAAGAGACAGCCGCAGATGCTGGTAAAGGCGCATATAAGCGAACATTTCTGCTGCGAAAGGACGTGGACAATGACGACGGGCCGGTGACGTTTCGAAACGTGCCGGCGGGCCTGTACAAGATATGTGTATTTCCCAAGGACAGCCACAGGTATGACGATGTGATGGAAACCGATGTTGTGCTGGCAGAAGGCCAGACCGTCACAAAGATGGTGAGCGTCAAGAGCAAACACGCATGGTACGGGCGCGTGCTTTTTCATGACGGCCCGCCGGCTGTCCTGCCCATGCCGTGGGGTGGGGCCAGGTCGGGCATTTATGTGCGACAGAAGGGTTCAGACATGGCCGCGGGGATCGGAGAAATAGCCCCCGACGGCTACTTCGTCGTGCACCTGGCCGACAGCGAGAAAGCGAGTCTGGATGCGGGCGACAGTCTGCTCGAAGTGCACCTGCCCGATCCGAATGAAGAAAACTCGTATACCATTGCCGGCCGTTTTGCCGCAGGGCTGCTTGCGGAAAGTCGCGAAGAGGCGCAGGTTGTATACGTCGACCGCCCGTTGTGATCACTCCCTCACCCACGCTTCATCGAAGCACACATATTTGATAGTCTTGGCCGCCTCGCCGCCCGCGTCGTGACCGTGGCAACTGTACACAACATGCAGCCGCCCATCCGCGCCCTGAATGATCGAGGGATATGCAAAGCTCGTGGCCGCGTCCCGCCCCCGCTCGTCAAGCGCCAGATGCCTCGTCCACCCCCACGTCTTCCCCCCATCCTCCGACAGCGACACCGCCAGGCTGTGCCGCCCGTCCGTCGTATCGTTATAAGCAAGCACCCAGCGCCCGTTCCGCAGCGTCACCACGTCCGCCCCCGACCCCGGATTCGCCACCTCCGAATCCCGCACCCCGCTCCACGTCAGCCCCGTGTCCGGCGACCTGCTCACATGCAGCCGCTTCGGCGGCGGCCCATTGTCCCGCATATACGCCACCAGCCCAAGTGCCGCATTGCCCCCCGTAAGGTACTCCCGGTACTCCTCAACCTGCCGCGCAACCGATGCAACAAACCGGTCGGTCGGTAAGACCCCCCGCTCCGCCTTGTCGCCGCACTTGACATACAGTACATCCTGCCACTCCCACTTTGGAGGGCCATCCGCCATCTGGTAGTCATTGCTGATCCGATACCGCGGTTGCGACGTCTCCCACTGGTTGGCGATCACCGTGTACCACATCAGACACAGCCGCCCGCGAGGGTCCAGAAAAAGAATTGGGTTAATATCCGGAAACCCCGGCACGTCCGCCATCACAAAAGGCGCTGACCAGGAATCCCCCCTTTCGCCAACCGCGCCCCCATAATCGCCACATCATCCGCCCAGCGCTCCCCCGAACCCTGAAACCATGCCGCCAATAACCCCCCATTCGGCAACTCTACCACCGTAGAACCATGAACATGCTGCGCAATCGGCGCAAATATCAGCATTTCACGGTAGATCCCCGCACTATCCCCGCCTTTAGCCCACAAACCCTGCGCAAAACCCGCAATTAACAGCGCGTACGCGAACAACAACCGCATTTGCACCGCCTTTCCATGGTTTTCGCCTCCAATCTCCCCCCTCTCACCCGCATTCACCCCCCTTTGGCCCGCAATGACCCCCCTTTCGCCCCAAATCACCCCCTAATCCACGCCCAACACCGCCAAAGTGTCCCGTTCCACCACGTTTCTGATCTCTTCCCGCGGAACACTCGGCAGATTCGTATCGCCCATCAGCATATTGAATCCCAAGAGCGCCTCGATGCAATTATCCGGCCTGCAGATCGGATAACCGCTGCCGAACAGCAATTTATCCATCACTCCGGCCTCGAAAACGCTGATGACAGTGTTGTAAAGCTCCCAGCGTTTGTGCGGTGACACTGAAAGATCCGCAAAAACGTTTTCGTGTTTTCCCAACATGCAGATCGTCTGCGCTAAAAACGGCAATCCCATTCCGCCGATCACGATTTTCAAATTTGGAAATTGCCGCGCCACCTCATCCAACAAATACGGCTGCGCAAATTGCAAAATCGAATCTGAATTGTACGAACTGGAATTATGAAAAAACACCGGCAGCCGCAACTCGGCCGCCGCTTCGTACAATTTCATCGCTTTGCTGTGGGCGGGGTGAAATTTGCCGCCGGAACAATAAACAACGAGGCCCTTGAGGCCGAGATCGCGCGTGGCCGCCTTGACACTGTTGAGATCCACGCGATCGCGCAGCGGATTGAGCGTTGCAAACCCCACAAGCTTCGGATGCTTTGCGGTATGCTCGCTGAGTTCGCGGCTTGCCTCGAGCCCGTTATCCCGGCCTACGGCCAGGACAATACAGGTATCGACCTTCCGCGTGGCTTCGCGATGCTCGGCCGCGTCAATTTCGCTGGAGGGGCAATTAATGTGCGTATGGCAGTCAACTATCATGCGCAAATCCATTTCTGACGCATCTAATCTGCGTTTTTTGAATTTCGCATTCATGATATGGGGTTGTGGGGTTCTGTCAAGTGGAAACAGGAAATGGCGAAAGCGTAAATTTGTGCGGGGCAACGTGTTAATGACGGCAGTGGCGCGGCTTGTTAGTTGGCACGGCCGCGGTTTCTGTGGCCGCGGCGGCGGCCAGGGCCGCCGTTTTGAGGGCTGGACTGGGTGCCGGTGCCGCCGGCTTCGGGGCCGTTATCTTCGTTTTCGTCACCGGCGGGGGCTAAAGTGGCGGTGTGGTCGTGGAAAATGACGCGGTGGCGGTCGTTGTCGAGTTCGTAGGGCAGGCCGAAGGGGCATGCAACGTTTTCGCCGCCGAAATAGGCGGTGTTTTCGGTGATTTCGGTGAGGTCGGTGGGCCAGGCGCCGGTTTCGCACTCAAAAAGTTCGATCTGGGAGTTGAGGCGCTCGACGTTGGCGTCGCAGGCCCTTCTCCTGGCGTTTACGGCGCTGGCGGCTATTCTGGGGATGGCGATTGTGGCCAGCGCGCCCAGTATGAGCACGACAATGAGCAGTTCGACGAGGGTCAGGCCTTTTCTTAACATTGTCAGGGGCTCCCAAGCACTCAGTAATGGTATATCGACCCTTAAGCGCCTGTTTATGCCCAAGAGTTGGCGAAAACGGGTTTTTTGGGCGCAGATGCGGGCGAGGTGGGCCAAGGTACGGTGATTGACGTCCGTATAACGGGTGGGCGGTGGATGCGCGGGAAAGTGGGGAGATTCTGCGGCGGTGTGCCGGAATGGTAGAAAGTGTGCGATGGAGGGGGCGCGGCCGGCGAGGCGATGCGGTACTGCGCGAGTCGCCGCCGGGGCTGAATGACTTGTGGAGGTGTCGCAAAGACTGCCAAGGAGACTCGGAGAGTTCAGAAGAAGGCCTCAGGTTTTCCGGAGACCCTCTGGAGAAATTACGCACGTTTGCGGCGGAGGAGAAAAGAGCCGCCAAGGGCCATGAGAAGCAGTGTTGCCGGTTCGGGGACTACTTTGACGTTCGCCCATACGGGATCGTAGTCAGGCTCATAGAGAGTCGTGAAACGGATGTCGAACGGGGTGCCGGAATCCAACCACAAACCTGCGATGCCTCTGATCTTGCCGTTCTCGTACTTCCACTCCCAACCATCTCTGGCATAGATGAAGATATGCTGCCCAGTCGGCTCACCATTTACCCATGTCACGTACTGCGCACTGCTGATGCCGTCAATGCGCCCACCCTGAAGATGGGCTGTGGCATCTCTGCGAATGATCAGTTCCTGTGTCTCTCCGCCGTAATAATCAAGCTGACTGGTGTTGGTGAGCATCAGATCCATGATGCCGCCGATACCTGTTCCGAGGGGAGTACTCGTCGAGTAGACCTCAACCTTCGAGGAATCGCGTGCCTCTATCCTGTATGCCCCCCCACCATCGACGACAAGGATACCGCTGAGCCAGTCGACGCCTGGCACGTATTCACCGGCCGAGATCACTCGGTCGGCGTACTCATAACCACCATAGGCTGGACAGAGGCAACAGG
>DAOTMV010000028.1:0-52349 GCA_035450485.1 Anaerohalosphaeraceae bacterium | reverse complement strand
CCGCCGTTGTGGTAAACAATGCAGTTCTGCAACTGCGGCAGAGCACCACCAAATCGGGACAAACCGGCTGACTTATTGTGCGAGACAGTGACGTTCTGCAACTGAGGAGAATAGGTGGGACTCACCATGACGATGCCTTCATTGCCGCCCTCATTCAGGTCACTCTCTGAGACGACCGAATTGACAATAATTGGCGTTGAATCAGTACACCAAATTCCTGCTTGGCCACTTTTCTTAATCCAACAATCCTCAAGATACAATGTGTATCCTGCTCCGTCATGCCTGATGCTGTGCACCCTGTTATCGGTTAAGGTGCACCAGATAAGGCTCACATTGCCATTGCTTGCCTGCGAACGAGAAGGCGAAGTGTTGATATGAATTCTTCCCATTTTTCAGAAATTCTTGCGTGGCGGCTTTGCGTTTGGGGGTTTTGGCGGGTAGACTGTCTGGCTATGGCAGAGCGAATTCTCATTAAGAATGGTCGGGTGATTGATCCGGCCAATGACGTTGACGGTCTGGCGGACGTTCTGATTGTCGGTGAGAAGCTCGGGGGGGTCGGTGCGTTCAAGGCGCCGGATGCGCAGGTGATCGACGCGACGGGCAAGTACGTGGTGCCCGGCCTGATTGATCTTCACGTGCATTTCCGGGAGCCGGGGGACGAGGAAGAGGAGACGATCGCCAGCGGCTCTGCGGCGGCGGTGGCGGGGGGGTTTACGTCGGTGGTGTGCATGCCGAACACTAATCCGCCGATCGACGAGGCGACGGCGGTGGAGTATGTCCACCGCATGGGGCGGCAGGCCCGCAAGACGTTTATCTATGTGATGGGCGCCATCACGAAGAACCGGGAGGGGGTGGAGCTTTCGGAGATGGGGCTGATGTCGCAGGCGGGGGCGGTCGGGTTCACCGACGACGGCAGCGGCGTTCAGGATGCGGCGGTGATGCTGCGGGCGCTGAAATATGCGGGGATGTTAGGCCGGGTGGTCTCGCAGCACTGCCAGGACCTGTCGTTAGGCGGGCGCGGGGTGATGAACGCGGGGTACAACTCGACGGTGTTGGGGCTGCCGGGGATCGATCCATTGGCCGAGGAGATGATGCTGTGGCGCGACGTGCAGCTCGTCCGCAAGACGGGGACGCGATACCATGCGCAGCATATATCGACGGCCGGCAGCGTGAAGATCATTCGGGAGGCCAAGCAGATGGGCCTTCCGGTGACGTGCGAGGTGACGCCGCATCACCTGCTGCTGACGGACGATGCGATTGTGGAATACGACACGAACTACAAGGTGAACCCGCCGCTGCGGACGCGGGCCGACGTGGAGGCGCTGCGGCAGGCGATCCGCGAGGGGCTGGTGGACGCGTTATCGACGGATCATGCGCCGCACTTGCAGAGCGAGAAGGAACTGGAGTTTCTGACGGCGCCGTTCGGGATTGCCAGCCTGGAGTGTGCGCTGGGGCTGTACGTCAAGGCGCTGATCGAACCGGGCGTGCTGGACTGGTCGGGGATGATTTCGCTGTTGACGCACCGGCCGGCGGGGGTGTTGGGCGTGGCCAAGGGGACTTTGAGTGAGGGCGGCCGGGCGGACGTGACGATCATCGATCCCGAGGCGGAGTATGTCATCGACGCCAATAAGTTCTTCTCCAAGAGCAGGAACTGCCCGTACCACGGGTGGCGGGTGAAGGGGCGCGTGGAGAAGACGTTTGTTGCGGGCGAGCTGCGGTATGATGCGCAGAGTGCGGCTGCAGGCAGGTAACGCACGTGCGGCTGAGCGGAAATCGAAGCGAGAAGTTGAACGCCGATTACGCGGGTTACGGTGATGGGTGTTAAATCCTGAATTTTGAATTCGAAACGGGCAGCGCGAGTTGTTGGTATGCCTTTACTGGTTGACGGTTACAATCTGCTGCGGCATGTTCAGAAGGACGAGCAGTTCGCTGATTTGCGTGAATCGGGACTGTGCCGCATCCTGTCGGATTATCTTTCCGAGATTCGCGATCGCGGCAACATCGTTTTTGACGGGACGGGGCCGCCGGATAAGGATGAGATGGAGCAGTTGGGCGGGTTCGGCAACCTGGAGGTGTATTTTTCAGGTGCGCACCAGAGTGCGGATGCGGTGATCGAGCAGAAGATCCAGGATAACACGGCGCCCCGGAGCCTGGTGGTGGTAAGCACGGACGGGCAATTGCGTGCGGCGGCGGGTCGGCGCAAGGCGACGGCGGTGCGGTCGGACGTGTTCTGGCAGCAGTTGGTGGCGCGGTTGGAGAACCGGCGAAAGCCTGCCAGCGAGCCGGGGGCGAAGCGGCAGGGGATCACGGAACTGGAAACGGATCAGTGGTTGAATTATTTCGGCATCGATTAGGATTAGGTGAGGAGAGACATGGCTTACACGATCGGCCTTGATTACGGGACGAATTCGGTGCGGTGCGTGATTGTGGATACCGCGACGGGCGAGGAGATCGCGACGGCGATTCACGGTTACGAGACGGGCGAGGCGGGGATTATCCTGGATGCGTCGGATCACAACCTGGCGCGGCAGAATCCGGCGGACTACCTCAAGGGTGTTGAGGCGACGGTCCGCGAAGCGCTGGCGGCGGCCAGAAAGGTGAAGGGTTTTGATGCAGGGCAGGTGGTCGGGATCGGGGTGGATACGACGGGCTCGACGCCGCTGCCGGTAGATAAGAACGGCACGCCGTTGGGCATGTTGGATGATTTCAAGAACAATCCCAATGCCATGGCGTGGCTGTGGAAGGACCATACTGGCCACGCGGAGGCGGCGGAGATTACGGCTCTTGCGGAACGGATGAGGCCGGAGTACCTGGCCAAGTGCGGGGGGACGTATTCGTCGGAATGGTTCTTCAGCAAGATCCTGCATTGCCTGCGGGTGGATGCGAAGGTGTTCGATGCGGCGTATACGTGGGTTGAGCACAGCGACTGGCTGCCGGCGGTTCTGACGGGGACGGATCGGCCGGAGCAGTTGAAGCGGTGCCGGTGTGCGGCGGGGCACAAGGCGATGTTCAACGATGCGTGGGGCGGGTATCCGGATGCGGAGTTTTTGTGCAAGCTCGACCCGAGGTTGGAGCGTTTGCGGTCGACGCTGAGCGACGAGACGTTTGCCGTGGATACGGCGGCGGGGGGGCTTACCAAGGCGTGGGCGGACAGGTTGGGTTTGCCGGCGGGGATTCCGGTGGCGATGGGGGCGTTCGATGCGCACTTGGGGGCGGTAGGCTCGGGTATTCGCGAGGGCGTGCTGGTCAAGATCATCGGCACGAGTACGTGCGATATGGTGGTGGCGCGGAGTACGGCGACGCTGCCGGATATCCCGGGGATTTGCGGGATTGTGGACGGCTCGATTCTGCCGGGGTATTTCGGCCTGGAGGCGGGGCAGTCGGCTGTGGGGGATATTTTCAACTGGTTCGTGAACTATATTCAGGCGGGCGGCAGGGAGGCGGGTTCGCACGAGTCGCTGACGGCGAGGGCGGCGAAACTGCGGCCGGGTCAGTCGGGCCTGCTGGCGCTGGACTGGAACAACGGCAATCGGACGATTCTCGTGGACCAGCGGCTGGCGGGTCTGCTGATGGGGCAGACGCTGCACACGCGGCCGGAAGAGATTTATCGTGCGCTGGTGGAGGCGACGGCGTTCGGGGCGCTGACGATTATCAACCGGTTCGAGGAGTACGGCGTGCGGATTGATGAGGTGATCAACTGCGGCGGCATCTCGGAGAAGAACGCGATGCTGATGCAGATCTACGCCGACGTTACGGGGCGCGAGATGAAGATTGCGCGGTCGGGTCAGGCGTGTGCACTGGGCTCGGCGATTGCGGGCGCGGTTGTGGCGGGCAAGGCGGCCGGCGGGCACGACAGCTTTGCCGAGGCGCAGAAGGCGATGTGCGGCGTGAAGCCGACGACGTTCAAGCCGATTGCCGCCAATCATGAGGTTTACACGCAACTGTACAGGCTGTACAAGCAACTGCACGATGCGTTCGGGACGAAGGAATACACAGGCAACCTGGCCAACGTGATGAAAGACCTGCTGAATATCAAGGATCGGGTGAACGGCTGACCATGTACGAAGAACTGCGAGAGGCGGTTTGTGCGGCGAATAAGGAACTGGAGGCCCGTCGGCTGATTGTGTACAGCTGGGGCAACGTCAGCGGGATCGATCGCGCGGCGGGGATCGTGGTTATCAAGCCCAGCGGCGTATCTTACGCGGCGTTGACGCCGGAGAACATGGTGGTGGTGGACCTTGACGGCCGGGTGGTGGAGGGAGATTTGAGGCCGTCATCCGATACGGCGACGCACCTGGAGTTGTATCGCGCGTTCGAGATGATCGGGGGCGTTTGTCATACGCATTCGCCGAAGGCGACGATGTGGGCGCAGGCGTGCCGGCCGATATCGTGCTTCGGGACGACGCACGCGGATTATTATTATGGGCCCGTGCCGGTGACGGAGCCGATGACGGAGGCGGAGATCAGGGAGAATTACGAACTGAACACCGGCAAGGTAATCGTGCGGCGGTTTGGCGATCTGGATCCGGGTCAGGTGCCGGCGGTGCTGGTGGCCAACCACGGGCCGTTTACGTGGGGGCCGAGTGCCGCGGCGGCGGTGGAGAGCGCCGTTGTGCTGGAGCAGGTGGCGGAGATGGCGCTGGGGACGCTCCTGTTGAATCCGCAGCAGAACGCGGTGGGGCAGGCGCTGCTGGACAAGCATTATTTGCGCAAGCACGGCGACAACGCCTATTATGGGCAACGCTGACGACAGAGACAGATGAAGAAGGGGATGTTTGCGGGTACTGTGGACAGTTCCCGGATCATCTTGTGCGGAGCGGGCGGCAGGATATACTCGAAATGCTGAAGGCCGGCGATTACGATGCGCCGGCTGTCGGCGACAAAGAGATCAAGCAGGTTTACCGGCACGTGTGAGTGTCGGGCCGGCGTGCGGGTGCGATCTGATTTTCAGAGGTAGGGTATGACGATGCACGATCGGAAGGTGCGGCTGTTTGGGCTGCTTGTGGTGTGGGGGTGTGTCTGCGGCGTTGTACGGGCCCAGGAGGCGAGTCGGCCCAGCCCGCACGTGCGGCTCATCAGCGGGGCGGTTAACGGCGCGGTGATCCAGGCGGGGGCGGCGCGGATTGTTGTTTACGGCGATCCGAACGGGGCGCTCGATGCGGCGGCGGCTGTGCTTTTTACGCATGGTCGGCGCGACGTGGTCTGGGCGGGGCGCGGGCTCGTGGAGAAGGGGGCGACGGCGATTGTGCCGGCGGGTGCGGAGGAGCAGTTTGCCGGGCCGGAGGCGTTCTGGAATGCTTTCGCACAGAGACGCTACCATGACTATGCCCAGCAAACGACGAAGATTGTCACGCGGCCGATCAAGGTGGGGCGGACGGTGCATGGGGGTGATACGTTCGATCTGCACGGGGTGGAGTTCAAAGTGGTCGATACGCCGGGGTATTCGCGCGATGCGGTGACGTACCTTGCCGAGATCGACGGCGTGAAATACGCCTTTGTCGGTGACCTGATCTACGGCGACGGGCAGGTGTTGGACCTGTACAGCATGCAGGACACGGTGGCTGAGGCGAAGATCGGCGGCTACCACGGCTGGGCGGGGCGGATGGGCGAATTGATCGAGAGCCTGAAGAAGGTTGCGGCGGAGGCGCCGGACATCATGATCCCTGTTCGCGGGCCGGCGATTCTCGATCCGCAGCGTGCGATCGAGCGGCTGATCGGGCGATTGCAGGCGGTTTACGCCAACTACCTTTCCATCAGCGCGGGGCGATGGTACTTCAGGGACAATTACGACATTCTGGCCAGGCGGGTGTTGGGGCCGGAGGCAAAGGTCGAGTGGATGAAGTGGGCCGAGACGATCAATGAGCGGCCGCCGGCGTGGATGGTTGTGATTGACAATGCGCGGCTGATCATGTCGGGCGACGGGCGGGGGTTCCTAATCGATTGCGGCGGGCAGGCGATTATCAGGGAGATCCTCAGGCGGCGCGACGAGGGATCGCTTAAGGGGTTGGACGGGCTGTTCATCACGCATTACCACGACGACCATACGCATGCGGTGAACGATCTGCTGAAGGAGTTTCCGTGTCCCGTTTATGCCTGCGAGCCATTGGTGCAGATTCTCAAGAGCCCGTGGGCGTTTCGTCTGCCGGCGATGACGGAGCGGCCGATTACCGAGATTACCACGATGCGGCACGGGCAGAAGATGCGGTGGAAGGAGTTCGACCTGACCTTTTACGACTTTCCGGGTCAGACGATTTATCACGACGCCATGCTGGTAGAGAAGGACGGGGGCGAAAAGATATGTCTCGTTGGCGATGCGTTTACGCCGTCGGGGATCGATGATTACTGCCTGCTGAACCGCAACATATTTCATGAAGGGACGGGGTATTTCCGGTGTTTGGATATCCTGCGGACGCTGCCGGAGGGCACGCTGCTGATCAATCAGCACGTCGTCGAAACGTTTGCGTTCGGTGTGGAACAGATCAATTACATGACCTATGTGCTCAAGCAGCGGCAGCAGTTGATGAAACCGCTGTTTCCGTGGTCCAATCCGAACTTCGGCACTGACGAACGGTGGGCGCGGTTTTACCCGTATGGATTGGAGACTTCAGCCGGTCGAGCCGTGGAGATGGCGATTAACATCCTGAACCATTCGGACCGTGTTGGTGCGTTTGTGGTGCGGCCCAACGTGCCGGCGGGGCTGCGGTGCAGTACGGGCGAGGTGCGGCTGCACATCCCGCCATGGGGCGAAAAGCATGTGGATATTCGCGTGGGCATTCCGCCGGGGACGCCGGCGGGGGGCTACGTGCTGACCGCGGACGTTGAATGCGAGGGGCACGTACTGAGGGAATGGTGCGAGGGCCTCATCGAAATTAGGCCATAGGACACAGCAAACCTCAGGTGGGCATGCCGTGTCCGTGCGGTCTACTTGCCTTCGTTGGGTTTGATTACCGTTACCGGCGCGATCTTTTCGAGGTCCGCCTTGATCTTTTCGGCGTCGCCGACGACTACGATTGACAACTGTTCCGGGTTGAGCGTCGCGGCGGCGAACCGGGCGCACTGCTGGGCGGTGGTCTCGGCGATGCCGGCCATCAGCTTTTCGAAATAGTCCTTGCCGAGCCGCTGCGATTCCACGAGCCAGAGGTCTTCCGCGATGGCCTGCGGCGTTTCACGCTGGCGGACGAAGCTGCCCGCGAAGTAGTTCCTTGTGTCTTCCAGTTCGTTTGTGTCGGGCGGCTCCTTGCGGAGGCGTTTTATCTGGTCGAGGATGACGCGGATTGTCTCGGCGGTGGATTCGGTCTTGGTGAACGTGCTGATCTTGAATTCGCCGGCCATGTTCTGGGCGACGTAGCCGCCGCGTGCGCCGTAAGTAAGGCCGCGCTCGACGCGGATGGCGCGGTTGAGCCAGCTATTGAACGAGCCGCCGAAATAGAGACTGACGATGCGGCTGGTAAAATACTCCGGCTGATCGTGCCGGGTGATGCCGCGCTGGCCGACGCGGATTTCGCTCTGCATGCTGCCGGGGCGGTCGACGATGGTGATGTTGGTAGGTTCGGGCCGGGGGATATCCGGCAGGACGAGCCCCATTTCGACCAGGCCGATTCGCCATTCGCCCAGGCAGCGGCGCGCCAGTTCAACGGCCTTTTCGGTGGTGATGTCGCCGGCGAAGATCAGCGTGGCCTGGTCGGGCCGGGCGAACTTGCTCCACCAGAGTTTCAGGTCGTCCGTGGTCAGTGCCTCCACGTCGGCGACCTCGCCGGTGACGGTGCGTGAGTAGGGGTGGCTGCCGTAGAGCTGCTTGCGGAGTTGTTTTTCGGCGAGGTAGGCGGGCGACTGCTGCTCGATGGCCAGGCCGGCCAGGACCTGCTTCTTGAGCTTTTCGAATTCCTGGGGATCGAACGTTGGCTTGAGCACCACCTCGGCCAGCAGTTCCATGGCACGTTCGGCGTATTCCGTCACGGCGTTGGCGGTGACGGTGCTGGTGTCCATGCCGGCGCTTCCGGACAGGGAGATCGCGTAGCGGTCGAGCTCGGCCGCCAGTTCGCCTTCGGTGTGCTCGGTGGTGCCCCTGGTGAGCATCTGCAGTGTCATCGAGGCGGTGCCGGGCTTTGCATCGGTCCAGGCGCCGTTGGTGAGGCCAAGGGAGATACTGACGAACGGGACCTCGTGGTTGGGCACCACGATGACCTTGAGCTGGTTATCGAGGCGCGTTTCGGTGTAGTCTTTGGAGATTTCATATTCGCGGAGTTTGGCGAAGGGCGGCTTGCTGGGCCAGTTCGCGGGCCGCCTGACGCCGGGGCGTCCCGGCGGGGGGGATTCGGTCTCGGGCTCTGCGGTGATGGGTGCATCTTCCTTGTCCTTCTCGCCGGCAAGCGCCCCCTTGGCGTTTTCCTTGACAATGATGACGATTTCCTTGTCCAGGGCGAGGTACTCGGCGGCCACGCGCTGGATGTCGTCACGGGTGACCTGTCGAATCTCGTCGAATATGCGGTTGACCTGCGAGACATCGCCCTCGATGACGGCGGCGTGGCCGAGGATTGCGGCCTTGCTTGCTATGTTCAGGTTGGAGGTGACCACCGATTTGAGCCGCTGGTTACGGGCCTTTTCCAGTTCCTCGTCGGTGACGCCTTCCTGCTGTATTTGCCGGATGTGTTTACGGATGCTGTCGATGATCTCGTTGGCGTTGTCTGCGCCGGGCTGCTGGACGGCCGAGGCATCGAAGACGCCGTCCAATTCCAGGTTGTAGGTTGACGCATTTGTTTCTACGGCGATCTGTCGGTCGGCGACAAGGTCGCGATAGAGGCGGCTGCTGTGGCCGCCGCCGAGGATTTCGGCGAGGAGATCCAGCGGGACCTCGTCGGGGTGACCGGCGGGGACGGTGCGCCAGACGATATCGACCATGCCGGCCGGGGCGTTTTCGTCGTCAATGACCAGTTCGCGGCTGGACGTCAGGGGTTTCGGGTCGACCTTCACGCGGTCGTACAGCGGGTCCCTGGGGATCCAGCCGAAGTACTTCCTGGCAAGCTGCTGGGCCTGCTCGTGTTTGACGGCGCCGACGATGACGAGCGTGGCATTGTTGGGGACGTAGTATTTTGTCCAGAAGTCGCGCAGTTCGGGGACGCTGGAAGCGCGGAGGTCGGCAAGCTTGCCGATGGGCGTCCATTCGTAGGGCGTGCCTTCGAATACGGCGGCGAACATTTTTTTGAAGAGCGTACCGTAGGGGCGGTTTTCACCCATGCGCAGCTCTTCCTCGACGACCTGGCGTTCGGTGTCGAAGGATTCCTGGTTGATCTTAAGGAAGGCCATGCGCTCGGCTTCCAGCCAGAGGGCGACCTGGAGCTGGTCGGCGGGCAGCGTCTGGGTGTAAACGGTCTGGTCGAAGCTGGTGTAGGCATTGTTGGTGCCGCCGACGCGCTGGATGGAGGCGAAGTGGTCCTTTTCGGCGACGAGGTCCGTGCCTTTGAACATCATGTGCTCGAACATGTGGGCAAAGCCCTGCCGGCCGGGGTCTTCGTTCTTGGAGCCGACGTGGTACCAGACGTCCACGGCGACGATGGGCGAGGAGAAGTCTTCCAGTGTGATTACGCGGAGGCCGTTGTCGAGCGTGATCTCGCGATAATCAAAGAGCTTCTCTTCGGATGGGGCGTTGGATAGCGCGACTGTACGTTGGGCCTCTTCGCAGCCGGCCGAGAACGCCGTTATCGCCAGGAGCAGTAGTGTGATCAGCTTCGGTAGTGTATGCCGTTTCATGGTCTTCCCTTAAGTGGAATGCTCACTTTTTCAAGTTCATTCTCTTGGTGCGCACGACCGTCATTTTAATTGGAGCGGCCATTCGTGCGCGATCCGACGCCGTGTATTCTATCGGTCGTCGTGCCGCCGTGCATGATGCAGGCCATGAGAAAACAGTTAACGACGCCGACCGGAAGCGTGCCTCAGGCACACGCCCGCGCCTGCGAAACCGTGGAGGCTCAACGTTCCTGCCGCGCCTGGGATTCCGATAAGCATCACGCCGCACACAAAGATCCGCCGGAATATCGAGACTATACGCTGCCGGTGCGCGTTGTTCAAGGAGATTGCCGCTCACGGAAGACCAAAGGGTGTTAAGGTTGCATTGTCACGATTACGTGAATCACCGAGTGCGCGTGCTCAGGACTGAATCCAACTCTGCAGCGTTCTTACCTGGCGGGCCTTTGCTTCGATGATGAGCTGGAGGATCTTGCGTGTGTCGGCGTCTGTGGTGAAGTTCTTGAGGCCGTCAAAATAGTTGATTATTTCGCGGGCTATTTTCATCGCTATCTGGATGATTTCCTCTTTCCTGATTCGCTCGTGAAAGATGCGTGCCGGATCGGCGCTGGCGAGAACGTGCAGCCCTGAGACGCTCTTTCGGAGGCTGTCATCGGCCACGACCGAGTTTTTCTTGTTCTTGAGATACGCCTGCTTGAGCCGGTCGAGCGCCCGGCCGAAGTCATCCTCCAACGTGACCATGTCGAGGAAAAGATTGGAGTGATGAGCAAAAAGCGTGGTGGCCTCCTCGTAGAAATCGCGTGTGTTTTGCCGGACCTGGTCTGCGATATCGAAGATTTCGGCAAGTGTCAGTTGCTCGTCCATGGTCTGTCTCCAACGTGTTCAATTATGCTGGTTTCAGCCGGGCAAGTCAACGGTCAATCGACTTAAAATAGACAGATTCTGCTTTCTTGCAGGGACAGCGGCGATCCGCTATGATCTCCCGGACGGGTATTCTGGCAAGACGGACAAGAGAGGAAAGGAAGCATGATGAAGGTTGTGGCGTTTAACGGCAGTGCCCGCAAAGACGGCAACACGGCGATCCTGATTAAAACGGTTCTGGGGGAATTGGAGTCGGAGGGGATTGCCACTGAACTGGTGCAGTTGGCCGGCAGCCGGCTGAGGGGCTGCACCGCGTGCGGCGTCTGCTTCGAGAAGAAGAACCAGCGGTGTGTCGTCAATGAGGACATCCTTAACGCCTGCCTGGAGAAGATGCTCGAAGCGGACGGCATTATCCTGGGTTCGCCGACCTACTTCGCCGACGTCAGTGCCGAGATGAAGGCACTTATCGATCGCGCCGGCTTCGTGGCACGCGCCAACGACGATATGTTTCGCCGCAAGGTCGGTGCGGCCGTGGTGGCGGTGCGGCGCGGCGGCTCCGTCCATGCGTTCGACACGATGAACCACTTTTTCACGATCAGCCAGATGATCATTCCCGGCTCGCGCTACTGGAACATGGGTTTCGGCCTGCGCCCCGGCGAGGTTGAAGACGATGCCGAAGGTCTTGACACCATGCGGACGCTCGGCCGGAATATGGCCTGGCTGCTGAAGAAACTGCATGCCTGATCCGGACCACTGACATCAACCGATGTGAGCAGTCGCCAAATATTGCGATGCGCCAAGGGGGAAGTGTAGGCAAGAAGGCGATGCATAATGTCTCCGTATATGGTGCAACAATGAGTTTTTGCTTTTCTGTGTGATACTTATTTGTATTAACTGTGGCATTATGTTACAATAATGTCACGGTATCACGAATGACATGCAGGAGCAGAACGGAATGAGTTCGGAAACAGCAGAGTCTTTGGCCCCAGTCAACCGGTCACACCACGTGGACGAGTTGGAGACCCTGTATAATATCAGCCAGGTTCTCATCACCGGCAGCAATCAGCGCCAGATCCTTGCCGAGGTTCTGGATATCCTGGAAAAGGAACTTGGCCTGAAGCGTGGGATGATCACGCTGCTATCGCTCGGAAGTGACGAGATTACCATTGAGGTCGCCCATAACCTGCCGTACGGGCGCGAGAACCAGGTGCGCTACCGGGTTGGCGAGGGCGTGACCGGCCGGGTCATGCAGACCGGCAAGGCCATGATCGTTCCCAAGGTCTCTGAAGAACCGCTGTTTCTGGATCGCTTCGGGCGCAAAAAGCAGGGCGGCCAGGAGATCAGCTTTATTTGTGTTCCCATCTCGATAGGCAAAGAGGTCATCGGCACGGTTTCCGTGGACAGGGTCTACGACGCGTCCGCATCGCTGGAGGAGGATAAGCGCATCCTCAGCATTGTCGCCAGTATGATCGCCACCGACGTCAGCGCCCGGCGCGAGGCCGCCGTCCGCAACCGCCTGCTGGAAGACGAAAACCTCCGTTTGCGGAACGAACTCGAAGACCGCTTCCGCCCGGAGAACATCATTGGCAACTCGAATGCCATGCGCTACGTCTACAGGCAGATTCACCAGGTCGCCGCAAGCGATACCACCGTCCTCATCCGCGGTGAGTCCGGCACCGGCAAGGAACTGGTCGCCCACGCCATACACTATTCGAGCCCCCGGGCCAAGGGGCCTTTCATCAAGGTCAACTGCGCCGCCCTCAATGAGAATCTGTTGGAAAGCGAACTCTTCGGACACGAGAAGGGCGCATTCACCGGCGCGATCACCAGCCGCAAAGGCCGTATCGAGGAGGCCGAAGGCGGCACGCTGTTCCTCGACGAGATCGGCGAATTCTCGCCGCTGACACAGGTCAAGCTCCTTCGTGTCCTCCAGGAACGGCAGTACGAGCGGGTGGGCAGCAACAAGCCGCTGCGTTCCAACGCCCGCATCGTTGTCGCCACCAACCGCGACCTTGAAAAAGCCGTGCAGGAAGGCCGCTTCCGGCAGGACCTTTACTACCGCATCAATGTCTTTCCGATCTTTCTGCCGCCGCTGCGCGAGCGCAAGGACGACATCCTGCTGTTGGCCGATCATTTCGTCGAGCAGTACGCTCGCAAGATGGGCAAAGACGTTCGCCGCATCAGCACGCCCGCCATCAACATGATGGTCGCCTATCACTGGCCGGGCAACGTCCGCGAGTTGGAGAACTGCATCGAGCGGGCCGTGCTTATCTCCACCGACAGCGTCATCCACGGCCATCATCTGCCGCCGACGCTCCAGACCTCCGATGCCTCCGACACGGTCGGCACCGGCTCGCTCCAGGAGCGGATCAATCTTTTCACACGCGACCTCATCGTGGATGGCCTCAAACGCTGCAACGGCAATCTCGCCGCCACGGCCCGTGACCTCGGCACGACGCCGCGAATTATCCGGTACAAAGTAAAGGAGCTCGGCATAGACTACCGCCGCTATCGCCGCGAGAAATAACAAACGAGACGCCATGCAGAACACAATTGTACAAGAGTTTCGCGTATTGAGGCCGCAAAGCGCGTCTAAAGTGTCAAGGCGAGGTCTGCAGCGTGCGTTGCCGCAAAGCATGATCTTCGTGTATAATCGTTTCTGATCAGGGCTGCTGATAATGGAAAAGACCGCAGAGTACTGGCGCAGAAAGAATGCGTACTATTACGGTTGGCTTGACCGAACCTTTGCGCACAACGTCCGTCCCGGCAGCCGTGTCCTGCACGTCGGCTGTGAAGCGGGCGATCTTCTTGCCGCGGTCAATCCCGCATACGGAGTCGGTATCGACACGGACGAAAGAGCCATCGAATCGGCCAGACGCCGTTTTCCCCAATACCGTTTCGAGGTTCAGGATCCGCACACGATCTCACTCGATGAGACATTCGATTACATTCTGATCTGCAACTCGATTGGCGTGTGGTCCGACATCCAGCGTGTCCTCGAACGGCTTCGGCCTCTTACCCACAACGATACGCGCATAATCATCGTTTACTACAGCCACCTTTGGGAAGGTCTCCTGCGGATGGGATCGCGCCTTGGTCTGCGGCGTCCGAACGCGTGCCAGAACTGGCTGCCGCCCGAGGACATCGTCAACTTCCTGTATCTCAGCGGCTACGATACCATCCGACGTGAGAGCATGATGACGATGCCCAAGTACATCCCGCTTCTGTCATCGTTCTGTAATCATGTCCTGTCGCTGCTGCCGGTCTTCCGGGCATTCAATCTGATCCACCTGGTTGTTGCCCGGCCGGACCCCGTGCCTGCGGATCCCGCTGACCTGAGCGTCTCAGTCGTGGTTCCGTGCAGAAATGAAAAAGGCAATATCGCTGAGGCGGTCGCACGTATCCCCGAGATGGGACGGTGGACGGAAATCATCTTTGTCGACGGCAGCAGCACCGACGGCACGCCCGCTGCAATTGAAGAACAAATCGCATTACACCCCGAGCGCCGCATCCGCCTGATCCACCAGGGCGACGGCAAAGGCAAAGGCGATGCGGTCCGCAAGGGCTTTGCCGCCGCCGAAGGCGACGTGCTGGTCATCCAGGACGCCGATCTTACGGCGCCGCCGGAGGACATGCCCAAGTTCTTCAACGCCTTCTGTCAGGGCAAAGGCGAATTCATCAACGGCTCGCGCCTCGTGTATCCGATGGAAAAACAGGCGATGCGATTCCTGAACCTGTTGGGCAACAAGTTCTTCGGAAAGCTCTTTTCCTGGCTGTTGAACCAGCGGTTCCGCGATACGCTCTGCGGCACGAAGATGCTGAGCCGCAGGCACTACGATATCCTTGCCGCCAACCGCGCCTACTTCGGCGATTTTGACCCCTTTGGCGATTTCGACCTCATCTTCGGCTCCGTTCGGCAGAACTTCAAGGTCGTGGAAGTCCCGGTGACCTATCGTGCGCGCACCTACGGTACGACCAATATTGACCGCTTCCGTCATGGCTGGCTGCTGCTGCGAATGAGCTGGATCGCCTTCAAGAAATTCAAATGGAAGATCTGAAGCCCATGGGCCTGCTCGACTTGCTCACAATGCCCGAAGCAAAGCAAGCCGCCGCGTTTGACGACCGCGAACTGACCTTGCTCCACCGGCGAATGCTCGAACGCAAACCCTTCCTCGGAAAGGTCTACATCCGCTGGTACAATGAATTGATGTCGCACGTGGCCGAGGCGCAGACCGGCGCCATCATCGAATTGGGCAGCGGCGCGGGCTTTATTCAGCAATTGTATCCGCGTGTTCAGACCTCCGACGTCCTCGACCTGCCGGGCCTCGATAAAGTCATCGATGCCGCGGACATGCCATTCGACAACGAAAGTGTCGATGCAATCCTTATGATCAACGTCCTCCACCACATGAAAAACGTGGAGCGGTTCTTCGTTGAAGCGAGCCGCGTCCTGAAAGCTCGCGGCCGAATCGTCATGATCGAACCGGCCAACACGCCGTGGGCCCGGTTCATTTACTCACGCTTTCACCATGAGGGGTTCGACCCTGAAGCAGGGTGGCAGGTCGAAGGCCAACGGCCGCTGCTTGACGGCAATGACGCCCTTGCGTGGATTATCTTCACGCGCGACCGGGAGGTCTTCGAGAGCAAATTTCCGGGGCTGCGAATAGCGGCCATGCGCCGTCATACGCCGATTGCCTATCTCCTCAGCGGGGGCTTTACCCTCAGACAACTGCTGCCGGGTTGGGCGTTCACAGTGGTCAGGGTTCTGGAGGCAATCCTGCAGTTCGCAAACGCCGCAACGGCCATGTTTCAAACAATCGTATTGGAAAAAAGGGGCCATGAAGACTAAGAGACAGAAATGCAGGGGCCGACGCCGCCCTCTGCCGCAAGACCCTACGGTCACGGCGGCGGACCGGGAACGAAACGAAAAAAGGCTCGTACTGGCGATCTGCGTCGTCCTGTTCCTTTTTGGTGCCCTGCAGTCCATACTCTTCTACGGCCATCAGGTCGTCCCCAACTCCGACTTCCCCGACTTCTACAGTACAGGCCGGGCCATCCTGTCGTTCAAGCTGCCTGGTTCCTTCAAGCGCGGTCCCGTGACCGGTATTCTGCAAAACCTTCTCACCCCCTTCATGCCCGGCCGTTACCCGGACCTTAAGGCCGGCTGGATGCTGAATGCGATTCTCCACCCTCTCAACGGCGTGCTTTTGTTTCTTATCGCCCGCCAACTCGTGGGCCGCGCTGCCAAGTGGTTTGCCTTTATCTGTCTGTTGAATCCCTGGGTTCTTTACCTCCTGACCGAACCCATAGCGGAAACCACGCTTCTCTTCTTCATTCTCTTGACGGTGTGGCTTATCTTTCTGAGGACTCGCTGGTGCTACCTGGCCGCATCCGTTGCTACGATGGTTCGTTACGAATGCGCTGCGCTGATTTTGGCCGCGGTGATTATTGATCTGGCATTTTCAAAAACGAAAAAACAGCGTCTTGCGGCACTGGCCCTTGCCTTCGCCGCCGGCATTCCTGTTGCGCTCTGGATGATCGGCACCGTCATGACGCAAGCCGATAACGCGACCCACTATTTCCATGTTTTCAAGCCCGGCTCGGGCGCGTTTGCTAAACTCAGCAAAGACAAGATGGCGGTGGGCAAGCACCTGAACCTCCTTTGGTCCGTCGGGTACGGCAATCTGGCGTCATTACATTTTAATGCCTCGGAAAGTGACGATAATGCGCTTGCCATTGTTGTGAAGGTCTTGGCGGCCGTCACCTTTCTGCTTGGTGTTGTGGCGGCGGTGTTGAAAAGGAGCTGGCGCGTGCTCGTCCTCGGGATATTTCTTGTGCCGTACTTTCTCGTGCATGCATGGTATCCTTATCCGCTGGAGAGGTTTCATTTGCCGATTTTCTGGATTGCCCTGCTGATTTCCGTGTATGGCCTTGTGCAGGTTGCCAGGCTTGCCGGGGAAAACAGGTTGGCGCGCATGGTCGCGGCCGTTTTTCAGATTTTCGTGATTTCTGTTTTTGCAATTTGGTTTTTCAGTATTTTGCCGAATCTGGAACGCGCCGCGGCGATTTGCCCCAAAGCGGCAGTTCTGCCGTGGGTTGCGCTGGGGACAGTGGTTTTGCTGGGCGCGATTTCGCTCTATCTGCGGGGATATGGGGGGGCGTGGAAGGAAATTGCGTTTATTGCAATCCTGCCGGTGGTGGTTGTTTCGAGCCATTTGTCTGCGGCCGAGATTTTGAATACGGGGTCGCGTGACGCGGAATTCAAGGAACTGGCAGACTGGTATGCTGAAAACGGCCGGCCGGGAGAGCGATTGGTCACCACGCTGACTGCGGTGGTGCGGTTATATCTGCCAGACGAGCTGAAAAGTCAGCTTGTAAACTACCAGAACGTCGAGGCGGAGGATCTCCTGGACTATGCAGAGGCGTTCCGCAAACAAGGAATAGTCTGGGTGGCGTGGGATTCGCGTTTGGGGTTCGCTTCGCGGGATCCGTATTACGAGCTTTACCACCTGGAGCATTTCCAGGCGCTTTCGCAGGCTCGCGACGTTGGGCCTTACACGTTCGTGACGCAGTTTCGAAACGGCAGGCGGTTTGTAAACCTGTTTCGGCTCGAGCCGGCGGCGCCTTAGGCGGGCGATTCGCCGCGATATTCTGTAAGTCTGATTGTGTCGCTTGCGTGATTACTGCACGGCGACAACCTGCTTTACGGCCGGGACTTTTTCTTTCAGCAGCCTTTCAACGCCCATCTTAAGCGTCATGGCAGCGCCCGGGCAGCCTCGACAAGCGCCCTGAAGGCGGACTCGGACGGTGTTATCTTCGTCTATGCCGATGAGTTCGATGTCGCCGCCGTCGTTTTGGAGCATGGGCCGGATGGCGTCTATGACCTCTGTGACCTGCGCATTGATCGAGTTTTCATGGCATCCACAGCTATCGCACATAATGTCTTCTCCTGAACTGAGTTTTTGACCAATTTTCCTACATTATAGAGAGGCGGCAGGTTCAGGCAATTCTATTCGGCGGATAATACGCCGTGCGCTCAAAAACGACTGGTTTTTGGGCGGGTTTGCCCCGGGAATGTGCGCGAATGCGAGTGCATATCGGGCGGTTTTGCCGGGATATGGCGGGGTTGCACCGCGTTTTGCAGGGGTTTGACGGGGTTTTACGGGGTCTTTGCGGCGGTTTGCTGTGCTTTGGGGGCGGTATGCGGCCAAAGGCGCTTAACGAGGCGGTGAAATGCGCCGAAAAGCAGGCGTGCTGCGGCAAGTCGCAGAAAAGGCGGGAATTGTCGGTTGTCATTTTACTTGGGGGCTTATGAACATGACGAGGCAAAAGGGGTTCTCATGGGTCGAATTGTTGGTGATTGTGCTGATCGTCGGGGTCATCGCTGCGATCGCGATTCCGATCATGCGAGGGCGTGTGGACGCGGCCAAGTGGGCGGAAGGCCGGACAATGGCGGAAAATCTGGCCAAGTCGCTGAGAGATTACGCCCAGAGAGAGGGCGCCAAAGGGATGTACGGTGAGGGGCAGCCGTCGCTGTCGGCGATGGGATTGACGGCGGAGGATCTGTCGGGTAAGTATTTCGACTATAGCAACTTTACATGGAACACCAAGTATACCGAGGGCGGCAGCCCGCCGCTTGATTTCAAGATCACCGTTAGCGCGCCGGAGGGAATGTCACCCGAGGTGATGACGCTGAACAACAGGGACGTGTGGTCCAAGCCGCAGTAACAGACTTTTCATTGTGACAATCTGGAGTGTCCGTCAAGGCAGCTTCGGCGGCCGGGCGGACACTTTTTATTTTCACGGGTTGTTGCCTGTTGAGGGCGGATGCGTCGGGCGTGGGGCGCGTGATGGAGGGAAAGGGGTCGTGAGTTGTTGACGTCCGGGGGGTTGGCAAGGGGACCACGCTTTGCGTGGTCTTCTTTATTTTGGGGTTTTGGAGAGTGGGATTGGTTGCCTTTGGGGTGCGGGGCGGTATAATGGAGGGTGCAACTCGGGTCGGCAACCAAGTGTAAGCGGCTGGCAACTTGCGGGTGTTTGACGCGCGGTGTGATGGGGTTAAGGTCTTTTGTGATGGAGTTTTCGGGATGAGGATCGGGTTTCGGCTGTCGGTGGATGATTATGTGGCGTTCAATGTCTATCATGTTCGGAGTTCGCCGTCTTACCGGCGGGGCCTTATTGTCTGGGGCCTGATGGTTCCATTGGGCTTGTTCGTTGTGCTGTCGGTGCTCGGATTCAAAGAAAGTCCGGTCTTTTCGATTGTGAGCGCGGCGATACCGTCGGGTCTGCTTATTCTGTGGGCCTGGGGAGGCAATGATGGGCGGCTTCGCAAGAGCGCTCAGAAGATGTACAGCGAGGGGGAGAACCGGGGTTTGGGGGGGCTGGAGTACCTGGAGGCGACAGAGGACAGGCTCATCAGTGTGGATGAGCTTTGCGAGTCGCGAATGGACTGGCGGATGGTGGAGCGGCTTGTGGATACGCCGGATTATTACTTCATTTATATCAGCGCGGTGAAGGCGCTGGTGGTGCCGAAGCTGAAGATTGAGGAGGGAGATTTTGGGGCGTTTCAGGCGTGTCGTGGAGGAGCGTTTTGCTGCGGTCCGCGCCGATGCGGACCAACGGATCGTGAACGTTGACCGGCCCGTCGTGGCGGGGGCGCTCGGGGCACGCAGCGCGACGCTTGGGATTGTCTCGATTGCGGGCGGGCTGGTTGCGGGGGCACTCTACGGGGCGATGATGGGATCGGCGATCGTTGCGGGTGTGCGGGGCGAGGCGGGCGACGCAGAGGACAGGGCAGCGGTGGAGGGAGCGATCATTCTGGCGTCGATGTTCTGCAACCTTGTCGGTCTCGTGGCGGGGATTGCCGGGCTGGCCAGGAGAAATCAGAAGAAGGGGCCGGCGATTATCGGGCTGGCGGTCAATTTGGCACTGGTGTTGGCGGTCGCAGGGCTGGTGGTGCTGGCGAAGATGCGGGGTCTGGGGTGAGACGGCCGTGACAGGGGGGGCGCAAGGTGGACGGCTGGGATGGTGCGGCTGGTGTTTAGGCAAGATTGGCCCGTACGACGGCGGCGTCCCCTCTTGTATGCGGGGTTTTCGATTCTGCGCGGGTTTGCGAGGATTGGGGATGAGATGAGTCGCAGCTGAAGGTTTGGCCGGTGAAGGGTTTTCATTTATAATGGGCGGTGTGACGTTTTGATAAGTTTCGATAATCAACCGGAGATATGGTATGCATCATGGTATGGCGAGGTGGGTGTTTGCGTTGGCAGTCTGTGTTTCGGGGGCGGGTGCGCCTGCGTTTGAGAATCCGGGGGTATACAGCCGGACTGTCCGGGGGCGTCTTTATGAGTGGATACCTACTCAGGATGTGACCTTCGATATCCGGCCGGACGGACGGGTGCGGATGGTTCTGCCCGAGAGCAAGCCGTCCTTTGACGGGACCAATGCGTGTCGAAGTTTCATTTACGACCATGCGCACCGGCGGTTGAAGGCGGCCGAGGAAGGGGCGCTGCGGGGAGAGGGGCTGATGCTTGCGGACGGCAACTATGGTTTTGCCATTCAATGGATCAAGGCCGGCAGTTATGAGGAGGTCTTCGAGAATCCGTGGAATCTGACGTGCAATCCGGATACGTACAGGTCCAACTCCGGGCAGTTGGATTATGTCAATATCTCGATCGTGCCGCTTCGGGCGCAGAAGCAGGCCGACGGCGACGTGCGGGAAGTGATGCTGCCGTACGATTTGCAGCGGGTGTCGTGGCTGCCGCACTACCAGGTGCTGCCGTACGATTTGAGACTGCCGCCGGACAAGGGGTTCGGGGTGACACGGCTGCTGTGGGATATTCCGTTGGAGCAGATCTACCGGAAGGTGACGCACATTCAGTATTGTTACCACGAACTGGACACGGTGCCGGCCAACAGGAAGTGGAAGAACAAACAGGCGCTGGACCATAGCGGCAGGCTGGCGTCAAATGAATGGCTGATCGCGGATCATCCGATGGATCGTGATTTCATTACGGCGGCGGAGATGGATGAGAACTTCGGCACGCGCGGCGTCAAGGACCATTCGGAACGGTCGCAGCAGGTTCTCGAAGGGATTTATCGCCGGATGGAGAAGGAGTTGGGGGTTACGAGTCCGAACCAGACGCGGCTGTACGACGACTATTTCGGGGCGCTGGCGGGCTACGACAACAGCGTCACCTTTCTATGGGATTTCAACGAGAAGCGGCTGATCGAGGGACTGGCCAGCCAGGAGATGGCCCGCATGCGGTATTTCGACGGCAAGTGGATACCATGCGCTTATTTTTCAGAGGGGGCGTATAAGTACCGAAACTGGCTGCAGGGCGGGTATCTGGACAGCTATCCGGTATGTCCGGAGGGCATCCGCATTTACAACGAGATATACAATTATGAGCGGAAGTTCGTGGCGGCGCCGGACCGGCGGGTGCTGAAGTTCGGCTGGTCGAATGCGGAAGGCGTCAACAGCAATATGTATCGTGCGGGGACGAAATCCCGGCTGCACTGGCCGCAGGGGGATATCATTCGGCAGGTGGAGGTGGCGTGGCCGTTTCACATGATGCTCAACGAAGCGTTATGGGCGCTTCTGTTGGGCAACGATTATGTGCTGTGGCATTCGAATGTGCGACTGGTGTCCGATCCGTATGCCTTCGGCGATTCGTGGGCGGCGGGCGCCGGTAAGACGCAGTGGCAGCCGGTCGGCGGAGAAATAACGGATTACGACCCTGACAAGCCGGGGCACGTCAAACGGGTTCGCTCTCCGAAGGGACAGTTTCCACCGAATCCGCATATGGGCGAATCGGGTGCGTTTGCCGGTGCATGGCTGGTAGGGCAGATTACAGCAGTGAGCGACCGGACAAGCAGGACGTTAGAGTATGCGACGTACTCGTACCGCGTCAACGGCGGTGCGGTCGAGAGCGGATACGCGGATTCCAACAAGCCGGAGAAGGGGTCCTTAGGCAGTGCGGCGCTGAGTCGGTACGGTACGGCCAACGCCGGGCAGGCGAATATTGTCAGGATCTACGCAGCGCGGAAGCCCCTTTGTATCTATGGAGAAGGACGCGACGGGGCGGCGGTGATCTTCCAGAACGTCTACTGCGGGCTGACGGACAGGACGGACGTCATGGTTGAGACGCGGTCAGGGCCCAAGCGCTTCAGTGTAGTCGGCAATGACCTTCACGTGTTCTATGTCGACTGACGGCGGCTTTGGTTAGCTTGACATGGGCCATTGGATGGAGTATGGTGGCGGTACGGGCCGGCAGGTAGAATTGGCGCGCTGTGCGTGACGGTGCGGCGTGCGTGCGGATTTTGTCCCTGGTTTTGGCTCAGCAGCAGGCGGGGATTTCTCGGCGGAGGTTCATCAAGGGGTCGGCCGGGGCGGTGGCGGCGTTTACGATTGTTCCGCGGCATGTTCTTGGGCAGGGGCAGACGCCGCCCAGCGAGACGTTCGGCGGGGCACTGATCGGCTGCGGCGGACGTGGAAACGGGACGTTCGAGGGGCTTGGGCCGGACGTCAAGAAGCTGGCCATCTGCGACGTCAAGTTCCTTGATCATGCCGACAACAAGACCGTTTACACGGATTTCCGGCGGGTGCTGGAGCGCAAGGACATCGACGTGGTGGCGATTGCGACGCCGCCGCACTGGCATGCGCTGATTTCCATTGCGGCGATGGAGGCGGGCAAAGACGTGCTTTGCGAAAAGCCGATGACGCGGTTCATTGCGGAAGGCCTGGCTGTTGCGGAGGCGGAACGGCGAACGGGGCGGATCTTTCAGGTGGGCACGTACGGGCGGTTCAGCGCAAACCGGCGGAAGCGGAAGCTTATGGCCAGCGGACTGCTCAAGAAGAACAACGTCGTGTACATCAAGCGGGGCGGCTTCAAGGTGAAGGAATGGAGCGGGATGATCAACCCGAAGCCGCAGCAGCCGCCGAAGAGCCTGGATTGGGATATGTATTGCGGGCCGTCGCCGCTGAGGCCGTTTCATCCGCACCGGTTTGGCGGATCGCACCGCGGCTACTGGGATTACGAGGGCGGCGGGCTGACGGATATGGGGCAGCATTACTTCGACGGTTTCTCGTATGAGTATGCGCGGGACGATACCAGCCCGGTGGAGATCGAGGCGCACGCGCCGGTGGCGCATCCGGAGGCGTGCGGGATGTGGGGCTGGGTGGAGTTGAAGTATGCCGACGGGCTGACGTTAGTGTTCGACAGTGGGGAGTGGGGCGCGCCGTATGATCGCAAGGAGCCTCGTGACGTAAGCGAAAGCGATCTGAGCGAGGAGGATCGCAAGAAGTTGGCGGCTATGCCGGATCCGGAGCCGTTGGTGAGCTTTCCGGAGGCGATTCGGACGCGGAAGCGGGCGGGAGGCAATGCGGATGTGTCGCACCGCTGCGTGTGCCTGATGCATCTGGCGAATATTGCGATCCGGGTCGGGCGGAAGATTCAGTACGATCCGGTGCGGGAGCAGATTGTGGGGGATGAGCAGGCCAACCGCCTGGTGAATCAGCCGATGCGGGCGCCGTGGCATCTGTAAGACGTTACTGGCACGGCAGGAACTTGCGCAATTGATCAATAAGCTTCCGGAGCCCGACGAGCACGGGTTCATGTCAAATATCGACAAGCAGGTTGTGGATGAGGTGACCGACGGCGTGCTGGCCGGCGGGGCGGCCGGTATCGAGGCGGTTGTGGGGATGTTCAAGGGGCCGGGTGAGGGCGGCGATTACAAGGCGCATTATGCGCTGCATTGTGCGGTGATTGCGGTGGGGACGGGGCGTGAGGAAGAGCGGCGGATGGTTGCGTCGACGTTGGCGAAGTGCGTCGGGCGCGATTTGCCGAAGGGCGTGAAGGCGTATCTGCTGCAGGAACTGCAGGCGGTTGGGACGGCGGCCGAGGCGGAGGCGATTGGGGCGTTCTTGTGCGATGACGAGCTTTGCGAGCCGGCTGCGGCGGCACTTATGGCGATTCGGCGCGGGGCTCGCCGGCAGTTCGAGAACGCGCTTCCTAATGCGGCGGGCAAGTGCAAGGCCACGATCGAGCAGAATCTGGCGCTTCTGCAGCGGCGGCGCGGACGGCGAGGCGCGGGTGGATGAGGGCGGCCGCGAGGGTCGCCCCTGTGATGCATTATGTGCAGGCGAGGGGGTCAGCGCCAGGCGGAGTTCAGTTGGCAGACGGTGAGTGCGTTGATGACGATTGAGCCTTCGCGCGCGAAGAGGGCGAGGTTTTTGTTGTCGTCGGGGAGGGTCTTTCCTATCGGCATGTAGATTCGGCCGTGGTTGGCGAAGATTTCGATGCTGTTGCGGTCGATGAGCAGTTCGAGGGTGATTCGGCCGTCTTGGGGTTTGAGGGGGGCGGACCTGTCGAGGCAGGTGAGTGTGTTCTTTTCGGCGTCGTAAGTGATGGTTGTGCCGCGGATGGTTAGGCCGCATTGTCTGGCATTGCCTGTTTGCAGGTCGGCGGTGATGTGGAAGAGTTCGCCTTGGATTTTGCTCAGGGGGTTTTCGCCGGGCTTAATGGTGCGGTTCTTCCATTCATGTTTTGTCTTGTGCAGGGTGGCGATTTCGCGGACCGGGACGGCGAACATGCGGAGGCCTTCGTCGGTGGTGCGGAGTGTGAGTTCGGTGGGGAAGAGCATGCACTGGTTGAAAGACATGCCGGGGGTGGGGATGCGGCCCCAGGCGATCTGGATGCGGCGGCCGTCGGAGGCGGGGATATCGTTGTATGTCTGCGAGGCGTAGAAGCAGTTGCCGTAGTCAAAGCGGATTTTGGCAGTTTCGGGGGCGAAGGTCTTGCCGTCGAATGCGCCGAGCATGTATTCGCCGTCTGCGGCGTAGAGGACCCAGCGGGTGTTTGCTCTGTCGCCGTCGATGGGGAGTTCGAAGATCTCGGGGCATTCGAAGAAGCCGTCGATTGCGCTTTCGTACTTCCAGTTCTTGAGGTCCGGCGAGGTGTAGAAGGCGATGGCGCGGCGGTTGTCGGTTTCGTCGTAAACGGCCATGGACCAGTGTTTGCCCGGTGCGTACCAGATGACCTTTGGGTCGCGGCCGCGGTGCTTTACGACGGGGTTGTCGGGGTATTCGGTGAAGGTGAGGCCGCCGTCGTTGCTGTACGCGATGCATTCGCCGCGGCCGGTGCTGGTCCAGGCGGCGACGATGACGTCCTCCGTGCCGGTCTTGAAGCCGGCGGTGTTGGCGCGGTCGACGACGGCGCTTCCGGAAAAGGCCCAGTCGCCATAGGCGCGGGGGTAGATGGCGATGGGCAGTTCGGTCCAGTGGACCAGGTCGGCGGAGACGGCGTGGCCCCAGTGCATGTTGCCCCAGGCCCAGCCGTAGGGGTTGTGCTGGTAGTAAAGGTGGTACTTGCCGTCGTGCCAGACGAGGCCGTTGGAGTCGTTGAGCCAGCCGCGGCGGGAGGAGAAGTGGAATTGCTGGCGGAGCGGTTCGCGGTAGAGGTTTTCGGCGCCGAGGATGGTGTCGGCGCAGGCGATGTTGGCGAGGCCTCTGGAGCTGCGGGAAAGTGCGTTGACTTTTACGGTGGCGTGTTTGCCGCGCCAGGCGGTGACGTCGAGGAAGCAGTAGAAGTCGGGCTCGGCGTCGGCGAGTTCGATTTCGAATTCACGGACGGTTCGGTTGTCGACGAGGAGGCTTATGCGGCGTTTGGGAGCGCCGGTCTTGACGGGGAGGTTGAGGTAGCGTTTGTCGAGAAGGATGTCGCGGGTTTTTTCGGCGGCTGCTTTGGTGTCGCTTTGGTAGATGTGGTCGACGTTGATGTGGCCCCAGCCGCCTTTCTGTTGGTCGAGGATTTCGATTCGGGCGGTCTTGCCGTACAGGTCGGAAACGTCCCACGTGTGCCAGTCGAGGGCTTCGGTGCCGCCGGGGCGATCATTGGGGCCGGTGGCGGTGTGGACGATCTTGCCGTCGACGAGGAGACTGATGCAGGTGCGGCCGGGGTGCATGCCGCCGCCGATGAGGAAGTTGATGTAGCGCCGCTGGATGGTGAAGGGAGGCGAGGTGAGCGTGCCGGTGGAGTCGTCGCCACCGTAGAAGGAGTTGACGAGGCGGCGGCCTTCGTAGCCGGTGAGGTTGTCCATCTGGTTGGGGAGTCGGCCGGCGGCGGGGCCGGGGCCGAAGGCTTCGCCGGTGACGGTCCAGTCGCCGTATGTTTCGGATTCGAAGTCGGCGATGAGGAGGTCGTCGGCGGCAGCGGAAATTGTGCAGCAGAACAGTATTGCCAGCAGCGTCGAAGATTTCATCGTGGCTTTCTCCTGAGTGTCGCGGGGTGAGGGCAAGCCCCGCCCTCTGCAAAGTTCGGATAAACTGTTGAAACAAAGGATACGCGGTCTTGTGGGAAAAATCAACGACGGCACGGCCGCGAGGCGTTCGAGGTGTTTACCACGCCAAGGAACGAACGCCCCGATCGAGCAGCGCCATTATCACGAGGTTTCTTTGGCAACCTGCGGGTGGGTGAAACCCCGGCCTACCGGCCACTCCGCGGGTGGGGTAGAAACCCCACCTTACCGGTCTGACCTGTTTGGGGGTATTTGTGAATGCCTTCACGATATCGTGTAATGTCTATTGCTTGTTGGTTTGGAGGAGTTTGCCGGTTTTCTTGTCCCAGTTGACGGTGCGGAGTTTCAGGCGGTGGTCGCCGTGGCAGTCGGTGCAGACGACGGTGTCGTCGGTCTTGTCGAGGGCGCGTTCTTTGTAGCGGGCGATGACCTTGGCAGGGGCGACGTCGTGGCCTTTATGGCACCTGACGCAGGCGGTGTCGATGATGTCGCGGGCGAACATCTTGTCGGGGGGAATGGTGTTGTTTTCGTCGTTGCGGTGGGGGATGGACTCGCCGTGGCATCCGGCGCAGCCGATCATTACGGCCGCGTGCGCGGCAGCGAGGTCCTCGTGTCGGTAGTTTGCGTGGCAGACAAGGCACGGTGAATTGTCGGCGCCGCCGACGGGCTCGGCCGGGTCGGGTTCGGCGTGCTCATCGAGCAGCAGCGGCGCGTCGGTGTCGACGACCAGCGGCGGCAGCGGCGAGGCCGGTTCGGCAGGTGCTGACGCGGCCGGCTCGGTTGAGGCGTTTTCGGATTTGCGGCTGCCGGTTGAGCGGCAGCCCGCTGTCGCGATGATCAGGACGGCCAGCGCCGCCGCCGACAGGAAAAATCTGCGGTGCATCATCAAACGTATTCCCATTGCTTGAGCCACTGGTAGTTTTCGGGCAGGCTGGCCCACGCGCGGTCCATTGCCTGTGCGAGGTCGGCTTGTTCTCTGATGTCGAGCTGGCGGCGCTCCATGATGGCAAGCGCCACGTTGTCCACCTGCTGCGGGGTGATCATGCCCGGGATGGGGGCGGTGATCGCCTCGTTGCAGAGGATGTAGCGGATCGCCAGCCGGGCGATGCGGTTGTCTTCTTCGAAGTGGGGGCTGTTGGGGGAACTGTCACCCTTGAAGACGGAGTTGCTGGCGAAGGGCTTGATGCCGAACCAGCCGACGTCGTACTTCTTCAGCGTTGCCCAGAGGCCGGTCTCGTCGGTGACGAGCTTGCTCTTTGCGGTGTAGGGCGTAAGGATGACGTCTATGTGGTCGTGGTACGTTTCGATGAGGTGCTTGAGGTGCATGCGGTCGTGGGAGGAGAATCCGATGAAGCGTGCGCGGCCGGTCTTGCGGGCCCAGTCGAGCGCGGCGACGGCTTCCTGGACCTCGGCTTCGGTGTGCTGGCTGCTGGTTTCAAGCAGGCTGATCCGCCAGAGGTCGACATAATCCAGGCCGGCCTCTTTCATGCCGGCGTCGAGGCCTTCCTTGAGTTTCCTGGCCGATCGCCATTCGGGGAAGCGGCTTTCGGTGATGTGCCAGGAATAGCCAAAGTACATCCTGTCGCGGCGGCCTTTGAGCGCGCGGGCGTAGGCTAAGATCTCTTCGCGGCAGCAGGCGTCGACGTAGTTGATGCCGCGGTCGATGCAGCGGTTGACAACTTCGAGCCGGTTCTTCTGAAAGGCCGGGTTGTCGATATCCATGGTCATCCAGCCGGCAGGCTCTTCGCCGCCGACGACCTTGACGATGCGTTTCCAGTGGCCGCCGAGGCTTGCGGCGGAGATCATGAGATTGGTGCGGCCAAGGCGGCGGTATTCCATCTGCGGGTTGTAGTTGAGGATCTTGCGGATGTCGACGTTGGCGGCGCCGGCCCGGACGATCTCGGTGCCGACGAAACCGGCGACGAGGGCGGTTGCGGTGACGGCGCTGTCGCGCATGAATTGGCGGCGTGTGATTCTGTCGGTCATTGTCGGTCCTTTCGATTGGGACTTTTCAGGCCGGCGAACGATCATGCCGGCCGGCTTATCCGATCAATGCTCCATCTGACTTTTCCTGCGGCGGCGGATCGTCATGGGGCAGTATCATCTCTTCAGGGAACGCAAAAACCGTCTTTGAGTCGAACTTCTCGCCCGGCCGAAGTACGACCGACGGATAGTTCGGCTTGTTCGGCGAATCCGGATAATGCTGCGTTTCGACACAGAACGCGCCATGCTGATTATACACCTTTCCATCTCTGCCCTTCAAGTCGCGCAGGTGATTTGCGGTATAGAACTGCATGCCGGGTTCGGTGGTGTAGACGAGCATTGAGCGGCCGGTTGGGGGGTGAAGAAAACCTGCGGCCCCGCCCGGAGAATTCAGGACGTAGTTGTGGTCATAGCCGCGGGTCTGCGTGAGTTGGTCGATGCGCTGACCAATGGTTCTGCGCGGATGGTCAGGTCTGAAATCAAGGGGCGTTCCTTCAACGGAGCGAATCTCGCCTGTGGGGATCAGGGCGTCGTCGGCGACTGTGTAGTGATCGGCGTTTATCACGGCGATGTGGTCGCGGACGCTGCCGCTGCCTGCGCCGGCGAGGTTGAAGTAGGCGTGGTTGGTGAGATTGATGACGGTGGGTTTGTCGGTGGTGGCTTCGTAGTGGATTTCGAGCGCGGCCGGAGCGCGGACCGTGTAGGTGACGGTAACGTTGAGGTTTCCGGGGTAGCCTTCTTCGCCGTCTTTGCTGAGGTAGGTGAGTCGGACGCCGGCCTCGGTATCGGTGGTGAATGGCTCACCTTTCCAGAACTGCTTGTCGAAGCCTTTTCGGCCGCCGTGGATGTGGTGGGGGCCGGAGTTGGCGGTGACTTTGTATTCAACGCCGTCAAGTGTGAACTTTGCGCCGCCGATGCGGTTGGCGAATCGGCCGGTGACGCCGCCGAAGTTGCGGTTGAAGTAGTCCTCCAGGTTGTCGAAGCCCAAAAGCACGTCGTCGATCTTGCCGCGCTTGTCGGGCACACGGATGGAGACCAGCGTCGCGCCGTATTCGATGACGCCGACTTCCATTTTGCCGACCTTGAGGTCGAAACGGTTGACGGTGGTGCCGTCGGCCATTTGACCCCAGGGGCGCCCGGTGGCGGTTGGTGCGGATTCGGCGGCGACGGCACACATGCAGGTGATTGCAGTGAAAGCCAGGGCGATGCAGATTACGTTGCGTGTCATTGCTTATGCCTCCTTTTCTGTCGGTCAGAATTTCATCAGGTAATCGGCTTGCATTCCACAGGAACGGAGGGACGCGGTCAGGGCCCAGTCGATGAACATCTTATAGTCTTTGTGACGTTCGGATGCGAAATTAGCCTGGCGTGCGGCCTTGACCTTTTCGATGACAGGCGAGGCCTTTTTGCCGGCCAGTTCGATCTCGCGTGCAGCGTAGAGCGCGGTCGGCCCGTCCGGGTGGTCCAGGCCTTTGATCAATGCGTCAAGCGCTTCGGGCGAGTCGGTCCATTGGACCAGCAGGCCGGCGGCGGCGAAGCGGACGTTTGGGTCGGCATCCGTCAGCAGACTTTTCAGCATGTCGATCAGGGCTGCGGCCGGTTGGCAGTTCGCGGCGGCGATGACGCCCCAGAAACGGACGGCCGGGTCGGGGTCCTTGAGGAGTCTAAGCAGGGCGCTCTTATCGCAGGTTAAGCCGACGTTGTCGGCGGCCGCCAGGATACGTTCGATGGGAAAGTCCGGTTGGCGGGTCAGTTCGTAAGGCGTTGAGCCTTTGGAGCGGCGGTGCATGGCGGCTTCGCTGAGGAGGCCGGCGTCTTTGATATCGAGCATCCACCTGTGCAGCTCGGCTTTGAGACGTGCCTTGATCTTTGCGTGTCTTGGCGAGTCGATGAGGTTGTTGAGTTCGAGCGGGTCGCTTTGGGTGTCGTAGAGTTCTTCGGCGGGGCGCTTGTTCCATAGTGCGGCCTGCGCCGCGGTGAGGTCGCCTTCGGCAGCGAGGCGACGGAGTTCCTGCATGATCTCGGCCTGGTCGCAGTAGGCGCTGCGCTGAATGAGGGGCAGATGCGGCAGGTAGTTGCGGATATATTTGTAGCGGCCGTCGCGGACGCAGCGAGACATGTCGTAAGCTTCGTCGACGCGGCTCGATGCGGCGAAGACGTATTGGCGCGGTTTGGCGGTGGCAGGTCCGAGGAAAGGCGCGCCCTGCATGTAGCCGGGGATGGCCAGGCCGACAAGGCCCAGCATGGTGGGCGCAAGGTCGACGGCGCTGATGAGGCGCTCGGTGGTCCTGCCGGGACGCGTAGGGGCGAGATGGGCGTATTTGGGCGGAACGCGGAGGATAAAGGGGACGTTGAGGCCCGTGTCGTAGAGGACGCGTTTGTGGCGGGGGATGCCGCAGCCGTGGTCGGAGTAGAAGAAGACGATGGTCTCGTCGGCGAGGTTGTCCGCTTCGAGTTCGGCCAAGATTTCGCCGACGCGGCGGTCCATGAGCGTGATCAGGTCGTGGTAGCGGGCGAGGATTTTACGCACCATGGGTGAGTCGGGGTAGTAGGGCGGGACTGTCATTTCGGCGGGGTCGTGGCGTTCGGCGTCGGTGAGGTGTCGGCCGCACTTGTCGTGCCATTCGGTGTCTGAGCCGTTGATCTGGGCCTGGTGTGTGTTCGTGATGTTGAAGACGCTGAAGAAGGGTCGGCCGGCGGGACGGTTTCGCCAGTGGGCCTGCGGGCTGGAGTCATCCCAGGTGTTGGTGTCGGTGAAGTTATAGTCCTTCTTGGAGTTGTTGGTGCAGTAGTAGCCGGCGCTGCGGAGGTATTCGGTAAAGCAGCGGCTGTACGTGGGAAGCGGGACATCGCTGCGGAGGTGCTGTGTGCCCAGGGACGTGGCGTAGACGCCGGTGATGATGCAGGAGCGGGTCGGGGCGCAGACGGGGGCCGTGACGAAGGCGCTGGTGTAGCGCGTGCCTTCGGCGGCGAGGCGATCGAGGTTGGGGGTGATCGCGTGAGGGTTGCCGTAACAGCCTAACCACGGGCTGATGTCTTCACAGGTGATGCAGAGGATGTTTGGGCGGTCGGACGTCGCTGCGGCCCGGCGTCGGGCGGCGGGCAGGCAGCCGTTGAAGAGGACGGAGCCGGTGACCAGGCCGGCGGATGCGAGGAAGTCGCGGCGTGTGTGGTTTGTGCTCATTGTGCGGTTGTCTCCTTGCGTTATGGTTTGGTCAGGGCGGCGGCGTAGAGTTTTCGCATGGTGGCGACGTAGAGCGTGCCGTTGGCGGCGGTGGCGGTGCCGCTGGCGGCGCTGTCCAGTTCTACCGTGCCAAGCAGGTTCAATTCCTTTTCGGCGGCAAAGACCAACATTTTGCGGCGGTGTGTGGGGACGTAGACTCTGTTGTCGGCGACGAGGGTTGATGCCCAGATGTCGCCGCCTGCTTCGTGACGCCAGTGAGGCTTGCCGGTCCTGGCGTCGACGCAGTGGACGAAGCCGCCGCAGTCAGCGGTGAAAACCATGCCGTTGTAGACCGACGGCGTGGAGCAGCAGTGGTCGACAAGGGGATAGGACCAGACGAGACCGGTGGTGGTGATGTCGCCTTCTTTGGTGGCGTCGATACACTGGAGCCAGGCCTCTTCCTTGCCCCACCAGATGTCGCCGCCGACGGTGACGTAGACACGGCCGTCGTGAAAGACGGGCATGCTCATGATGCCGCTGGGGCTTACCTTGCGGTTGCTCTTGTAGGAGTGGATGTCTTCCTTGGGGGCGGTGGGGTCGCAGTCGAAACGCCAGACGCGTTTCAGGGTTTCGACGGCGCCGGCTGCGGGTATGTCTTTCAATGCTTCGAAGGCGTAGACGACGCCGTCGCCGCCGCCGAAGATGACCAGCCGGCGTCCGTTGACTTCGCCGATTGCGGGGGACGACCAGGTGCAGTGAAAGACCTTGCCGCCGATTTTTTCGTTGTCGACGGCGATGAGTCGGCCGGTTGCTTTCTCGAGGCAGATGAGGCTTGGGGCGTCCGGCGCGCGGTTGCGGCGATGGGTGTTGTCGACGCCGTTGTTGGTGTTGAGATAAATGAAGGGGCCGTCGATGAGGAGCGAACTGTGTGCGCCGTCGTGCGGGTAGGACTTGACTTCGGCGTGGACGTCGAAGAGCCAGATGATGTCGGCGTCGAGGGGGCCCAGGTCCAGCGGGGGTTCGTCGGCGGGGGTCATATGGCGGGCTTCGTCGGTGAAGGGGCCGTCGTTTCCGTCGGCCAGGCCGTTGATGTCGAGGCAGACAGCTTCACCGCGGTTGGTGAGTGCATAGACGCGGCCGTCTTCCACGGTGACAGGGGAGCACAGGCCCGAGCGGGGCCAGTCGAGATACGGGTTGAAGGGGGTTTCCGTGAGTTTGGGGACGATGAGCTGCCATTTGAGAGAGCCGTCCTTTTCGTCGAGGCAAAAGAGGACGCCGCGGTCGCCCTTGTGTTTTTCGTCGCGCGGTTTGGCGTTGTTTGTGCCGATGAAGACGCAGCCTTCGGCGACGACGGGCGTGGCGTAAGATTCGGTGCCGAGGTCAACGATCCATTTGATGTTTTCGCCGGTGACGGGGTTGAAGGTCGTGGGGAGGCCTGTTTCGGTGGAGACCATGTTGCGGGTGGGGTAGTGGCCCCATTGCGGCTGGTCGGCGGCACGGGCGGCCGGAGCGAGGAGGCACAGCGCGATGATCAGGGTTGGCAGACGGCAGGTGTTTGATCGTTTCATGTTTGCTCCTCGGCCGGCGGCTTTGCGGCCTGCGTACAAAAGCGGATAATACGGCTTTTCAGACGGACCTATGATACGTGCTCGGGGGGCGGAATGCAAGGGCGGCCGGCAGCAGCGCCGAACGTCCGCAGGCGTTGCCAATGCGGGTGCCGCAGCAGCGAGGTGGTATGAGTTGCGGAAGCGCGCAAAAACGTGCCCGGCCTTGGAGGTCGGGCACGCGATTGGTGCAAGTACTTGCGGCGACGGGAGTTAGCCGTTGGGCGTCCAGCCGGCGCGATAGGTTTTCCGGATGTAACGGTCTGCTTCGGGGCAGTTAGGGGCCCTGAGATTGGCGGCGTCCCACTGGAGTTTTGTGCCTGTGCGATAGGCGACGAGGGCGAGCAGGTTGTGCTCGATGAGGGTGCCGGAGTAGTCAAAGTTGCACAGGGTGGGCTTGCCGGTCTTGCAGCCGATGATCCATTCCTGATGATGGCCGGGCGACGGGGGGATGAGTTCTTCGGGCTTGGGTGAGTCGTAGTGGGTCATGTCGCCGCGGAGCATGACGATGCGGTAGTCGTAGTCGGCGATGAGCCAGCCCTTGTCGCCCTGGAAGATGACGCCTTTGAACATGGCGTCGCGGTTAAAGACTTCCGAGGGGACGCCGGGCTTCTTGCCGCCGTCGTACCAGTTGACCTCGACGGGGCCGCGCCAGTCATTGGCGGGGTGTTCCCATGTGGCGGTGAGCCAGGTGGGGCAGGTGTCGGGGTTCTGCTCGGAGCCTTTGGCTTCGCAGCTTGTGGGAAAGCGCAGGTCAAGCGCCCACCAGGCCATGTCCATCATGTGGCTGCCCATATCGCCGATCTGGCCGCTGCCGAAATCCCAGAAGCGGTTCCATGCGAGGCAGCCGCCGAAGTAGCCGGGGTTGTAGGGATGCATGGGCGACGGGCCGATCCAGAGGTCCCAGTCGAGGTCGGCGGGCGGGTCGCCGGCGGGCGGCAGGTAACTGCCGCCTTGGGGCGTGCGGCTGCACCAGACATGGGCCTTCTTGACTGTGCCGATGGCGCCGCGGCGGATGAGTTCGACCATGCGGCGGTAGTTGTCGCTTGCGTGGATCTGCGTGCCCATCTGCGTGGCGACCTTGCCGTTGTGCTTGAGGTAGGCCTCGCGGACGACGCGGGCCTCTTCGACGCTGTTGGCCAGGGGCTTTTCGCAGTAAACGTGCTTGCCGCGGTTCAGGGCCCAGACGTTGATGAAGGCATGGGTATGGTCGGTGGTGGAGCAGACGACGGCGTCGATGTCCTTCTGGTCGAGGCACTTGCGCCAGTCGGTGTAGGTCTTGGCCTGGGGGAACTGCTTTGCGGCGGCGGCGAGGTGCTTGCCGTTGACGTCGCACAGGGCCACGATGTTTTCACTCTTGACGGCGTTGAGGTTGTCGCCGCCCCGGCCCCGGACGCCGATGATGGCGATGTTGAGCTTGTCGTTGGGGCTGTTGCCCTGGGCCAGCACGCCGGAGTTGACGATGGTGAAACTTGCCGCCGCTGCCGCACCGGTCTTCAGAAATGAACGTCGATCAATCCCGCCTGCCATAATAAACCTCCTTAAAAAAGCCCCCCAAACCTATAAATGTTCAACGCTGCCGCCAGAATACTCCAAATTGAAGACCAAAGCAAGCTGCCACAAAACGAACAGTTTCGGCCCGAAACGGTTTGCCCGAGGTTGTGACTGGCGTTATACTTGGGGTATGCAGTACGTTCACAATCACCGGATCAAACCGGAGGGTGTGCGGTGCGGGCACAAAGGGGTCGTGCAGTGAAGGTATTGGTAACTGGTGCGTCGGGGTTGCTGGGGCGGGCGGTTTGTCTGGAGCTGCGTGCGTGCGGGTATGACGTGGTGGGGACTGCGTTTTCCCGCGTGGGGGAGGGCCTGGTCCGGGTGAATATGTTGGAAGCGGGGGAGATTCGGGATTGCGTGTTGGGGGTGCGGCCTCACGTTGTGGTGCATTGTGCGGCGACGCGGAAGCCCGACGTTTGCGAGCATGATGTGGAGTTGACGGAGCGGCTCAACGTGGCGGCGGCGCGGCATGTGGCGGAGGCGGCGGCTGAGGTTGGGGCATGGGTGGTACACATTTCGACTGACTACGTGTTTGACGGTACGCGGCCGCCGTATGGGCCTGACGCGCAGCCGAATCCGCTGAATGCTTACGGGCAAAGCAAGCTGCAAAGCGAGCGGGCGGTTCTGGGGGTAGCGGCGGATTTCTGCGTCCTGCGTGTACCGATCCTTTACGGGCAGGTGGAGACGCTGGATGAATCACCGGTGACGGTGATCGCGGCGGACCTGCTGGCGGGCAAGTGCGGCGGTGTGGACAACTGGGCGACTCGGTATCCGACGCATACGGCGGACGTGGCGGCGGTGATCTGGCAGCTTATCGAACACCGGGCAGCGGACCCGGCCTTCGGCGGCATCTGTCACTGGTCGGGGGATGAGCCGTTCACGAAGTACGGTATGGCGCAGGTATTCTGCGATATCTTAGGTGTCGCGCGGGAGTCGATCAGTCCGTACGACGCTCCGCCGCCGGGCGCACCACGGCCGAAGAACAGCCACCTCGACTGTACGCGGCTGGAGTCTATGGGCATCGGCCGGCGAACGCCGTTTGCGCAAGGCGCGGCGCAGGCGGTTCGTCCGTTTGCGGCGTCCTGACAGCAGTGTTGACACGGCAGCTATTACACACTAAGCTTTGGACCATGGACAAAGAGACAATAAAGGCCAGACTTCGTGAAGCCCTTGCGGAAAACCCGCATGCTGGCGACATCAAGTCGGCTGCTGTCTTTGGCTCGTGCATTCACGAGCCGGACCAGGCCCATGATATCGACGTCTTGATTGACTTCCTGCCGTCAGCCGCAATCGGCTACTTTGAACTGGCCCGGATCCAGCGGCATCTTTCCGAACGCATAGGACGACCGGTGGACCTTCTCACACCCGATGCCCTGAGTCACTTTTTCCGTGATGAAGTCCTTGACGAGGCCGAACCCTTTTATGAGAGATGACAAAGTCTACCTTGGCCATATTCTCGAAAGCATCGAGGCCATTGAGCGTTACACGAAGGGCATGACCTTCGAGGAGTTCAGCAATAACGACATGGTGGTCGATGCCGTCGTACGCCGGCTTCAGGTTATTGGGCAAGCGGCCACAATCTAAGCAAAGCATTCTACACGGCGCATCCGGAAATCACGTTGCGCGATGCAGTGGCAATGTGCAACTTCCTGGTACACGAGTACTTTGGTGTCAGCAGAAAGATCGCCTGCGACACGTGTCAGAACGACTTATCGTCTTTTGCAGCACTCATCAAGCAGGTGCTGAACAAGACTTGACGGCTTTATCTGATCTTCGCAGTCAGGTTGCAGTCGCTTTGCACAAACACATGTTGCCGCCGGTCAGACGGTATCCGGCTCGGGGTGTTTCCACGGGGCGCGGTAAGGCCGCCGCAGGAGGCGGTTGGCCTCTTCGTCGCCGACGACACAACCCTTTTCGGCATCCCATGTGAGCGTGCGGCCTAATTTCATCGACAGATTGGCCAAGATGCAGCTTGCACTTGAGATGTGGGCCTGTTCGATATCGGCGACCGGCGTGCTGCGCGTTTCAATCGCCTCAAGGAAGTTCTTCCAGTGGACCCGCATGGCCGAGGCGACGTGGCGTTCAAGGTCCTTCTCCGTGCGGTCCTCCGGGTACCGGTCGTACTCGTACACGGCCTGGCCGCTGATCGTCTCGCCCTGCTGCGGGATGAAGTCGTAGCGCATGACGCTGAGCTTGAGGGTGCCCTTGTCGCCGTAGATGGTCGCCCCCCACGGGTAGTCCGGGTCGGCGGCGCGGCCCCACGTGCGGTGCTGCCAGACGACCGTCTTGTTTTCGTGGTCGAAGATTGCCGACTGTGTGTCGGTGATGTTTGCCTTGCTGCCGGGGTCGACATAGATACCGCCGGCGCTGGTGATGCGCTTGGGCCAGCCGAGGTCCAACATCCATCGGACCATATCGTACATGTGGATGCACATGTCGCCGACGATGCCGTTGCCGTATTCCATGAAGGCACGCCAGCCCCGCGGATGGGCCATCGAGCAGTAAGGCCGCATGGGCGCCGGGCCGGTCCACATCTCCCAGTCGAGGTGCGCCGGCGGCGTGGTGTCCGGCGGATTGCCGCGGGCGCGCATGTGGTAGTAGCTGTAGACTTCGGCGTGCCTGATCTGGCCGAGCCTGCCTTCGCGGATAAAGCGGTCACGGGCCTCGATGAGGTGCGGGGTGCTGCGGCGCTGGGTGTGGACCTGGACGATGCGTTTGTATTTGCGGGCGGCCGCCAACATGGCCTGGCTTTCGACGACGTCGACGGCGGTGGGCTTTTCCACACGGACGTCGGCGCCGGCCTGGACCGCGGCGATCGTCGGCAGGGCGTGCCAGTGGTCCGGCGTGGAGACCTGCACGATGTCGGGCTTTTCCTTGTCTAATAGTTCGCGGTAGTCGCCGTAGGTGCGGGGCGTTTTCCTGGAGGCCTGGCGTTCGGCCACCATTTTTGCCGCTTCATTGAGCATGTTCTTGTCGACGTCACACAGGGCGACGACTTCGACAGGGGCGATCTGCAGCAGTCTGAAGAGGGCGCTCTTGCCGTACCAGCCGCAGCCGATCAGTGCGACGCGCTTGACGGGGGTTTGTGCGAACACGGGGTATCCGGAGAGTGCCGATGCGGCCAGCCCGGCGGCCGAGGCCTTAAGGAAACTGCGACGATCCATATTGTCCTCCTGAACAAAGGGACTTAAAACAGATTCTCACCCCCGGATTATAACCGCGGCCCCTGCACAAAGCAACCCGGCCAGGGCCGCAAAAAGGCCTTAGTTGGCCGGTCTATCGGACAACTCGGCGCACCGAGCCTTTACGCGGGTACTCCATGCTGGGCGCGGTTCTTGTTGTCCGCGGGCGTGCCGAAGCTATATGGTAGGGTATGTTGCGTTGTGTGTTGATTGGGACGGGCCGTGCATATTCTTCACTATGTGTCGTTCGGGATCGGCGTTGGGGGCGTGGCGGTCATCTGCTGGGGCGTGTTAGTCAGCCTTGTACGATTTATGGGGCTGGAGATCGACAACGTCAGAGGCGCCGACATTTGCAGCCGGCGAGAAATGCTGCGGCACAGTCTCGGTTCGTATCTTCTCCTGGGGCTTGAGTTTCTGGTGGCAGCCGACATCACCAAGACGATCGTGACGCCAACGCTTCAGCAGGTGGCCATACTGGCCTCGGTCGTCGGCATCCGAACGGTGCTCAACTACTTCCTGACCAGGGAAATTCGCAGCGGCCCCTGCTACCCGGGCATGACGACGATCGGCAAAGACGGCGCAGCGTAAAGCACAGCAGCGACGGCTTTCGTCACGATTCGCTGTCGTCTTCTTCGTCTTCGGGCGCCTCGACGTCTTCGGCGTCTTCGAGGAACATGTCCGGCAGGTCGATGTCTGCGTCCGGGCCCTCAGGGGTTTCTTCCTCTTCCTCTTCATCCTCGATATCGGGGATGTAGTAGGATTTTTTCGGTACCTGGGCCGATGCGGCGCTTCGCTCGGCCGAGTCGGCGCAGGCAACGCAGTACCGTGCCCACGGGATAGCCCGCAGTCGAGGCCGCGGTATCATTTCGCCACCCAACTCACAAATGCCGTAAGTGCCCTCGTCAATCCGCCGCAGGGCGCTTTTGATCTCCTGCAGAATCTTGCGCTCGCTGGCCATGAGGCCCAGCGCGTTGTCCAGATCACAGGTGTCGGAGCCCATATCGGCCGGGTCCGCCGGCGCAACCGACGCGTCGCCGCGCGACTTGCGGATCATTTCGTCCTCCATGAAGGACACATCACCCAGGATTTCATTGCGTTTGGCAATCAACAGCGCCCGGAATTTTCGCAGGTCTTCCGGCGTCAGCTTATTGTTGTCTTTTTTGCTCTGAACCACTTTGTCCCCTGTATCTTTTCATAACCGCTTTGTGTAAATCACTTTATCGTCGTCGGCCGCGTAAAAGTCGGCGATCTGTGCGGCCTTTTGAAAGCCGATTTTTTCATAGAACCGCCGCGACGGCTCATATCGCGGGCTACCGGACGTCTCCACTACGACGAGTCGGCCTCCGCGGTTCTTTATCGCGCTGAGGGCAAATTGCACCAGCGACGTACCCACACCGTTTCGCTGGCTGTCGGGGTCGACCCCGAGCCAATAGATGTCAAAGGTGCCCTCCGTACAAGGCGTCGGCCCGTAACAAACCCAGCCTACAGTTGACTGGACATCTCTGGCCACGAACGACTGGTAGTCGCCCCCGGGCCCGGCGGCGATCGCAGCATCATATACTTCGGCGGCGATCTTGAGTTCGCCGGGTCTGAAAAACCCCGTCCTTTTGAGCAGCCCCAACACCGAGGCCCGGTCTTCCGGCCGGGCCTGTCGTATCCCCGCAGTAAACGGTTTCGCCAACATAAACGTTCTTACACCTCACCCTGCCTCGGCCGCGGAACGGACAACCCGCTCATGTCCGCGCCTCGGTCAAGGCATTATCGTACAACACCTGCACGAAACTTTCATAATTAATTTCATTTTTTTCCAGTGCCGCCGCAAAGCCCGCATCCGGCGAAATATCGGGATTCGGGTTCACTTCGATCACATAGGTCCGTTCGGCGTCGTCCATACGAAAATCGACGCGCGCGTAGCCGCTGCAGCCGATGGCGTGCCAGGCGCCCAGCGCCTGTCGGCGCACGCATTCTGCCGCGGCATCGGATATCGGCGCGGGAATCATCCGCGGTGTATTGTTGAAGGCAAACGAATCCGCATGCCACTTCGCGGCGTAGTCGACGATGCGTGCCCGGCCGGCTTCGAAGGCGCTGAAATCGATTTCAGCGATGGCCAGGACCTCGACGGTTTCGCCTTTCTGAAGTACCGAGACGTTCAGCTCTCGCTCGGCAATGAACTGCTCGACGATCGCGGGCTGGGCGAAACGCTCGTGGATGCGGCGCACGGCCTCTGCAAGGTCGCGCCCGGGCCAGTCGACGACCGAGTCGCCGTCAATGCCTTCACTGGCGTCGCAATAGGCGGGTTTGACGAAGTATCGCCCGTGCGGGAGGGCATCGGCCTCGACGGTCTGGCCGGGAAAGACAGTGATGCCGGCGGGGCAGGTGACGCCGGCGGCGTGCAGTACGGCCTTGCACTGCCACTTGTTTTGTGCCAGGAGCAGCGCCGACGTGCCGTTGCCGGTCACGGCGCGGCCGTGGGTCCGGCAGATCGCCGGTACGTAACACGCGGCCCGGATGTCACCGGGCAGTTCCTCGACGAGGTTGAAAATCACGCGTTCCGGCCGCCGGGCGAGCACCTCGGGCAACTCGTCGAGGCGAGCGATATCGTCGACGGCATAGGCGATGTTCAGGGTTTCGAGTGCCTCGGCGACCGCCTTGACCTCGTTGAGGACGCCGGCCTGACTCTCGACGAAGCAGCCGCCTGAACCGTCGCCTGTACGGGGGTCTGCCCTGTTATGCAGGATCAGTGCGCCGCAGTTCACGCCCGAACCCTCCGCGACGCGGGCATCTTGCCGGCGGTTTGCCCTTCATGCACGCGGCTGCAGGCACAGGCGATGATGGTGCCGATCAGTTCCGCATAGCTCATGCCTTCCTGTGTCGCGATCATGGGCAGGTCCGAATGGGTCGGGTGCAGCCCGGGCAGCGGGTTGACCTCCATAAAGTGCGGCACGCCTTGGGCGTCGCAGCGGATGTCGACGCGGGCCGTATCGCGGCACTGCAAGGCGCGGTAGGCGCCCAGCGCCAGTGTCTCAATCTGCTTGTAGAGCGCCCCGTCCCGAAACGGCAGGTATTGGCAAAGCGATTCGCATTTCTCCTTGGCCTCGTATGAATAGATGGTGTGCGGGTCGTCGACCACGACGATCTCCATGACGCCCAGGACATATGCGTCCGGGCCGTTCTTCAGGATCGCGGCGGTGAACTCGCGGCCCGGCAGAAACTCCTCCACCAGAACGGGTTGTGCGAATCTGGAGAGGAGGTTTTCGCAGACCTGCTTGAGTTCCGCCGGCGAATTGATGCGGCTTGAGGCGTCTACGCCTTTGCCGGTGCCCTCGGCCAGCGGTTTGGCGAACAGCGGGTAACGGAGGGCGACGTTGGCGGCCTCGGCGGGCTTTTCCACGACCTCGAAGGCCGGCGTCGCCAGGCCGGCATCGCGAATGATGCGCTTGGCAAAGGCCTTGTCCAATGTCACCGCGCAGACCATCGGGTCGGAAAACGTGTACGGGATGCCGTAAGCTTCGAGAAGGGCCGGGACCTGGGATTCCCGGCAGCGGCCTGACAGGCCCTCCGCGATATTGAAGACCAGGTCCCAGCGGTCGCCGTTGACAAGCCGCCGGCACAATGCCCGCACGTTGCCGATGCGGTCCGTGGCGTAGCCTAAAGTCTGTATGGTGGATTCCAGGGCGGCGATCGTCTCTTCGGAGTCGAACTCCGCCACGTCTTCTTCTGTGTACCCTTCGGCGAGATAGTCCTTGCGGAGGTCGTAGGCCAATCCGATGCGCAACACCTCGCCATTGCCGTCTTTACGATGGCTTGTCATGCTTGGCTCCACTTCTGAATGGACTCGGCGATTCCCGCAAAGAGGGCCACCGAGCCGGTTTTTAGATTACGTAAGTTGTAGCCGCCTTCCTGGATGACCAGGGTGGGCAGCCTGAGTTTGCCGACCAGCGATCCGATGCGGTGCATGGAGCGGGCCGTCAGCGAGACGCTGCCGGTCGGGTCACCCTTCATGATGTCGAAGCCGACGCACAGAATCATGAAGGTCGGGGCGAATTTCTCAATAAGCTGGATGGCCTTTTCGACCGCGCCCATGTACATGAGTTCGTCGGCGTTTTCCGGCAGCGGAAAGTTACGATTAAAGCCCTTGCCGGGGCCGGCGCCGGTTTCGTCGGCAAAGCCGGAGAAGTAAGGATAGGCGAAGTTCGGGTGTCCGTGGATGGAGACGGTAAAGACGTCGGGGCGTTCATAGAAGATGTCCTGCGTGCCGTTTCCGTGGTGGAAGTCGATGTCGAGGATGGCGACCTTGCCGTGGGCGCTGAGGAATTCAGCGGCGATGGCGGCGTTGTTGAAGTAGCAGAATCCGCCGAAGACGCGGCGCTCGGCATGGTGGCCGGGCGGGCGGCAGAGGGCGTAGGCCAGGATGCGGCCGTGCAGGACCTCCCGCGCCGCGGAAAGGGCGACGTCGACTGCCTCGCGAGCCGCGGTGTAGGCGTTGCGGTCCAGCGGTGTGAACGTATCGATGCAGTAATAGCCGGCGCGGATGGCCAGGTCTCTGGGGCGGCGTTCAGGCCGGCGGATGGGAAAGACATAGGGATAAACCGGCCGCGTGGTATTGAGTTTCTCACAGACGGCCTTCAGATAGGTCACGAAGTCGGCGGCGTGGACCTTGCGAATTTCGGCTTCTTTAAAATGGGCAGGCTGGATCTCATTGAAGAGGCCCGTCTTCAAGAGGGCCTCTTTCAGGACACCGACACGCGCGGGCCGCTCCACGTAGCCGCGGTCACGGACGTGGTGCACCATGTGGCCGGCGCCGACGACCAGCGCAAAGGGCTTCTGCATGCGGGGTATGATGGGCTTGATCTCCTCGGTGCGGGTGTACTTCGGCGGCCGGAGCTTGACGGGGTCGTCAATGACAGATTCGACGACGTGCTCGATGTAGTCCGGGCCGACCAGATGAGAGTACTTGCGCTGCAGGATGAGGCGCATTGCGGCGCGGCATTCGGATCGTTTGAGCGGCTCCTTGCGGCCGAGCCCGTCAAAAAGCAGGTAAGGCGCGGGCGAGTCGCCGATGGGCGTTTCGTACTCGGTGCCGATGATGGGCAAGACGCCGTAATTCTCGTAAAACTTCAGCCTGCGGCGGTTCTCGCGGAGCATGTTGGGGTCGCCAACGACGGCAGGATCATCCGGGAGGGCCTCCATATACAGGGCGCGAACGCCCAACTGCTGAAGGTACTCGCGGGTGACCTCGTAGAGAGCCCCGCCGATACCGCGGCTGCTCTTTTCGGTCCCGACGGCCAGAAAATCCAGAAGGGCGCTGTTGATCTCCGGGAACACCAGCACAAGCGAAAAGCCGGTGACATTGCCCAACTGGTTCTCGCTGACGATCAGCAGCGTGTTGTAGCCGTATTTGAACGGCCGGTTGAGCAGATCCGGGATCTTGTCGGCATAATCGGCGACAGCGCCGAATCGCTGCCGGAAGATCGCCTGGACCTGCTCAACCCGATGGCGGTCAATCGGAAGAACCGTACCATGAACACGCAGAAAGCGTATCATCGTCAAACCATCCCGCCCCGATCAGGAATGGGCGCATCGCCGGTTCATTCGGACCAGCGACACGGGTTCGATGTGACTGTTATGCCCGCTGGCCAGTTCCCAGACGCCCGGCGCGGACTGGCCGGAGGGGACATTGTCCCAGTAGCCGGTGCCGCCGTAGGGCTCGGGATAGGCGACGAGCATGCCTTCGAAATTGCGGAGGACCGTATGCGTCGGGCTCATTGAGACGACGTAGTTGGGCAGCACGGGTATCTTGCCTCCGCCGTGCGGCGCGTCGACGACGTACTGCGGGATGGCGATTCCGCTCATGCGGCCGCGCAGGTACTCCATGATTTCGATACCGCGACTGAGCGGCGTGCGGAAGTGCTCGACGCCCTTGACCAGGTCGCACTGGAACAGATAGTAGGGCCGGACCCGCATGCGGACCAGGCCGCGACACAGCCGCTCCATCACGGCCGGCGTGTCGTTGACGCCGCGCAGCAGCACCGACTGATTGCCGACGGGGATACCCGCGTCGACCAGCCGTCCGCAGGCCTGGGCGGCCTGTGGGGTCTGCTCGTTCGGGTGGTTGAAGTGCGTATTAACCCAGATCGGCTGGTACTTGCGCAGCATCGCAACCAGCTCCTCGGTGATCCGCTGGGGCAGCACAACGGGGGTGCGCGTGCCGATGCGAATGACGCCCACCGTGGGCACGGCACGGATCGCGCTAAGCACGCGCTCCAGCGCATCGGTGCACATGGTGAACGGGTCGCCGCCGGAGATGATCACGTCGAAGATCTCGGGATGCGCCTTGAGATACGTGACGATCTGGCGTAGACGCGTCGCCGAGATGGCGACCTCGCGCGTGCCGGCGACACGCTTACGGGTGCAGTGCCGGCAGTACATCGAGCAGGTTGTCGTCGCGATGACCAGTGCGCGGTCGGGGTAACGGTGAACCAGGCCGGGCACGGGCATATCCGCGTTCTCTTCGAGTGGGTCTTCGCTGAGGCAGGCTGGATTGTGAAGCTCCTCGACCTGCGGCACGCATTGCGCGTACACCGGGTCCGAGGCGTCAAGCCGCTGTATCAGCGAGGCGTAATAAGGCGTGATCGCGAGGGGATATTTTTTGATCACGCTTGAGAGGTTGAGGGTGTTTTTAAAATTTGGGAAAAAATTCAGCAGACCAGCAACGCTTCGGATCCGGTTGCTCATCTGCCACTTCCAGTCGTCCCACGATCCGTTGGCCCGGATGGCGGCATCCCAGTTCACAGGACAGTCATCTGTCGCTGTCTCGCCGCCCTGCTGGGCCAGCAGCGGTGGAGGTTCATCGGCCTGGTCCGTGTTTTCAGACATAATGTGCATCTTCTGCATGGTTGTTCCCTTGAAAAGAGAGTGATTTCGGAATCACGTTAACGGCGGGCCCCGTTTTTATTCCCGCCCCAAAAATGTGCATAGACTTCGGACGAACGCCTTCCTTAACGGTTTGATGCTCGTTTCGATCTCGGCCGGCTCCATGCCGATCATGGCGAACGAGAAAAATCCGAAAATGAACCCGGCGACGGCACAGGCGAGCCTGCGTATCTTAACCGGGTCGATGCGCGGCGACAAGTGTGGTGCGACCTGCCGTCCTATGGTCTCGAGGTACCTGATGTAGGGATCTTCGAGGTCGCCGGGGGCCTCGGACTGCAATTTGAGCAGGACGCGACCCTGGAACAGCAGGATGAATTCTTCGGTATTTTCGTTAAAAAACTCATAATGCGCTGTGAGATAATGCTCCAGGACGTCTTCCAGCGTCTGCATCGCGTCGGCATTCGCAGTGAGGAGTTGGATGAGGTGGTCGACGGCCTCGTCCACCAGTGTGACGAGGATCTCGTCTTTATCGGAGAAATGCCGGTAGAGCGTTCCCTTGCCCAGGTCAGCCTTCTTGGTGATATCCTCGACCGTGGCGGCTTCAACGCCCTTCTCGGTGAACACGTCCAGTGCCGCCTGCTGCAGGCGGCGGCGCGTCTGGCGCGCACGCAACTGGGTCCGATTGGCTTTTGGTTTTGCAGTCCCGGGACTCATAAAGTGACTATATAGTCACTTGTGACTACTCGTTCAACTTTAATCTTTTCGGTTTCGCCAAAAACATGAATTATTTTCGGTGGCGAAGGTAACGAGAGTGGAAAGTCGGACAATCTGGAAAAAAACGGTAAGCGCGGCAAATACAGGTGCAGACATGAACCTGTTATAAACACTGTGCCTGCTCTCGGAGCAGCGCACGCCGCAGCCGAATTGGCATCGACCTTTGTCAGGCTGTCAACGTCGCCCCTCAGTTCAAAGTCACGGCCCCGTGAGCAGCCACTGGTCGGCGAAGAGGGTCAGGTCTTTCAGGTCGACCGTTCCGTCCCGGTCGAGGTCTGCTCCCGCGCACCAGTCGGGCGCCCCGCAGGATTGCCGCCACGCGTCCGCAAGTCCTGCCCAGTCGCCCCAGTCGACTTTGAAACTGCGGTCGAAGTCGCCGCTGTTGTGAACCGTCAGACTGACAAGCCGCTGAATCGTCTTGGGTCCGCCCGTGGCGCAGGGTGGCAGGGCGAAGATCAGGGGGCAAGTGTACTCGCCGGGCGGCAGGCCCTCGGCTGCGGTATTGATGGCGACGTCGATCAGTTTGCTGCCGCCGGCGTTTATGGTGCCAAACGGCATGGCCGGAATATCCAGCCAGTCCACGGCGGCGCCCTTGGCCACCGAGTACTGGACGGGCCAACTGCCGGCGTTGATCAGCCGGTAGCTGTGTCCACTCGGCGTAAAGGGGCCCCGGTGCAGACCTGCGGATGCCGCGTCGCCGCTCGGTGTGATGGTCCAGGTCATCGTCCCGCCGGGCGTGGGAACGATCATCACGGCGTCATCGACGATGGCCTTGGCCGCCTCGCCGCATTCCGGGGTGACGACAAGCTTCCACAAGCCGGCCGGCACCCCTGCGGCATTGACGGTGCACGTAACCCTTGAGGCGTCGTGGACGACGACGTCACTCGCCTCGATGCGGATCACGTTGTTGCGGTAGACGACCAGTTCCGAGCCGCCGTTGATAAGCTGCGGATTGTTGCCAAAAGCATCGGTCTGGAAGAATTCGATCTCCTCACCGCCGCCGTTTTCAAAGAAATCCAGTTGCAGGAAATACATTCCCGCCGCCGGGAAGTTGAAGGTCATGGTTCCGGCCGTCACGTTGCCTCTGACGTCGGACGTGGCGGGCCCCCGGGGCAAGGCGTACTCGCCGACGAGTTGGCCGTCTATCCACAGGGCAAAACCATCGTCGCTGTTGACCCCGAAATAACGCGTTCCAGGCGACGGAGCATAGATGTAGCCGGTGAAGCGCACGGCGAAGCCGGACGGGTCGCCAAGGTTGAATGGGGGTGCGAAGGTGTCACTGGGCGTGAAGATACCCTCGCTGCCGGTCTGGAAGAGGTTGATTACCTTGTGGACAGCCTCGACGGGGTCGCCGATACCCGCCGAGGGGCCGTTGAGCAGTACCGTGGCGGCCTGGATGGCGTCGAAATGACTGCTGCTCTGGACGTAGAGCGCATCGAAGCCGATCTCTTCCGAGGCAGTCGTCAGGGCCACGCCGATGGGCGAGCCGGGTTCGAAGCCGCTGCCGTTGATCGTCAGTGTGGTCGTGCCGCTGTTACAGAGCATGTTGGGCACGGCCGAGATAACCTTGATCGGCGCCACACGAGTTACGGTGATCGAATCGGTTGCACCCTCGAGCGGTTCGCCGTGTGAATTGAGGCCCTGGAGGACGATGAAATTACTGCCCATCTCGACGGGCACCTCGATCGTGAAGACGTTGTTGCCGGAAAACTCCGTGGCAAGCGGCGTGCCGTTGGCGGCAATGGAGATAACGTTCAATGGGGCCGGCCCGCGGATGGTCGCCAGTTCGGAGGAGGTGCAGAAATCCTGTCCGCTGTTGGTGGTGATCTCGAAGGAGATCGGCGGAATCTGGGTCAGGATGTAGGCCCGGCGATCACGCACAAAGGCCTTGATTGCGTCGCGTCTGCCGTCGCCGGCCCCGTCGGCAACGAGTGCGTCGGCGTTTTCATCGACGAAGCGATCGAAATCAGTCGGCGGCTCCGCGGTTCCGTAGGAGGTCTGCCAGGGACCGGAAACCAGTTCCGCGAAAGCCTCCAGGTACATGCGGCGATACTTGGGGTAGTTGAGGAACTGATAAACTTCGGGGAACTGGCCGGCGTTGACGGCGAAAAGGTTGGTGGTGGGGCCGTCGCCGGAACCGAGCGTATAATCGATGTCCCACGGCAGCAGGTACCAGCGGTTGGCGTTGGGGGCATAGTAGAAGTAGTTGTTCTTGCCCCGCGTATAGCCGTAACTGTCCCAGTCGCCCAACGCGTGTCGGACGGCAAGGACCTTTGCGAAATGACGCGGGTCGATGACGGACTCTATCGCGGCCTCGTAGTCCGGACTGCTCGATGGCGTGTTCATGGCGACCGCGAAAGTGAAAAGATGGTCCCAGTTGTCGTTTTCGCGGTGCCCGCGCTTTTCGAAGCCCCACCGGTACGTTTCCTTCAGGAGCGGATGCGCGCTGTCGTACTTGAGACCCTCGTCAAGATTGCTGTGTCCTGTACCGTCGGCGCTGTACTCGAAATAGTCGTCGACCTTATGGATGTAGCCGTTGTTGTCGTCGGCAAACCACGCGTCCGCATAATCGCCTTCGATATTCTGCACGTCTTCGTAGCTGTCGTAAACGTGGCCGTTGAGCACCGGGCGGACATACTCCTGCATCGAAAACTGCAAGCCCATACGGCGGTAGAAGTAGTAGCTGGCGCGTTCCTGCAGCGGCCCGCGCTCGCCGCCCTCGGTGTTGTCGAGGTTGATCTCCTCCATGCTGCGGTAACGCTGGTCGGGGTTGAAGCGGATGCGATAAGCGAACCGACCGGTGGGGTTGCGGTTGGCGCCGCTGCGCAGGAAGGGGCTGCCGCGGAAACGGATGCCGCAGTTGTAGAAGACGTCGGTGTCGTCGTAAACGAAGGTGCAGTCCAACAGTTCATTCGAAAGGTTCGGCCGTGACGTGAACGTGTTAATGACGTCGTTGGACATCCAGATGCGGTAAGTGGCGAATTCACTCGTGACGGGTGCATCGCCGACCCGGACGAGGCAGGTGCGCTGTGGCACGTCGGCCGACGGCTGCAGCAGCGTGGGGAATCGTGTCGAGGCGGCCCCATCGGTTGCGACGATATAAAAGGCACGCATGGTACCGGGGTTTGCGGGGGGGATGACGGCCGTGTAGATGCCGTCGTTGGCGGCCGTGTCGCTGCCAAGCCCGTTGTCGTACATCGCCGCGGCGATGAACGACGTGGTGCCTTCTGAACGGAAGTACAGTGTTGCCGAGGCAACGCCGTCATAGTCGCTGATGCGGGCCGTGACCACGATGGGCTCACCGCCGGCGGGCAAGACGGGATCGTGACGAACCTCGGTGATCTCCGGACCGCGGTTTGCCGCATAGGCGGTGTTCTGCAGGCCCGGCGTGCCGATGTTCCGTGGCGCGTTCAGTTCGAAGGCGTACGACGGCCGCGGCGGCTGCACGGGCGCCAGTTCGCGCGCGACACGCATCAGCAGGTAGCGGCTGCCTCGCACCCACCGTGCGCGGGCGCTGAAGGTAACTGTGCCCGCATGGACTGGGGCGATCGACTGATTAATGCGGTTGGCGCCCGGGTCGCCGTGGCCCGTGGCGATCAGGTGCAGCGCGCGGGCAGACCCTGAGCCGTGGCCGGCGGCCGTCACGTACGAGCGTACGTGATTGCCAAGGATCCGCCAGCCGCTTTCACCGGATTCGAAACCGCCGTTGGCGAGGCGCGGGCTCCCGTTGATCGTCACCTGGACATCGTCGAGCAGCACTTCGCCGGCGTTAAGCAGCATCATGTCGAAGATGTTGACCTCGTCGTGGGTGTACTGGGTGTTGCCGGCGTTGACGGTGAACGAGATGGGCTGCCAAACGCTCTTGGGCAGGTCGTTGCTGTCGGCCCAGGCCGAGGCGGTGTTGTTGTCGGCGCGGGGGTCAATGAGTTCCAGGCTTGCGCCCTTGCCGTCGGCCCATTCAGGCCAGCGGCCGCCGTCGTAATACGTGACCTCGTCGGCGGTGACCATGTACGTGGCGGGTTCGCCCGTGTCGGGGTCGATTTCGACGATGGGCCGCGACAGGCGGATGCGCTCGGAATGATTGTCAAGTTGGCCGGTCCAGGGACCAAGGAGATTGACGCCGATAGTAAGATGCGGGTAGATCGACGCCAGCACTTCCGGGTTGTTGGCGATGACGAGATAGGCGCCCGACGCTAACGTCGTGCCCGCCGGGAACTGGTACTGAACACCATCATCCAGGGCCCAGCCGTCTAATGAAACAGCCGCCGGCCCCTTGTTGTAAAGTTCGATGTACTCGTAGTCTTCGTCGTCGTCGTCCGGGTTGCGGGTGCCGTGATTATACATGATCTCGTTGATGACGATGTCGTTTGAGGCCGGATAAGCGTTAGGTGCGTTGTAGGTCGGCGCCGAGAGCATGACGAAGTTGTTGGCCCCGTTTGGGTAGCGGCCGACGGTGACATCACGAGGCATGGCGCCGTAACGGGCCGCGTCAAGCACGCGGATGGGCTGCGGCACGGGGTCGTCGGTAGCGGCCGTAAGGAAGATCGTCTCGCCGGCAAAGCTCAGGCCAAAAGGCAGCATGCTCTGCGTGACTGTCCAGAACTCGCCCGGCTGCAGGATGGTGCCGTTGGGTATTTTGTACTTGAGGAGCTCGAAGCGGCCGTCGCTGAGGTAGCAATTACTCAGGTCGACCGCGACGGGGCCCGGGTTGTAGAGCTCGATCCAGTCCACTCCCGGGGCGGCCTCGCTGTTGACAAGCAGCTCGTTGATCACAACACGGGCGCGGAGATCTTCGCCGTTGCTTAGGCCAGGATGGACGACGGCGCGAAGTGTGACGCTGCCCAGGCAGTCGGAACTGCCGCCAAGATCGCTGTTGTGAAACTGCATCGCCAGCACGTTCTTGCCCTCAACGAGGCTGGACAGGTAATTGGTCAGGTTGAGACTCATCGTGCTGTACTCGCTGGCGGTGCCCGCGCGTTGACTGTAGGGCGGCGGCGTGCCGACGATATTACCCGAGTCGCCAATACGGACGCCGTTCAGGTAGAGGACAAAGGCGTCGTCGTAGTTCACATCTGCGCGGAGTTCGGAGAAAGAGGCGATCTGCTGGGCGGTCAGTTCGAAGGGCAGGCGGAAATAGGCGGAGATGTAGTTGCCGTTCATGTCGCCAAGCGTGGTGCGGATATACTTGAGTTCGTCCGCCTCATTGCTGTAGCCGTAACCGTTCGGGCCTGTCAGCCACCCCGCGGCTGTGTCGTCGAAGCCGATTTGGGTCCAGGCTATAGTGGGGGTCTGGCCGCTGGGTGAAGGCTCGCGTGTTCCTTTGAAGTACCGTCCGGGGTGCCCCAGGTCGACCAGGGTGACCATGGTGGGGTCCACGGGTTCGCCGTGGACCGGGTCTGGACCGCCGGGGGTCCCGCCGATCAGCGCGCTTGGGGCCCAGCTTGAGGCCTCCTCGGGATCGCCGGCGCGCTTGGCGAGAACGAGGGAGTGTCCGGTGCCGTCCGGGCTGTTTGGCCAGGGCCATGTGTCGTTGTAGCGCAGCGAGAGGATGATCTCGCCGTTTTCGTTGGACAGTTCGATGCGTTCGCCGTCATTGTTGAGCGCGCCGTTGTAAGGACCGTAGACACCCGTTATGCCGTAGGCGGCCTCGATCGCCGCCGGGTCCCGGGCGACGACGAGATAGGACTTACCGGCAAGCTTCGTGCCGGGGGGAAAGGTGAAGCTGATGCCGTTGGTGAACGCGCAGCCGCCGAGGTCTTCGGAAACGGCGCGGTTGTTGTAAAGCTCGATGAATTCAAGGTTTTCGGCGCCGCTGGGCGTGCCGCCTTCTTCGACCGGGTGGTACATGATCTCGCTGACCACAAGCGCGCCGGCCTGCGGAACGCCGCTCAGGACGAGGATGAGGACTATTAATAAGGTATGTGCGCAATTACGCATTTGCGGACTCCTGAATGTGCGTTTTTCGAAGGATTCACCCCGCGGAGCGGCCATTCGGCTCCCCAGTCTTTTCATGCAGCCTCCGGTCAGTAAAACATTAGTATAGCAGATTTTGCGGCAAAGTCAATGCACTATCAGGCTGATCACCGAGGTCTACAATAAACAAGGCATATTTCGACGTAAACTGTTTCTTGATCCTCGCCAGCATGGTCGCCGGAGGATGTGGCGCTACTTCAGGACGGGCAGGAGGTTGGTGTGCTCGTCGGTCCAGAGAGGCGTTTTGTCCGGCAGAGACGCAAAAGGGGTGGCGGGGCCTTTTTTGCGATGGAAGGACGTCGACCAACACCTTTGCGTCAGAGCATTGCAGCGATTTGACTGTTCAGGAACGGTAAGCCCCGGCTATGAGCGAGAAACGAGGGTTTGCAGGGCAAGAACCGGTTGTGGGGAAATGGGCAGGGGCGGATTTGAACCGCCGACACACGGATTTTCAGTTTGCTAATGCTTCCATAAGTACTTGTAACCACTGGGTTTATGAGTCCACAAAATGAAGATGGTGCATTCCAATAGTTGTCCAATAGTAGTCCAACGTAAGATGGGTAGTACATCGTTGGTGCACATTCTGGTGCACACTGTGGACAAAGAAGGTCATACTATGTCGATTGGTAATGCCCTGAGATGGCCACATCACGGCCCGCAGCTTTCATTCCCCCTTCGCCCCTTTTTGAGGTATAATTTATACGGCTCCGATGCGACTCTGGCAAGAAGGCAGGAGCGTGATAATGAAGCGTCGGATATTCATCGGGTTCTTGTTGGTCTGCTTGTCTGGGAGTGCGTACGCCAATCCGATTGTATTCGACCCTGTAGGCATGATACCCTATATTCTGGTGTTGGGGTCGGCTTTCGCCGTGGAGGCGGCAACAGTCACACTGGTGCTTCTGTTCTGGGGAATGGAACTGAAGCCGGTTTTTGGGGCACTGGTTGTTGCCAATTTGGCTGTTTACTTTCTGGTTTTCTTTCCATTGTTTGACGCCACTTCCAACGTGTGGGTGGCTGAGGTTGCGATTGTCGGCTTGGATGGACTCCTGATCAGAATGCTCACACGCTTCGATGTTTTCCGAGGTGATGATTTTTGCCCAATCCGTTGGGGGTATGCCTTCGTCGTTGCCGCAGTCGGCAATGTCATGTCGTATTGTGTCGGTGCGGCGATGACCAGCTAATCCTCATACCACGAGTGAGCCAGCAAGAAGCGGGGAACTACAGCATCTCGCTCTTCCCCTATGTAACGACGATCATGGGTAGCGATCTCCATATGGACAACTCTCTGCCGCTATTTAGGGCTTGCTGAATAAGTCTCTTTCTGCTCTTTTAACCTGGAGAGACGGC
>DAOTMV010000027.1:0-53669 GCA_035450485.1 Anaerohalosphaeraceae bacterium | reverse complement strand
TGTCAGAAAGCTTAACAATTCCATGACCGTTTACACAGTTCTTTTCACACCCTCAGATAGACATCATCGGCCTTCGCCTGAAATCCGCGTCCTGTGTGTTCACCGCACACCGCAACTATTGACCGCTCTTGGTCGCGCGTTCGCCGCATATCCCGGCGCACTTACCGCACATAACCGCAGAATCCCCTCCTTTCACCGCAGCAACACTGCGCAATCACTGTCTTTCACCGCACATTCGCCGGCTTTCCCTGCGCAATCGCCTCAACGCACACCGCTGTACTTTGACCGTCTTTGCCCGCGCGTTCGCCGCATATACCTTCAGAATCTCCACCTTTCCTTGCGCACTCACCGCACATAACCGCAGAATCTCCTCCTTTCACCGCAAGATCACTGCCTTTCACTGCGCATTCACTGTCTTTCACTGTACATTCGCCGCATACCGCCGCATGCTTGCCCAAACCCCCATCCCGAAGAAGATCCCGACGAACCGGACAGAGCAATCTCCCCAAAGCGCAGCAAAACACCCGACGCCGGCCTCATTCGGACCGCATCGAAAAAAACACTGCCCTTATGGTCAAAGCACCCCCTCAAACTCCGGCGGCCCCCGACTCCTCCCCGCACACATCCACCGCACATCAGGGCGCCGCAAAGGCGTCAGGCTCGACAGGACATGCCTTGAGTCGCAACGTACCTGATACCGTAGTCAATCCACCGACTCGGCGCGGATGATCCCCGGGTTGGGCAGATCGTCGGCGATTCGCCGGCCGGGCTGCACGACGAGGAAGTCTGCTTCGTCCCATTGGCCGTCGACCATTCGCTGCATGAGCGATGGGCTGCCTTCGAGCTGGTCATAGTTCCAGTTGAGGAATTTCGCACACTCTCGCGTGTAATTCTTCCATGTTTCGCTCTGCGGCCAGCCCCAGTCGACGTAGGTCGCCCAGCCGTATTCCTTCATCCAGCCCTGCTCCATCTGCATGAGGTACTCGGCATTGTCGGGCCCGTACTTTGCGCGATACTCCGCCAGGAGGCGCGCGTACCGTTCGCGGCCGGGCTGGGTCCCGCTTTCGATCCATCCGGGGCTGTACCAGTAAACGCCGCGGTGCGAATCGAAATAATCCTGGTACTTCCTGCGTGAGCCCAGCAGGAGCGTGATGCAGTCATGGCCCCGTACTGCAACGATCGGGATGGTCGCCGAGAGGCCGACGATTCCGTGGCTGCACAGGCCATAGCCCAGGAGGACGGCGTCATATGGCCGCTGCTGCACGTCGGACGTTCGCCGCAGTTCGTCCTGGACGCACGTCCGCAGTTTGTCCGGCTCGTTATGGAGGCCCTGCGGCATCAGCACGACGTCTACGACATTTTGTGAGCGGGCCGCACAGAGATACGCTTCCCGCTGCAAGACCTTGCAAACCACAAACTTCAAACGCATATTCGCATCCTGATACCAGCAGAACTGGAAATAAAACGGCCCGGTGCCGGCCGGGCAGTCTATCCGACCGGCGCGTGCAGGACAAGCATTGAAAAGGATCTACGCCCGGGCCGTATTCCGGTTTGCCGCAGACGGGGCCGAGGCACGGAATGCCGCGCCGCGGGCAGTATTACCAAATACCGCCTGAAAAGTCTTTTTTGGTCAAAATGCTTGCTTTATCATGCCGCAGCGGGTAAAAAGATGCCTGCTTGCGGTTCGAATGGATATGGATCATTTGTTTGTGAGGTAGACGATATGGCAGATCTGAAGGCACTCAGCGAGGCGGTCATTAAGGGTGACCATAATACAGCCGTCGAAATTACGCGCCAGGCAATCGACGAGGGAATCGATCCGGGCACTATTCTCGCCGACGGGCTTATCGCCGGCATGAACTATATTGGTGTGCGTTTCAAAGCCAACGAGGTCTACATTCCGGAAGTCCTTATCGCCGCCCGGGCCATGAAGATGGCCATGGAAATCCTCGAACCCAAGCTTGTTGAAGCGGGCGTGCAGCCAATGGGCAAGGCCCTCATCGGCACCGTGCAGGGCGATCTGCATGATATCGGCAAGAACCTTGTTGTGATGATGCTCAAGGGCGCCGGTTTCGAGGTGACCGACGTGGGTGTCGATGTCAGCCCGGCCGATTTCGTCGCCAAGGTCCAGGCGGTCAAACCGCAGGTCATTGGCCTTAGCGCCCTGCTTACCACGACCATGCCCGCCATGGAGAAGACGATCAAGGCTTTCAAGGAGGCCGGCATTACCGCCAAGGTCATGGTCGGCGGCGCGCCGGTCACGCAGGGCTACGCCGACAAGATCGGGGCCGACGGCTATGCACCCGACGCGGCAAGCGCCGTTGATCTCGCCAAATCGCTGCTCTGAAAAACTGCCGGCGGCGAAGGATGCCTTGTTCCTGTTTTTTTCGACGGGCGCGCGGTCGCCTCAGGGTTTGGCGTATGCGCGGATGTAGTCTATGTACATGTATGAAGGATTGGGGGTCTTGTCGATAGGCCAGCCGGCGCCCAAGGCCAGGTTTGCGAGGATGTAGAGGGGGACGTTTGCTTCGGGCGGTGTCCTGGTCTGGCGGATTTGTACGCCGTCGTAATAGAAGGTGATGTTCTGTTCGTCGACCATGACGCCGTAGGTGTGGAAGTCTTCTGTCATGCCCGGTACGAAGTGTTTTGCTTCTTCGGCTGTGTGACGCTTGTCGGGATACCAGAGGTGCACGTTGGTGTGGAGGGCCCAGGGGTTTCGACCATACTGCTCGACGACGTCGATCTCGATCTGGGTGACGGATGGGTCGCGGAGTTTGGGCAGGCCGAGCAGCCAGAAGGCGGGCCATGTGCCGGGGCCGGGGGGAAATTTGGCACGCATTTCGAAGTATCCGTACTGCTGGGCGAAGCCGTCGCCGTTCTTGTCGACGGAGCAGATGAGGCCGGAACGCCAGCGGTTGTTTTCCTTCCTTGCTTCGATGCGGAGGACGCCGTCGGTGACGGTGAAGGGGAAGCCGGGCTGGGGGTCGGTGAAGCGGGCGTCGCCGAAGTCGCCGGCATAGGGGGTGTGGGCGATCCAGCGAGTGCCCGGGCCCCAGGCGGAGATGTCCAACGGGCCGTCGAATTCTTCGGAGAAGGTGAGGCGCCAGCCGTCGAGGTTAAGGGTTGGCGGGGGCAGTTTGGGCATGGGGGCGCGTGCGTCGACCTTGACGGCGGCGATCTTGTAAGCGGTGGGGTCATTCTTGATGGGGGTAACGCCGGGGCCGGGTTTCAGCGGGTGGCGGGTGTTACTGCTGCGGTCATAGAGGCCCGCGACGATGGAGTACGTGCCTTCGGGCATGTCGGTCGGGAAGGCGATGGTGCGTTCGTATTCGACGCGGCCGGACCAGCGCGAGGTGGGGATGGGGGGCGTGTGGTCGTCCTGAAGGGCGATGCGGCCGTCGGCGGCGCGGACGTGGACGAAGACGGTGAGGTCGCGGTCAAGCGGGGCGGCCTGCCAGCGGTAGGTGAGCGTGACTCCGAGGCCGGGACGGGCGGCCGGCTGCGAGAGCCGGCAGGGCAGGATGGCGCATGTCGGAGCGGCTCCGGCAGACTGCCCGGCGGAGGTTGCCGGCAGGGCTGAGATGAAAGACAAAATTGCGATCAAAATGTAACAGGTCGAATTATTCGCCATATCTCTTCTCCGATAACCAAACTGCCAATTTTACCAAACCTGGTTATTTTCCGGCAGCACAATTGCTTCTGATTGAGTTCGTTTTTCTGGCTCTCTTCTCATGACTGTATATTATACCATGGATTTGGTGTTTGTCAAATGAACTGTGATTATTTTGCAAAATTTTCAGCGCGTCGATCGGGGGGGCCGGAGGCACGGTGTCCGCGCGGCAACTTTGCAGAACCAACGTGTTGGCGGCTGCGGCGGTCATTTCGAAAAAGCATGTGTGGGTGAGCAAAATGCCATGTGGCATCTGGTAAGAATCTGGCGAATAATGGTTAAGGCTTTTTGGGGGTGAGTGTACACGCCCAGCAGCGTTTCTGAAGCGGGGGATGGTTAACAGATCCCGGACGCCGTGGGAGTGGGGTGCGGACTCACAATATGGAATTAAAGGCGGTACAAGCATGGGCCGGATCTGCAGAGCGAACGAACGCCGCCAGCAGCGCGGCAGTGAAGTGACGGGCGACGATGGGAACAAGAAAAGGGCAGGGCGCCAGCGGCCGCGGGGGCGGTCGACGTCGGCAGACAAGGAGGCGAACGACATGAGCGAGACGCATCAGAAGAAGGCGAAGGGTGCAAGAGGCGGGCGGGCGGCAGGCGTGAAACTGCTGCTGCTGTACACCGGGGTGGCGGGGATACTGTGGCTGACGGTGACGCGGCACGCCGGGCCGGCCTCGGGCGAGAGTCTGAATGCGGTTGCGGGGTCGAAGACGCACGCAGCCGACGAGGATCGCTTTACCGTGGCGATCTACAATATTCACAGCGGCAAGGGTTCGGATGGGCGAAGGGATCTGAACCGTACGGCGGAGATGCTGAAGGGGGTTGACTTCGCGGGGCTCAATGAGGTTGCGGGGCCGACACTGTTTGCCCCGAACCAGGCGGAGACTTTGGGCGAGAAGCTCGACATGCCGTGGCTTTATGCGCCGACGGAGATTCTGTGGGGTCGGCCGGACTTCGGCAGTGCGGTGTTGTCGCGGCTGCCGATCGATGGATGGATGCGCATCCCGCTGGCGAGCATCGGGCTGCAGCCGAGACGTAACGTGGTGTTGTTAAAGGTTGCGCATTCGAAGGGGACGGTGAATGTTCTCGTGACGCATATCGCCAGGGACAGCCGCGACCCGTCTCAACTTGAGGCGGTGATTGATTTGTTTCTGGCGCTGGACGAGCCGGCGATTCTGATGGGGGATTTGAACAACAACAGCGACAATCCGGTTTTGCGCGCGTTTCTGGACCGGCCGGACGTGGAGACGGCGGTGGATGCCGATTACATGCTGCGGGGGCGCAAGCTTATCGACTGGATTATCTATCGGGGGCTGAAGTGCGTCGGGTCGGAGGTTCTGCCGCCGGGAGTGTCGGATCATCCGTTGGTGCGGGCGGAATTTGCATGGCCGGACACGATGACGGCCTGTGAGCGGACCGAGGCGATGTACGCAAGAGCGCCGTCGGATCATGAGACCACGGCGGATTGAACCGGGCGTGCTCTGTTCAAGAACGGCGGCCTGTGGAGAATGGTGTCTGTCTGCGGTCTGGTGCGGCGGGTTCAGGAGTGGTGGGCGGTGGCGGAGAGGGCTTCTGCGCCGGCTTTGGCGCGGGCGGACCAGACCTTCCATTCGGCATTGAGTTTGCGCATGGCGCTTTCCCAGAGGGTGTCGGCGGCGGGTTTTTCCTTCTTGATGTGAATGACATTCTGGTAGAGCTGCAGCGTGCGCGCCGCGCAGCGGTCCAGTTGGTAGCGGCGTGCGGTTTGGACCGCATTTTCGGCGAGTTGGCGGCGCTCATCGGGGAAGCGCGAGGCAATCCATTCGAGGGCGTCGGCGAAGGCGTCGACGTCCTGGTCGTTGAGGATGGCGCCGTTGTGTCGGTCGCGGACGACTTCACGTACGCCGCGGGCGTCGAGTGCGACGGCGGGCACGCCGGCGGCCATGGCTTCGATGAGGACGAGGCCCTGTGTTTCGGTCTTGGATGCGAAGGCGAAGACGTCGAAGGCGGCGTACGCGTCGATGAGGTGTTTGCCTTCGAGTCGACCGACGGCAAAGAGGCGGTCGGTGAGTCCGCAGTCGGCGAAGATCGTTTCAATGTGTTCGCGCATGGGGCCGTCGCCTACGACGACGAAGTACCGGTTGTCCGCGTCGCCTATGAAGCGGGCGACGGCGCGGGCGAGGAAGGAGTGGTTCTTTTCCCTGGCGAGCCGTCCGACGTGGCCGACGACGTAAGCGCCAGCGGGGATGCCGGTGCGGCGGCGAAAGGCGTTGCCGTCACCTTCGGCGAAGCGGTCCACTTCGATGCCGGTGGGGATGATGGCAACCGGCGACTGCACGCCGCGTGACATGAGCAGGTTGCGGATGCTGCGGCTCGGGGCGATGACGGTGTCGCAGAGGTTGGCATAACCGGTGGCCAGCGCCACTATGAAGCGGCGCATGACGGGGCTGTCGCCGGGGACGTAGTGGCCGTAGGATTCCCACATCGTGTGATAGGTGAAGACCAGCGGCAGGTTGCGGCCGACGGCGACGCGCAGGGCGGCATCGCCCATGAGAAAGGGCTGGTGGGCGTGAACGACGTCGGGTGCGAAGTTGGCCAGCTTGGCGGCGAGGAGGCCCGGTATGGCGACACGGACGGACATGTCGCTGCCGTTGAAGTTCTGGATTGCGGGGACACGGATGAGGCCAGGCTCGTCGTCGCGGGCGTTTTCATAGCGGGGGGCGACGACAAGGACGCGATGGCCGCGGCGGCGGAATTCTTCGGTGAAGGCCTCGACTGATCGGGCCACGCCGCCCACGTACGGGCGATAGGTGTTGGTCATCATCAGGATGTTCATGATTCCCCCGGCTGAATGTCCGTACCCCTTTATACAATTATCGGATTATTGGGGTCGGGGGCTTGAGGGGCAGGCGCGCTTGTGTTTCGGCGACCAACGTGGTATTTTTGGGAAATAGCGATTTGGCGCCCGCAGCGGTTTAAGGGCGACGGTTTCACCCATGCGAAGGAGGCAGTTATGAGCGGCGGATTGAGGTCTGACAGAAGTCCTGCGTGTTTCTCCGGTTTTTTGCGGGCGGCGGTGCTGGTGGGGGCGCTTTGTGCATCGGCGGGCGCTGGCGTGCTCTGGGAGATTGGGGTGGCGGATAACGATACGCAGGAGTTTGCCTTGGGGCGTGCGGGGCATGAGGGATATTCGCAGCGTTTTGCGGCGGGGGCGATGTATGTTGTGGGGCATTCGGAGGCGAAGAAGGGCTTTCCGTATATCCAGCCGGGGCCCGCGGATGTCTGGGCGGGCAGCAGGCGGCATACGCTTGCGATCCTGTTTGCGGTGAAGGGGCGGGCGAAAGGGGCCTGTGAGCTTTTGGTGGACTTTGTGGATACGCACAGTACTGTGCCGCCGAAGCTCGAGGTGAAGCTGAATGAGGCGGCGGTGGTGCACCAGACGCCGAAGGGGGCGGGGGATGCTTCGGCGTATGGGCAGGTGGACAAGGGGCGGGAGTACGTGATGCGGGTTCCGCTGGATGCGCAGGCATTGCGGGCGGGCAATAACACATTGACAATTACTTCGTTGGATGGGAGCTGGGTGCTTTATGACTATCTGCGGCTGACGGCGCCGGCCGGCGTGGAGGCGGCTGCGATTGAGAGGATGACGGCGGTACAGGAGGTGTTTACGCGGCCGTACCTGGTGCGGCGCGAGGGCAAACTGTATCAGCCGGTTCTGGCGTCGGTGACGCACGCGGGGGATCCGGTTGAGGCGGAGGTTGTCGCAGACCGGGGCCTTGCGCAAGGGCATCGGCTGGTCTCGGGGCTGCAGGTGATCGAGGGGCTTGTGCCGGCGGTGCAGGGGCCGACGCAAGTTGGGGTCCGGGTGGAGGTCGGGGGTGAGGTCCTGGCAGAGAAGAACGTTGCGCTGACGCCGGTACGGAGGTGGGAGGTTTACCTGCTGCACCAGACGCATCTGGACATCGGGTACACGCATGTGCAGACCGAAGTGGAGCAGATGCAGTGGCGGTTTCTGGAGCAGGCGATCGAGTTGGGGGAGAAGACGAAGGACTATCCGCCGGAGGCGCGGTTCAAGTGGCTGCCGGAGGGGCTTTGGGCGGTGGACAGCTATTTGAAGAATGCGACGCCGGAGAAGCAGCAGCGGTTCATCGATGCGGTGAAGAAGGGCTACATAGGACTGGATGCGCTGTACGGGAACGAGCTTACGGCGCTGTGCAGGCCGGAGGAATTGCTGGAGCTGACCGGGTTTGCACGGAGGCTGGCGAAGAAACACGGGCTTACGATTGATTCGGCCATGATTACGGATGTGCCGGGGTACACGTGGGGGATTGTGCCCGTGCTGGCGCAGAGCGGGGTGAAGTATTTTTCCATAGGGCCGAATTTCGGGCACCGGATCGGGTATACGCTTTCAGAGTGGGGGGACAAGCCTTTCTATTGGGAGTCGCCGTCGGGCAAGGAGCGGGTGCTGTGCTGGATGGCGGGGATGGGGTATTCGTGGTTCCATACGGGCTTAAACTATACGGAGATTACCCGGAAGCTGGAGGAGAGCAAGATATTCGATTACCTCAAGCGGCTGGAGCAGAAGGCGTTTCCGTATGATATTGTGCAGGTACGGTACAACATAGGGTCGGACAACGGGCCGCCGGATCCGCAGCTTCCGGATATGGTGAAGGCATGGAACGAGAAATATGCATATCCGCGGATGATTATTGCGTCGCCGTCGCAGATGTTTGCGGAGTTCGAGCGGCGTTATGGGGAGAAGGTGCCCGCGGTGCGGGGCGACTTTACGCCGTATTGGGAGGATGGGGCGGCGTCTTCGGCGAGGGAGACGGCGCTGAACCGGGCGGCGGCGGAGCGTCTGGTGCAGGCGCAGGCGCTGTTTGCCGTCTTGGCGGCCAGTAAGCGGCCCGGCTACAGCAGCGGGTACGATGAGGGGATAGGCAAGCCCGCCGAGTATCCGGCCGAGGCGTTTCACGCGGCGTGGCGCGAGGTGCTTCTCTACAACGAGCATACATGGGGGTCGTGGAACAGTATTTCTGACCCGGAGTGCGACTTCACGAAGCAGCAGTGGGCGATCAAGCAGGCGTTTGCGCTGGAGGCGGACCGGCAGTCGAAGGCGCTTTTGGCGCAGGCGGTGGAGCATATCCTGCACAAGGATGGGCCAGTTGAAGCGGTGCAGGTGTTTAATACGTGTTCGTGGCCGCGGACGGACCTGGTTGTGCTGCCCCGGGAGATGGCGACGGCGGGCGATCAGGTGCGGGCGGGGGAAAAGATTGTGCCTTCGCAGCGGCTGGCGAGCGGGGAACTGGCGTTTGTGGCTGACCATGTCATGGGCTTTGGGGCGGCCCACTTCGGTATTGGGGAAGGCAACGCCTTAGCGCGAGGCTCTGCGAAGGTCAGTGGGAATACACTGAGCAACGGGATCATCACGGTGTCGATCGATGAGAAGACCGGGGCGATTGCGAGTCTCAAGTGCAAGGGGATTGACGGCGAACTGGTGGATGCCAACGGCGGGGGGCTGAACAGCTACTTCTATGTCGAAGGGCGCGATCCGAAGGACCCGAAGCGCAACGGGACGGTGACGATTCGGGCGGTGGACAAGGGGCCGTTGGTGGCGTCGTTGGAGGTTACGTCGGATGCGCCGGGGTGCAACAAGCTTGTTCGGACGTATCGCCTCGTCGACGGCCTGGACTATGTGGAAGTCACTGACGTTCTTGACAAGAAGAACGTATATGCGCAGGAGGCGGTGCATTTGGGATTTGCGTTCAATGTGCCTGGCGGTGTGCTGCGGATGGATACGCCGTGGGCGGTGGTGCAGCCTGAGGTGGACCAGTTACCCGGCGCGTGCAAGAATTACTTCACCGTGCAGCGGTGGGTGGATATTTCCAATGACGATTACGGCGTGACGTGGGCGACGGTGGATGCGCCGCTGATCGAGATCGGGCGGATTACCAATGATCCTCGGTCGCCGGTTGGCTGGATTCGTGAGCTTGAGCCGTCAACGACGTTCTACTCTTATGTGATGAATAACTATTGGGAGACGAACTACAAGGCATCGCAGTCGGGCGAGCATGTTTTCCGTTACGCCATTCGGCCGCACGGTGTGCACGATTCGTCGTCGGCGACGCGGTTCGGGATGGAACGGAGTTGTCCGTTGCTTGCGGTGCCAGCACCGGCGAGTGGAGCACTGGGCGGGATGTATTATGCGGTTGGTCCGGAGGGAGTCATTGCTACCGTGCTGAAACCTTCTGAAGATGGCGAGGCGGTGATTGTGCGGTTGTTCAACGCTTCAGGCCGAAAGCAAAAAGCCGGTGCGGGTGGGAACCCGATGCTGCATGTGCAGCCGCGCCTGTGGTTGAGTAATCTCAATGAAGAGCCTGTTAAAGAGTTGCACGATGGCATTGAGTTGGTGCCTTGGGAGAGTGTGACTTTGCGGGTCGAGAGACGGTGAAGTGAGATTGCGTTGGCGCGCGGGCGCCCGCGAGGGACGCCCGTACGACGCGACGAAACGCGGCGGCAAGATTTATGCGGTGCGCAGCGGCAGTGCGACTTAAGGCGCGAAAACAGGTGCCTGTCCCTATTTTTTGAGTCGGAAGGATCGGCGGAATGAAGTCCAGAGAACGCGTACGGACATCGTTGAGTCACAAGCAGCCGGATGGGGTTGCGGTGGATTTTTCGGGGCATCGGTCGTCGGGGATTGCGGCCATTGCTTATGCCAAGCTGCGAAAGCATCTGGGGCTGCCGGAGCGGCCTATTCGCGTTTACGACATGGTGCAGCAGTTGGCGATCGTGGATGAGGACGTGCTGGACCTGTTCGGCATCGACGTGGTGGAGATGGGGCGGGGCTTTCTGACCGAGGACAGCGATTGGAAGGACTGGGTGCTGCCGGACGGGACGCCGTGCCAGGTGCCGTACTACATCAACCTGGAAAAGCGGGGCGAGGACTGGTATCTGTTGACGGACGACGGGGTGGAATTAGGGGTACAGAAGAAGGGGGTGCTGTACTTCGAGCAGACGTACTGGCCGTTGGCGAAGCGCGGGATTGCGGATGACGATTTCGCCGACCTGGAGGAGGTGCTGGGGCGGACGATCTGGTCGGGTACGCCGCACCCGGGGGCGCATATCTCGCCGGACGATCCGGAGGGGCAGTTGGCCCATGGGGCCAGGCGGCTGCGGGAGCGCACGGACCGGGCGATTGTGGGGCTGTTCGGGGGGAACATGTTCGAATTGCCGCAGTGGCTGTATCGCATGGATAACTACCTGATGTACATGGGGCTGTATCCGGAGCAGGTGATCCGGCTAAGCGAGGCCTTGTGTGCGATCCACATGAAGAATTTGGAGAAGTGGCTGGCCGCGGTGGGGCCATACATCGATGTGGTTCTGTTCGGAGATGATCTGGGCGGACAGAACGGGCCGTTGATGAGCCCCGAAATGTACCGACGGTATTACAAGCCGTATCACGCCCGGATGTGGCGGCGGGCGAAGGAGTTGGCGGATGTGAAGGTGCATCTGCACTGCTGCGGTGGCGTGCGGGAGTTGCTTCCGGACTTGATCGATGCGGGGCTGGATGCGATTAACCCGGTGCAGATTACGTGCAAGGGGATGGATGCGGTGGGCTTGAAGCGGGATTTCGGCGACCGCATCACGTTCTGGGGCGGGGGGTGCGATACGCGGGAGGTGTTGGGCAGCGGCACGCCGGAGCAGGTGCGGGAGCATGTGAAACGGCAGGTGGAGATCCTGGCGCCGGGCGGAGGGTTTGTTTTTCAGCAGGTGCATAATGTCCTGGCGAATGTGCCGCCGGAGAATATCGTCGCCATGTTCAAAGCGGTTCGGGAAACGAAATCTAAGCACGGATCTCGAAATACGAAACAAATTCGAATGACCAAATGAAGAAATCCCAAACTCTTCAGGGCGGCGCGAGTTGGCAAGCAGCCAGCCACTTGCGCTTCGTTCCAGTGGCTGGCACCCCCCCTTTGAGGAACTATGGAAGCTGTTGATTGGATCATTGTTGCGGTCTACTTTGCGGCGATGATTGCGCTGGGGTTCTGGTACCAGCGGCGGGCCTCGCGCGACCTTAATGCGTATTTTCTGGGGGATAAGTCGATTCACTGGCTGGCGCTGGCGATGAGCGGGTCGGTGTCGAATTTCGACATCACGGGGACGATGTGGATCGTGTCGATTCTGTTCGTTCTTGGGTTCAAGTCGATGTGGCACCACTGGATGTGGGGCTTTCTGATGGGGGCGTTTTTTCTGGCGTACATGGGCAAGTGGGTGCGGCGGTCCAACGTCATGACGGCGGCCGAGTGGATGCTGACGCGGTTCGGGAGGGGACCGGCGGGGGTGTTTGCACGGATGACGTATGCGATCATGGCGGTGATTACGCTGACGAGCTTCATCGGGTATGCGTTCCAGGGGATTGGCAAATTCGCTTCGGTCTACGTTCCGTTGGAACGGGTGGCGGAGATGACGTCGGCCGTGTGGCTGCAGGACCTGTGTACGCATCACGAGGGGGCTGTTCTGGCCATTGCCATAATGGGAGCGACCACCCTGTACGTGCTTGTGGGCGGGCTGTACAGCGTGGTCGTTACCGATGTTGTTCAGACGATCATCCTGACCGCCGGCGGCATTGTGATCGCATATATCGCATGGGCCAGGGTCACGCCGGAGGCTCTTGCGGCACTGCCGGCGGACTGGACGTCGCTTGCGATTCCGTGGCGGATCGAGGCCTTTGCAGGGGCGGAAAATGCGGCATTTGAGTTTTTTGGGGCGATGGTGATCTTGTGGGTTGTCAAGGGGCTCCTGCTCAATGCCGGCGGGCCGGCACAGATGTACGATTTTCAGCGGTTTCTTGCCGCCCGAAATGCTCGGGACGCGGCGAAAGTGGGGGCCGCGTGGAGCATATTCCTGATTGTGCGGTGGGCGATGGCGGCCGGGATCGCTTTGCTGGCGTTGACGACGTTTTCGGGCACGGGGGACCCGGAAAAGGTGATGCCGATGGTCTTGCGGGATTGCATGCCGGCGGGTGTGCGCGGGCTGGTTCTGGCGGGGCTGTTTGCAGCGTTCATGTCGACGTTTTCGTCGACGGTCAACAGTGCCGCGTCGTTTATCGTGCGTGATATCTGGCAGCCGTTGGAGCGTTACAGGCCGGACGATCGGCAGGCGGTGCGCTTCAGCTATTTTGCGACGGTTTTTGTAGTGCTGTTCGGGATTGCAGCAGGTTCTCTGGCGGAATCGATTGCCCAGATATGGAACTGGATAATGATGGCGTTGGGGGCGGCGGTTCTGGTGCCCAACGTGCTGCGGTGGTATTGGTGGCGGATGAACGGGTGGGGGTATTCAGCGGGCACACTGGCGGGTCTGCTGCTGTCGTTAGCGGTGCTTTTCAGGCCGGAAATGCCGGCGTGGTGGAGTTTTGCGCTGATCAGCGGGGCTTCGCTGGGGATTTCGGCGGCTGTTTCGGTGCTCACGCCGCCAGTGGACCGCGAAATACTGGTGAACTTCTATAATTCGGTGAGGCCGTTCGGCCTTTGGGGGGCAGTGCGCGAGGAAACGGGGTTAAGGGGAAAGGAGGCGGCCGATGCGTCGGAGAGTGCATGGTTGGCTGTGGTCAACGTGGTGCTGGGGATGGTCGTGATTGCATGTATCTACCTGGCTCCGATGTATCTGGTGGGGCGATGGTATAAGCCGGCGGCGGCGTGTCTTGGCGTGGCCGGTGCAGCGGCGGGGGTGATGTATTTCACGTGGTACCGCAACCTGCCGCGGGACTGACGTGTAAGTTCAGGTATTACCGGGAGTTACATTCGCGATATGTCCGCAGGGGCGGGCAGGCGGGCCTGTTTGTGGGGTAGCGAGTTCGGTTTTGGCGGGAAATGCGGGAAAGCCATTAGCAAATCTAATGATAGAATAAGATGTTCCGAGAGTGTTCGTTTTGGGATGTTTTTCGGCAGGAAATGGTAAATTGGCGTAAAGGCTTGCGTTTGCAGCATTTATGGCGGTAGAAAGATGGGGTGCGAGGGGCTGTTGTGGCGGGGTGTGGCGGTTTGTGCTTGACTGTAAACGGGCTTTTGTGGTACATTATCGGCCTATGGCTACAACGGAAAGCAAGACTAAGAAACGCCCTGCGAGCAGGACGGTGGCAAAATCTGCGTCGGTAGAAAAGGTCACTCGAAAACCGGCCTTCCGCACGTATGATCAGGCCATAAAGTACCTGTTCGAGCGGACTGACTATGAGCGGCAGAGCAGGCTGCGCTATAACGTGACGACGTTCAACCTTGACCGTATGCATGCGCTGTTGAAGGGCCTGGGGAACCCTCACAAGAAGCTCAGGGCGGTTCACATCGCCGGCACCAAGGGCAAGGGGTCGACGGCGACGATGTTGGCCCGGATGTTGGAGGCCAACGGTTTCAAGACTGGGCTGTATACCTCGCCGCACGTTACGACGCTGCACGAGAGGATCGCGGTTAACGGCGTGATGATCAGCGAGCGGCAGATGTTAGGGCTGATCAATCGAGTGCATGCAACGGTGGAGAAACTGGCCGCGGAGGGTGATGCGCCGACGTTCTTCGAGATCATGACGGCGATGGCGTTTATGCACTTTGCCGACGAGAACGTGGATTTTGCGATCATCGAAACCGGGCTCGGCGGGCGGCTGGACAGCACCAATGTGATCGAGCCGGCGGTTGTGGGGATTACGTCGATCAGCATCGACCACCAGAATCTGTTGGGCAATACTATCGATTCCATCGCCAAGGAAAAGGCGGGGGTCATCAAGGCGGGAGTCCCGGTTGTTACGGTTCCGCAGGATCCGAAGGCGATGCGTGTGCTGAAAAAAGAGGCGCTGGCGATGAAGGCGCCGCTCATCGTGACCGGGCGGGATATCGATTTTTCGTATCGTTTTGAGTCTTCGCGCGAGCACGGGCCGCACACACGGGTCTGTGTGACGACGCCGAACAGCCGGTTTGAACACCTTCGCGTGCCGCTGCCCGGTGAGCACCAGGCGATCAATTGCGGGCTTGCGCTGGCGATGTTGGACAAGCTGAAAGAGCAGGGCTACACCATCGACGACGCCAAGGCCGTAGAGGGTCTAAGCAGTGTGAAGATGGTCGGGCGGATGGAGTTGATCTGCGACGATCCGCGGATTATCGTGGATGCAGCGCATAACGCGGCGAGCGTAAAGGCGCTGATCGCGGCAATCGGCCAGCATGTGCCGTACGACTCGATGATAATTATCTTCGGCTGCAACAGCGACAAGGACGTCCGGGGGATGCTGATGCAGCTTCAGTACGGGGCCGACAAGGTGATCTTTACGCGCAGCAACTCACCGAAGGCGATGCTGCCGCAGGATCTGGCGGAGATGTATACAGAAATCTGCGGCAAGATGTGCCAGACTGCACTGACCGTTCGGGAGGCGGTGCGGACGGCGCGGAGTGCGATTTCCCGTGAGGATCTTATCTGTATTACGGGAAGCTTTTATCTGGTAGGACAGGCCAAAGAGCAGTTGAAGAACATCTAAGAAGGTGTTCGTTTGCTCCAAGCCCCGGTAGACAAAGGGGTTAGGCTGCCGAGGGGACTAATCTGTTCGCCGGGTCGCCAATTTTTGCCGTGTCTGATTGGTCGCCAAAATTGTTATAGTCGGTGCGATCATTTTTTTCACAAAAACCTGTATTAGCGCCGATTTTTTAATTGCTTTATGTTGTACGCCCGATAGAATTTTTTCTTGAGCGTGGCAGGGGGGTTCAGCCACTGCGCCGTGTGTGATGGTAAACCGCCTGTGTGAGCGGTCGTTTTCAGCAAAGGACAGCAAAGTCAAGGGAAGTGAACGGCAGGTTTAAGGAGATGGAAATGAAGAAGGGATTGATTGTGGCGGCGGTTGTGGTGCTGACGGTCAGCGGCGTGGGCCGCGCGGGGACGGGATCGGCGATGGGCGACCTGGGCGTCACCCTGGACGCGACGTGGGTCAGCAAATATATCTGGAACGGCTTCGATAAGTTGGATGACAAGGCGGCCTTCCAGCCCAGCGTGACGCTGGACCTGTTCGATTCCGGGTTCACTGTCGGCGTGTGGGGTTCCTGGGCGGGCGCCAGCGGCGATCGCAACTTCAGCACGGTGAATGCGACGGAGCTGGATTACATCGTTGGGTGGAGCGGGACTCTCAATCCCGGCGAGCGGACTCAGGTCGACATCGGACTGAGCTGGATTTACTATGATTTCATCGATGAGCCCAGCAACGTGGCCGATGCCCAGTCGGTCGTTGCTTCGATCGCGCTGCCGCAGCTTACGGGCTTCGGCCTTGTGCCGCGGTATACGGCCCAGTACTTTTGGCCTGCCGAGGGCGGCGGACCGTCCAACGACGTGACGGGTTGGATTCACCGGTTTGGGCTGGATTACAACCTGGTGGTCGGGGAGATCATCCCGAACAATCCGGAACAGGTGTTCACGTTCGGCTGGGACATTACGTATAACGACGGAGCTGGTCTGGCCGGCACGAGCGACGCACTCGGGACCGACGTGGACCACGACTGGTCGCACATGACGTGGAGTGTCGTGACTGAGATCGGCTGTCCGTGGGGCGGCACGTTCCGTCCGGGTCTGTACTACCAGACCTCGATGGATGACTCCGTCAACGACGAAGACGAGCTTTGGACGGGTCTGTCGTATACGCTGGAGTTCTAAGCGAAGCGATCCGCGTACAGTCTGTAGATTGAATGACAGAGGGCCGGCACAGCAGTGTCGGCCCTTTTCTTGCGCGCATAGCGATGCAGGGGGCGCCACATTTTTCAGCGGCACTCACATGCTCTGAAGTCATGATCTTTTGACAGGAAGCGGGTCAGGCGGAGCGGCGAGCGATTGCGGCGGCGATTGCGGCGAGGGGTTCGGTGGTGTTTGGGGTATTGCAGGCTGCCAGGGCGTCGATTGCCTTGCCGCAAAAGCGTTCGGCGGTGGCCCGGGTGTATTCAAGCGAACCTGCCTGGCGAAGCGTGTCGGCGAGATCTGCAAGGTCGACAGGGTCGGCGCTGGAGAGGCGGGCGATGAGGGCGTTGTACCGCTGTTGGTCGGCGTGGGCGAGGAAGTGGATGAGCGGCAGGGTCAGTTTTCCGGCGGCCAGATCAGTGCCGAGGGTCTTTCCGACGCGGGCCTCGTCGCCGACGATGTCGAGCAGGTCGTCTGTGATCTGGAAGGCGATGCCGACGTTAAGGCCGTATTCGGCAAAGCGGCCGTGGCGGGCTTCGGGGCCGCCGGCGATGAGCGAGCCGAGGCGGCAGGCAACGGCGAAGAGCGATGCGGTCTTCTCGCGGACGATTTCGCAATAGGCTTCTTCGGTGAGGCGCCAGTTGCCGCGTTCGACGTTCTGCCGGAGTTCTCCGCGGCAGAGGGCGACTGTGGTCTGTGCCAGGAGGCGGTCGGCCTCGGGCGGCAAGGCGGTGCTCATGACGAAGACCTTGCTGAGGAGGAAATCGCCGAGAAGGACGGCGGAGGCGTTGCCCCAGAGGCGGTTGGCGGTGCCGGCGCTGCGGCGGTTTTCGGCTTCGTCGAGGACGTCATCGTGCAGGAGGGTCGCGGCGTGGATGAGTTCGACGACGGCGGCGGCGCGGATGTGTGTTTCGTTGAGATTGCCGCAGCTTCGGGCAACGAGCAGCATCATGGCCGGTCGGAGCATCTTGCCGGTACGAGCGGCGACATACGCGAGCATTTCGTCGACGGCCCGGTCCGAGGCGGTCAACTGTTCGGCCATGCACCGGCGCACGGCGGCGAGTTCATCGGCGACAGAGGCGGCGCAGTCACCCAGTCCGTCTGCCGACAGTGCCGTCTGCTTGGGGTCAGGTACGGGCATACTCGAAGAATTTCTTTCTCAGCAGGGACGTGATGGGGCCGGGCCTGCCGTCGCCGACGGTGCGGCCGTCGATCTCGACGACGCCGATGACTTCGGCGGCGGTGCCGGTCAGGAAGAACTCTTCGCAGACGTAGAGGTCGAAGCGGGTGAGGTTCTTCTCGACGACCTGCAAGCCTTCTGCCCGTGCCAGCCGCATGACGACGGTGCGGGTTATGCCTTCAAGCGCTCCGGCCTGTGCGGGCGGCGTCATGATGACGCCGTCTCGGACGATGAAGATGTTTTCACCGCTGGCTTCGGCGACGTAGCCTTCGTGGTTGTACATGATGACTTCGCTGACGCCGCTGTCCACGGCTTCGATTTTCGCGAGGATGTTGTTGAGGTAGTTGAGGCTCTTGATCTGCGGGGGCAGAGACATGGGGTGGTTGCGGATGGTGCTGGAACTGACGACCTTGAGGCCGCGTTCATAGAGCTCTTCGGGATAAAGCTGAATGGAAGCGGCGATGATGATGACGCTGGCGCGCTTGCAGAGAAAGGGGTTGAGGCCGAGGTCGCCGACGCCGCGGGTGACAACAAGCCGGATGTAGCCGTCGATTACGTTGTTGGCGTCGACGGTCTGGCGGACGGCGTCGGCGAGTTGGTTGGTTTCCATGGGAATGGCTATGCGAATGGCCTTGGCGGATTCATAGAGGCGTTTCTGGTGCGCTTCGAATTCGAAGATCCTTCCGCTGTAGACCCGGATGCCTTCAAAGACGCCGTCGCCATAGAGGAGGCCATGGTCGAAGACAGAGACTTTCGCGTCCTCCTTGTCAACCAGTTTGCCGTCAAGCCAGATTTTCATTGCCATATTGGTCTCCAGTGTTATCGGTCAGTCGGGTACACCCGGCCGCTTTCAATCAATTTGTCTGCTCGCGCTGCCCGCCATCCTGCGGGACAGCAGCCGGCTTTACAGAGGCCCGCGCGGGACGCCCCTGCATGTTTGCCGCTGAAAACAGGTGACTGCCCCTATTTTCGGTCAGACGATGCGGCCGTCGGCAAGGCGGATCGTGCGGTTCGCTTTGGCAGCCATACGGTCGTCGTGGGTTACCATGACGATGGTCTGGCCCCGGCGGTTCAAGTTTTCCAAAATCTCTAAGATACCATTTCCGGTTTTTGAGTCAAGGTTTCCTGTGGGCTCGTCGGCCAAAAGAAGCTCGGGGTCGTTCATGAGGGCCCGTGCGATGGCGACGCGCTGGCGTTCTCCGCCCGAGAGTTGATAGGGTTTGTGGCCAATCCGCTCGGCGAGGCCGACCTGTTCGAGGAGCTCGGCGGCCCGTTTTCGTGCGGAAGGGCGCCTGGCGAGCCAGCCGAGGGTTCCCACGGCGGCCATTGCGGGCAAAAGGACGTTGTCGAGGACGTTCAGCTCGTCCAGAAGGTGGTAGAACTGGAATACAAAGCCGACTTTTCTGTTGCGGAAACGGTTCAACTGACCGGGTCCGAAGCGGTCAACGCGGCGGCCGTTGAATTCGACATGTCCTGTGTCCGGTTTGTCAAGGCCGCCGAGGATGTGGAGGAGGGTGCTTTTCCCGCTGCCGCTGGCGCCGACGATGGCGACAAATTCGCCGCGTGCGACGGTGAGGTCGAGGCCTTTGAGGACGTCGAGGCGGGCCTGGCCCATCCGGTAGGACTTGTGCAGGTTGGCGGCTTTCAGAATTGCGGTCATGTTCTTCTCCGGGTCAAAAGGCCGGGCAGGATATGCCTTGCCTCCATAACTGGTTGAACTGTATTGTCTGGAATGGACGGCATGCGCAGTTCCTACAACTGGTTGACTTGCAGTATTTCGACGGGGCGCTTCCGGGTGGCCTGCACGGAGGGGGGCAAGGCGCCGAGAATCGATGCGGCCACGGCGGAAAGGATTATTAGTCCGACGACGTGAGGCTCGATGTTGTTGGGGATGTCGCCGATGGCGTAGACGCTTCGGTCCCAGAGCTGCCAGTTATACTTGGCGAAGAGCCAGTCTTCGAGATCGTTGACGTAAACGAGAAGACCGCAGGCGGCCGCGCCTCCGATGGCGGCTCCGACGATGCCGACGAGTGCTGCGAAGCAGACGAAGACCTGCACGACGCCCATGGACGAGACGCCAATGCTGCGGAGGATGCCGATATCTTTGCTTTTGTGGCTGACGATCATGTAGAAGACGACGAAGATGACAAAGACGGTGATGAGGCCCAGCATGAGGAAGAGGAGGATGAGCATGGTCTGCTCTTTTTCCATGGGGGCGATGTGGCTTCGGCGGTTGACGATCCACGTTTCGACGCGGACGTTGTTGAGCAGGTTGGCATAGGGGGCGTCTTTTTTTTGCTCGACGAAGTTGTTCCAGAGCGTGCGGACGGCGGCGCAGTTCTGTTCGAGAGCCTCGGTGTTAACGAAGCGGACGTGGAGCGCGCTGGCGCGGGGGACAGGGTCCTTCATTCCGCACATGAGCTGGGCGTATTCGAAGGGGATGTAGATCATGTTGCCATCGACTTTGACGAGGCCGCTGTGGCTGTCGTCGCTGTAGAAGAAGTTCTTCGTGTTGACCATGCCGAGTTCATCGCCGGTGGCGCCTTTGATGGTGAGGGGGAAGCAACTGATGATCAGTTCGAACTGTCTGGGTTCTTCGGGGTGGTAGTAGTCGCCGGTGGGGGTTCGGCTCTGGGGCATCATGTCGATGCCGACGATGCATCCGAGGGCGGCCGGGTGGTATGGAGGCACGAAGGCGGTTTGCGGCGTGTTGCGGTGGTAGTAGAGCGTGTCCTCGAAGCCGGTTGCACCGGCATGGTCAACGGGGTCGACGCCCATGATTTCAATACCCATGTTCCACGTCGCGCCGGGCTGGGTGAGGAGGCCGAAACTGCGAATGGTTGCGGAGACGGCCTCAACCGCTTCAAGCTGTTTGAGTTCGGCGACGAATTCTTCGTAATAGGGGAAACCGACGAGGGAGTCGGTGCTGATGATGCAGTCGCCGACGAAGGCGTGGTTCTTGTGGCGAAACTCATTGACCAAGCCGTTCATGACGGTCATGACGACAACCACGATAAAGACGGACAGGGCCACGGCGGCGACGGCGAGGATGCTGATGGGCCGCCTGAGGAAGTAACGTGTTGCCAGTTTGAGTTTGTACATAGCTTATTCGTATCGCAGGATGCGGACGGGCCTGACGCGTGCCGCCGTGACAGCCGGAATAACGGCGCCGGCGGCGGCGGCTAACACGGCCGCGGTTGTGACCCATGCGACGGAGGGCCAGTCGATCTGGTTGGGAATTCGAGAGAACATATAGGTGCTGCTTTTCCACAGCTTGAGGCCGAAGGTGACGCTGATCCATTGTTCGATGGCGTTGACGTTGTGCGTGAAGATCCAGCCGAGGACGACGCCGAACGCGGCGCCGACAACGCCGATCACCAGGCCGAAGGCGACGAACATCGCGGCGACGGCCCGGCTCGAGAGGCCGCAGCTTTTGACGATGGCGATGTCCCTGCGGCGCGTCATGACGATGAGGTAGAAAATGCAGAAGATCAGCAGAACGACGCCTAAGCTGACGACACCGAAGATGAGCATGAGGATGGCCATTTGCTTGCGATACTCGGCGATAAGCTGGGCCTGCATGCGGCGGGCGGATTCGATTTTGGCGCGAGGGGCCCACGCGAGACGTCCTTCGGCAAAGGTGTTCCAGATTTCACGGACGCGTTCGGTCTGCGCGTCGACGTCGGCGCCGGGAGGCAGGCGGATTTGTATGATGTCGGCGACTTTGCCCTGGCCGGGGTAGAGTTCTTCTGCGAGCATGGAGATGGGCAGGTAGACGAAGCTCTTGTCGAAATCATACATGCCGCTGAAGACGATGTTTGCGATTCTGAACTTGATGGTGCGGCGTTTGAATCGCTGTCGTTCGCTGCCGGCGGAGGCGTCACTGTCGGGGTTTGCGATTGGGCCGGCATCGACGATGGCGCCAGTGGTCAGGAGGACCTTGCGGCCGATGAAATCCTTACAGACGGTGTCGAGGTCGTATGCGTCGGTCACCTCGTCGGGATCGTCAAGGACGCCGACGCCCACGAAGCCCCCGAGTTCGTCAGGGTTATCGTCGAGGGCGAAGGTGGGAGGCTGGTCCTGCGGCAGGGTCTTGACGAGGAAGTCGCCAATGGGAGTGACCTTCGTACGTTCGGGCAGTTCGATGCCCCAGATCTTGACGGCGCGGACGTCGCCCTGGCTGAGCAGGAGGAGCCCTTCGCTGTGGAGGACGGCGGTTGCCCCGACGACGGCCGGGTCGGCTTCGAGCTGACTGATCAACACGTCGTAATCAGGGATGCGGACGCCGGTTGGCGGCGTTATTATGAGGTCGCCCATGTGTTCGCCGGCGCCGTTCTCGACGGCGTTAATGAAGCCGGTGAAGAGGCTGGCGACCGTGATGAGGAGGGCCGAGGACATGGCAACGGCGGCGATGCTGAGGAGGACGATCTTCCTCTTGCGGAAATATTTCAGGCAAAGATAAAGGCTCAAATACGGCATATCACACTCAAATCGGCGTTTTGCGGTCGGCGCCCGCACATTTTGGCGGCGGTCCGTCGCGTCCGTACCCCACGGCCGGAGGCATTGTACCACGGGCAGGATGCCCATGCCACCTTACGGATGGTACGGCGTCCGGTTCGAGAGCCGGCGTCTGACGCTGGGGCGCGGTACACCGCTGCTGCCGCCTGCGTGTTCGGCGTTAGAGGTTCTTGAGGAGCGGAAAGAGGATGACGTCGCGGATGCTGGTGGCGCCGGTGAGGAGCATGACGAGACGGTCGATTCCGATACCGAGGCCGCCGGCGGGCGGCATTCCGTAGTTCAGGGCATTGATGAAGTCTTCGTCCATGGTGGCCATGGTTTCTTCCTGGCCCCGGAGCTGGATACGGAAATTCTCTTCCTGGACGGCCGGGTCGTTCAGTTCGGTGTAGGCGTTTGCCAGTTCCATCGTGCCGACGATCAGCTCGAAGCGTTCGGCGTAGCGAGGGTCGGACTTGCTTCTCTTTGTCAGCGGACAAAGGGCGGCCGGGTAGTTGATGACGAAGGTCGGATCGATGAGCCGCTCTTCGACGGTGGCCTCGAAGACCTCGTTGACGACGACGACGTCGTCCATAGTGGATTCGTTGAGGCCAAGCTGGCGGGCCTTGGCGCGGACGGCGGCGATGTCGTCGATATTGCAGCCGGCATACTCCGCCAGCAGCTCGGCGTAGGTTGCGCGCCGCCATGGGCGTTTGAAATTGATGGTCATTTCGCCGAACGTCACCGTTGGGCTGTCACAGTATTTCTCAACGAGGGAGGAGATCAGTTCCTCGGTGATATTCATCATGATGTTGTAGTCGGCGTAGGCCTGGTACAACTCCAGCATCGTGAACTCCGGGTTGTGCCGGGTGCTGAGGCCTTCGTTGCGGAAGTTGCGGTTGATCTCGAAGACCTTTTCCATGCCGCCGACGAGGAGCCGCTTGAGGAACAGTTCGGGAGCGATCCGCAGGAAGAGGTCCATGTCGAGGGCGTTGTGGTGCGTGATGAAGGGTCGTGCGGCGGCGCCGCCGGCGATGGTCTGCATCATGGGCGTTTCGACTTCGAGAAAGCCGCGATCCTGGAGGAAGCGTCGCACGGAACTTATGATGCCGCTTCGCTTGCGGAACCGCTCCATGACCTCGGGATTGGCCCACAGGTCGACGTACCGCTGGCGGTACCGGAGGTCGACGTCGGCAAGACCGTGAAACTTCTCGGGCGGGGGCATGAGGGCCTTGGTGAGGAAGGTGACCTTTTCGGCCCAGATGGTGATCTCGCCGGTCTTTGTGCGGCCAAGCTGGCCGGCGGCGGCGATGATGTCGCCCAAGTCCAGCAGCTTGATCAGTTCCCACTGATCGGCAAGCAGTTTCTTGCTGAAGCCGAGCTGCATGGCGCCGGAGGAATCGCGCAGGGTGATGAAGATGAGTTTGCCGATGTCGCGGAGGAGCACGATACGACCGGCACAGCAGGCGTGCTGGTCTTCCTTGTCGTCGACGTAACGTGCTCTGACGTCCGCGGCCGGTTCAACGCCGTCGAATCGCCCGCCGTAGGGGTCGACTCCCATTTCCCGCACGCGCGAAAGCTTCTCGAATCTCTGCTGCCGGAGTTTTGCGATACCGCTGTCTTGCGTCAACTCGTCTTTCCTTCCCACCGTGGTGTTGAGCTCTACTTCGTGGCGGTCATTGCGGCATTCTGCGGGGTGTCGAATTTGACGATCTGGCCCGCATGAATCATTTTGCTCTTGAGGACCAGCAGCGCTACAGCAAGCTGCTTGTCGGCGTCGAGGGTTTCTTCAAGAGTGTGCCGCGTGAGGGGGTTGGCCGCATCGTGATCGGCCTTGGCGAGCACTTCGTTGGCCCGCTGGACCTCGACCATCCTGCGCATCTCGTTGAGGCTGAGTTCGACTTCGACGTCGGGCTGAATGCCCCAGTCCTTGCGGCCCTGCTTTTCCATTTCGTAGCGGTTCATGACGCGCTGGCCGCTGGGCAGGTGGTAATAGGCCATAGTGTACTTGAGCTGGCTGTCGCCCCCGGTGTAGGGGGTGACGACCTGGACGCTTCCCTTGCCGTAGGTACGTGTGCCGACGAGCGTGGCGCGCTTGAACTTGGGATCCTGCAGGGCGCCGGCGACGATTTCGGAGGCGCTTGCCGACTGGCCGTTAATGAGGACGACAAGCGGGTAGTTGGGATGCGTGCCCTGCTTGTGTGCCCTTTCGCTGGTTGAGAATCCTACGCGCGGCTCGCTCTTGACGATGACGCCTTCTTCAACGAAGAGATCGACGACTCCTGCGGCGGAGACCAGATAGCCGCCGCTGTTGAACCGCAGATCAATGATGAGGCCGCGGAGACCCTCCTTCTCGAGCTTGCGAAGGATCTCGTCCATGTCCGGGACGGTGGTCTCGGTGAAGTTGGTGATGCGGATGTAGCCGATTCCGTTCTCGCGGTCGATCATGTACTGCCACTCGCCGCTCTCGTCGCGCTGCCAGCCGCGCAGCGGCGGCACGACGATGCGGTCGCGGACGATGGTGATGTCTTCCGTCTTGTCGCTGCCGGCGTGCCGGATGGTCAGGGTTACCTTGGAGCCCTTGGGACCGGTGATCTTGCTGACGGCGCAGACGACGGTCATATTCTCAGTCGATTCGCCGTCCACGGCGAGGATCTCATCGTCGGCATCGAGGCCCGATGTGTAGGCGGGGGTATCGGGCAGGAGGCTGACGACCTTCAGTTTGCCGGTGGCCTTGCTGATTTCAACGCCTATGCCGATGAACTGCTGGGTCATGTTCTTCTGGAAGTCCTTGACCTGCCAGGGCCAGACCAGCGTGGTGTAGGGGTCGAGGCTGGCGAAGGAGGCCTCGGCGAACTGGGCAATGACAACCTCTTCGGGAATCTCGAGGGTAATGCTGTTGAGGGCCAGGACCTCGCCGAAAATCAGTTTGAACTTTTCGCTGGTCAACGAGCCGGGGCTTTCTTTGACCTCCTTTTCGATGGCGGCAATGCCGGTGAGCCATTTGCCTACGCTTTCGGGCGCCACCTTGTATTCGAGTTCCTTGTCACCGTGGGACAGGACCTCGCCGAGAAACCGGCAGCGGGAGAGGCCCTTTTCAGCCATCTCTCCGTAATTGACGGCGCTGACGTAGTTGGCTTCCAGCGCACGTATCGCACGGAAGACCATTTCGGCCTCGATGCCTTCGTGGCGCTGGGCGCTGGTCTGCCCGCAACTGTCGTCTTTGAGGGCCATCTCGATGAGGGCTTTTTCGCTGAGTTCCTCGGCGTATTCCTTGTATTCCTTGTTGTCTTCGTCGAGGCTGACCAGCCAGTACAGGCAATAGGCATAGGCGTCGATCCATTCGCCTTTTGCGTCGAGTTCCTTGCCCTTTTCCATGGCGGCGGCAATGGTCTTGCTGACCAGGGGGTCCTTGAGGATCGCCGCCTTGGTGCTTTCGTCGGCTGACTCATGGGCCCGGATGACGACCGCCATGATTTCGCCGATGTCGTTGACATCCACGATGTAGTCCGGTTCGAACTTCTTGCGCAGTTCGTCAAGCGCCTTCATCTGTTCGGACAGGGACTCATTACGGGCGGTGATATTCTTCGCCTCGATGCGCTTGTAGTCCTCGATGACGCGGCGCAATTGCTGCAGGCGAATATCATTGATAGTTCCGGCGGCAGGCAGTGCGGCGGCAGCTCCGTCGAAATCGCCGCGAAGAATACGGCGATAGACCACTTCGGCGCCGGCGGAAGGGGTTTCGTCGGTTTGTATGGCAACGGTCTGGCCGGCATCGGCCGCGGCCGTCCTGATGTTTGTTTCTTCCGGCTCGCAGCCCGCGGTCAAGAGGGCCGCGACAAGAAGCCAGACCGACAGTATCTTAATCCCTTTGCCAGTCGTTTTCAAGATTACCTCGCCTCAAAACAAATGCCGCGGCGATCGGATCGCCCAGGGCCGACCCTCGCCCCTGATTCCGAACCACCCCCGCCAACGCAACTGCGGCCGCCGCTGTTACAGGCATTCGGCGGCGCGTCCCGCGCAACGCAGCACGTGCAGTTTGTGCTTGACCATCTGCCGGATCGCCTCGCGGCCTGGTCCCAGGTACTTGCGCGGATCAAACTCTCCTGGTTTTTCGGCAAAAACCTGGCGAATCTTTGCGGTTAACGCCATTCGCAGGTCGGTGTCGATATTTACTTTGCAAATGGCCATTTGAGCGGCCTTGGTGATGGCGTCTTCGGGCACGCCCATGGCATCGGGCATCTTGCCGCCGTATTTATTGATCAGATCCTTGAATTCCTTCAATACGCTGCTGGAACCGTGCATCACGAGCGGAAATCCCGGCAGCAGGTTGCCTATCTTCTCAATAACGTCGAAAGCGAGCTTCGGTTCCGACTTGAACTTGTAGGCCCCGTGGCTGGTTCCGATAGCCACCGCCAGAGAATCGACTCCCGTCCGCTGGACGAATTCGACCGCCTGATCGGGGTCGGTCAGGTGGGCCGAGACGTCATCAACGCCCACGACATCCTCTTCAATGCCGCCCAACTGGCCCAGTTCGGCTTCGACGACCACACCGTGATCATGGGCGTAATCCACGACCTGTTTGGTGATCTTGATATTTTCTTCGAAGGAACGGTGGGAGCCGTCAATCATGACCGAGGTGAAACCGTCGTCGACGCACTGCTTACAGGTTTCGAACGTGTCGCCATGGTCCAGATGCATTGCGATCGGAATGTCGGGATTCTCGGCGACGGCAACATCGATAATGGCCCTGAGATAGCTCATGCTGGCGTACTCGCGGGCGCCGCGGCTGATCTGGAGGATCAGCGGAGCCTTTTCCTCGGCGATGGCGGCGACGATGCCCTGTGTTATTTCCATATTGTTTACGTTGAATGCCCCGACTGCGTAGCCATTCTTGTAGGCCATCTGAAACATCTTTTTTGTGTCGACTAAAGCCATGCCGTGGGATCCCTTTCACTATAAGAGTTCGATGAAACACGGGCTGGAAGTGTCGCGCGACACCCCGTTGGTTGCAGTCAGACCCGCGAATTCGGCGGCATTTTACATTTCGTACGAGGGGTGTGTCAAATTGTTTGTCGGCGAAAATATGCCGCAAAAGACGTCTTGGCGGGCTCGTGGGGAGTATGTAAGACGCCTGCGCGCAAACAATGCAACCCGGCCGGCATGGTCTTTTTGCCGGAAGTTGCGCTCGGGGTTTCGCTGGTGGTCAGTCGTCGAGTGTCAGGCCCTGGGGCAGAATGTCGGCGTATCTGCGCCGCCCAAGTGCCAGTTCGTCGACGCCCTGTGGAAAGAGGCTGAAGACCAGGGATTGACGATCCAGCGACTGGTCGGCGGCGAAGGTCAGGCCATAGTACATGCGATGGTAGCGCCGCAGAAGGGTGACTTCGCTGCGGACGTTCTGGCCGTAGTCGAAGTTGTATTCCTGGGAAAAGGTGACGGTGTACCGCGGCGTCAGCGCGTATGTCAGGGCGGCCACGACGGAATTGGACCCTTCCTGCAGGATGTCGGCTTCGTCGTCGGGGTCCGTCACCAGCACGGGGCGGAGATAGCGATTTCCTATGTAGAAACTGACATCGGGGTAGATGAATCGGGCGATGCCGACATCGAACTGCTGAATGACGCCGGAACGGATGTCATAATTCAGGTTGCTCAGCACGGAAGTCGTGTCGCTGACCCGCCAGGCGTAGTCGGCGTTGATGGAATCGCGCGCGATGCCGAAGAAAGGCGAGTTGCGCCGCACGGCAAAGGGGATCTCGGGATTGTTCCAGATGTACTCGGCCGGACCGTAGGTGTTGGGCGGCCCCTGGGCGCTGTCGGCGGCGTCTCTCAGGAAGGTGGCGTTGACGTCCAGCCGCATCCAGTCGAAACTGCGGAGGTTTCGAGGCGTACCGCGGCGCGACTGCCAGCGCTGTGACAGGCCGATGTTGTAGATGTCGCGCTGATCGAAGGTGCTGTCGGTGGCTTCGTACCAGGTTGCTTCGAAGTGGGGCATGATGATATGACGCAGGCCGTTAAGGTCCCAGAATTGCGACCGGACGAACTGGTCTTCCTTCCAGAACATGGTGGACATTCGGACGCCGACCTCACCAAGGGCGACGCTCTTGTCGCCCCGGACCCTGCGATCATCCAGGGTCGTGGTGTAACCTTCGAGGTCTTCGAAGGAGTAGGTGCCCGCGACGAAAGGCACGACCTTGACGGCGTTGAGCAACAGCGGTAGGTCGATTTCGTTGCGGCTGAATGCGAAGGTGTAGAAGTCCTGGCTTGTGATGCCTGTCGAGTCTGTTCCGCGGCGGTCCCGCCAGCGGCCGACCACGGTGTCGCTGTAGAATGTCAGCATCCGGTCCCAGAGCGACTGGCCTTTGAGGTGATACTCCAGAGTGGGCAATTCTTCGGTGACGGTCTCGAAGTCATTGATGCGCGGCTTGGCGAGGAAGGAGAACGCCCAGTTGTCGCGGAGGCGTTTCAGATACACCAACGTTTCCTGCGGCTTGCCGTTGTTGAATTCGGAACGGTAGAAGGATTCGAGGAAGTTCTCGTCGGACAGGTAGCTCAGTTCAGCGGTGAGCTGCCAGTCATAAGGCAGGTACTGGCGATGACGCCAGCCGAATCGGCCCCTGGTGTCATGTGGCGGTTCGAGATTGCGGCGGTCGCTGATGCGGCCGAGGTCGTCCTCGCCATGGTCTTCAATGATGTAGCCGATTATCTCGCCGTAATGGTCCTCTCGAATGTACTCAGCACCGATTCCTGCGCCGGGGCCGCGTTCGCTGAAGTAGTCCAGTTCCAGCGTGCTGTCCACGCCGACCGGCTCTTCGCGGCCCAGCAGACGCGCCAGGTACCATTGAGTTTCGATCATGGTCCCCCAGTCGGAATCGTGACCGACGGTGAGTCGGCGGATGGGCAGGTCGGGCCGCTCGAAGTCGGTTCGCAGACGCGGCCATTTGAAAAGCGTGTTACCTTCGTATTTCAGTGCCGCGTCGGTGAGCGTCGCATCGTAGCTGCCCTCGTCGAGTTTCTTGCCGGTGCGTGCGTCGATGCTGGTCGTATCGGTAAGGACCATCTCCGAGGCATGCAGCGACACCTGCGGCAGGTAGAATTCGCTTGTGGTGAGGGTAACGTCCTCTGCACGGAAGATCTCTTCGCTGACGGCACGGAGTTTGGCGGCCCGAATGTAGATGGGAATACCGCGAGCAGGATCGTAGTTCCGCATCTCTGCGTTGACGGCCAGGGCCCTGCGTGTCTGGAAATCATAGAAGATTTCGTCGGCCCGGAGGGTCCGCGGGCCTTCGGTCATGACGATGTTGCCTTTGAAGTAGACGCTCTTGACGGCGCCGGCCGGCAGAGAGGTTTCAGTAGCACCGTTTTCGGCGGCGATCTTGTCCCCCTCATAATAAATGACTGCGCTGTCGGCCATGAACTCCAGGAGATTGCCCCGGTCGTCGCGTTTCTGCCACAGGTAGAAGCGGCCTGTGACAGTGGCGACATTGAGGTTGCCCTGCACGGTGTTCTCGATGGCGGGGGCAGGCTGCCAGAGGGCGGCGATATTGACGGGGTATTCGATCTTGGGCTGTTCTTCGATGGGTTCGAGAGGCACACGTGCGGCGGCCTTTTCACGGGCCAGGTCGGGTGCGAAGTCGCGGACAACGTCGACAACATCGGGCACCTGGGCGCCGCGGGCAATATCGGGGCTGGTCTTGACCGGGGCCATAACGGCCAGGGCGCTCTGGTAAAGCGGCACGTCCGGCAGATCCGCGGGGGAGCCCATGCGGTGCTCGTCGGCCGTTGCGAAGACCTGCCCGGTGACCTGGAACCGCGCCACAAGGGCCTCGCCGCGGTCGACGACCATCTGGCTCAGGTCGGTTGTGCGTGCGGCCTTGCCGGCTGCGATCGAGACATTGTGTTCGAGATAGACCCGTGCGTCATAATCGACATGCGCGACATTGCGGTGTTCGGTTGCCAGCGTACGGAGGAAGACCACCGCCCTGTCGCTCGACAGGCGGTGATCGCCAATGGTCATGGAGAAGCCGTTTTCGAAGAAGAGGACATGAGTGTTGGCCAGTTCCGGCCCCTTGTATATGGAGAGCGTTTGCCCCTGGACATGGAGGTCCTGGCCAGCGAAATACTCGCCTGCCTGGCCCTGGCTATCCGTCGCCAAAGCACCTGCTGAGAGGACCACCGTGAGTATTGCGATTAAAAGGCTCTTGTGCATTGCTTTCGCCCCATGCAAGAAAGCGTCTCCGTACCGTGCCCGAATTCCTTAACGGGTTGTGCCGGCGATTATAGCGACTACCGGACGCAAATCCAGCTAAAACCACAGAAATAGTGCCGACGCGTGCCGGCGTGATATCCCTGTGTGGCCTGCCAATACTGAAAACCGCGTTGATGATTCCGAGGCGCGCAAAAAAACGCCGCCGGCATTTTGCTGCATTCAATGCCGGCAGCGGTGTTGTTCAGGAGATTAGAGCTTCTCGTAGCGTATAACAGCCTTGTACATGCCGGTGATTCGGTCGCCGTCGACGATCGTCGGGGCGTAGTTCTGGTTGCGCGGCTGGAGGCGGACGCGATTATCGGCCTCGAAGAAGACGCGCTTAAACGTGGTTTCGTGGGGCTGACCGAGCCGGACGAAACAATCGTCGCCGTTCTGGACATCAGTCTTGGGTGAGAAGATGACGATGTCGCCTTCACGAAACTTCGGCTCCATTGAATCGCCGATGACGCGGACCGCAAACGCGTTGGGATCATGTATGTCCGGGCAGCGGACGTAATCGTCGGCATAACCAACAGGGTAGCCCATATCGTCAAAGTCTACCGGGTATCCGGCGGCAACCTTATTAATAACGGGCACGAGCATCCCGGCCTTGACCTCGTGTTCGACGGGCTCGGTGTTCAGGTCCTCCTGCGACAGGATGTGGGGCAGATCCGACACGTCCGTGTTGCGGTTGATCAGGTCCTGGATGATCTTACGGTACTTCTGGTTCTTGGCCTCGGCCTCTTCGTAACCTTTGCGAATGTCGGCCGGCATGCGCTCAAGGTGGCCGATGTTGAGCAGCAGGCCCGTGGGAAAGCCCAGGGCGCCTTCAAGGCGGCTGAGCAGGATATCGCTGGGCGGGTTCTTGACACGACCGGTTTCGATAGTGGACAGGTACGGCTTTGAGAAGCCTGTCTTTGCCGCGACTTCGTCGAGGGTATAGCCCAGTTCTTCTCGCCTTTTCCTGATGATCTGACCTAAGGACATGTCTATACTCCTAAAACAAGTATGCTTTCGGCAGTTGGTCCATGCTGTTTAAGTAGAGTATAGCACGATCCACTATGAATGCAAGCTTTTTGATAATTAGAAAACGAATGGCCCGGCTGCCCAAGGGTGCCTAAACTCCAAAAAAGCGGCTTAACCTCACTGAAAAGCAGTTTTTACCGGGCATTAAATTTCATATAAATCTTTGGGCCGATGTCATTTTTTTGCTAACAGTCGGACTGCAGGGCACTGATAGTTGGTTATGCGGCCTCATGTTAGGCGCTTGGACTACTCCAAAAGCATGATTTGAATGTTTCTGAACTGGACCGGATGGCTTTCCGCCTGAAGTGAAATCCAGCCTTTGGAGAGCATCGTGCCGGCGCCATTGTCGAGCAGTCTCTTGGCATCGCCATCGCCCGGGTCAAGCTGCGGGCTGGTGTATTCAAGAACAACCTTGCCGTTGATGATATGTCTGATGATTTCGCTGCCGCGGACTTCGACCTCGGCGGTGACCCACTGATCGCCGTGGAAGGTGTCCGAGGTGGAGTTAATGCAGTGAGTGGTATCGAGCTTGCCATTCCTGACGACGTGTGTTCCCGGCGTACAGAGATTGCCGGTGGTGCGTTTGTTACTGCCGTCGCCGCCGAGGAGTTGGACCTCGATCGAAACAGGGAAATTCTGGTCCTTGGTCATGGTGGCGGGGTCTTGGCAGTGGACCATGATGCCGCTGTTGCGGAAGGCCCACCCGGGGCCGCCGAGGGTCTGCTCGCCAATGAAGCGGTACTGCAGGCGGATGCGGTAGTGGGAGAATGCGTGCTGATAGAAGAGGTGTCCGAATTTGTTATCGAACTTCTCATACTTGTCATACGAGACGGTCAGAAGGCCGTCGCGGACCTGGAAGGTGTCGGCATAATTCTCGTCCAGCGCATGTCCGGTGATCTTGGGCGTCCAGCCGTCCAGGTCCTTGCCGTTGAAGATGTCGATCCATTTGCCGACCGTGGGTTCGGCGGCATGCGCACTGCATGCGGAAAAGCTTGCGGCCGCCAGCGACAGGACAAGCAGCATGGTCATGAAATGGTGCGCGACGTGGGCTCTCTCTCTTCTCATCAGTGACTCCTTGTTTTGACGGTTTCCCCTTCGAAACGGCTGCACTGCCGGACATCGCCCACAGGCTACCAGCAACGTCGGCGTGGGGCAAGGAAAAAAGGCCTTACGTGGGTGGAGTGACGCGGGTGCGCCGCAGTGCGATTACCGCCGGTTTTATCGGTTGTGAATCTGTTAAAGTAGACTGGTTGGGTCGGTAAAAGTAGAAAAAAGAACTTGCAAGATAAACCGGCCGATGTATAATGGTTAATAGCAGTGCGGTGTGGTTTCGTCCGTCCTGCGGCGATGGATTTTCCTTCTATTGTCCGGACCTAAACTATCAGATTTGTAGGTATTAGGAAAGATCGTCATGGCGGGAATGTATTACAGTTTGCAGGACGTTGTGAAGAAACTCGGTAAGAACGAGGCCGCCATCCGGGAGATGGTCAAGGAAGGCAAACTGCACGAATATCGCGACGGGGCCAAGATCGTTTTCAAGATGGACGAGGTGGATGCGATCGCCGCACAGAAAGCGGAAATGGACATCACCGGCTCGGAGATCGAACTGGTCCTGGACGAGACGGGCGAGATTTCATTGGACAGCGGCGCCGGCGCGCCTCCGAAGAAGAGCGGTGGCGACCTGACCGCCGGCCTGGGGATCAGCGGCCTGGGCGATCTGACCAGCGCCGACACGAATGTGGAAAGCGCCGGCATCAACGTTCTGGGCGAGACCGATGACGAGTACAAACTGACGGAAGACACCAAGGCCGAAACGCAGGCGCTCGGCGGCGGCCTGGAGGACGAACTCGGCGATCTGGGTGATCTGGACGCCGACAGTAATCTGGAGGTCGGCAGCGGCTCGGGCCTCCTGGACCTCTCGCTGCAGGCGGATGATACCTCATTGGGCGCCGTGCTGGACGATATTCTGCCGGCGGCGGTGGACGGCGAGCCGGAAGGCCGTGCACTGCAGGACGGTATGGCCGAGGAGGCCGACAAGATCTTTGAAGAGAGCCAGGGGTCCATGGGCGTTCCTTCGCCGGTTGCGGCTGCTGGCGCCGGGCTGCCCGAGGCGCCCGTTGTCGCGGTGCCGATCTATCAGCCGGCCGTTGCCGAGGACGGCGGCGGGGCTTACGGCGTGGCGATGTTCCTGCCTTTGCTGGCGGCGATCTATGCTGCGATTGTGGTTTTTGCCGGTCTGAGGAATGTAGTCCCCAGCGTTTTCAAAGGCGTCGCGGGCGAAGAGTTTTACGGATTAGGACTGATCTGGTATATTGTCATTGTGCTGTCGGTGCTGACGCTGCTCATCGTAGCGGTCTCCGGCATGTCCGGCGGCAAGAAGGCCAAGAAGAAGTAATGGCCGGCGCAGGAGCGTCGGCTATTTAATTTACGCGACAAACGGGCAATAGCCGACATTTGTCCGAGAGAGCGAAAGAAGCGGAGTGGAGTTTGCTCTCTGACAGGGAATGTCACAGTAGAAAGGGAATGGCAATGAAGTACGCACGCGTTTCACTCACCGCTTTGTTATCGGCCGTTATCCTCTTGTCCGCGGGTTGTGTGCCCCAGGAGCAGTACGCAGACCTCAAGGCGCAGAACCGTATCCAGCAGCAGACGATTTCCGACTTGCAGGCGGAGTTGAATGCGGTCACGGTTGCGCGGGACCAGTGCACCAGGCAGCTCGACACGCTGAAGAAGTCCAGCGATCTGAACATCGGCGCCAAGGCCGAGGAGATTGCCGCGATGGAGACGGCCATCGAAGAGTACAAGGCCACGATAGCAAAGCTGCAAGCGGCGCTGCTCAAGACGGGTGTGAAGCTGCCGATGGAGTTGAACGTCATGCTGAAGGACTTCGCCGACAAGAACGAGATGGTGACGTTCGACGAAGAGACGGGCATGTTGAAGTTCAAGAGCGACCTGTTGTTTGAGTTGGGCAGCGACCGGGTGGCCGCCTCGGCGGCGGGTTCGCTTCAGGCCCTGGCCGGCATCATGAACAGCGAACAGGCCAAGGACTTCGACCTCCGCATCGACGGCCACACCGACGACGTGCCGATCGGCAAACCCGAAACGCGTGCCCAGCATCCGACCAACTGGCACCTGTCGGTGCACCGGGGCATCGCGGTGCTGAATATGCTCAGGCAGCACGGCATCGAGCCGACGCGGATGAGCGTTCGCGGTTATGGCGAGTGGCGGCCCATAGCGCCCAACGCGCCCGGCAACAAGGGCAACGCCGCCAATCGACGGGTCGAGATCTTCATAGTGCCCAAGGGTGCATAACCCGGACTTCTGACGAAATCGTGCCGGATATGAGACGGGTTCTCATGTCCGGCATTTTTACATGCGGTGCAGGTACGCATTTGAGGGATTCCAATGGCCCAGCGCACTCTTATCATTATCAAGCCGGACGGCGTACAGCGACACATGATGGGCGAGATTATCACACGCTTTGAGCGCAAGGGCTTCAAGCTGGTGGGGGCGAAGTTCATGCGGGTCAGCGAGGAGACCGCGCGGAAGCATTATGCGGTGCATGAGGGCAAGCCGTTCTTCGAAGGTGTCGTCAAGTATCTCGCGTCGTCGCCGGTGTTGGTGATGGTCTGGGAGGCCGACGGCATAATCGATATGGCGCGCAAGATGATGGGGGCGACGTTCGGCTTCAACGCGGAGCCGGGCACGATTCGCGGGGACTTCAGTTGTTCGCGCGGCTACAACCTGATTCATGGTTCGGACTCGCCGGAGTCGGCGGCGTACGAGATCCCGCTGTACTTCTCGGACGAGGAACTGGTCGACTACACGTTTGCCGACGGTGACTGGCTGTACGGCAGGAACGACTGACTCGCCGAGACACGACCGCGGCGTCTCTTCACCAACGACTTCAATCTCACCCGGAGGCCGCGTTCACGGTGCGGTTGAGGCGTCGACACAGATCCTTGATGCGGTTGGATTTGTCGAAGCCCAACAGATTGATCGGGAAAGCGGTCTTGTTGTGGTTCAGCGGTTCATCCAGGTCGCCCCAGTGTCGGCAGATTTCGCCGTCGGGCGTGCCGGGGATGGGTGAAAAGTCGGACAGGGTGATGCGAATGCCAAGCCGGTTGACGTAATGCATCGACGCGACAAGGTCGTCGAGATCCGAGGCGGGGTGGCCTAATATGAGATAGGCGGTGACGGCACTGCGGTCGGCGCCGGCTTCGAGCAGACAGCGGACGGCCTCCTCCAGGTGGTCGGCAGCGACTTTGGCCCCGGTCTGTTTCTGGAAGTCCTCGGATGCGCTTTCGAAACCCAGAAAGAACGTCTTGAAACCGGCGGCGACCATCAGGCGTGCAAGCTCGGGCGTGATAAGGCGTGCGTGCAGCGCATTGGGGGTGTGAAAGTTGATGCGTATGCGCCGGTCAATAACGTGCCGGAGAAAGGGCAGCAAGACCTCATCGGCCCTGCACAGCAGCGCGTCGTCGTAGAAGGCGACGTCGGTGACGCCGCGTGCCAGCAGCGCGTCGAGGTCGGCAATGCAATCCTCCAGGGACCGCGGGGCAAATGGCGGCCCATGCTGGCCCGTCCAGCAGTAGGTGCATTTCAGGGGACAGCCGACCGTGAGCTTCATGGCGGCCGTTTGAAGCCGCGGGTACGCGCGCCAAAGCGGCGGATGGTAAATCTCCGGACTGCCGGCGACGCCTGACATGTCGTACAGGGCCTTCGGATCCGGTGCAGAGACGACCAGGTCGGCGCCTAACGAACGCGCATGCTCGGGACAGGCCTGCGCGTAGAAACCGCCGAGCACGATCTGTGTGCTGGGGTTGCGGCGGCGGAGATCCTCGATCACTTCCGCGACGCCGGGATACCAGTAGGTCATGACTGTCTGAATGAGGGCGACCTCAAACGGCGGATGGGCTTGCAGAAAGTCGGTAAAGAGTTGACGAGGCAGGCCGAACCGTCGCCAGATGCGGGGAATATGTGCGAACTGCGGCGGACGCGGCAGTTCCTGTGCGAAGAATGGCCCGCGACCCCACGGATCGGCCGACGCCTTGGCCCCGGCGGCCGCAGGGTGCAGCCGGTCGAGATAGTCAAACAAGGTCATGTCCGCCCACGGCTCCAGTCGCCCGGCGACACCAAGCAGGCCCAAGGGTTTGAGCCAGAAATCGTACGCCGAAAAGTCGTACACGGGCGGATTCACTAACAGAATGCGAGGTTTCATGTGCGAATCATACGCCGTCCCAACGCATCCTTCAACCTTCGTCGGGTGATGAGCCGTCAAAACCCGCCGATTTCCTGTTCAGACATGACAACACGGCCCGCCTTCATGCATTGTCCGATGCTGCGATGAGCCCCATTTCCGCCAACTGCCGACGGAGGGTGCACGGGTCTCGAAAAACGATCGACTTCATGCCGACTGCAGCAGCCCCCGCGGCGTTTGCCGGCAGGTCATCAATATAGAGGCAGGCCTGCGGCGGCGTATCGACGTGCCGGGCGGCCGTCTGGAATATGGCCGGGTCGGGTTTTGTCATGCCGACCTGAAAGCTCAACGTGGGGCGTCTGAACACTTCCAGAATCGGATGGGTTCTGCGGAGGTGGTTCCAGTGGAGGGGGTCGGTGTCCGACAGCAGCCCGAGTTTGAAACGCCCTTCGAGTTGACGGATCAGTTCGGGCATGCCGGCGATCGGCGAAAATACCCCGCACCAGAGCGTCGCGAATTCCTCGAACTCCAGCTGCAAGTCGAATCGCCCTGTGATGCCCCGGTAAAACTCCTCCGGCCCCACTTGCCCGGTATTGAACTTCAGCATCAGCTCGTCATTCAGAACGTTCATGATGACACGGTCGATGTCCGTCTGTGAGGGTGTGGCGGCGACAAATGAGGCGAGCTTGCTGACATCCACGTCGACGATGACGCGGCCCAGGTCGAAGATCACGGCCTGGATCTCAGGAACATCTTGCATTCAAACCTCCCCGTCTAAGCGTCACGTTTTCCCTTGCGCCCGGTGCGCGGGTGGGCAACTATACCGCGCTTTAGGACCATTATCAACTCTTTGACGTGCGGAAGATGCCTCTGAACGCTTTCACTGGCGCAATTAAAGCCCCCGCAGACGCTTCGCCGACGTATAGAAGGCGGAAAGGGACCTGATGGACAAAAAACCAATTACCCAGGGGCGTACTGAAACGGCTGAAGCGCGTGCCAAAGGAGTAACGCGCAGTTTGCTGGCGCACGTCGGATCGATTGCTCGGTCGTGCGAAGCGACGGCGATCTTCGTGTATGCCGATGCCGTTGACGCTGAAGGTCTGCCGGTCGGACCGGAACTGGAATCGAAGGTCTGCTACGTGGCCAAGACCGCCGAGGAAGACGAGGCCCAGAAAGCGGCCGGCCGGCGTGTGCTGCGCGTTCCAAACGTACCCTTGACGCGCATGGGCCAGGTCAAGTTGGCCCTGTTTCTGGCGTTGTCCCGGGGTGTGGTTGACCGCGGCGACACCGTGGTTTTCCTTTCCGGCATCGCGGCCAGCAAGAGCCTGGACACGCTGATCGTCACGGAGATCGGCCGCGAACATGAAATGTACATGATTAATGATACCGAGCCGGACCTGCCCAAGGAGATTCGGCCCGAGGTGGTAGAGCGGCTGATTGAAATTGCCTCCGAACTCGGGCAGGAGGGGCGAGAAGGGCGGCACGTCGGTGCCTTGTTCGTCGTCGGCGACACGGAGCATGTGCGGCCGCTTACACGTCAGCTTATTCTAAATCCTTTCCACGGTTACCCCAGGGAGCAACGCAATATTCTCAACCCCAAGCTCGAGGAGACCGTCAAGGAAATGTCCACTTTGGACGGCGCGTTTATCATCACAGGCGACGGCATCATCGAAAGTTGCGGCGCATATCTCAAGACCGCCAGCCAGCAGGAATACGAGTTGCCGCGAGGCCTGGGTGCCCGGCATCACGCCGCGGCGGCGATCACTGCGGTGACGGATTCCATCGCCATGACGGTAAGTGCCTCTACGGGTACCGTGACGGTGTTTCGGCATGGCGGCATACTTGCCGAAATCGAAAAGCCGGGCGCCGTTGATCTTCGGCCGCGAGGCGCACCGCGTCTTGGCAGGTCGGATGCAGACTGACTTGGCCGCTCAACGGCTCAGAAGCACCGCGGGTCGAACGGGTCGCCGCAAAGCAGCCACTCACTGGCCAGCAGCGCCAGGTCGCGCATATCGACATAACAGTCGCCGTTGAGATCGAAGTTCAGCAGGCAGCGGAAGATACGGAAGGGAGCGTCGCTGATATCGAAGACCTGCCCGTTTGCCACGTTGCTGACACGGACAAGACATTGCGCCGAAGTGACATCCGGTACTTCCCAATGAAACAGGCCGGCGTTGGCCACGGTAGCGATTTCGGTCCACTGCGCCCCGTTGTCGACGGAATACTCCAGCTTGACAAGGTTCACCGGTCCTGTCGTTTTCCAGCGTATGTCGAACGTCTGGCCGCTTTGAAGACTCTCGCCGGCGTTGGGCGCCAACAACAGGATAGTACTGTGTATCGGTGTGCCCGTTATTTCCACGTTGTCAATAGTAAATGACCCGCCGGACTCGTCGCCTTGGGACAGGTCATTGATCCGCAGTTGGACGAACGGCTGATTTTCGATATGGGAAAGCTGTGTTATGTCGTAGGAAAAAGAATGCCAGAGATTGTCGCGTACGAGGGGTTGATTGTTGAGCAGTCTGTTCCATGCTCCGGCCGGACTAACGCGGTAGTCCATGTCGAAGCCGATCGGGCCGAGATCGTCGATTGTGTTCTCGGACTTGTAGTCAAACCGAACAATAAGGTTCACCCACCCCGTCGTGTTGAGGGTGATGATGAGTTGAGATTCTGAGCTGGCGTTGTCCCACGCCGCCGCCAGACCCGCCGCATGGCTGCGTCCGTCGGCATCCACATACGCGACACCGGCCTTGCCGTTGAGGTCGACTTCGCCGAATTCGAGCTGAAGCGTCGCCCCGCCCGTCAAGTCGATAAGAGGCGTCAGGGTAAATGTTGCACCGCTGCCAAAGTCCCAATATGCCATGACCGCTGCCCCCGCCTGGCCGGCCCCCGCGAGTGTAACTGCTGAAGCCACAAGGACATACAACGAAAACTTGTGCGCCTTCATCATACGAATCTCCAACACCGCATTGAAAATATTCTACCATCCGAGGTCGCATTTTTCAAGCGAAAAAGCCGCAGGACGCGCACTCGAACAATCCGATAGAATCGGCCGGTATGGTGCAATAAAGCGTTTTGCCCGCGCATCTATAACGCTGAATCGTACAAGGCAACAATTCGATTGGGATGCGTTCTTTGCCAGGGCGGTTGCATGCCGGCGGGTTTTCAGGTTACAATTGCTTCGTCCCGGACACGCAGTAAACTGGTTTCGTTTGATCATTAAGGAGAGCAAAATGAAAACAAAGTGGTCTATTACAGTCGTATTATGTTTGCTCGTTTTGTGTGTGCTCGTTGTGGTGCAGGCCGCCCTTGCCCAGGAACGTGAGCGGCCGGCACGCCCGGCTCGTCCGGCCCAGGCAGACATCGGGGTCGGCATGTACGAGGGGCTGGACCTGACCCCCGAGCAGCAGGCCAGGATGGCCGAGATTCGCGAGAGCATGATGGAGAAAATGCGCAATGCGGACTCCGCGGAGGCGCGCCGCGCAATCTTCACGGAAATGCGGAACAAAATGCAGGCGGTCCTGACTGAAGAGCAGGTTGCCAAGATGCAAGAGCGTCTGTCGCGTCCGACGGGGCTCGACCGGCCAATCGGCGATCAGCTCCGCCCGTCGGCAGAAGCACGCTTGCGGAACATGGATCCGCTGCGGATCTTTGACACGGTGGCGCCGCGTCTTAACCTGACCCAGGAGCAGCAGGCCAAGATCACTGCACTGCGCGAAGAAGCCATCAGGAAGCTGATGCAGGAGATCAAGACCGTGCTGACAGACGCCCAGAATGAGCAGTTGGAGCAGGCCCAGACGCGATTCCGCTCCGCCGCTGCGCCGCAGCGCCAAACCCCGGCAGGCGATACCCAGGTCGCTCCGGCCCGGCGCGAGGCACGTCGGGAAAACGCTGAGCGGCAGCAGCCCGAAAGAACCCGCCAGGATGGCGCCGCGGGTGAGCGGCCCCAGCGGACAGCAGGCCAGAGATCACGCACGCAATAAGACAACTGAACAACACCGAAGGGTGCGATGACGGAGCCGGCGGCTCGCGAATGCGGGTGCCGGCTTTTTCATTGTGATTCAGTTCAATTCAGCCCTAATCGCATTATCGGACGTATATATGCATGCTTGCTGCCCTCATTTGTGGACGAAGCGAGTTCCTATCCTATGTCAAAATGGCAGACTGTGTATCCTGCCCGGCCCAAATCCTTGATTTCAGGCCGGTTATGGCGTCGGCGTTGTCCGGGCACGCATTTTGCACGTAGAAACCAGGAAGGTTGAAGTGTGTGCTAAGCGGAAGGGGACACAATGAAATTTGACCGCATCACAATGAAGGCCCAGGAGGCGATCGGTTCCGCCCAGCAATATGCGATGGCGGGGTCCAATACGGTTGTTTCGCCGCTGCATCTGCTCAAGGCCCTGCTGGAGGACGACGATGGTGTGGCCGTCCTGATCCTGAAGAAAATCGGCTCCAACGTCGAGCGTTTGCGCCAGATGACCGCCAGCGAAATCGCTCGGCTCCCGAGCGGCAGTACTGGCGGCGGCATGGTGATGCCGGAGCCGGCCTTTCAACAGGTGATCCTCGATGCCCAGAATCGCGCCGACCGGATGGGCGACGAGTATCTCGGCGTGGAGCACCTGTTTATTGCCCTGGCCGACGTCAAGAGCGACGCCAAGGAAATACTCAGCGTCAACTCGATCACGCCCGAGCGGATCGAGGCCGCCCTCAAGGAGATACGCGGCGACCAGCGGATTACAGACGTGAACCCGGAGAGCAAGTACCAGGCCCTGCAGCGGTACAGCATCGATCTGCTGGAGATGGCCCGCAAGGGCAAGCTCGACCCGGTGATAGGGCGCGACGAGGAAATCCGCCGCTGCATGCAGATCCTCAACCGCCGCACCAAGAACAATCCCGTGCTGATCGGCGAACCCGGCGTGGGCAAGACCGCCATCGTGGAAGGCCTTGCCCAGCGGATAGTCGCCGGCGATGTCCCTGCGGGTCTCAAGAACAAGCGCGTCTTGGCCCTCGACATGGGCGCGCTTATTGCCGGCACGAAGTTCCGCGGCGAGTTCGAAGACCGCTTCAAAGCGGTGCTCAAGGAAGTGATCGCCTCCGAAGGACAGATCATCCTCTTTATCGATGAGCTGCACACCATTGTCGGCGCCGGCAAGGCCGAGGGCGCCGTCGACGCCGGCAACCTGCTCAAGCCGTCGTTGGCCCGCGGCGAACTGCGATGTATCGGCGCAACCACTATCGACGAGTATCGCAAATACATCGAGACCGATGCCGCGCTGGAGCGGCGGTTCCAGCCGATGATCATCGACCCGCCCAGCGTCGAAGAAACCATCGCCATCCTGCGGGGCTTGAAGGATCGCTACGAAACGCATCACGGAGTGCGGATTGCCGATGCCGCGATTGTTGCGGCGGCTACGCTTTCCAATCGCTACATATCCGATCGCTGGCTGCCCGACAAGGCGATCGACCTGATCGACGAGGCCGCGTCGCGCATGCGAATCGAAAACGACTCATTGCCCGCCGAACTCGACACCATCCGCCGCCGCATCATGCAGCTTCAGATCGAAAAGGAGGCCTTGAAGAAGGAGACCGACAAGGCCAGCGCCAGGCAGTTGGAGCGGATCGAAAAGGAACTCAGCGGCCTGCAGCAGCAGGATGCCGAAATGACCGCTCGATGGGAGGCCGACAAACTGGAGATCGACCGCGTCAAGGAACTCAAGCGAAAGATCGCCGAGGCCACGACGCAGTTTGAGGAGGCCCAGCGCCGCGGCGACCTTGAGTCGGCGGCACGATTCAAGTACGGAACCATCGAGGACCTGAAGAAGCAGCTTGCCGCGACCGAGGAAGCACTTGCCCGGTCCAACGGCGCCAATATGATTCGCAATGAGGTTACCGCCGAACACATCGCCCAGGTGGTCAGCAAGTGGACCGGCGTTCCGGTCTCGCGCCTCATGAGCGGCCAGCGCGAACGCCTCATGAAGATGGAAGACGAAATACGCACGAGGGTCGTCGGCCAGGACGAAGCCGTTGCCGCCGTGTGCAATGCCGTGCGCCGCAACCGTGCCGGCCTCGGCGATCCCAACCGGCCGATCGGCGTTTTCCTGTTCCTCGGTCCGACCGGCGTCGGCAAGACCGAACTCGCCAAGGCGCTGGCGGAATTCCTGTTCAACGACCCCAATTGCATGATCCGTGTCGACATGAGCGAATTCATGGAACCGCATTCGGTAGCCCGACTGATCGGCGCCCCGCCCGGTTACGTCGGTTACGATCAGGGCGGCCGGCTTACCGAGGCCGTGCGGCGCAAGCCCTATTCGGTCATCCTGCTCGACGAAATCGAAAAGGCCCATCCCGACGTGTTCAACGTGCTCTTGCAGGTTTTCGATGACGGCCGCCTCACCGACGGCAAAGGCCGCACCGTCGATTTCAAGAACACGGTGATCATCATGACCAGCAACTTCGCCGGCCAGAAGATCCAGGAACTCACCGAGGAGGCCGGCGCCGACTGGGAAATCGAAGCCCACGTCAAGGAGGCGCTCAAGCAGTATTTCCGCCCGGAGTTCCTCAACCGCATCGACGAGACGATTGTCTTCCACATGCTCACCCGCGAGGACCTCAGGAAGATCGTCGACATTCAGTTGCGCTATCTCAAGGAGCGCCTGCGGCAGCGGCGAATCGAACTGGAATTCACCGATAACGCCCGCAAGCAGCTCATGGATGAAGGGTTCGACCCCGCCTACGGCGCACGACCGCTCAAACGCGTTATCCAGCAGCGCATCGAAAATCCGTTGGCGGGTGAACTGATCGCCGGCCGTTTCGACGACGGCGACCGGATACGCGTCGAGGGCCAGGAGCACGAATTTGTGTTTGAAAAGATATAAGCAAACAAACGATCAATACAACTATTCTTGAGGAGTCTGTCTATGAGAACGGCCAATCCTGCACTCAATGAGCAGGTCTTCATGGCGATACCGTACTACGGCGAAAATGCAATGACTGTCAACGGCACGGTCACCCGCACGGGCGTGCTGCTCGGCGTGTGTGCTCTGACGGCCGTATGGACCTGGCACATGACCACCGCCGCCGGCCAGATGGTCGGGTTGTGGGTCATGGGCGGCGTCATTGGCGGCCTGATTACCGCTATGGTGACGGTGTTCAACAAAAAGCTGGCGCCCATCACCGGCCCGATCTATGCGGCCTTGGAAGGTTTGGCCCTGGGCGCCATCTCGGCGGCCTTTGAAATGCTCTACCCCGGCATCGCAATCACCGCCATAGGGCTGACGTTCGGCGTCCTGGCCGTCATGCTGGTCGCTTACCGAACGGGACTGGTCAGGGCCACCGAGAAGTTCAAGCTGGGCGTCGTCGCGGCCACCGGGGGAATCTTCCTGTTCTATCTGGTTGCTCTGATACTCGGGTTTTTCAAGATCAGCGTGCCCCTGATTCACGGCACGGGGACTTTCGGCATCCTGTTCAGTCTGTTTGTCGTCGGAGTTGCGGCTCTGAACCTCGTGCTGGATTTCGATCTCATCGAACAGGGCGCAGCCACCGGTGCCCCGAAGTACATGGAATGGTATGCCGCCTTCGGCCTGATGGTCACACTCGTGTGGCTATACCTGGAAATCCTGAGGCTGCTCGCCAGGCTTCAGGAGCGAAACCGCTGAAAAACGGCCCTTTCGGCAGCCTTGGTTGTCTATAATCCCCATCGTAAGCGGGCTTTTTCTCCCTGCGCGTAAAAAAACCGCTTGTCTTTCCGCGAAAGGAGAACCAAGCCACAAGGCTCAGTTTCCAAAGACAAGCGGCGGGTCTGATTATCACGAAATTCACTTCACTTACAATCACGGGACTTACCTATTTTTGACTGGAATTTTATGTACCGGCTGATATAATAGGTGTGCAGATGGCCAGGATGGCCAATTAGGAATTTTTTCGCACACGTAGGGCATTATTGCGTATGCGAGATTGGAAAGTTTTCTCCCCTCCAGAGAAGGGGTGTCCGGGCAATCCGGCACCCCTTTTCGCGTTTATTATCGGCGTTTTTCCCCCTTGCGCTTAGGATCGGCCGCCTTTAGAGCGCGTACTTGCCCCCTTCAGGCCCGATAATCAGTAGATTGCCTGATCAGCCGCGTATCGCCCATTTCACAAGCGTCCCCAGCCGCGGCGTCTTGCCCTGGAACAGAATGGCCGCTCGGAAGATGCGCCCGCCCAACCAGACGCTGAGCACTGCAAATGCCAACATGCCCCCCAGTCCCACCCACGGTTGCCACGCCGGCACCGCCACCGTGGAGCTTTGCCGCATGACCATCAGCGTAGGCGTAAACGGCGGAATCAGCGAAAGCGTGGTCGCAAACGCGCCGCCCGGGCTCTTCAAAATCGGTCCGAGGATGAACATCGGGATCATCACCGGCAGCATTGCCGGAAGCATGAGTGTCTGGGCGTCCTTCGCGTCGCTGCACGCAGAACCCACCGCCGCAAAATTCGATCCGAACATGACGACTGCCAGCACCATGTACGTGAAAAACCACGGCAGCAGTTCGTAGGGGACATGCTCCGTCATGCCCATCCGCGCGAGAACCGCCATTCCGCCGGCGACATACACCGATGAAGCCGTCAGGGAGACCGCAAGCCCGCCGATCACCTTGCCCAACACGAAGTCGAACGGTCTCACCGATGCAACGATCACCTCCGCGATCCGCTGGTTCTTCTCCTCCATCACTGACTGCAGCAGCGGCGCCGCCCCCATCATGATCATCATGAACATCAGCATGACCATGATGAGCGGACCGGCCACGACCTGCGCTTCATTGGGCCGGTCGCTGTCGTTGATCTGCCCCGTCTGTGCATCGACGGTAACCAGTCCCATGTTCTCAACGCCCGTCCACTGAAAGAGATCCGGGGCCTTAGCCTCATCAATACCTGCGTCGGCCAGCCGCAGTTTGCGCAACTGGTTGTTGATCGGCCAGGCAATCCAGTTCCGCACCTCGTCGAAAAGCACATTCTCGCAGTAGTACCGCACATGCGCCTCGTCGGGATTGTCGGAAGGATGAACAACCGACGCGCCTATCTCCAGAAACCCGTCCAACTGTTTTGCCCGGATGCGGTTGGACAGTTCCAGCCGCTGTGCACGTGCGTCGGCCGCCGGTTCGATCACGGTGATTTCATAAGCGGGTTTGACCTTCGCCCCGGTCTTTAGGTTGTATATCTCGTTTTGGTTGCGGTTCTCGACCGCCTGCACCAGGGCCGCTGCGATCCGCCCCGTGCGATCGACAACGGCGATCCGCCGGTCCGTGATGTCGATCTGCTTCTCGCTGATGACCATTGCGATGAGGCCGCCGCTCATCAGCATAGGCGCCAGCAGCAGCCCGATGATGAACCCCTTGGTCTTGACCGTCGCTTTGTATTCGCGCCAGGCAATCTGCAGAATCTTAGGCACGGGCGGCCTCCTTCGCTTCCGGACCGGCGATGCGTACGAAAATATCGTGCAGCGACGGCCGGGTAATCTCAAAATGGTGCACACGCGTGCGGCCGACAATCTCGGCGAGGATCTTCTGCGGATCGCATCCCGCCGCCATGCGGAGTTCCTGTATGCGTCCGAAGTTGCGCACGCTCATGATGCCCGGCAGTGTCTCCAGCGCCGCCGCGCCGTCTTCAACCCCGATGCGAATCGTGTCGCTGCCATAGCGCGACTGAATCTCTTCCAGCGTGCCGTCGAGCACCTTGCGCCCTTCGAAGATCATGAAGATGTAATTGCACATCCTCTCGGCGACGTTCATATCGTGCGTGCTGAAGATCACCGTCGTCCCCGCCGCCTGCAAATCGAGCACGGCCTTTCGCATCACATCGGCGTTGACCGGGTCCAGCCCGGCGAAAGGTTCGTCAAGCAGCAGCAGTTCCGGCTCGCTGACAACCGCGGCAATGAACTGCACCTTCTGGCTCATGCCCTTGCTCAGCGTCGCCACCTTCTTGCCGGCCCATGCGGTCAATTCGAAACGCTCCAGCCACTCGTCCACACGTGCGTTGACGTTCCGTCCGTTCTTGAGCCGCCCGTAAAAGCGCAGGATCTCGCGCACCTTCATTCGTTTGTACAGCCCGCGTTCCTCGGGCAGGTAGCCGATGCGGTCGTTGCTGGCCCCGCGAAGCGTTTCGCCGAATACGCGGATTGTCCCGCTGTCGGGATAAAAGATGTTCATGATCATGCGCAGCGTGGTAGTCTTGCCGGAGCCATTGGGTCCGATGAAGCCGTAGATGCTGGACTGTGGCACCGCCAGCGACAGATCATTGACCGCGACCGTTCGGCCGAAGGTCTTTGTGACGTGCTCCATTTCCACGCAATACATACAATCTCTCCCGTGCCGGCCAGCCGACATACAGACGCATAACCATACCAGATGTGACATGGATGAACAAGAAAGTAATCCGGCGGGATCAACGCGGCTTGTCAGCTCTCGAGCAGGCGCAAACCTCTCTTTCGCGCGTATGCAATCGCCTCGTCAAGTTCTTCCGCGTATGGCCGCCGCATGATCGCCGGACAGCGGATCGCCTGGTAGCAGGGGCGATATTGTCCCATCATGTTGATGGCGGTCCGGGCGGATATGTGGTCGGCCAGGAAATCGATGATCGCCATCGATTGCGACAGCCGGTTCGGCAGAACGAGGTGCCGCACTAACAGGCCGCAAACGGCAAGACCGTTTTCGATAACAAGGTCACCGACCTGCCTGTGCATTTCTCGAACCGCCGCCTGGTTTACCTTGGGGTAGTCACTTGCATCCGACAGGTCCGCGCTGACGACGCTGTCGGCGTACTTCATGTCAGGCATGTAAATGTCGATCAGCCCGTCCAGCGCCTCGAGTGTCTCGATGCTGTCATAGCCGCCGGTATTGTAAATCACGGGCAGCTTGAGCCCGCGCTTGCGGGCAAGCTCCAGTGCCCGCCCGATCTGTGCCGCTACATGTGAAGGCGTCACCAGGTTGATATTGCTGGCACCTTCCGCCGCCAGGCGCAGCATTATATCGGCAAGTTGCTCCACACTGACGTCCCGCCCGTGCCGCTGCTGGCTGATGTCGTAATTCTGGCAGTAGATGCAGTGCAGGTTGCAGCCCGAAAAGAAGATTGTGCCGCTGCCTCCGCTTCCGACCAGGACCGATTCCTCGCCGAAGTGCGGCCCCGCCGATGCCGCAGTAACCCGTTTTCCCGGCCACGCGATTGACACGGCATCGCCGCGGGCACATCGTGCAGCAATAGAGCATCTTCTCAAGGTAGTCCACGTCCGCCATAATACACGGGCTGCGCCGTCTGTCGAGCCATTGTTCCACTGCGGCGGCGCCCGCCAGGGCGGATGCGGCCCTGGCCCCGCGATCAGTTCTGGTTGCCGTTGTCATCCGTGTAATCGTTGTCCTGCTGTATCTGCTGGCGTATCGGGCAGTTTTCCATCATTTGCTGCATCTTCTTCTGTAGGGCCTCGGTGTCGACCTCGACTTGGGTCTTGGCCACGAGGTTCAGGTTCGGATCAAATTTGAACAACTGGCAGCCGACCAGCACGATGATTTCTCCATTGCCGGTGACTTCCATCTCCTTGGCTGTCATGGCACGTACCATTGCACAATGCAGCGGGCACATGGCCATCCGCCCATATGGTCGCCGTGCCGCCCAGGCGCTTCTCTGACCCCTGCCCGGCGCCTGCCCGGCCGGCGGCTCCTGTGTTCGTTGTGCAAAGGCCACGTAAGCGCCCGCTGCCATGATCAGCAGACCTGCCGCAAGGATAAGTGTCTTTTTCATGTGTGTGCCCCCCTGATTAAAGTCTTTTCTTGAACATGTTACTCGGCCGTGCAAAGCCGCAACTTGAGGCGCACCGAAACCGGCCCTTCCGGGGGCAAAAACCAGTGGCCAGAACGCCCATGGCGGCTATAATAGCGCCGATATCCCGTGACGCAGTGCAGTTCAGGAGTGTGCCATGTGTTTGGAAATCGAGGCGAAGGTCCAGGTTCAGGACTTCAGCGGCGTGGCCGGCCGACTGGCTGCGGTCGGCGCCGAGCACTATGACGATGTCACGCACCTGGATACATTCTACAGCGACGCCTCGGGCACAATGCTCAAGGCCGGCTCGGCGCTGCGTTTGCGCCGACAGACCGGCCGCCTGGCCGAAAAGGCCATACTGACATATAAAGGCCCGAAGCAAAAAAGACGATTCAAGACGAGAAAGGAGATCGAGGTCGAAGTCCTCGACGCAGCGGCCATGGCCGAACTGCTCGTCGCCGCCGGCTTCCGTGTCGAACTCGTCCTCGAAAAGCGGCGTAGTTTGTGGCGGCACAAGGGATGCCAGGTGTGCCTGGACGAACTGCCGATTCTGGGGCGTTTCGTCGAGGTCGAAGGCCCTTCCGAGGATGTGATCGAAGCGGTGCTCAAGGACCTCCACCTGGACGCCTTGCCGCACATCGGCGAAGGATATGCAAGCCTGATACGGCGACGACTCGCCGAGACAGGGTCGACCGGCCGAGAGGTGTTGTTTGAAAGATAACCAATGATTATAAACTCCGACAGCGGCTCGATTGCCTACATCGTCAACCCCAAGTCCGGCGCCAGCAGCGGAAAGGTCATGGTGCGCCAGTTCAGGGACTATCTGGCGGAACACAAATACGACGTCCGCACGGTGTTCACCAATTCGCTCAGTCATGCCGGCGAACTGGCCCGCCAGGCCGCCGAGGACCCCGCCTGTGCCATGGTTGTCGCCGCCGGCGGCGACGGCACCGTCCGCGAGGTCGTCCACGGCATGGAAGGCAGCGATAAACCTATCCAGATCATACCCTGCGGCACGGAAAACCTGCTTGCCAACGAACTCGGCCTGGACGAACGAACCGGCACCCTCATCAAGGCCTTCGAAGGCAATTGCATCCGTCCGCTGGACCTCGGAAATGCCGAAGGCCGCTGCTTCACCTCCACCGCCGGCTTCGGCTTCGATGCCGAGGTCGTCAAGCGCGTGATGGACAGTCGCCAGGGACACATCAACCATCTCGATTACTTCTGGCCGATCTGGCGGACTTTCTGGGGGCACCGCTTCCCCCTCTTCAACGTCACCATCGACGGCGAGGAGATCTTCGAAGGCCGCGGACTTGTCTTCGTCGGCAACATCTCCCGCTACGCCGTCGGCTTGCAGATCCTCCACCACGCCGATTACGGCGACGGACTGCTGGACCTGTGCATCTATCGCTGCAATTCGCGGCCGCGCCTGGTCAAGCATTCCGCCATGACCCTGCTGAAGATTCACGCCGGCCGACGCGACGTCATATACCGCCAGGGACGCACCATTCACGTCAGCACGCCGGACAGCGACGTCTATTCGCAGTTCGACGGCGATCCCGGTCCGCCGCTTCCGATCACGATCGAACTCGTGCCGCGCGCCGTGCGCATGGTCGTGCCGCCCAACGCAAAACCCGCCGGTATTCGCACGCGCTTCATACGTATGTTAGGATGATGGATCACAAGGAAGAAACCATGCCCAAGAGCATTTCCATCGGTCGCCTCAACGTTGCTGCCGGCGCCGGCCTTTTCATCATGGCCGGCCCCTGCGTAATCGAAAGTCTGGACGCCTGCCTCACCATCGGCCGCCGCCTGGCGGAGATCGCCGACCGGCTCGCCGTGCCGCTGGTCTTCAAGGCCAGTTTCGACAAGGCCAACCGCTCCAGCATCAGCAGCTTTCGCGGGCCGGGCATGGAAGACGGCCTGGACATACTCGACAAGGTCCGCAGCGACACGGGCCTGCCCATCATGACCGACGTTCACGAACCGGCTCAGCCCGCCGCCGCGGCCAAGGTGGTCGACTGCCTGCAGGTGCCCGCGTTTCTGTGCCGCCAGACCGATCTGCTCGTTGCCTGCGCCCAGACACACAAGCCGGTTAACGTCAAGAAGGGCCAATTCCTCTCCCCGGCCGAAATGATCAACGTCGTCGAGAAACTGCGCTCCGCTGGCAATGATCAGATCATGCTGACCGAACGAGGCACCTTCTTCGGCTACAACCGCCTCGTCAACGATATGACTGCCATCGCCGAGATGCAGCAGTTGGGCTGTCCGGTCGTCTTCGACGCCACGCACAGCACCCAGCGGCCCGGCGGCCTCGGCGTCGCCAGCGGCGGCGCACGAGAAATGGGTCCCCTCCTGGCGCGGGCCGCCGTCGCCGCCGGCGCAGACGGGCTCTTCCTGGAAGTTCATACAAGCCCTGAACAGGCCAGATCAGACGCCGCCTGCATCATGCCGATCGAATGGGTCGAGCCGCTGATTATTCAGTGCAAACAGATCTACGAAACGATAAGAAGTTAAACAATACGGCATGGGCAAATCGCCCATGATTTTGCGACAATGAGCAAATCTGCGAAATATCTTTTTGGCCCCGTACCCTCGCGCCGATTGGGTCTCAGCCTCGGCGTCGACATCGTCCCGCTCAAGACGTGCAGCCAGAACTGCATCTACTGCCAGTTGGGACGCCACGGCAAACAGACCCTTCAGCGCAAGCCCTACGTCGCAGCCGAAGCCGTCCTGGCCGAACTGAAGGACCGCCTCGCCGAAGGCCTCCACGCCGACTGCATCACCTTCAGCGGCTCCGGCGAACCCACCCTCAACAGCGACCTGGGCCGGATGATCGACGGCGTCCGCTCGTTAACCGACATCAGGATCGCCGTCATCACCAACGGCACGCTGTTCAGCGATCCGCAGGTCCGCAGCGACTGCTGCAAGGCCGACGTCGTTTTGCCCTCTTTGGATGCCGGCGATCCCGAGACCTTCGATAAGATCAACCGCCCCCGCGAAAATATCAGTTTCGAGACGTTCGTCGATGGACTGTGTCAATTCCGCCGGGACTATGCCGGGCCGATCTGGCTGGAGGTCTTCTTTCTTGAAGGGGTGAACACCCGCGATGACCAGGTTGCCCGGATGCGCGAACTGATCGCGCGGATACGGCCGGACAAGGTGCACCTTAACACCGCCGTCCGTCCGACCGCCGAACCGTACCTCGCCGCCGTCGATGAAACTCGCCTGCACACCATTGCCGACAAACTTGACCACGGCGCCGAAGTAATCGCCGATTTTGCGCGTCCGCCGGTCGAACCGGCCGCCGAGGAGACCGCCGACCGCATCCTCGAGATGTTGCGGCGTCGCCCGTGCAGTCTCGATGATATGTGCCGAAGCCTCGGTATCAGTGCCGCCGCGGCCGTTAAGCACCTTGAGCACCTCACCTCCACCGGCAAAATTCGTACTGAAAACGCGGGCGGCAAAACTTTCTACGTCGCAAACTGAAGCCGCACAAGTGGCGGGCCGCTCGCCCGCGACCTCTGCAAAAAAAACTCTGCATCTGCGTCTGCGTAACCGCTGCGCAATTCGGCCTCGCCCGTGACGTTTTTACAGGACGTTTGTGGTTTAACCTTCCTCCGCTCCATCCCTTTTGAGTCCATTGCGGTTAAGCCGTTTGCGTTATCGGTCGATATTTCTGCGTGGTGACAGTTGCGCCGCCAGGTTTTTATCCGGAATTTTCCGAAAATGGCCTTTAGATAATCCAAACCCGCCCGATAAAAACAGTAGGCAGTTTTAGGCTTCCGCGAGCTTTGTCGTGGCATTATAGCTATGAAATCAGGTAAGAAACAACTTGTACTGAACAAAGGCGCTGAAAAGTACATCTTCCGCTATGACAGTGGCTGCGAAGGCCAGTTGCTCGATTGTCTTGCCGCCCAGGCGGCCGATCGACGCACGGATTTCGACTGGTTCGACGCCGCCGTGCTGAGCTTCAAGCTCACCCAGTCGCTGATGGGAGAAGCCGACGAGATCCTTCACAAGGGAATTGCCGACGCGATTGGAGTGCTGGGCGACGAAGGCGATTGATTGCCGTCCGCGATGCCCGTCCCCGCCGCGGAGTCATCGGCAGGATGCCAACATCGCAAAAGGCGCATCGGTTGTCCGGCACGAAGCAGTGTGATTGTGTAAAAGAAGGGTAAGCTATGAAAGATTGCGCGATCATTCAGGAATTCCTCAGCTATCTCAAGTTCGAGAGGCACTTCTCCGCGCATACCGCAAAGTGTTACGGCGCGGATCTCGAGCAGTACGTCGACTTCCTCGCCTCCCGTCTCAACGGCCAGCAGGACGGCGAAAACGCGCAATCCTGGTCCGACACCGGCGGCGTGATGACCCAGACGCAGACTGAAACGCAGACCCACACCGCCATTGAACAGGCCATCTTCGAAGCAGACACCGAGTGCATTCGCATTTATATGGCGCACCTCGGAAGTCAGCAGTACTCCAAGTCGACCACCGCACGCAAGCTCGCCACGCTGCGAAGCTTTTACAAATTCCTCGTCAAGCGCAATTACGTCAGCTCCAATCCCGTCATGAGCATCAAGACGCCCAAGCAGGAAAAGAAGCTGCCGCGCTTCCTCGAATACGAAGAAGTCCAGCGCCTTCTCAACACGCCGCCGACCAACACGTGGCTGGGCGCCCGCGATCGCGCGATTCTCGAAACGCTCTACAGCACCGGGATGCGCGTCAGCGAGCTGGTCGCCCTGAATATGGACGACGTGGACTTCCTCGGCGAAGTCATTCACATCCGCGGCAAGGGCAAAAAGGAGCGCATCTCGCCGGTCGGCTCCAGCGCCCTGCAGGCAATCCAGCGCTATATCGAATTCCGCAACAAGCGCATGGCCAGCGACAACGCCTTCGACAGCAAGGTGCTCTTCGCCAACAAGCACGGCAAGCGGCTCAGCACGCGAAGCGTCCGCCGCAAGATGGACAAGTATCTCGAAGAGGCCGGCCTCGACCCGAACATCAGCCCGCACACGCTGCGGCACAGTTTCGCCACGCACATGCTCAACAACGGCGCCGACCTGCGAAGCGTCCAGGAACTCCTCGGCCATCAGTCACTTTCGACCACACAGATCTACACGCACGTGACCACTTCACGAATGAAAGACGTCTACGACGCCGCACACCCGCGCGAACAGAGCACGTACTGAAACTCAAATCGAATCCTGCGCCATGGCCCGCCTCCAACGCGGGCCTTTTTTATGCGCCGACGGCAGCCGCCAGCCTTCCGCCACTTCAATACACCCGGAAACACTGTTTTTCGCCCTCTCCGCTGCGGTTGCATCCGCACGTCCGAAACGGTACCATTGCCGCTTCAAAAAAATATTTTTAATATTTGCGATTTGGCGACTTGTGCCATGCA
>DAOTMV010000026.1:0-53830 GCA_035450485.1 Anaerohalosphaeraceae bacterium | reverse complement strand
AAGTCATTGTAAACACACGGATAAGATCGCGCCAGAATTATTTCTCGCACACAAAAGCACGAGGGAAACAAATCCGTTCGGCGAACCGTAAAAACGTCCTGTCAGCGTGGCTGTGGGGGGTCCTGAAAGGGGCCCGATCCCGGGAAGGTCCGCAAATATCGGCCGCTTGTCTGGTGAGACACCGTTCTTGGCCATTTGGGCATGCCGGTTGGCCCTTGTACAGCCGAGGCCGGTCGGGTATAATTCCGGGCAGGTTTTTCTAAACATGTATAAGTGTTGGTTCGATAATTGTTTATAGTATTATGCGTTCGCCGACAGTCCATCCGTCGCCGAATCTCTTACCCGGCAAAGCAAGTTTAAAGGAGATCACCATGTGTCGCAGAAGCGGTATACTTTCGATGTTGATCGCTGGCTGTTTATTGATATCGCTGGCGGGCTGCGGGCCCAAGGCGCGTGTCTTGCTGAATTTCACGCCGGATGATGTCACGACGTACAAGATTTCCACCGCGACCATTAAGGACTTTCGTTTCGAGCAACCTTCGCTGACGCCGCCCAAGCTTAAGGAGGAGCAGTCGGGGACGACTATCGATGTGACGTTTGATCAAAAGATCGAAGAGGTGCAGGAGGACGGCAGTGCGGTTGCGACGATCACCATCAAGGAGGTCGCCTACCTGGTGAAGGAGAAGAATGAAGTGCGGTTCGACTTCGACAGTACACGCGAGGCCGACAAGGGGCGAGGGTTCGCCAAGGTGATTGGGCAGAGCTATAAGATCAGGATTGCGCCGGACGGAAAGGTCACCGTTGTGGACGCCAAGGATGTGGCCGGCCTCAATATCGCGGGTCATGAGGGCCAGTTGGCGAAGGCGTTTTTCAGTGAGAAGCAGATTTGTGAACGCCATCAAGTGCCGGCACTGCCGTCGGGGGGGAAAGATATGTTGGGGCGTCGTTCTTCCTGGAGCACGTTAGTGGCATCGCCTCGCGGGCTGCTGGAGCCGAAGTCGTTCCGCAAGACCTATACGATCGACAAGGTTGAAGGCCCGAAGGCCAACCGGGTGGTCACCGTCAGCATGAATGCTCAGGAAAGCGCAGAAGCGGCCGATCCGCCGCCGGACAAGAATGCCGGCATGGGGCGGCTTGCAAACATGTTCGACACGAAGGAAACGTATACGGGCAAGTTGGTGCTGGAGATGGGCACCGGCAGGATTCGCCAGTTCGAAGAAAAGCTTGTGGCCACCTACCTGGCGGCCGAAGATCCGGCGGAGGGCCCGAGCGACAAGGGGCCTGATACGCTGATGATGGGGTTCACCTTCAGCGTGAGCATGCAACTGGTCGATTGAGTATCGCGCCAGCATAGGCGAGACAAAACTCACTGAAAGGAAAGGTTTCAACATTGGCCGTAATTGCCAGACTGGTGTGCGTGGCGGCGGTGCTGTCTCTTCTGACAGGATGCCCTGAAAGACAGAAGAACGAGTTGCAGTTGGTGCGACGGGCCTTGACCAGCAATGGTGCAAAGCGCAAGGGTCAGAAGAAGGAACTCTTAGCCGTCGAGTTCAAGCCTGACACAACGCTGCGCTATAAGTTCGTCTCGGCCAGAGATGTCACTCTGGAGGTGCAGACCGGCGACCCGCAGACAATGGCCGAGAAGCTGGAACTGGTCATAGCCTACAGACCCGTCGAGGTCGACCCGCTGGGGATGACGGTTATCGAAGCCAAGTGTGAGTCGGCGAAAGTGACGCGGCGGAATTTCACTGCGGCGGCAAAGACGCCGGACGCGGCGGAGAAGCTGGCGGGACGGACCTTTACCATCAAGCTTTCGCCGCGGGGCAAGATCGCCGATTACAGCAGTCTGACGGAGGTCGTCCGGCAGTTGGGAGAACTTGCGTTCACGGGCAGAACGACGGGTTCGCAGAAGATCAAGAACCCCGACATGATCTATGATTTTATCGCCATGCAGTGGTACCTGTGGGATTCGGTGGCGACAATCGAGAAGCCGGTGGACGGTGTGGCCAAGGGGGCGTCGTGGACGGCCGCCCAGTTGATTCCGCTGCCGATGCCGATGATCGCGGTGCGCAGGACGACGTATACGCTTGATGAGGTCATGGAGACGCCCGAAGGCCGCAAGGCGGTTATCGGCAGCACCTACGAGCTAAGCCAGGAAAACCTGGAGAACTGGCCGAAGCCGTACGCGGATCGTTTCGCGCTGACAGGGATGTTCGGTTTCCTGCGGAATTACCAGTATCAATCCCTCGAGGGCGCGGGCAAGCAGGTTTTCAATATCGATACCGGTGCAGTTGAAAGCGACCGGCAGGAATACAAGTTGGTCATGACCGCGGCGTTCCTGATACCTTTGGGCGACAGCGTGCCGGTTGTTACCATCAACCAGACAATCACCACCGAACTGCTTGACGGGGAGTAACCCCGCGGAGGCAGGGCCGTTGCAAAGAAACATTCTGTGGGCGCCATGGAGGATGAAGTACATCAGAGAGCTCAGCTCAAAAGGGGGGTGCTTCTTATGCGATTATCGCGAGACGCCCGACAAGGATGTTGAGAACCTCGTTCTGTGGCGCACGCCGCTTTGTATGGTCGTCTTCAATCGATTCCCGTATAACAACGGGCATCTTCTGATCGCGCCGTTTCGCCATATCGCTGACATGACCCAGGCTAACGATGAAGAACTGCTGGAGATGAGCAAGCTGATTCGCGACTGCCAGGCGGTGCTGAAGGCGGCCGTTGCCCCGCACGGGTTTAACGTGGGGATGAATTTCGGCCGATGCGCCGGGGCGGGTCTTCCGGATCATATGCACATCCACGTCGTGCCGCGCTGGGACGGCGACACGAACTACATGCGCATCATCAGCGACACCGATGTCATCAGCCAGGGACTGGGGGAACTCTACCGTGATCTCCAGCGAATCAGCCGCGAACAGAATCTGCCGAAGATCTGACAATGACCGATTCGCTCGCACCTTATGCCGTCACCCCGCAGACCAGCCGCAAACGGCGATTTCCGGAGAAGCCGCACCCATACCGGGACGATTTCGAGCGCGATCGCGACCGGATCGTTCATGCGGCCGCCTTTCGCCGGCTGGAGGGAAAGACGCAGGTGTTCATGCCGGGGCTTAACGACCACTATCGCACGCGGCTGACGCATTCGATCGAGGTCGCCCAGATCGGGCGGACAATCGCGAGATGCCTGCGGCTCAACGAAACGCTCACCGAGGCGATCTGCCTGGGCCACGATCTGGGCCATAGCCCCTTTGGACATACGGGGGAGCATGTTCTTAACGAACTGATGGCGAAACATGGCGGTTTCGAGCATAATGCACAGACGCTGCGGATAGTTGACGTTGTCGAGCATCCGTACCCGGATTTTGCGGGGCTGAACCTGATGTACGAAACGCGCCTGGGGTTTGCGCTTCATCACAGTCCGTACGATCATGCGGCCAGCAGTGGGGGGACCCGGCTGGCGGACTTAAACTGTACGTTGGAGGGTCAGATTGCCGATCTGGCCGACCGGATTGCTTATAACTGTCATGACCTGGAGGACGGGCTGCGGTCGCGGCTCATTGAACAATCTTCGATTGTCGATATAGGACTTGTCGGCCGCGCACGTGAGGCAATAGGCGCCGATAACATCGATGACTACGTGGTTGTGCGGACACGTACTTCCAAAGCCATGCTGGACTATCTGGTCAGCGACTGCCTTGAAGCCAGTCGCGAGCGGATCGCGTCGGCCGGGCTGAGGTGCGTCGAGGATGTTTGCGGGCGGCCGGAAAGACTGATTGTGCTGAGTGAGACGGCGGAGAAGCAGCTTGCGGAGTTGGAGCGGTTCCTGTTGGACAATCTTTACCGCAACCCTTTGATCGTGGAGAGTAATCGGGACGTCCGCTCCTGGCTGACGACGCTTTTTGAACGCCTGTGTAAGAGAATCGATCTGATGCCGCGTTTCTTTCAGCAGATGATTTTGGTCCACGGTGTTGAGCGAGTCGTCTGCGACTATATCGCTGGCATGACGGACCGATACTGTTTATCAATGATTGAGAAAGTCTGAGTAAGCCATGACATGTGAAGGCACTGAAATGCCTGCTCGCGCCACCTTCGCAAGGCTTATTACGTCATGCTTCGGGCTGGGAAGGCTGCCGCTTGCGCCTGGTACGTGGGGCTCTGTGCCGGCCGCGGCGGCGTTCGGCGCCATGGGTTATTTAGGCGTGAGTCCGTGGGTAATCAGTGCCGTGATGCTTTTCCTTATGTTAGGCGCGTCGCTGGTTTGCGTGGTGTTTTCTCCGATGGTCATCGAGTCCACGGGCAAGAAGGACCCCGGTGAAATTGTGGTCGATGAACTTGCCGGGCAGAGTCTGACGTTTGTGGCGGCGCCGTTTCTGGCGGCAGGGGCGATGACGTTGTCCGGTGCGGCGGTGGGCTTTGTCGCTTTTCGTGTTTTCGATGTTCTCAAGCCGTGGCCCTGTCGCCGGCTGGAGAAACTGCCTGCCGGGTTCGGTATTGTCGCCGATGACCTTATGGCGGGCCTGTATGCGGCGATCGTTCTGCAGGCTTATACATGTTTTTAACGACTAACTACGAGTCTGGCATAGTAAGGCCGCCGGAGGCGGTCATACTGAGTAATGCAACGCAGATAATTCGCCAGCGGGAGCGCCAATCATGACATGGTGGGAAGCACTGATCCTGGGCATCATTCAAGGCGTGACGGAGTTCTTTCCCGTCTCCAGTTCCGGTCACCTGGTCATGGGATCGGATGCGCTGGGGCTGCAGCTTCCTGGCGTCGTATTCGAGGTTTGCGTGCATGTCGCCACACTTGTTTCGGTGCTGATCGTCTACCGGCGGCGAATCCAGGCGCTGCTGCTTGGGCTGCTTGGTCGGCCCAACGGGGATGAGCACGCCCGTTCATACCTATTCGGGCTCGTACTGGCGAGCGTGCCGGCGGCGTTTGTCGGCTTTCTGTTCAAGGACTGGTTTGAGGCTCGCTTCTCCGATCCGGCCTTTGCGGCAACGATGCTGCTTGTCACCGGATGCATGGTCTGGTCGATCCGATGGGCACCGGAGAAAGGCAAACTGAAGCTGATAGACGTATTGCCGATTGCCGGGGCCGGTTTAGTTTCAGTGGTTGCGGGTAGGGGCATTTCGTTTGTCGTCGTGCTCGGTATTCTGGCCGCGGTTATGGGCATCGCTCGGGCTACCGCCTCGCAGGAATGGCATTCCCGCCCGAGCCCGATCTGCGCGATTATGATGGGAGTTGCCCAGGCCGTCGCCATTCTGCCGGGCATCAGCCGTTCGGGATCCACCGTGCTGGCCGGCACATGGCGGAGGCTCAACCCGGCTGCCGCGGCGGAATTCTCATTCCTGATGTCCGTCATTGTGATCTCGGCCGCCGGACTGCTGATGGTTCCCGACGCAATCGAGGCCGGCGAGGCAATTGGCGTTGGACCGCTGCTGGTTGGCTGCGCGGCCGCAATGGTCAGCGGTATCCTGGCTATCCGCTTCTTTCTGGTGCTGCTTCGCCGCCAGAGTTTCCACGTGTTCGCTTATTACTGCTGGTTTGTGGGTTGTCTCTTTCTGCTTCTGACACGCCGGTGATAGTGGTGTCAGGGAGCAGTGCACATCTGCGGACTAAGACCTCCGATTTATAACATCACACGGCTATTTCAGCACGTGCCTGGCCATTTTCGGCTGGCGGTGCATGAGTTCGCGGAAATGGTAGATCAGCACCTTTTCGACGTCATTGACCAGGGCTTCGGGTGCTTTGGCAAGCATTTTGGGGTCACTGAGAATTTGAGCGACTGCCGGTGATAATCGCGTTTTCTCTGAGAACGACTGCTCGCAGTTTTCGCAAAGCAGGCCATTGGCGGAAGCACTGAAATAGACCTGCCGCCACGACTGGGCCCAAGGCCGTCGGCAGTTTGCGCAGGTGCTGAGCACCGGCAGAATTCCGATCTCGCGCAGCATTGTCAGTTCGAACAGTATCAGCAGGCCGAGTGACTCCGATCGCGCGGATGTTTCCTGCACGTCGCGGAGAAACTGAAGCATTGCATCGAACAACTCCGGGTGCGCACCACCTTCGTGCGTGAACGCGTCAATCAACTCCGCCGCCAGCAGTGCACAGTTCAGCCCTTCCAGGTTCATACGCAGCGCACGGAAAAGCGGCTGCGGCTCGAACTCGGCCAGCGTTGCAAGTTTGCCTTCGGCCGGCGAGGTGAAGAGCGCTTCGCCGTACGAGAACACCTCCAACGGGCCGCCGAAGGCCGATTTGGGCCGGCGCGAACCTTTGGCGATGGCGCCAATCTTGCCCGACTGCCGGCACAACAGCGTCACGATCTGCGACGTTTCACTGTAATTCACCACACGCAGACAGATGGCCCGGTCTCTGGTCAGCATAGTTTACTGGTTGGCTTTCTCCGGGGGCGACGGCTTCTGTATGCGAAGCCGCTGAATCTGCCGCGGGCCGGCCGCCACGACCGTGAAGTTAATGTTGCCGTACTCGAATGTCTCGCCGGTCTTGGGAATGTATCCGAGGTGCGAAAACACGAACCCGCCAACCGTGTCGTAATCCTCATCTTCGGGCAGTTCGATATCGAATTCCTCGTTGAGGTCGTCGACATACATCCGGGCATCGATCTCGATGGTCGTGGCGTCAATCTTCCGCATTGCTTCGGGCGGCGTTTCTTCATATTCGTCAACGATCTCACCGACCAGCTCTTCGAGTATGTCTTCGATGGTCACAATGCCCGCGGTGCCGCCATATTCGTCGAGCACGATGGCGATATGCAGCTTCTGATTCTGGAACTCATGGAGCAGGACCCGCAGCGGCTTGGTTTCCGGCACGAAGTATGCCTTGCGGATTTTATTGCGCAGCGAGAATCCTTCGTGGTTGCGCCCGATCTCTGTAAGCAGGTCCTTGGCGTACACGAGTCCGATGATGTTGTCGATATTGCCTTCGTAAACCGGGATACGCGAATGGCCGGCCGCGGCGATCATCTGCACTACGGTAGGCAGATCTGTATGGACCTCAATGGCCTGCACGTCCGTTCGCGGGGTCATGATCTCCCCGGCCGTGGTGTTGCTGAGTTCCAGGACGTTTTCGATCATGGCCAGTTCTTCTTCGTCCACCACGCCTTCCATGCGGCTCTGCTCAACGAAGCTGAGGATCTCTTCCTGCTTTTCCTCCTGCTCCTCCTCCGGCGACGATTCGGCCACGCCCGCCAAGCGGCGCACCAAACGATCGTGCAGGCTGAGCAGTCGCAGTACCGGCGCGGCAACCCACGCGGAGAACTCAAGCAGCCGATAAGTGTGCACCAGAATGTTCTCGCACATGTACTTGGCCCAGGAGTAGGGCACGGCAAAGCTGAACACGGAAAGGATCAGTACGGCCAGGATGAAAAACCATATGAACCCAAGGCCCTCAATGATCATCAGGTGGGCCAGTACGCCGAGAATGCCGGTGTTGGCGATGAGCCGTAACAGCGAACAAGTGATTATCATTTGCTCGTTCTTCTCGACGAATCGGTCAAGGCGCGACTCCCTGTTATGCGCCTTGAACGCATCCTGCAGTTTGACATAAGAATAGGATCGCAATGCGAGGTTGTTCAAGGCATAAAACAAAGACACCCCCGTCAGTGCCGTCAAGGCCAGGACTGACCATCCAACATCATCCACTTCGTCGTTCCCCTTTGCAATTAACCTTGTTTACTGAGCCGTTTCTTCCGGCCCGCGTTGGGCGCTGCCTGTGCCGCGTGCCGGCCTTGCATAGACCTTTCCGAAGCCCGTCTCTTCCAGGATTGCGTCCTCGGCGGCGTGCATCTGCTCGGCGTCGCCGGGCTGGGTATCGTCATAGCCGAGCTGGTGCAGAAGTCCGTGCGTGATGTACAGGGCAAGTTCCGCCTCAAGGGAGTGGCTTCTGCGGCTGCTCTGCCGCAAGGCCTCATCGGCGTTGACCACCAGCTCGAAGCTCGTATCGGTTTCCTCGCTGAGGTCGAAACTGATCACATCCGTTGTGTGGGCGTGGCCGAGAAACTGTGTGTTGATCCTGGTTGTTTCGGCGTCGTCGACAATAGCGATGCTCACCTGGGCCGATGGCTTGCCAAAACGCTTACACACAGATTGGGCCAGTGCGGCCAGCCTCTCCAGATCGGCCGGCAAGTTCGGGTCGGCACATGTGATAGTAACCCCCTTATTCGTACAGGTGCGGCGCCCCATCATTCTACTTCCTCCCGGCGGCCATAGCGTGCTTGCTGCTGTCTTCGACCGGCTCCGTGGGGGGCTTCGGATAGGCGACACGGCCGTGGTAATGGGCCGCCAACGACTTGGAAAGGCTCGCTTCGATGGTGCTCAGCTCCCGCAGCGTCAGGTCGCATTCGTCGAACTGCCCATCCTGAAGGCGCTTCATAGCCATGTTGTGGACGATGACCTCTATACGCGTCGGCGTCAGTTCCGTCATGGATCGCACCGCGCTTTCGACGGTGTCGGCCAGCATGACAATTGCCGCCTCCTTGGTCTTTGGCTTGGGGCCGGGGTAGCGGAATTCCGTCTCCGAGACCGGCGTCTCGCCGGCACCCTGCTTCTTGCGGGCCTCGTGATAGAAATATTCGATCAGCGTTGTGCCATGGTGCGTCTCGATGAACTGCCTGAGCACGCCGGGCAGACCGAACTCTTTGGCGATCTCAATTCCGTCCTTGACGTGGCCGACGATGACCAGCTGGCTCATGGCGGGCGACAGCTGCTCATGGCGACTGGCCGAGCCCATCTGGTTTTCCGCAAAATAGGCGGGCTTGTTCAATTTGCCGATGTCGTGATAGTAAGCCCCGACGCGGCAGAGCAGGCCGTTGGCCCCAATCGCCTCAGCAGCGCCTTCGGCGATGGAACCAATGAGGAGACTGTGCGTGAACGTGGCCGGGGCGTCCATCGCCAGCTTTTTCAGCAGCGGCTGGTTGGCATCGCTGTAGTCCAGGAGTGTCATGCTCGTGGCGATGCCGAAAATCCGTTCGATCATCGGAAGAAAGCCTTGGAGTACGACGCCCACGACAAAAGTGATGAGGCAGGCCCAGCCGCACGTCTCAAGCACTTGCATGAAGGGCCGCTGCCGCAAGATCCCAAGAGACATTGTCACGATAAACACCATGAACGTTGCGAGGGCGGTAACCTGAATAAGCTTCATCCGCGTGCGGATCTCTCTGAGCGCAAAGCAGCATGTCAGGGAGCCGACCAGCATGATGATCATCAGTTCAATGGTCGCGGCCCCGTCCAGAGTGTAAAACACCAGACTTGCCATCGCCGCATAGAACATGGTCAGTCCGATGGCGAACCGTTGATCGTAGGCAATCGTCAAAACAATCGCACACGTGACGGCAGTGCCCGTCGCCAGGTAAGCCAGTTCCGGATCAAGCGAAATCAGTTTTGTGATCGTTAGCAGCAGCAGGAACAGCCCTGCCAGAGCGACCGTACGTGTGGGTCGCCGCAAAACACGGGGCTGGTAGTGGCCTACATACAAAGCTGTCGCGGTGCACAGGACGACAACGACGCCACCCATAGCTACGATTTCGATCCAGGGTTTGAAGGTAGGCGCCGACGGGTCGAACAGCCTGCCGCCTGCCGTATCGAGACTCAGCAGGGCGGTTGCCGAGGCCATGAACAGCACCAGCACCAGCAGCGCCAGGGGCAAGGTGCTGTTGGCAAAGGCCGTCAGGCGCGCAAACCGTTCGGGCGACATCGCCTTGCGGACGTGTGCACGGCGCGCACTGACTTTTTTCTTCTTCAAGACCATTTATCCTGAACGCGTTCTTTTACGCTTTTCGTATGCATTGACGATGTTCTGCACCAGCCGGTGCCGCACAATATCCGTCTCGTCCAACTCGACGAAGCCGATGCCCGGAATGCCTTCCAGTGTGCGAACGGCATCAATCATACCACTGGTCTGCCCCCGCTCAAGGTCCACCTGCGTCACGTCCCCCGTGATGATCATCTTGGAGCCGCGCCCCATCCGCGTCAGGAACATCAGCATCTGTGCCGGCGACGTGTTTTGGGCCTCGTCGCAGATGATCGCGGCCTCATTGAGTGTGCGGCCACGCATGAACGCCAGCGGGATGACTTCGATGACGTCCATTTCCATGAACTTGCGCATCTGCGCGAACTCCATCATATCCTCAAGGCTGTCAAAGAGCGGCCTGAGGTATGGGTTCACCTTGGCCTGCATATCACCGGGAAGGAAGCCGAGGCGTTCACCGGCTTCCACGGCCGGCCGGGCCAGAACGATTTTGCGGATCTGACGCTTCCTGAGCATGGAGACCGCCACTGCGACCGCCATGTATGTCTTGCCGGTGCCCGCCGGCCCGACGCAGAACGTCAGGTCGTTGGCGAGCATGGTTTCGACATAGCGCAACTGCCCCTTTGTGAACGGCTCGATCACGCCTTTATGCGAAAACACCGTAAGCGCCGTGCTGCTGGGTTCGACGGCGTTGCGGACCCGCTCGATCATTTCGCGGACGTCAGTTTCGGCCAGACGCCCGCGCTGGAGCAGCCGCCGCTGCATGCGGTCAATCACTTCCGCCGCTGTTTTCACGTCGTCGTCAGGGCCGCTGACGACCACGCTACCGTTCCGGGCGGAGATGGTAACACCCGTTGCCTCGCGCAACATGCGCAGATTCCTGTCAGCCGGGCCGAACAATTCCAGGCCCTGTGTTTCAGACTCTAATGTTATCTTTATCTCCAAAGGTTAAACTTACCTGCTAAGCCAGAACGAAAAACAGGTACGCTGCCGGCGCGGTGCCAAGCAGCGAGTCCACAATATCCAATACGCCGCCAAAGCCGGGGATGTTGGACGAAGAATCCTTCTGCTCGGCGTCCCGTTTCAACATAGATTCGGCCAAATCGCCAAACTGTCCCAGTACCGCGAAGAGTACGCCAAACAGCGTCCCATAAAACCAAGGCATTATACCACAGATAACCGACATGCACACCGCGGTAATCACCCCGGCGACCACCGCCCCCGCCAGGCCTTCCCATGTCTTGCCGGGGCTGATCCGAGGGGAAAACTGGTGTTTTCCGAACAGCTTACCAGCTGTGTAAGCGCCTGTATCTGCGAACTTTACGGTAAAAATGAACATCAGAAGGGCCCACGGTCCGAACACGACCCGAATCGCCAGTATGAAGCTGCTCAGGAAGCCCAGGTAGAAGATCGTCAGGTAATTGACGCTGCAATTGACAATGACGCCGTCAGTTCCGAAAAAAACGGCTTGCCAGAGGAAGACCGCGGCCAGTGACACGGATGCTGCAATGAGCAGGTAGCCCAGGCCAAAAGCGGCCGGGGCGGTGCTCATCTGCATCCAGTACCACATGGTTGCAAGCGCCACCGAGCCGGCGATTGCCGGCACCGGGAATACCCGTGCATGCTTGTTGGCCGCCAGTGTCGCCATCTCAGGCACAGCCAGAAAGGCCACGGCCATGACCAGCAAAACGAAGATGGTGCCCTGGACCGGTTTGTCGTCGGCGGCGGTCAGCGAACCGTCCAGCCATCCATCCGCAAGGATAAGCCCGACGAAAAACAGGACCATTAACGTTCCGAAGAGAAGTCTGTACTTGAGCATAGCCGTTCTATCGACTGGTTTTCGCCTGGACGTCCCCAAAACGGCGGGCCCGCTGACTGAACGCACGGATCGCCGCGTCCAAATCGGCCGTGGTGAAGTCGGGCCAAAGCGTCTCGGTCACGTAGAACTCGGCATATGAAATCTGCCAGAGCAGGAAGTTGCTGATCCGCAGTTCGCCGGAGGTCCGTATCAGCAGGTCCGGGTCCGGAAGCCCGGCTGTATAGAGATGGTTGGAGACACATTCTTCATCTATGTCCTCCGGCGCAATAGTTCCGTTCCTGCATGCTTCTGCGATTCGGATGACGGCATCGGTGATCTCGGTGCGGGCGCCGTAATTGAGCGCAAGGCCCAGGGCCATGCCGGCATTGGAGCTCGTCATTGAGACCGTCTCGGCCAGTGCGGTCGTCACATTTTCCGGAAGGCGCTGCGTTCTGCCCAGGTGTACCAGTCGCACGTCATTATCCATCAGCTTGGGGCGGATCTCCTCCAGATAGCGTGAGTAGAGGTACATCAGGAATTCGACCTCCTCAGCCGGTCGCTTCCAGTTCTGCATGCTGAAGGAGTAGAGCGTCAGACATTCAATTCCGATATCGACGCAGTACATGGCGATCTTTTCGACGGTCTTTGCTCCCTCGATATGCCCCTCGTATCGCCGCAGGCCTCGCTTTACCGCCCAGCGACCGTTGCCATCCATAATGATGGCCACATGTCGCGGGAAATTCTCGGGACTGATATCCAGGCGTTGAGCCGCCCGACGGCGCTTTTCCTCGAAACTGCCTGCCACGTCCTATCCCCTGAATATCACTTCACTGCGCTTCGGTCCGACGCCCAGGATGGTGATCGGCACCCTGACGAGCTTCTCGACCGCCAGCACGTAGGCTCGGGCGGCCTCCGGCAGGTCATTGAAGTTCCTGATGTGAGACAGGTCATCCTCCCAGCCCGGCAGCGTCTCGTACACGCATTCGGCGGCCGCGAGTTCCGACGCGTCACAGGGGAAGAACGTTGTCTCTTTGCCCCCGATGCGGTAGGCCCGGCAGATCTTCAGTTCGCGGAGGCCGGCCAATGTGTCCAGGTGCATCATGGCGATCTCATCCACGCCGCCGATACGGGCGCTGTACGACACGGCCACTGCATCGAACCATCCGCACCGGCGCGGCCTGCCGGTGGTAGTACCGTATTCGTGCCCCTTCTGGCGGATCATGTCGCCGACGGCATTATCCTGCTCCGACGGAAACGGGCCGGCGCCTACACGCGTGCTGTACGCCTTGACCAGGCCGATGAATTTGTCGACCATTTTGGCCGGTACGCCGCAACCCGGTCCCAGACCCAGCGCACTGGCGTTGGAACTGGTGACATACGGGAACGTACCGTGATCCAGGTCGAGAAGCGCCCCCTGGGCTCCTTCAAAGAGCACGCGCTTGCCCGCCTCCATGGACTCGTGTAAAAAACGTGTCGTGTTGGCGATGCAGCCTCGCAGCCGCTCCGCATAACGACGGCACTTGTCGAAAAGCTCGTCGAGTCGCATCGGCTCGGCACCGTACAAGGCTGCAAAAACGGTGTTCTTGTACTTAACAGTCTTGTCCAGCTTTTCGTGCAGCGCGTCCAGGTCGCGAAAATCCGCTATCCGCACGGCGTAGCTTCGGCCGGTCTTGTCGGCGTAGCAGGGGCCAATGCCGCGTGCTGTCGTGCCGATCTTGTTGCGACCCAGCGCCGCTTCGCGAAGCCGGTCTTCCGCTTTGTGGTAGTCCAGAACAACGTGGGCGTTTTCGCTGATCAGGAGCCGATCCACGATGTTGATGCCGCGCTCGGACAGTCCGTCGATCTCCGTCAACAGCACCTCGGGATCAACCACCACACCGTTGGCAATGACGCATGTCACATCCGGGCGCACGGCGCCGCTTGGCATGAGGTGCAGCGCAAACCGTTCGTCGCCAATGATTACTGTGTGGCCCGCGTTGGCGCCGCCGCCGTAACGCACCACAATGTCGCTGTGTTCGGCAAGAATGTCGACCACCTTGCCCTTGCCTTCGTCACCCCATTGCAGTCCGACTACGCAACAATTCATTACTCTGCAAAACCTTTCAATCGTGTGCCCCCGTCAAGCGCCTTGGCCGGTAAGTTTCGCCGTCAAGACCTCCAGGATTGCCGGCATGTTGTCATAGGCGCGTGCGTTGAGCTTCAAATTGCGCTCGGCCCCACTCTCCGCCCTGTATGTTACCGTGAAAACACCTTTCGCTTCGAAATGGGTCTTGTCGATCTGGTCAATGCGATCGTATGGTATGGTTGTGCCGTCCGCCAGCACCAGGGCGTCATCAGCGGCGATGATCTTGCGGCCTTTGACCATGACCATGCGAACCGCTGCAACGGCTGCGCACACGGCAAGCGCAGGGCCGAGGCGGCGGTTCCACACCATAGTGCTGTCCGGCACGCCATTGTTGTCCAGCACGTGCTCCTTGTAGAAGGAATGTCGCTTGGACCACTCGTATTTGCTCAGATAGCCATCATAGGCGAACAGAATCGCAAACAGCAGAAAGGCGCCAATGGTCATGCGGTAGTTGTCCTTCTTGTACTTGCTCAAGGGTGCTTCAACTGCCATGATTTGCTCCTGCTCCGTGCGGGTATTGGCTTCTTATCTCCTGCGCTGCGCAATGGCGTTGATCAGCGGCTTGGCGAAATACGGGATGATCCGCTCGACCATAATGTCTTCGGCAATGCGGCACTGCTGACGAAAAGACGCCATCGCATCGAACTTGCCCCGGGGGTCGGGATACCGCCGGACCGTAAAATACAGGCTGATTGCTTCATCGCCTTTGTACCTTTCGTTGCGCACCTCGTAGACGCTGGTCCGCGGCTCCACCGCGATCCGGGCCTGCGTCCGACAATCCTCGTCCAGCGCCACGATCACGTTGGGTGAAAAGCCGATCGGTGTGGCGTGCGGCAGGTCCAGCAGCGACGTAAACGCCGTCGCACCGAATAACGCCTCGGCCACGACCTCGTCATGGTTTCCCTGGTAGTCAAAATCCATCGTGAACGTGACGTCCAGCGACGTCATGTCCAGATGACTGACGCCCAACATGTATGGGGCCAGTTCCAGTACCAGCTTGTGCAGTTCGTAAGCGTCCTGCAGCCGGGTGGGGTTGGCGCAGGTCGACCCGATACGGTCCAGTTCCAGCGTTACCCACCGGAACCGTTCGCCGTCGCGTTCTTCTTCCAGGCAGTACTCCCCGCTGTCCTTGCGGGAAAAACTGCCCATCGCAGGAAACTGGCGCTGGATTCGCTCGAAAAATGCGAGAATCGGGTCCCGCTCAGTCGGAAGGTCCAGTTCCGTATTAATGTGCATATCCAGGTATAGGTCGTCGCAAAACGATGTAAAGCTGTTCATCTTGTCAAGTACTCCGTCGAAAACCCGCAAACCATACCATTGTCACACAAGACGCGGGATTTTACAAGAGATAATGTGCGGCAAAACGCGGCAAAAACAGACAACCCAAGCCTCCTTCGCCCTCCGCTCAATCCTTTCGTTTAAGCAGTTCAAACACCCATCGTACGCCTCATCCGGGCATTTGTTTAGACTCGATGGGACACCATCATACGTTTGCGGCCCGGTTTTGCACCCGTTATTCTTCAGCCAGCTCTTCGAACAACTCCGGCTGCGAGCTGCGCCCGGCGCCTTTCGGCGGCGCAAGGCCCAGGTGCTCGCAGGCGGCGGGGGTGATTTCGCGGCCGCGTCTGGTTCGTCGCACAAAACCGATCTGAAGAAGATACGGCTCTACGACATCTTCGAGCGTGTCTCGTTCCTCGCCAAGGGTCGCCGCCAGCGCCTCGATACCGGCCGGCCCGCCGCTGTAGACGGTAATCAGGGCCCGCAAAAATGCCCGGTCCAGTTCATCGAGCCCTAAGGCGTCGATCTGCTCCATCTTGAGCGACCGTTCCACGATGTCGGCAGTTAGCTTACCGGCGCCCTTGACCTGCGCGTAGTCGCGCACCCGCTTCAGGAGGCGGTTGGCGATCCGGGGTGTGCCGCGGGAGCGGGCGGCGATCATCTCCAGGCAGCCGTCCGAACTGTCGAGCCCTAAAAGGCGTGCCGATCGTACCAGAATGTCGGTCAGTTCGGCCGGGCTGTAGAACTCCAGGTGGTGCAGCATGCCGAACCGCCCTCGCAAGGGTGCACTCAGCAGACCCGCCCGCGTTGTGGCGCCGATCAGCGTGAACCGCTTAAGCGGGAAATTGATCGTCTTGGCATGCAGGCCGCTGTCGACGGTAAAGTCCACCTTGAAGTCTTCCATTGCCGGATAAATGAATTCCTCCACCGGTGCACTGAGGCGATGAATCTCATCGATGAACAGGATATCGCCGGTGTTGATGTTGCTCAGGAGGCCCATCACGTCGCCCTGTTTTGTCAAGGCCGGCCCTGAGGTCACGCGGATCGCGGCATTCATTTCATGAGCGATCACATTCGCCAGCGTGGTTTTGCCGAGGCCGGGCGGTCCATAGAAGAGGATGTGTTCCAACGGTTCGCCGCGCTTGCGGGCGGCCTCAATTGCAATCGACAACTTCTCCTTGACGTTGCGCTGCCCGATGCACTCACTAAGCGACTTTGGGCGCAGGGCCGCGTTGAATGTCTCTTCCTTTTCGCCGCGACTGTCGGCGCGCAGTACTCTGTCAATCGCCATCAGACTTCAATCCCTTGTTTGACCCGATAGACCAGCGGCACCAGTTCTTCGGCAGTGCGAATCTCCGGATGCTTCTGGCAGGTCAGTGTGATCAGTTCCATCGCCTCGGCTCGCTTCTCGCCCCAAGCGATCAGGATCTCCAGTGCCTCCACCTGGAACCGCTCGAACTTCTCGGCGGTCTTCACGGCGCCCGACCCTGCGGCGAACCCGCCCAACTTGCCTTTTAACTCGGCGATGATCTGCTGGGCGAACCGCTTGCCGACGGCCGGAAGCGAAAGCAGAATCTTCTCGTCGCCCGCTTCGATTGCGTCGGCGATCGTGCCGATGGGAATCGTCAGGGACTTGAGGCCTTTCTTGATGCCCATGCCTTTTACGCTCGTGTACCGCTCGAAGAAGTCGCGCTCAGCCTGGCTCAGGAAGCCGACCATCCGCGGGATCAGGTTGCCGCCACCCAATGTGCCCTCGTAGTACTCCATCGTGCACAGCGCCACCTCCTGACCGATCCGTCCAGCCAGCGCGCTGACAGCATAGCCCGGCAGCATCACCTCGTAGCAGATCGGCCCCACCTGTATAAGGCCGCTCTGCTCGTCCAGGCTGATCAGCTTGCCCGTAATCTGGGCTATCATAACACACCCACCTTCATTTCATGAGCACAACACAATGCCACCGCGATGGCATCGGCCACGTCCGGCGGCTCCGGAACCTCCGGCAGCCCCAGCATCGAACGGATCGCCCGCTGCATCTGACCTTTCGAGGCCCGACCGTTGCCCGTCAGCGACTTCTTAATACGCGTCGCTGCAAAACTCTCCACCTTGGCGCCGGCTTCAGCCGCCCGCTGCAGGATCACGCCGCGGGCATGGCCCATCAGGATCGCCGTCCGCGGGTGTTTGTAATGCGAGTACAACTGCTCGACCGCCACCACCTCCGGCCGAAATCTATCCAGCAGCGAAACCGTATCGGCGGCAATCTGGCTCAGACGCCCGCTCAGGCTGCCGCCTGCGTCCGTACGAAACACTCCCGCCTCAAGCAACCTCGCTTCGCTGCTTTTTGCATCAATGACGGCATATCCGCAAACCTGTAAACCGGGATCAACACCCATGACGATCATTGTCGTCTCCACGTTGTGCCGGCAGGGGAGTCCTCCAGCACGATGCCGAATTCGGCGAGTTTGTTGCGGATGGCGTCGGCGGCCGCGAAGTCTTTCTTCTTCCGTGCTTCCTGACGCTGCTGAATCAGCAGGCCGATCAAATGGTCCACCAGAGCCTCATCGCCGCCGGCTGCATGGGGATATTCCTTTCTGACGATTCCCAAAACGTCGCCGCCCAGGCGATTGAATGTATCCTCGACTGCTTGCAGCGTCTCGACCGTCACCGAACTCTCGGCAACAAGGCGATTGAACAGCTTGACCAACTCGAAGATCACCGAAAGCGCTACCGCTGTGTTGAGGTCGTCGTTCATTGCCTCTTCGAAGCGGCCTTTGAGCCTTTCCAGTTCTGTTGCTGCAGATGCGTCAATAGCACCCCGTTTGGCTCGCCCGATTTGCTTTCTTAACGCAATCACGGCCTCAGCGATGCGGTCATAGCCGCTCTGGGCGGCGGTCAGTGCGGCATCTGAGAAATCGATGGGACTGCGGTAATGGCTTTGCAGGATCAACTGCCGCACGGCCAACGGATCATAAGCCCCGCTGAGCGTCTCATGCTGGCCGCTGAAGAGCTGTTTGAGCGTGATAAAGTTGCCCAGGCTCTTGCCCATCTTCTGGCCGTTGACAGTGACCATATTGTTATGCAGCCAGTACCGTACGAACTGCACGCCATTGGCGGCTTCCGACTGGGCGATCTCGCACTCGTGATGCGGGAACTGGTTTTCGATGCCGCCGCCGTGAATATCAATTGTGGGGCCAAGGTATTTCATGCTCATGACCGAGCACTCCAGGTGCCAGCCCGGATAGCCCATCCCCCAAGGGCTTTCCCACTGCATGATATGATTTGGCTCGGCCTTCTTCCAAAGGGCGAAATCCGCCGGGTGCCGCTTCTCCGGCGACACCTCCACCCTCGCGCCGGCCTGCATGTCCTCAACGCTTCGCCCGGAGAGCTTGCCATAGCCCGGAAATTTCGCTACTTCGAAATATACCGAGCCGTTCACCTCGTAGGCGTAGCCCTTGTCGATCAGCGTCTTGACCAACGCGATCTGCTCCGGGATATGGCCCGTCGCCCGCGGACTGATGTCCGGCCGCACACACTGGAGCTGGTCCATGTCGGCGAAGTAGCTCGCCGTGTAGTACTCGGCCAGCGCCATTGGGTGCTTGTGCTCCCTTCGAGCGGCCACTGCCAGCTTGTCTTCGCCGCTGTCCGCATCGTCGGTCAGGTGCCCCACGTCGGTGATGTTCTGAATGTACGTCACCGAGTAACCCAGGTAACGAAGGTACCGGACCAGCACGTCAAAACTCACATAGCTTTTCGCATGGCCCAGGTGTGCATGCCCATACACGGTCGGCCCGCACACGTAGATGCCCACGCGTCCCTCATGCAGCGGCTTGAATTCCTCCGTCTTGCGGCTCAGTGTATTATGAAGCTTCAGACCCATTGCACTTCCGTTCATGCTATAACGTTCTTTTCAGGCGTCGCCGCAGAAGCACCATTGCCGTCGCGGCGATTGCCTGCCCCGCGCCAATCTCGCCCAGCCCCTCGTTTGTCTTGGCCTTGACATTAACGCCGTTGAAGTCGATACCCAGCACGCTGGCAAGCGTTCGCTTCATCTGCTTCTTATACGGCTCCAGCCGCGGCTCCTCAGCATGCACAATCACATCGAGGTTCACCACTTCCCATCGTTTGTCGCCCATATACTGGCCCACGATGTGCAGCAGACTGCTGCCGGGGGCGTCTTTCCACCGCTCCTCGTCGTCAGGAAACAACTCGCCGATATCGCCCATCACCATCGCGCCCAGCAGGGCGTCGATCACTGCGTGGATCACCACGTCGGCGTCGCTGTGGCCCAAAAGCCCACGGCCAAACGGGATTTCGACGCCGCCTAACATCAGACGCCGGCCTTCAACCAGCCGGTGGATATCGGTGCCGATGCCGGTGCGATACTCATAGTTCGCTTCGAAGCTCACAGTGTTCCCTTGGTGCTCGGTATGTCCGTTGATACGATACGAACCGCCTGCCGCACGGCCTGCCCCAGCGCCTTGAAGATTGCCTCGGCAATGTGATGGCTGTTCGTGCCGTATGGCACGTTGACGTGCAGGTTAAGTTTGGCGGCGTTGGCGAAACTTCGGAGAAACTCCTCGATACACTCGACGTCGAAATCGCCGATCTTCTCGGTACGATACTCCGCCTTGTAAGCACAAAAAGGCCGGCCGGAGAGGTCCAGCGCCACGTTGGCCAGTGCATCCTCCATCGGCACAGAGCTGCTGCCATAGCGGGCGATGCCTTTCTTGTCGCCCAGTGCGTTACCTAAGCAGTTGCCGAGGCAGATCCCCACGTCCTCTACGGTATGGTGGGCGTCGACCTCGAGGTCGCCTTTGGCCTTGACGGTCAGGTCGATGCCGCTGTGCTTTGCAAGATGGCTGAGCATGTGATCAAGGAATCCCACCCCGGTGTCAATGTCGTAGGCGCCTTGGCCGTCCAGCACCATCTCCGCCACGATGTCGGTCTCTTTGGTCTTACGTTCAACTCTGGCTCGCCGTGCTTCCATGATTTGTCCTCATTACCGCAGCAGTTCCTTCAGTGCCCCGACCAGTGCATCATTCTGTGCCTCGGTGCCCACCGTGATCCGCAGCTTGTCTTCGAGATGCGGCAGCCGGAAATACCGCACGTAAATGCCGCGCTCGGCAAGGGCATCGTGCAAATCCGCCGCGTCGCCATTGGGACACCTCGCCAGGACGAAATTCGCGTGGCTGTCCCGCACCTCGAACCCCAAAGCGCGTAACTCCTGTGTCAGCCGCTTGCGCTGGACCTTAATTTTTTCGATGTTTTCACGGAAATACGCCTGATCGCGTATCGCCGCCGTTGCCGCAGCGATCGCCACGGCATCCACGTTGTAAGAATCCTTGACCTTGGTCAGCCCCTCGATCAGGGCTTCGCACGCGATGGCGAAACCGAACCGCAGGCCGGCCAGAGAGTAGCCCTTGCTCATCGACCGCAAAATGATCACGTTATCGTGTTTTCCGACCAGCGACAGGCAATTTGTCTCGGCGTAGTCCGCGTATGCCTCATCAATGAGCAGTACCGCACGGCCGCGCAGTGCCGTCGCCAATCGGTCCAGTTCCTCCGGGCTGACAAACGACCCCGTCGGGGCGTTCGGATTGCACACAATAACCAGTGAGGCATCCGCCTCATATAGCCCCTCCGGCACGCGAAATTCGAGGCCGAATGGCACTTCAATCGCCTCGCAATCCTGTATGCGTGCCAGCACCGGGTAAAGTGAGTAGGTCGGCGTCGGGTAGGCCAGCGCCCGCCACTGATCACAGAACGCACGTACGGCGATGGTCAGGAGGTCGTCGCCCCCGTTGACGGCCATGATGCGGCCTGACGGAACACCAAGGACCTCGGCCGCGGCGGCTCGAAAATCGTCCGCCATCGGTGGCGGGTATCGACGGAGTTTTTCCGCGGGCAGATTCCGTATCGCCTCCATCACCTTCGGGGACGGCGGCCACGAATTCTCATTGGTGTTAAGTTTTACGACGTCCGTCCGGGCCGGCTGAAAGCCCGGAGCGTATCCCGCCAGCGACTCGATATTGTCTCTAAAATAAGCCATACATGCATCCACAAATAGCAGCCAAGATTATACGGCGGCAGGGGGTTCTGCAAAAGGGGAATCTCGGGAAACAACCGCTTCGGTGGACACACTACTTGCCGAAGTAGTCGATCAGGCGGCCGATCTCGCTGCGGAGGTCCTTGCGTTTGACTATCATGTCCACAAAGCCGTGCTCTAAAAGGAACTCCGAACGCTGGAAACCCTTGGGAAGTTCGATCTTGATAGTCTGGTAGATCGTCCGCGGCCCGGCGAAACCGATCAGGGCCCGCGGCTCAGCGATGATGACATCGCCTAACATGGCAAAACTTGCCGTCACACCACCGGTTGTCGGGTCCGTCAGCACGGAAATATACAGCCCGCCGGCCTCGTCCAGTTTGGCCAAGGCCGCACTGGTCTTGGCCATCTGCCCCAAAGACACAACCCCCTCGTGCATCCGGGCCCCCCCAGATGCGCTGACCACAACCAGCGGAAGCGATTCTTCGATCGCCCGGTCCACGGCCATGCAGAACTTCTCGCCGACCACCATCCCCATCGAGCCGCCGAGAAAATCGAAGTTCATCACGGCTAACATGACGCCCCGACCGCGGATAAACGCCTTGCCGACCAGAATCGCCTCACTGGCGCCGTCCTTGGCTGCTCCGCGAATGCGGTCGGCGTACTTGACGCCAAGGCTCTCAAATTCCAAAGGGTCTGACGAGATCAGGTCGGCGGCCATCTCCTCGAATGAACCTTCGTCCACTAACTGCTTGACGCGGGCCGGGCCGCTGACTCGAAAATGATGCTCACATTCAGGACAGACGTTGAGGTTTTCCTCGACGGTCTTCCGGAAGAGCATATGTTCACATGAGGGACATGCCATCCAAAGCCCTTCCGGCATTTCCCGCCGCGGCTTCAGGCTGAACCCATCCCACGATGATTTCGACTTCGATCCCATCGAAAACTCAATAACGCCTCATCTGACGGATCAGACAGCTCCGTCAGTTTACATATTATACAGATTCCATTTGCCAAATGCCAGTGCTTTACCCTTGCGGCATTCCCGCTGCGGAATACCCGGGAACCTGTCACCGCCCGGCCCTGGCCCGAAGGGCCGCCACTGCCGCGGCCCGGTCCTCTTCGCCAAAGATTGCGTTGCCGGCCACGAGGGTGTCCGCGCCATAAGCGACGACCTTCTCGACCGTTTCAGGGTTAATTCCTCCGTCGACCTCAATTCGGACGTTCGGCCCCACGATCTCGCGAAGCTTAATGCACTTCTCGGCAGCCTCGTCTATAAATTCCTGCCCGCCGAAGCCCGGGTGGACGGTCATGACAAGGACCATGTCGCATAGGGGGGCCACTTTTTCAATTTCCTTTAAAGGAGTCTCCGGATTTAACGTGATTCCCGCAGAAACGCCCAAATCGTGCAGATACCTGACCATATCCGGCGCGTCGTCTACCGTTTCCACGTGAAAAGTGATGTGATTTGCCCCTGCCTCGACGAACCGCGGCGCATAAGCGCAAGGATCAGTGATCATCAGATGCGTATCGAACACAAGTTGACAGCATTTCCGCAATTTCGCCACCACGGGCGGGCCGATGGTGATATTTGGCACAAAATGGCCGTCCATTACGTCAAGGTGCAGGATTTTGACCCCCAACGCCTCGACTTCGGCGATTTCCGCGCACAAATTGGCGAAATCGGCGCTCAAAATGGATGGCGCAATCTCAATCGTCCCCGGCTTTGGTAAACGCAGGTCAGACATCTTTTCCCGTCATTCCTTCACGGGCAGGACGCCCATGCAGAGTACTATTTGTCATCCAGGATGGTCAGGCACTTGAACTGTTTGCCTTCGAGGAATTCAAGGCTGGCGCCACCGCCGGTGGAGACGTGGCTGACTTTTTCTTCCAGGCCCATCTGCTGGATGGCGCTTGCACTGTCCCCACCGCCAATGATGGTGCGGGCCCCGCGGCCAGTGGCGTCGGCAACCGCCTGGGCTACCGCCCGCGTGCCTGCGTCGAACGGCTCGAGTTCGAAAACGCCCATCGGGCCGTTCCAGACAATCGTTTTTGCGTTCTTCAGTTTTTCGACAAACAATTCTCGCGATTTCGGCCCGATGTCCAACCCTTCCCACCCCTCCGGGATGTCGCCGCTGATAACCTTGTGTTCGGCATTGGCCTTGAACTCCCTGGCTACTACCGTGTCGACGGGGAGTACGATCTCGCAGCCGACGTCTTTTGCCTGCTCCAGCAGATCGTTGGCCTTATCCACGAAATCATCTTCGCAGAGACTGTTGCCAACCGTGTGGCCCTGGGCCTTGAAGAAGGTGTATGCCATAGCGCCGCCGATGAGGATGCAGTCGACCTTTCGCATGAGGTTTTCGATGACGCCGATCTTATCACTGACCTTGGCGCCGCCGAGGATCGCTACGAACGGCTTTTCCGGCTTCTCCATCGTCTCGCCGAGGAATTTAAGTTCCTTTTCGATGAGAAAACCGCTGACACGAGGCTTGCCTTCCATCATGACTGGCACCGTGTACATTGAGGCGTTATCCCGGTGGGCAGTGCCGAAGGCGTCGTCGACGTAAATGTCGGCCATCTGGGCTAATTCCTTGGCGAAGTTGTCTTTGGCCTGGCGCAGTTGGGCGTCCTCTTTCGCTGCCTTGTCCTTAATGGTCTCTTCCTTGTGGAAACGCAGGTTTTCAAGGAGCATGACGTCACCGGGCTTCATGGCGGCGGCCTTCGACCGGACGTCAGCGCCCACGCAATCATCGGCGAAGATCACCTTCTTGCCCAGCAGCTGGGAGAGCCGTTCCGCGACCGGCTTGAGCGAGTACTTCGGGTCGGGCTCGCCTTTTGGACGCCCCAGGTGGCTCATCAGAATAAGCGATGCGCCGTGATCCAGAATGTGCCGGATCGTAGGCATGGCCTTAGTGATCCGGTCATCATTGGTGATCTGCCGGTTGTCATCCAGCGGTACGTTGAAATCCACGCGCATCAGGACGCGTTTGCCCTTAAGGTCGATATCGGCGACGGTCTTCTTGGCCATTGTTTCGTCCTTCCCCAAAAAGTTGAAAGAGACTGGGCCTGCTCGCAACGAACAGGCCCGGCCCAAATCCTTGAATTACATCTTTGCGAGCTTTTCCATGATGTCAACGGTACGGGTGGAGTAACCCCACTCGTTGTCATACCAGCTGACGACCTTAACGGTCTTGCCCATCACCATCGTGCAGAGCGAATCGAAGATGCTCGAGGCGGGGTTGCCGATGATGTCGCTACTGACGATCGGCTCGTCACAGTATTCCAGAATACCCTTGAGCGGCGCCTTTTCTGACGCGGCCTTAACGGCGGCGTTGAGCTCTTCCTTGGTCACTTCCTTCTTCAGGTCGGCAACGAGGTCAACGCAACTGCCGTCGATGACGGGGACACGGAGGGCGTAGCCGTCCAGCTTACCCTTCAATGCGGGAATGACCTTGCCGACGGCCTTGGCTGCGCCGGTGGTGGTCGGGATGATGTTCTGTGCGGCCGCACGTGCACGACGCAGGTCGCTGTGGATCATGTCTGCGACGCGCTGGTCGTTGGTGTAGCCATGCACCGTGACCATGAGACCCTTTTCGATGCCGAACGCATCGTTGAGGGCCTTGGCCAGCGGGGCCAGGCAGTTGGTCGTGCAGCTTGCGTTGCTGACGCACTGAGTCTTGGCGGTGATGATGTCGTCGTTGACGCCCATGACGACCGTCGCTTCGATGTCGTCCTTTGCGGGGACCGTCAACACGACCTTCGAGGCCCCGGCCTTCAGGTGGTCGCCATAACCGCCCTTGGGCGATTCCTTGGAGCGGAAGATGCCGGTAGACTCAACGACGATCTTGACATCCATATCCTTCCAGGGCAACTCGGCGGGGTTCTTGACCGCCAGGACCTTGATCGACTTGCCGTCGATGATCAGTGTATCATCCTTTGCCTCGACCGTGCCGCACCACTTACCCATGACCGTGTCGTACTTGAACAGATGCGCCAGACTCTTGGCATCCGCCAGATCGTTGATCGCCACCAACTCCAGATTCCCTTTGCGCTGCAGCAGGATCCGCGCTACCGCTCTACCGATACGGCCAAAACCGTTGATTGCAACCTTTGTTGCCATCCGAAATCTCCTTTATTATGATTGACAGACTCAACATGTCACGCACACTGCGCACACGGCCAGCGGCCCAACAATGTATGAATCGCACCCCGCGATGTCAAGCATTTATTCAAAACGGCATCTTCTGATATGCCGCATAGGACGTCGTTGTGTAAGTGCTTGCTGGCTATATGGTTACGTTCTTCCTCTGGGATAACTGCCGCTGGTAATCTGAACAATGCCTGACGGGCCGTTCTCATATTCAGCGGTGGTTCCGGAGATTTGACCGCTCACAACCCGCGCGATCTTCTTGTCCGCTCCGGCAGGTCCGGGAAGTGTCTTGGCGGCAAGGGTGTTGTGGCTCAGCCCGAATCGAAGTAGATTACTGACGTGCCTCGCTCTTTGTAAGATGCCGGATCGGTAATATGCTTGAGTTTGTCACGGACAGAGAGATTTATGAAAAGGTGATCTGTGAACGCATTCCGCGTGCGAGGGCGTTTCTATGGCTGGCGACCGCGGATTTGAAAGATCTGCATGTCGACAAGGCTGGGGCGATGGTGCCTTTTCTTGAGGTGCTTTCCGACCTCGTGAAGAAGCGCGTGGAAGTGCGACTGCTGCACGCCAAAGAACCCGGGCCTGCGTTCAGAAAGGATTTTGACAGGTATCCCAACCTGATCAACGGTATGGAACGGATCCTTTGCCCTCGTGTACATTTCAAGTCCGTGATCATCGACGGGAAAATGGCCTATACGGGCAGCGCGAATCTGACCGGTGCGGGTATGGGCGCAAAGAGCGCCAACCGGAGGAATTTCGAGGCGGGTATTATTACCGACAACAAGGAGATGGTCGACAAGATTGCGGATCAGTTCGACCGAATCTGGAGGGGTGAGCATTGCAGGCAATGCGGTAGAAAGCAATTCTGCGGCGACTACAGAGACCTGGACCTGGCATTCAATCTACAGGGCGGCTGAGAGGATTTGTGCGAGTTCTTCATCGGTGAGAGCGATGGGGTTGGGTTTCATGCTGCTGGCGTTTCTGGCTTTCTTGACGGCCTCGGGGATGTGGTCCGGGGTGAAGCCGTAGCTTGTCAGCGAGGGGATGTTGAGGTCCTTGCAGAGTTGGGCGGCCCAGGCGGCGGCTTCGGGCGCGGCCGCCTTCGGGTCGCCGGTGAGGATTTGGGCGATTCGGCTATATCGCTGAAGGGCCGGGCTGGCCGGTTGGCGGGCCTGCAGGGCCTGGATGTTGGCGCACATGACATGTGGGAGGAGTCGGCCGCAGATGAGGCCGTGAGGGGCGGCGATCATGCCTCCGAGGGGGCCCGCGAAGCCGTGGATGGCGCCGAGGCCGGCGTTGGCGAGGGCCAGGCCGCCGAAAAGGCTCGCAAGCGACATATCTTCGCGTGCGGCCATATCATCGCCGTTTTCATACGCGCGTCGCAGTGAGCGGGCAGCCCGGGTGAGGCCTTCGATGCAAATGCCGTCCATGAGGGGATTTGCGCGGCTCGATACGTATGGTTCGATTAATTGGGTTAGGGCGTCCAGTCCCGTGAATGCGGTTACCTCCCGGGGCATGGAGCGTGTCAGTTCAGGATCGACGACGGCCAGGCGCGGCAGCATACTCGCGCTGCGCATGCTGACTTTAACATGCTTTTCGGGTACGTAGAGCACGGCATTGCGGGTTACTTCGGCCCCGGTGCCAGCGGTTGTGGGGACAGCAATGCACGGGGCGGCAGGCTGGGCCAGCGGCTTGCCTTCGCCGACGACCTCCAGGTACTGCATAACGTCGCCGGGATTGGTCAGCAGGGCGGCGACGGCCTTGGCCGTGTCGATGACACTGCCGCCGCCGATACCGACCACGACTTCGCAGCCAGCATGGCGGGCCTGTGCAACCGCCTTTTCCAGTATGTCTACAGAGGGTTCGCCGGATACGGCGAACATTGCGGTTGTCAATGCTGTCAGCGAATCCAGCACAGCCGCATGACGGGGGGCGGAACCCGTGATGACAAATGCCCGCGTACCGAAATCACGTACATGAGCATTAAGATGCGATGCGATCCCGGCTCCGAAGATGATTCGGCTGGCGGTGGCAAATTCGAATTTCATGAGACGACTCCATGTCGGACAGGATTTCAGGCCATGATGACACCTTGAAAGAATGTGCTTGTCAAGGTGAAAAATATGTTGGCCGAGCGCCGACTCCTCAGGCAGCAAGATGCCATGGGGGAACAGCTACGACAGAGACGGGCGCCTGTACTTGGTCTTGATGGCTACTCGGGGCGGGGGAAGATTTTCCGGGAGTAGCGAAGTTCTATATATCGGCAGATGCGATTTCGGAGGCATTGTATGGTATAGTTGTTTTCTTTGTAGAAGGCGTAGAGTTTGCCGAGTTTTTCCTGCTCGGTGGCTTCCAGATACAGACGGCTCTTTCCATGCGCGGCGCCCCAATGAATGGGGGTGCCGTCCCTGGCATATAGAATCACATGCGGTGCGTCCTTGTCCTTGCCGTCAAAGTTGGACAAGTCTATCGATTCCAGCTCGTTGAGCAGCGGCTTTTCGCGGCAGGAGACTTCATCCATGCGTTCCAGGGCGCTGATGAGTTCCACCGCCGAGGTGACTGCCGGGGCATCCCAGGCCCCGCCGACCGGTGGCATGCCGCGGGTTGAGACGCCTTTCATTTCGAGAATTGGCAGCGTGTCCATTTCAATGTAGTCCAACAGGACCACCTTGGGGGAGTCGGGAACGTAGATGGCGTCATCGGGCTGGACCAGCGCGACATAGTACTTGCGGCTGCCGTTTCTGATCATGGCCAAGGGTTTGCGGTAGTCGGAGTGGACATGGATGGTGCTGTCCGTGGTGCGTACTCTAATGTTGTAAAGCCACGCAAGTTTCTGGAGGCCGGCGGCGACGGCGGCGGCGGTTTCGTCATTGAGCGTGAAATAGTAGCCGCCGGCGGCCTGTGCTATCCTGGCTTGCAGGGCGGTGTTGATCCATCGCGGCGGGGCGATAAGTTCCAGGGCGCCGTTGGGCCGCGTGACCGGTGAAGCGGCATGGACGTAACGTTCCATGTATGCAAATCCGACGGCGGCGCCGCCGAGTCCGCAGATCGTTGCGACCACTGCTGCCGTCTTCTTAAGCGAGGCGATCGTCTCGGCCCGGGTAGTCTTGCGTGCGCGTTTGGTCTTTGTGCGGCTTGGCGGCGAGCCGAAGCCGAACCACGTCTTTTTGGGTTGGCTTTTCTTTTTGCCAGGCATTGGCTGTACTTACCTGTTAGTTGCTTACTCAGATGGCGCAACGACCTTTTTCACCTGCCCGCGTCCCGCCAGGCACTGCGGACGATCTCGGCACACAGGGCATCGGCCGACATTCCGGCCCGAGCGGCTGCCATGGGCAGCAGTGAATGGCTCGTGAAACCCGGCAGCGTATTGATCTCCAGCACGTACGGAACATCGTCGTCGGTGAGAATCATGTCTACGCGGCCGAGATGCCGGCAGCCCAACACCTTAAAACAGGTCACCGCCGTCTGCTGCAGGAGGCGGGCCGTTTCGTCTGAGGCGACAGTATCGAAAAGGTATTCCGTCGCATCGTCGAGATACTTGGCCTGGTAGTCGTAAAAGGCCGTCTTGCTTCTTATTTCAATGATCGGCAGGGCCTTACCGTCCAGTATTCCGACGGTCATTTCCCTGCCCGGGACAAATGCCTCGATCATGCAGTCGTGGTAGTCGTGCAAGCATCGCCGGGCCGCATCGCACGCATTGTCCGGACCCTGAACGATCTCTACGCCGACACTGCTTCCCTGTCTTATCGGCTTGACCACGAATTTGTCACCAAAATTTGCCAGTTGCTGCGGCAGGCCGTCGAAGTCCTTTTCGGCGTTGAGGATTACACCCGGGGCGACCGTGATACCGGCGGCCCGAAAAGCGGATTTGGATGCCGCCTTGTCGAATGCCAGACGGCTGGAACGGGCGTCTGAGCCGGTGTAGATGAGGTTTCGATCTTCGAGGATCTGCTGCAGGCCGCCGTCTTCGCCGAACTCACCGTGCAGTGCCAGGAAGTAGACGTCGATAGTCTCGTCATCGAGGATCTGGAGATTGTCGGGAGTAACGTCGGACGTGACGACGTCAAAGCCGGCCTTGGTTAGCGCACGGGCGATATTGGCGCCGCTGAGCAGGCTGACCTGTCGCTCCGAACCGATGCCGCCCATGAGGACGGCCACTTTAAGAGGAGACTTCACGCCGGGCCTACCAGATTTCCAGTTCCAATTCCAGATCGATGTCGAACTCCTCTTTGACGCGGGCACGAATTGTGTTGATCAATTCGATGACGTCACGGCTGGTGCAGCCTTCCTCGGCGACGATGAAATTGGCGTGCTTTTCGCTGACCAGGGCGCCGCCCACGCGGAGGCCTTTAAGGCCGGCGCGATCGATGAGAGCGCCGGCGGACACGCCGCGAGGGTTCTTGAAGATACATCCGGCGTTTCGGGTGTTCAGCGGCTGACTATTCTTTTTGTAAATCCATATCTCCTTGGTGGTGCGGAGCATCTGTTCAGGGTCGCTTTCGGTAAGGTTCAGTGTTGCGGCCAGGATGATCCTTGCGGTGATGTTCACGCAGCGGTAGTCGAAAACAAGTTCGGGTTTGCTCTTCTCGAAGATGTTGCCATCCTGGTCCATAAGGGTGGCGCTCTGGACGCTGGTGCCGATGTCGCCGAACGTGCCGCCGGCGTTCATCTTGATGGCGCCGCCCACGGAGCCGGGGATGCCGGTCAGGGCCTCGAGGCCGCCGAGGCCTTTGCGGACGCAGTCGAGAACGAGCTTACTGAGGCTCGCCCCGGCCATGGCGACGACCTTCTCGCCGGAATATTCCACGTTTGAGAATGCGCTGCCTTCGAGCTTGATGACGGCGCCGCGGAAGCCTTCGTCGCCGATGAGGAGGTTCGAACCGAAGCCGATGATCCTGTAAGGCAGGGCGTTTTCCTTGCAGCGCACCACCACCGTGCGCAATTCGTCGATGGTCTGGGGCGTGATAACGTAGTCGGCGCTTCCGCCCAGGCCGAACCATGTGTAGTTACACAGGTGGCAGTCAGTCTTTACGATTTTTTCCAAGCCACTGAATATACTCATCTGCAACCTTCCAAACATTGCCCGCGCCCATGGTCACGACGAGGTCGCCGCTTTGGACATGGGCCTTGAGGTACTCACAAATCCCGGCAAAGTCGTTAATGTATATGGCTTCGGCGCCGGTCTTTCGTACGCGATCCACGAGGACCTCGGCATTGACGAGGCGCTTGTTCTCTTCGGTGTCGCGGACGAAGTAGATTTCCGGCACGATGGTGACATCGGCGAGTTTGAAGCTCTCTGCGAAATCGTCGATCAGAAATCGCGTACGGCTGTACTGGTGGGGCTGAAAAACGCACCAGATGCGGCGGGGCTGCCAGCGGCTTCGGATCGCTTCCAGGGAGGCCCGGATTTCCGTGGGGTGGTGGGCGTAGTCGTCCAGTATGATGATGCCGCTGCATTGGGCTTTGAGCATCAGGCGTCGGTCCATACCGGTGAATTCGCCGACAAACCGCATGACTTTATCTGTTTCGATGCCCGCAGTGATGGAAGCGGCGATGACGGCCAGGGCGTTGAAGATGTTGTGACGCCCCGGCACGGAGATGCGGGTTCGGCCCAACAGCGTCTGCCCGCGGCAGACGTCAAATTCGTAGAGGCCGTCAACGAGGGCGATATTTCGTGCGTTGAAATCGCAGGTTTCGTCCAGGCCGAAGGTCAGGCAGGTACGGTCGTCGTCAAGTGCGTCGAGTAAACGCTCGAGATTGACGTCCTGGCCGTTGACGATGAGGACACCGGAGGGGCGGATGCCCTGGGCGAATTTGATAAAGGCTTTGACAATCTCGTCTTCGTCGCGATAGTAGTCGAGGTGGTCCTGTTCAATATTGAGGATAACACCGATTTCGGGATGGAGATTCAGGAAACTGCGGTCGTATTCGCAGGCCTCGGCAATGAAGATATCGCTGTCGCCGACGCCGCTGGAGCCGCCCAATTGTGGGATATCCGCGCCGACTATGTAACTTGGATCTGCGCCGGCACAGGTCATGAGGTGAGCGAGCCAGCCGCTGGTGGTGCTCTTGCCGTGGGTGCCGCATACGGCGATTCCGTCGTAGCAGTCCATCAATTCGCCTAACATTTCGGCATACTTGCGGATGGTGCAGCCTTTCTTGCGGGCGGCGGCGAGTTCGGGATTGGACTCCTTGATTGCCGCCGAGATGACGACGGCTTCGAGATCCTGCGGCAGGTGGTCGGCGCTGTGGCCGGTATGGATGTCGGCGCCGATGTCGCGGAGGTGGCGAATGACGGCGGAATCTTCCATGTCCGAACCGCTGACGATGGCGCAATTCTTGACGAGAAGGCGGGCCAGGCCGCTCATGCCGATGCCGCCGGCGCCGATGAAATGGTATCGCCGCGCCGCGACCGGCGTGTCCATCCCCTCCGGGGGTGTCAGGATTTCACAGTCGGGGCCCATGAGTTTGGGGTGAACCTGCAGTCTTGAGAGAGCCATCTGTCCCTGCCGTTACTGAATGAAAATCCGTTTTCAACCAAGGCCGTATTATAATCGGCCCCGGGCGTTGTTCAAGATTAATCCAGACCTTCTGCGGGACTTCGGAACCGGTATGGCACAAAGCGGCTATGATTTGGCAGTAAGTGCCGCTTGCAGGGCGTCGTCGAGTGCGGGGGCACGAGTGGGCCAGCCGTACATGTTGGCGGCTTTCTCGGCCAGTTCGAAGGTGGGTTGCTGCAATTGCCTGCTGAGTCCGGCCAGACGCTGGGCAAGATGATCGACTGTGCCGTCATAGAAATACTGCTGTGTCGATGAGGGGGCAATCGTGTCGAGGATTTCCGGGTAGGCAAGGCGTTTGGGGAGAAGGGGATACGCGCCGGCGGCAATGGCTTCCGTAATGCTCAGGCCGAAAAACTCGTGCCTGGCGGTGGAGACGACCACGTCTGCGTCGGTCAGGGCGGCTCGATAGGCGTCGCGGGTAGGCTGATAGCCCCAGCGGACGATTTGCCCGGCGAAGAACTCTTTGGCCCAGGCGAACACTTCGGGAACGTCGCGGAACTGCTCGCCAATCACACTGAGACGGAAGTCGATGCCCTTCTGTTTGAGGATCTTCATTGCGGCGAAGAAGTCTTCGGGACTCTTGTCGTGTTCCCAGCGGGCCGCCCAGAGAATGTGCAAGGGCCCCGGCGGCCTGGGGCCGCGAGGGGGGAAGGGCTCGATGCCGGGCGGATGAACGGCGGACCGGGCGGCGATGGCGTCAACGGCGTCAAGGGGCTGATTGTCGGGCATGCGTTTGAGGAAGGCCCGGAGGCCGGAGAGAAATTCGTCACGGTGGAAGGCGGAATTGAACCAGACGGCCTCGGCTGCCAGCGCTGTGGTCAAGTTGGTCATGACGTACTGGTAATCGCGCTCGGATTCGACGCGGACGGGGTAGGTAAGCTGGTTTTCGTGGAAGTAGACAATTCTGGGCAGGCGCCGAACCGATTCATAGGACAGGCCGAGGAACTCTGCCAGGTTGAGCATGTCGGAGCAGAACAGCACATCCCAGCGGCTGCCCTCGGCGGCAAGGCGGGCGGCCTGCTGGGCGAAGGTGATGGCGCCGTGGCGCATTCGCCACTTCCATTTGTTCGCAGGCAGTGTCAACAGCGTCCACGTGTGGCGGCTTCGAGCTATCCAGCCATCCAGAAAGGCCTTGTGGCTGCCGCCGTAGTAACCTTCTATTGCCAATACGTTCATTGTGGGATTCGCAGAGCAGACTTAACTCGAGGGACGTATCGTTGCAGATCTGCGAAGAAAAATCAATGGTGTCCGGGAGGACAACTGTGCCGGTCAAGGCCGGGGCGCGATGACCAGCGCCTTTACTGTTCTTTTCGACAAGGTCAGTTTCAGCCCCGCGGCCGTGAGTTCAGTAATGAGCGAATCAGGTTCGTAGAACTTCCATGCCAGCTTCCCATCGTAGAACCCTGTCAGGCCCGTTTCATTGATGATGGCTGTAACCAGCAGGCGGTCGCGGACGGCAGGCCGCTGGGCGTGGAAGGCCTTGCGGATCATATATGCACTGAACGACGCGAGGTTGTCCATGTCACAGGCGAACTCGACGCTGTACCATGTTTGTCGCGGCACGGAGGTGCCGTCGGCGGCTTCGGTGAAATCACCGGCAAGGTAGGGATGGCGTCTTGCGGACGGCTTGAATTTCAAAGCCTGCGGGTCAGGGCAGGTCATGACGAGGGCATAGGTCTCGACCTCACGAACGGCAACATCCAGGCCGAAGGCTTGTTCGTAGGCGGTGCAGAGCAGATTGAGCAGTGTCTCTTGCCCGCCGCGCTCGGTGCTTGCCGCTACGCGGTAGTATCCGTCAGGCAGCCGAGCGTGCTGGATGATGGGATATTGCTGGTCTGTGGCGTCGCAGAGCGCGTAGATCAGTTCATAGCCGTCCCGGTAAATCCGGCTGGAGCGGCGATCGTTCAGCTTAACATTGACAACTTGCCGGCTCTGCCAGCGGCTGCGACGCAGGATACTGACGCCGGGCACGTTGCTCAGCTCCACATTGACAGGTGGACCGGGACGGTTGATGTATGCGGAGATGCCGGCGCCGGCCGAAACCAGCACGACGAGTACCGCCAGCAATCTAATGATAGACCGGCGAGTCATGCGCGGCCTGTGCAACGGGTTGTGTTGTGTTTGCGTCATAGCGGCTGTTCAAGCCCGATATCCGGCTCTTGTGTCCGATATGTTATTATCGGCCGGGGAAAAGCCGGCTATTACTGGGAGCCGGGCCGGAATCAGGGTTTTTTCCGCAATTTGAGCAGCAGGATCTCGTTTTTCGAGCCTAACCGCATTTTCGGGCCCCACGTGCCGGTTCCGGTGGAGACCATCAAAAAGCTGTCGCGATAGCGATGCAAACCCCGGACACGGGAAAAGGCGAGGCGAACAAGGAGATTGAAGGGGACGATCTGGCCGTTGTGAGTGTGCCCCGCGAGCATGAGGTCAATGCCTGCGTCCGCGGCGGCCTCGAAGCCCTGTGGCCGGTGGTACATGAGGACGTTGTAACGAGCCCCGTCAAACGGGATGCGCCGCAGCATCTCGGCGACCTGGCGTGGATTGCTGCTGTCATCGATGCCGATAATCTGAATATCGCCGCAATCGGCCTTTTCGTTTCGCAGGACTTTGACCTGGGTGGAACTGAGGAGTTGCAGGACGGTTGCAATGCCGGTGTAGTGCTCGTGGTTACCGATCACGAAGAATACCGGCGCACTTAGCCGGTCGAGGCAGGTGAGGTCCTGGGCGGTGATGCCGCTGCGGGGGTCGAGCAGGTCGCCCGTGATCAGGACGGCATCGGGGGAGCAGGTGTTGGTCATGTCGACGATTCGGGCGAGAAAGTCTTTGCCGTCGGAGCCAAGATGGATATCGCTGAGATGCACAAGGTTCATATCCAGCGGGGCTGGAATCTGGACCTCTTTGATGTGGATGCGGCGGGCATTGATCATGGCATACGCACCAAGTGCGGACACTACGAGAATGATGGCGGTTCCCGCGACGGGAGGCTGCAATTTGATAATGTACTTAAGCACCTCGTAAATGAGCATTGCTGAAACAAGGAGAAGGCCGATCCCAAGCCACAGTGCGGCGGCATCGTGCAGCAGGGCGGTAAGCTTGTCGGGCAGGACGTCATGCAGCCAGATGGATACGACGTAGCTGAGCGTCAGGATCGTCAGTACTGCCCAGAACGCCGGGCCGCGCTTGATACCGAAGAAGCCGCTGAAGCGCCATAGGACATAATAGTTGAGCAGGCCGCAGACGGCGACGAACGCCGTAACAAACAGGTAGAACCCCAAAGCTTCTTTCATGCTGTGTTTCAATCCCGCGTTCTCGGACCGGCAGTGCTGACGTCGATGATTTCGATTCCGAGTTTTATCGCCGGCGAATCCGGGGCCAGGCGCACCCGACCCGTACGGTATTCGGTTATCTGCGGATCAAGAAATATGTTGCGGTCCTCGGTTTTGATGCGAAACCACTCTTGTGACGTGTACTCAACGAGCTTCAGGCCGCTGACGTCACCGGTGCCGCTGTAGAGCACATTGTCGCGGAATGTCGTGATGCCGGCGAAGTTGGTGAATGTGATCGAGCCGGTCGCCTGGACAATGTTCTTTTCGAAGGTGTAATCCGAGGACCGGGGCCACGTCAGCGTTGCGTCGCCATCAACGACAAACACGTTATTGCGGATGATGTTGCCTTTGGCCATATGATTATGAGACGGGCGGGCAATGTTCACCGACAGGTTGCGCTCTACAATGCAGCCTTCACATGTCTCATCGAGGTAATAAGCCGACGCGCCGTAACCGCCGGTGTCGATAATGTCGCGGATGAAGTTGTTTAGGATGACCACGCCCTTGCCGCCGAAGATGTAAATGCCGGCGCCGTCGTGCAGTTCCTGCATTGCATGGTACATCAGGTTGTATTCGTAGAGGTTGTCGCGCCCGCCGCCGGTAATGGCCGAATAGGGCGTGTCATGCACGGCGTTGTGGACAACATGAAACCCGTTGCCGCCGCTCTGGAGGCCGATGGCACTCGGATAGATACGGCCGATGTGGTGGATGTGGTTATCGACGATCCGGGCATTGTCGCTGGCGAACTTCAAACCACACGCGCCGGTATCGTGTATGTGGCAATTGCGGACCTCCAGGCCGGGCCCATGGGCCTTGATGCCCTGGCCGGCGACGTTGCAGATCTCCAGATCGATGAGCTTGCAGTTCTTTGCGCCGCTCAGATCGATTGCCCCGTCGAAGCGGCCTGCCCCGAAGCCGCCCGCCACGAGCGGCGTACCCGCTATGGAAAGCGTCATGCCCTGGATCGTAACGTTCTCAGCGCCGCGGATACGGATAATAGAATCCATTGTTGGCGCCAGCACAGTCGCCGCGTTCATATCCTCGCCGGGCAGCGGGCGATAGACGACCTTTCCGGCGGTTCGGTCGAGGTACCACTGGCCGGGTCTGGTCATGCCCTGCCGCAGGTTCCACAGGACGTATTTTTTGACACCGAAGGCGCCTGCCGGGTGGCCCGTGGGTGAAGAAAAGGTAATGATGTGCCGTTGGCGGTCAATTGAAGCGACGCCGACCATCGACTCGTCCCACATGTGGTAGACCGTGATCTCGGCGTTCCTGACGTCGAACCACGCGCCGATGTCTTCGGGGCGATACCTCAGTGTGGTCAGTTCCTCCTGCGTGGGCTTTCGCTGCCAGCCGCCCCCGGTGGAGCTCATCCACGGGACGTTGAATTCACTCAGGTGGGTGAATGTCCCTTCTTCCGGCAGGCGTGCCCGCGGGCAGAGCCGGCCGTTGACGACGAGGGCACGGAAGTCCCACTTGCCGTCTATGACCTCTGGCAGGGCCGCGGCGACCATTCCGTCGCCATCGGGTTTCCAGCCGGTGATCGGTTTTCCACCCAACAGAACAACCTGGGCATCCTGCTGCCCGCGAATAACGAGGCCGTTGTCGCGGCCGTCTAACGTGACGGGGGCGCCAAGGTGGTACCTGCCCCCGGCGATGATGATTTGACGGGGCTCGCCCGCCGGCGCTTTGCGCGAGGCGTCCACTGCGGCGGCAAGCGTTGCCAGCGGACCGTCGGTTCCCTCGGCTTGGGCCGATTGTCCGGACCATGTATCATTGCCGTCGGGGGCGACATACCATGTTCGGCCGACAGCGCTTGAAGCCGCACACAGACTGATGATTACTGCAATGAGTCTCTTCATCATTCCTTCCTTCTTGTTTTTCTTTCGAAGATACAACAGTCGTCACACAAGATCGCATGCTTCGGGCGGCATCCAATGGGGGTCCTTGCCCTCCCATTTGATATTACAGCCGATGGGATTGGTCACCGGCGTTGTGATGGGCTTGCCGGCCAGGTGCTCCTGCAGTGCGTTTTCGAGATCGTTGACCGTCATCTTGGCCGTTTCTCGCGGGTTGTCTACGCCGCGGCCGGTATAGATCAGCCTGCGATCGGCGTCGAAGACAAAGAAATGCGGCGTGCGCAGCGCCCCGTAGTCGCGGGCCGTATCCTGTGTGGCGTCGTACAGGTACACCCACGGGAAACGCTGCTCCTTCATGCGGATGATCATGTTTTCGAATGAATCTTCCGGGTACGTGTTGGGACTGTTGGCATTGATCGCGACAAAGGTGACACCCTGGGGGGCGAACTTCAGGGCTGTGCGCCGTGTGACTTCGTCGGAGCCCAGTACGTACGGACAGTGGTTACATGTGAAAAAGACGACGAGCACCTTCGCATCGGCGAAGTCTTCGAGGCTGTAGGTTCCCCCATCCGTGGCGGGCAGGAAGAAATCCGGGGCCTTTTGTCCTATTGAAAGTGTAAAAGCCATTTTCATTCTCCTTAAAACGCTTGCGATCCGGTCCGCGTCCAACAGCGTATTCTAGCGAATGCCGCGGTTGCGAAAAAGGAAAAAACAAGAAGCAAAAAGCTACAACAGAACGCCGACGGATGCTTCCCGCGGATGGTTCGGTGTGTTTGCCGGATTTTGATGTACGCGTTAGGGGATGAGCATTATACTCGGCGCATCGGTGGCACATGAGATGGCCGCGCATCATTTTCAATGGATTGAAAAAGGTGATGAGATGATCGTGCTTGTTACGGGGGCTTCAGGTTTTATCGGTTCGGCGGTGACGGCCGCCCTGGAACGGCGGGGCGACGAGGTGTATCGTTTGATTCGGCCGCCCCAGTTGGTCCGCTCCAATGAGATCATGTGGAACCCGGTGGAGGGTTTTCTGGACAAATCCAAGCTGCGCCGGTGCGACGCGGTTATTCACCTGGCCGGTGAGAACCTGTACGGCCGCTGGACGGAGAAGAAGAAACGCCGCATTTATCAAAGCCGCATCAAGAGCAGTCGGCTTCTGGTGGATTACATGGCCGACATGGAACGGCGGCCGCGCGTATTTGTCGCTGCGTCAGGGGTTGGTATCTACGGCGACCGGGGCGATGAGGTGCTTACGGAGGATGCGTCGATGGGCGGGGGCTTCCTGGCGGAGGTGGCCCGCGACTGGGAGGCGGCCTGCCGCGAAGCGGACAAACTGATGGTGCGCACTGTCCAGTTGCGGTTTGGCGTGGTACTCGATGCCGACGGCGGGGCGCTGGCCAAGATGCTGCCGGCGTTTTCGCTTTGTCTGGGCGGTCCGTTGGGCTCAGGGCGGCAGTACATGCCCTGGGTGTCGCTGACGGACGCGGTCAACGTTATCCTGTTCGCCCTGGACAACGGGCGGGTTAAGGGACCCGTCAATGTTGTGTCGCCGAATGCTGTAACAAATGAGGAGTTCTCGCGAACACTGGCGCAGGCGCTGCGGCGCAAATGTTTCCTGCGCGTGCCGGAGTTTGTCCTTAGGGTTGTGTTCGGCCAGGTGGCCAGAGAAGTGCTCTTGGCGAGCACCCGGGCCGTGCCGCAGAAACTGCTCGACGCGGGCTTTGAGTTTCGTTATGCCGACCTTGCGCATTGCCTGGAGGCGACGCTGAAGGGCGAAATGGAATAAGGGTTTACCGGATAAGCGTGTGGCAGTGTCGTGCTGGGCTTAGCGGCGCCAGGCGGCCTTGCGAACCATCAGCGGGGGCATCTGCTGCGGGCGGACGTGGTTCATGTTGGACTTGATGCAGCTGCGGTTGCTCGGATATACGTCGATTGCGTATTCCTTGATCTTCCAGGTGTGCCTGAACCTTTTACGTTTTAGCCACTCGACTATCATTGCCGCATCGTGCAAAATAAAGGTGTCCTTAACAGTCCATGCGTTGTATCGTCATCGTGCAGAGGGCACTTAACAACCGCCCGCAAAACCGCGCGACACCAGACCTCTTTGCTGCGGAGCGTGATGATCGGGCACATACTGGCCGATGTATTATGGGGCTTTGGGGGGCAGCCGCCGTTTTTGCGGTTGTCTTTGGGGCCGGACGGCTTACAATGAGGCCGGGTGATTGTGACAGGAGAAGCCGATGGATGGATTGATCCGTGAATCCCGGACGAGTGTACACTTCATGGTCAGCTATGTGTTGGCCGGGGCGCCGGCGATGGAGCAGGCCCGTGCGGTCGATTTCCAGAAGGCTTTGCTGGACAACGGTCTGGAGTTTGCACAGACCAACCTGCGGCCGCGGAGTTTCATGCTGATACGTCACGAGCCGGCGAATCTGCAGGTAAAGCTGGATGCGCCTGCACCGCCGGTGAGCACCATTCAGGTGTTGTCGAACAACCCCGTCTATGACATCACCATGTTCGCGCGCGATGCGCTGGCGGTGACGGATGCGTATCGCCAGACGTGGCCGGCCGAGCGGTATCAGATCGTTCGTACGACGGCCAAGATCAGCCAGCTTTACAGCTCGCAGGAGCATGCTTTCAAGTACCTTTGGGAGACGCGTCTGGGGCAGTCGGCGGAGGATTTCAAGCGGCTGGGTCCGCGGCCGGTGGCGGGGGGCGGATTGCGGCTGATGATCCCGCCGCATTCTGTCGGCGGCGAAGAGCCGCGGTCCATAGAACTGCGGATCGAGTCTTTTCTGCGGGAGCCGCGAAAACTGCTTGTCGAGACGACATTTGCCTGGCTGCAGCCCCGGGTGGTGGGCAAGGACGAGGCCTTTGACATTGCCGAACGCCTTGAGGCGCTGGAGAACTATGCGGCCGAGGAAGTGTGGAACTTCATAACCTGAGACTCGCGCCAGTGCTTCAACTGCTGCGTTCCCTGTCGGCGATCTTGCTGAGGCGGCGGCGGTGGCGTTCGGCGCCGGTGAATTGGGCGGCCAAAAAGGCTTGCGTCAATTCCCATGCCAGGGCGGGGCCGGTTACCCGGCCGCCGAGGCAGATAATGTTCATGTCGTCATCCTCTACGCCCTGGCGGGCTGAGTACGTGTCGTTGACAAGGCAAGCCCGGACGCCGCGGACCTTGTTTGCGGCAACACAGGCTCCTACACCGCTGCCGCAGACGGCGATGCCGCGGGCGACGGCGCCCTCTGCGACGGCCTGTGCCAGGGGCAGGACGAAATCCGGGTAGTCGTCGTCGGGCGTCAGAGTGTAAGCGCCGAAGTCCTGCACGTCATGGCCTGCGTTGCGAAGCAACACGGCCAGTTCGTTTTTCAGGGTCAGGCCTCCGTGATCTGCGGCTATGCCGATGCGCATGTTTTTTCCTTTCAGTCGGTGTCGAATATTGTATCGGCAGGTGAGTAACGACTATGGAGGGCATTTCGCACAAACGGAGCGAAAAAGGGTGGTGCTGAGGTATCGATCTCCGCGGTCAGGCAGCAGGGTGACTATTGTGCCGCTGTCGAGTTTTTCGGCGATCTGAAGAGCGGCTGCGGCGGCAGCGCCGCTGGACATACCGACGAAGATGCCTTCTTCGACCGCGAGTCGACGGCTGGTATCGTAGGCAAGGCTGTCTTCCATGGGGACGGTTTCGTCGAGGCAGCCGGGGTCATAGATCTGGGGAACAATCGCTTCCGTCATGTTCTTGAGCCCCTGGATGGCGTGGCCGGGCACGGGTTCTACGCCCACGATCCTGATTGCCGGGGATTGCTCCTTAAGGTAGCGCGAGATACCCATCAGTGTGCCGGTGGTGCCCATGCCGCCGACGAAGCAGGTGACTTGGCCGCCGGTCTGTTTGTAGATTTCAGGCCCTGTGGTTTCGTAGTGGGCCAGGGAGTTGTTGGGGTTGGCGAACTGGTTGGGCATGAAGTAACGGTCCGGTTCGTCGGCGATGATCTGGTGGGCTTTTCGGATGGCGCCGTCAGTGCCTTCTGCCGCAGGGGTGAGGACGACTTCTACGCCGAAGGCTTGCAAGACCTGGCGGCGTTCGAGGCTGACGCATTCGGGCAGAGTGAGTTTGACACGATAGCCCTTGCTGGCGCCGATCATGGCCAGCGCGATGCCGGTGTTGCCGCTGGTGGGCTCGAGAATGGTTTTATCGCGGGTCAGCTCACCGGATTCCTCGGCTTTGGTGATCATGTACCAGGCGGCACGATCCTTTACCGATCCTCCGGGGTTATTACCTTCAAGCTTGGCGAAGACGCGGACCTTGGGGTTCTTGTTGAGTTTGGTCAGTTCAACGAGCGGCGTATTGCCTATAGCGCCCAGAACGCTCACGCACGATATCTCCTGAAAAAGCAGTACTCACAGGTCGAGGCGCCCGGGCCATCCCGAAAGCGTCCTCACAAACCCCACAGTATACGAAAGTGCGTCCCCGCTTTCAAATGATTATTTCTGATGTTCAATGGGCACAAGGCACATGAAGCGGGCGGAATCTTCGTCGGAGAGGTTCTTGAACTGGTGCTTTTCGTTGGGCATGACCAGAAGCATGTCGCCGACATCGAGGGGCTTTGTGCCTTCAGGTGTGACAAGGCCGACTCGGCCGGACAGGACGACTGCTTCATGTTCGAACGGGTGGGTGTGGAACGGGGTGTGCCCGCCGGGTGCAAGTTCGAACACGCGCATGGCAAACGTGGGTGCGTTGTCGGCGGGACCGAAGATCACTCGGACGCTGACGTCTTTGGCGCCTTCTATGCAGACTGGTATGGGTTCGATGGAATCGACTGTCTTTATGAGCATGGCTGTATTCCCAGGGCGGCTGTTATTTCTGGATGAAGAGATGGACACCCTTCTTGTTGGCCGAGGCGATGTCGAGTTTTCCGTCGCCGTTGATGTCGGCGATGTCGAACTGCGTGCCGAGACCGGAGTTATCGTCGATCAGGTGGGCGACGAATTCGACTTTGCCTTTGGCGGGACGGCGGATTTCGAACCAGTAAACGACGGCCGGCTCATGGGCACCGGGGTCATTCCCGTTGTGGGCGAAATAGCGTTTGCCGCAGACGAAATCCTGGATGCCGTCGCGGTTGATGTCGGCCAGTTTCAGGGCGTGGGCCTGAGAAAAGCTTTTTGTGATTTCGTGTTGTATGAACGCGATTTTTCCATCTTGCTTTATCTGTTCGAACCACCAGATGCCGTAATTGTGGGCGGATGAGGTGATTACATCGTTGTCACCATCGCCGTCGCAGTCGTAAACGAGCATATCGGCGCAGTCAGGTCCGAGCGGGGTTGGGTTGAAGGGCCAGTTTTCCTGCCTGCGGTCGGCGGGGGCCTGCCACCAGCCTGAGTTAACGAGGACATCGTTTCGGCCGTCACCGTCGATGTCGCCCACGCCCAGTCCATGGCTGAACTGCTCTGAGCCGGGGGCCTTGGGGCCGGCGATCTTGTGCATGGTCCATTCGGCATCAGGATTGTCGGTGAAGCTGTACCAGGCGATCCAGCCGCCGGGCTGGACGCCGAAGAGCGGGACGCGTTTGCCGTTGCCGAAGAGGTCGGCGAAAAGCGGCGTTTCATTACAGGCACTCGGGGCGCCGACGCGTTTTTTCCAGTGGCCCGGCTTGTTCTTGGGGTTTTCGAACCAGTGGCAGGGCTGGCCCATCATGGTCGTGGTGATGGAATCGATCCAGCCGTCGTTGTTTACGTCGGCGGCGTAGTTGCTGAAGGTGTTGCTGTAGCCGCCGGCAGGATTGTACTTGCCGGGGGGCTGCATTTCACGCATTTTCCAGTCGGGTGCCTCGTACCAGACGTCGCCGGCGAGGATGTCCGGCTTGCCGTCATTGGTAACGTCTGCGATGGCGACACCTTCAGAGCGGAAGGCGGTGTCGAGCGTGATCTTCTGGAATGTGATTTCGGCCGCCGAAAGCGGAACAACGGTCAGCAGTACGATGATGGCGATGCGGATCATACCTTACCTCCTTCGTGACGAGAGTGTAAAACAAGCGGCACCAGTGTGATGTAAGTACTTGGTACCGCTTACCTTGGCAACGAATCGGGGCGACAGGACTTGAACCTGCGACCTCTTGACCCCCAGTCAAGCGCGCTAGCCAAACTGCGCCACGCCCCGGAGCAACCGTGTATGTTATCGCAGTTTGCAGATTATGACAACTGGTTTTTTGCGATATTCCGCATGTCAGCCGGCCAGCTTGTGGAGCAATTGGCCTCAATTGGCTTTGGTTTGGGTTCGTTTGCATTTGTGGGCTGTAATGCCGTTTCTTATCAGTACATTACACCGGATGTTTGGCGTTTGCGAAATGAATTTCGAGTTTTCCTATTGTTTCCGGCTGGAGGTTACGAGCCTATGAGCCAATTCTGGGCCATGACCGCCATGTCGACGAGGTTTACGTCGCCATCATAATTGAGGTCACCCTGGATGGCGGGGATAGTGCCGGTGGTGAGGGTAATGGTGAAACGGCCGGTCTGGCCATCGTGGCCGGCGACGCGGATATAGTATCGCTTGCCGGCGGCGGCCTTGAGGATGACGGAGGATTTGCCACCGAAGAAGTCGTCATTGAAGATTACCTCGCGGGCCCGGTCGTCAAAGACGGCGACGGTGGTGTCGAAGTCGACGTTGTGGACGGTTACCTGGTAGCGGGCGTCTTTGGGGGCATCGAAGATGTACCAAGCTTCAACATTGTCGTTGTAGCCCTGACGCGTAATGTCACGTCCCCAGATGGTGGTGGAGCCGGTGCGGGAGGTGTCAGGGGCGATGCCGACCGCATTCAAGTGCACTGCCAGCTGGGCCGCCAGAATGGGGTAGCCCTCGGGTGACATGATCCAGTGATCGTCTGTGCCGTTTGCTGTTTCGCCGACAAAACCCCAGCCTGCCTGAACAAAAAGCTCGGGCCTGGCCATCAATTCGCCGGGCAGTGCACGGCCGCTCGCGGACTCCAGCATGCCGCTGGTGCTTGTATTCCAAAATGAGAAGCGGGTTCTAACCGTGCCGGGGTGCTCGGAGGGGGTCGCCCACCATAATGCTGCCAATAAGACCGCCGCAGTCCTCGGTTCCAACGACTATGCCAACAGAGTGGCAGCGCCACACATCACACGTACCGTAGGGTGAACTTGCGCCGCACCACTTGGTGGTGGCGCGGTAGCCAGCGGCGCTGACATCCGTGCGGCTTGTCTGGATGTCCCAGAAACAGCCTTCTGCGGTGCATTTGTCGGCTGCGCCGACCAGGCCGCCCACGTCCGAGGAGCCTGTCACCAGGCCCGTGCTGAAGCTTTCGACGAGTTGGCCTTCAGACAGACGTCCGACGAGGCCGCCCACGAAGTTTCCCTGGGTGCCGACGATCAATGTTCCTGCGGCCGAGCAGCGGCTCACCTGGCCGCCGCGCTGCTCTCCGATCAGGGCGCCGATGAAGTGGCTGGAATCGCCGGAAGCGACAATGGAGACCCCCTCAAGGGTCAGGTTTTTTATGTGTGCGTTGTCGGTCCTGCCGAACAGGCCCAGATAGTCGGCTCCGACCGGCGCAACGATACTGAGACCGGCTATGGTGAAGCCGGCGCCATCGAACGAGCCGGTGAACGGCGTGCCCTGGAACGAGGGCTGTTCGTTATCAGTGTCCGGCGCAATTAATGCATGGCTTGCCGATCCTTTGGTCAAGGCGATATCGCTGGTCAGCACGAAATGGCAGTCGTACAGGGATGTGAAGCCAGGTACAGCAGGTCGGCGGCGCTGCCGATCTGGTACGGGCTGGCTGGTGTCCCGTCGCCGCCTTGATAAGCGAAAAGGGTGCGGTTGACCAGCATGATCAGGACTAGGGGCGATACAATACAATCGCGCTGTATGGACATTTCTTTCTCCTTCGCCAAAGCATAGTTGAACACGTCATCTGCTGGGAATTCCGGGTTTTCGACTGGACTATCATTATATAAAAATCGAAACTTCTTTGTCAAGAAGCGAGCCGACGTCAGTAGGGCCTGTTTCACGCAAGGACAACCCGCCATTCACACACCGTAAACAGTTCACAGGCCGGTACTTACGAACTTACGGAATGCCGCCAATCGGCTCACTGATGCGGAGATGCCACGAGAAGGACGCCCTGCGTCACGGGGCGAGGGTTTGGGAGAGTTTGGCTTTCGCGAATGTTGCGATTGCCTTTTGAGATGCTTCCTGGCATACCTGTTCGAGCTTCCTGGTCAGCGGGGTGTCGATGGTGAGTTCGGTCAGGTCGCCGATGTGTGCGAGTGGGCCTCCGGCAGCTTCAATGATCTCCAGAAGTGAGAGGTCCTTTGCGGGTCGGGCGAGGGCAAAACCGCCGCCTGGGCCGCGTTTGCTGCTGAGGACATTGAACTTCACCATTTGCTGCATGATTTTCAGGAGGTAACCAAGCGGGATGTAGCACTCTTTGGCGATGGTTTCAGCCATGATCGGCTCGTGGTCGGCGTGCTCGGCGAGGTATCCGGCGGCCATTAAACCATATTTCGCGGACACACTAATCATAGTAATCTCCCAACACAGACCTGTTGATCTGAACTATTATGCCACATGGGCGGGAGAATGCAAGAAAAAACAGAGGCTCTCAGGAACTTTATCTGAATTAAAGGAGATTGAGTTTGTCTGTTTAGGGTGGTCGGGTTGCACAAACGGGTATTTTACCCGCGCCATTCGCTGTTTCATGTGTCCGTAAGTCTTCTCTACGGCGTCGCGTTTCTGCTGCGGCGCGGTCGTCGCTGAGTCATTTGTTCGGTCCATTTGACATACTCGACCCAGCGGCCGGCGATGTCGGCACTGGTGTGGTCACCGGCGTGAACGATAACGCGCCAGGCGAGGGAGAGAGGTTCGCCTTTGGGCAGGTTGAGTTTGTCGCCTTCCAGCCAGTACATTGGGGTGGGTGAGAAGAAGCCGTAGTCGCGCGTGAACCATTTGGCGGGGAACCAACGGTTGGCGGGGCTTTGGAGGATGGCGAGGCCTTCGGTGAGGCCGTCACGGGTGCCGCTGTAGTCGCACCAGGGCGAGGCGACGGCGAAAGTGCCTTTCTCGGTGGTCTTGCCTTCGGCATTGATGAGCGTGCCGCCGGAGGCGACCGACAGTGCAGGCATGACGCGGGCACTGAAGAGGGAGTGATTGGTCTTTTGGATCTCGATGTCGACAAGCGGGTTCAAGGTGATGCGGAAGTCGATGATGCGGGTTTCGGGGTCGGGGGCGGAGATGACGATCCAGCGGCGATCTTCCATGATGGGGTCTTTGTCGGGCTGCTTCCAGAGGCAGCGGTCGGTGAAGATGATGCGTTCGCCGCTGTCGCGGATGATTCTAGGGGTCTGGGAGAGGATTTGGCCGCGGGCGTTGGCGTCCTGCCAGTAGTTGCCGCCGTTGACGCGGTCGCAGCCGAAGAACAGGGAGTGGTGGTGAGGGTAGGGCTCGGATGTTTCGGTGGTGACGCTTTGGCCGCTGAGCGGGCCGTTGACAGGCCAGAAATAGGGGTATTTCTGGTCGTGGGCGAACTTGTAGGCGGTAAAGAGTTTGCCGTCGACGGTCACAAGGACCTGGTTGTCTTCGAGGCGAGCCGAGAGGGTCTGGGGCTCGGCCGCAGCGATACAGGCAAAGGCGGCGATACACAGTGGAACGATAAGAACAGCACCGGGGAATCTCATCTGACCACTCCTGAATAATCACATAAGGGCCATTCAACGCACTCCGGCATGTAAGTCTACCAGAATCCGTATCGCATTTCAATGCGACCATGCACGGAAGTGCGGGGCACATGGTTCCTGAGCATACCTTGAATTCTCAGGCCGTCTCTGATAGGCTACCTGCATCCATGCTTCGTGACGCGACGGTGCGTTGCGGGAGGATACAGCGTTATTTCCGGGAGATAGTTATGAGGGCGATTCTATCTTTTTTGGTGGGTCTCACGGGCATTGTTTGCGGGGCCGGGGCGGATAACTGGCCTGTGTGGCGGGGACCGGGGTATAACGGTGTTTGTGAGGGGACGGGGTTTCCGACAAAATGGAGCGCGACAGAGAATGTGGCCTGGAAGGTGGCGCTTCCGGGCGGCAGCGGGTCGACTCCGATTGTGTGGGGTGATCATATCTTTGTGACGTCGGCGCGAGACGGCAAAAACGTTGTGATTTGTCTGGACTTTGCCGGTAAGGTTCGGTGGGAGCGTGCGATAGGCGAGGAACGCAAGGCCAAGCACCGGGATAAGGGCAGCGGGGCGCATCCTTCGCCGACGACTGACGGCCAACGGGTGTATGTGTATTACCGCAGCGGCGACCTGGCGTGTCTTGATTTTAAGGGGACGGTTGTATGGCGCAAGAACCTGCAAGAGTTGTACGGGCCGGACGTGCTGTGGTGGGACCTCGGGACATCGCCGGTGCTGACGGAGGAGTGCGTCGTGGTCGCGTGCGTGCAGGATGAGCCGGCATATCTTGTGGCGCTCGATAAGGTGACGGGCGAGGAGGTGTGGAAGCATGATCGCGTGGTTAAGGCGCCGCGGGAGGCAAACCAGAGTTACACGACGCCGTTGGTGATTTCGGAGGGGGGAAACCAGACGATCTATGTTTTGGGCGGCGACCATGTGACGGCGCATGATGCGGCGACGGGCAAGGAGTTGTGGCGGGTGGGGGGCTTTAATCCGCGGCAGCAGCAGTTCTTTCGATCGATCGCGTCGCCGGTGATTTCGGACGGAATGTTAGTGGCGCCGTATGCGCGGGGTACGACGCTGACGGGCATTCGTCTCGGCGGCGTGGGGGACGTTACCGAGACGCACGTGGCGTGGGTGAACGAGGAGATTTCGAGTGACGTTCCGACGCCTGCGGCGGCCGACGGGAAGGTGTACGTATGCACTGATCGGCGAAAGGTCGCATGTCTGGATATCAAGACGGGTAAGGTGATCTGGAGCGGGGACGTTGCTCAGCGTGCGATGTTCAGTGCTTCGCCGGTGCTGGTGGACGGCAAGATTTATGTGACGAGCGAGGCGGGCACGACGTACGTGCTGGAACAAGGGGATGAGTTCAAATTGTTGGCGGCCGATGAGCTTGGGGAGTTCACGTTAGCCACACCGGTTTTCGTGCGCAAGCACATCCTGATTCGAACGTACAAGAACCTCTGGTGTATCGGGGAATGAGGCCGCCCATGTGCAGATGCTCATTGATGGTTGCGATATGGATTGGGGTTCTTGCGTGCGGGCTGCATGCCCAGCCTGCGGGGGAGGCATTTTACAAAGACCTGTCGCTGCTGCCGTATGTGTACAGCGGCGTTGAGTCGTATTATCTGTCCAGTTATGACAGGACAGGCGGCAACGATGACGGGTTTCGGGGGACGTATTCGCAGCTTTACGTTGATGACAACGGCGAGCATGTGATCTTCGATGAAAAGGGGCCGGGCTGCATTTACAACCTGTGGTTTACGGGCTCGGACCAGGATCTGCACTGGGGGACGATTCGGTTCTACTTCGACGATGAGAAGTCGCCTCGTATCGTGTGCGACGGGCGGGAGTTCTTCAACGGTGCGCTCAGTGCGTTTGTGTATCCGCTGATTACCAACGCGTTCATTTCGAGCGGGGGGTTCAGTTGTTCGGCGCCGATAGAGTTTGCAGGGCGGCTGAAGGTGACCACGGAGAAGACGGTGGGCTTCTACAACGTGTACTACCAGTTGTATGAAAAGGCCAAGGTTCGGACGTGGACGCAGCAGAAGGATTATGCGGATCTGATCAACGTGTTCGAGCGGTGCGGGGCCGATCCGAAGCCTGCGCGGGCGATGCAGACGGTGCGCAAATCGGTTACGTTGGCGGCCGCGCGGGGCAAGGCGCCGGAGGAGGATCTGCTGGCGCTGTCGCACGCGGGGACGATTCAGCGTATCAGGATCAACCCGCTTTATGCGCCGGATCAATACAGCCTGAACCACGTCAATCTGCGGATCTACTATGACGGCCAGGAGCGGCCGGCGGTTGATGTGCCGATCGGGCCGTTCTTCGGGTCGGGCCTGGGCGAGGCAGACGTGCGGAGCCTTTTCGTGGGGATGTCCAGTTCGGGGGCGTATTATTGTTATCTGCCGATGCCGTTCCGGAAGGGGGTGCGGGTGACGCTGACCAACAGGAGTTATCAGTCGGGCGGGGAGTTTTTTGCGGAGATTGCTTACACGGACGGCTTTCCCGAGGAGCGGGACGGGGCGCGCGTGGGGTATTTCGGGGCGAAGTACAATACCGCCTGGCCGATCGTGGAGCCGGTGGATTATGTGTTGTTCGACTACAAGGGGCGCGGGGCGGTTGCGGGGCAGGTGATGACGGTGGAGCCGGTGAAGCCGGATCTCAAGCGTTGGTGGGAGGGGGACATGCGGATTTACATCGACGGCGAGGAGAAGCCACGGTTTCACGGGACGGGGCATGAGGATGAGTACCAGGGCGGATGGTCAACGTTCTGGCTGACGAATCCGTACAGCCTGCCGCTTTTCGGACAGCCCAAAACACAGGATCTGGTCGACGTGTTCGGGCAGGTGAACGGAGCGACGACAATGTACCGTTTCTGGCCGGGCAAGATTCATTTTGACACATCGATCAGAATTTCGACGGAGCACGGCCATGGGAACGATACGCCAGCCAATTACTCGTCGTTGGTGTATTATTACTATGTTCCGTGAGAGGGGGTTTCGTACCGTCCTGGCGGAACGGCTTATGAGATGACGGGCCGATTCGCTACCGGGCAAATGAGCAAGGGGTCAACGGCTATGAAGCGCATCGTTGTATTTTTGTGCCTGTTTGCAAGTTCCGGTGCTGTAATGGAGAGGGCTTCTGGCAGGGGGCTTCTTATCGTTGCTCCGGAAGAATACCATGAAGCCTTGTGCGATTACGTGCAGCACAAGCAGAAACAGCTTCCTGTTCGAATCGCCGGGCTGGAGGCCATTCTGCGGGAGCATGAGGGAGCCGATGATCCCGAACGACTGAAGAGGTTCCTGTACTTGATGTGGCAGGAACAGGGCGTCCAGTACGTCCTCTTGGCAGGTGATGCGGATGTCCTGCCGGTTCGCTACATGGTTTTGGATCGTGTTACGCCCGCTGCTTTTGACTACGCGTTCTATCCGAGCGACCTCTATTATGCGGATCTGGCCAGGAAAGATGGTTCTTTCGAGGACTGGAACGCCCGAAAGGACTCGTTTCATGGGCAGTACTATGGGGAGGTGCGCGGCGAGAAGAACAAGCAGGACCCGATCAACTTCGATGACGTTGATTATCTGCCTGAGATCGCAGTGGGTCGTTGGCCGGTAAGTACTGTGGACGAAGTAAGGATTGTGGCCGACAAGACGATCCGATATGAGAAGGGAATTCTGGAAGGGAAAAGGGACTGCTCGAAGCGGGTTGCGATGCTCAGCGTGTCGGGATGGGTAGACAGCCGCGGGCCATTGGACAAGGCAGCTTCCGTCCTTTTACCGGATTGGACTGTTGAAAGGCGCTACTATAGCGACAAGTTGAAAAAGTATGACACGCCTGAGCCCACGGCGGAGGAGGTTGTTTCCCTCATGAACAGGGGGGTGGGCGTGATCTGCCATGCAGGTCACGGCGAGGACCTGCGATGGCAAAACTCCTTTGCTGTAAAAGACCTGGAGGCGGTCAGTAATGCAGACTGCCTGCCGGTCATCTTCTCGGCGGGCTGCCATACCGCCCGATTTGCCACGCTGCCGCCTTATGAACCCTACATCGATATCTACGGAATAGAGCACAAAGGGACTGATGCGGGCCAGGTCTTCGAAGAGCCTCCGCCGCCGCCGGCGCCTTACCAGAAGGGCAAGTACAATCGGCCGGGCCTGGGGGAGATTCTGCTCCGAAAAGGTCATACAGGAGCGGTTGCCTACATCGGGTGCAACACGGGAAGCCAGCCGTGCGGATTGACACTGCTTGAGGGTTTTGCCGCGGGCTTGCGAAAAGAAAGGCTTGGCGACTGCTGGAACCATGCAATCATCCATTACCATACGAAAGAGCGTCTGTCGGCTTTGAAGCCAACGTCGCACTGGTATCCACCAAGTATCTTTTTTCAAGGCATGAAGTTCATGCTGTTCGGAGATCCTTCGTTGATGCTGCCTTCGCGGCCGCAGAATGACCGTGATGATGGGCAGGCGAACTGAAGGCGTACGCAGCCAGACAGTTGCCGCAAAAGCCATTTGAACTTGGCCGCGGATTCTGCTCGATTTCTATCGATGCGAGGCGGTCAACCGATGTCTTGAATTTCAGATCTCTCCACGGGACCTCGTGCCAAGGGAACAAGCATGGTGAACATCGTGCCGTCGTCGGGTTGACTGTCAATTTCGATTCGGCCGCCGGCCATGGCGAGACGGTCGCGTATGGTTCGCAGTCCGAAGCCGGTTTTTGTGTGGGCGGTGTTGTCCCAGAGGCGTTGCGCGTCGAAGCCGGCGCCTTCGTCACGGACGGCGACGCAGAGGAGGCCCTCTTCGCACCAGACGCGTATCCAGGCACGGGAGGTTTGTGCGTGTTTTACGACGTTGAAGAGGAGTTCGCGGGCGGATTGGAAGAGCAGGATGCGCATATCTTCCGGGAGCGTGTCGCCGGGGTCTTCACAGTCGAGGTCGACGGCGAGGTTGTGTTTGGACTGCATCCAGCGGGCGAGCCAGGCCAGGCCCGCGGCGAGACCCTGTTCGCTGAGGATGGGGGGGCTGAGTTCGGAGGTGAGGTGGCGAGTTTCGTCGATGGTCTCCTTGAGTAGGTCAACGACGCGTTTGATTCTTCGGGCGTTTTCGTCGTCGTCAGCAGCGCCTTCGAGGACGCTGACTCCGAGCATGGCGGCAAACAGGAGCTGCTGGAGGTGGTCGTGGAGGATGTGGGCGAGTCGGTTGCGTTCGCGGTGTTCGGCCATGTTGAGTTCGGAAACCGCGCGGCGGAGTTCGATGGTTCGCGTTTCGAGCTTGGCGGTGGTTTCGTGCAGTTCCTGACGCAGTGCGGACTCCATCCGCTTGCGTTTAGTGACGTCCTGGAAGACGGTTGCGAAGAAACCCTTGAAAGGGCTGTAGGCGGAGACGAGATACCAGCGGTTGAGGCGTTCGGAATAGTTTTCGAATCGGAGAGACCTGCCTTCGAGTGCGACCTTGCCGTAGGCTGCGATCCAGTCGGCGGGGTCATCGGCGATGCCGGGCAGGACTTCCGTGACGCGGCGGCCGATGATGGATTGTCGTTCGAGGCCCGTAAGGCGCTCGAAGGCGTCGTTGACTTCGAGGAAGACGTAGTCAACGGGTTTGCCGTTTTCGTCGGTGACGATCTGGTGGTAGGCAAAGCCGTCGATCATGTTGGCGAAGAGGGAACGATAGCGGGATTCGGCTTCTTTAAGATCACGGAAAAGGAGCTTGAACGGATTGCGGAGGCCTGTGTGGATGACAGCGCGGTAGATACAGCAGAAAGATGCGAGCTTAAGGACGTGACCGAGGAGGTTCGAGAGGTCAAAGACGCCGACGTAGAAGGTGAAGAAGAGCTCGGAGGCGATGGTCAGGACGATGGAGGCGATGATCCATTTGAGGACGGTGGGGTCGAATTCGGTTCGGCGTGTGAGGATTGTCGGTATGGCGGCGAAGAGGATGAGGCAGATGACGTATTCGGCGATACGTTTGAACAGTGTGAGGCCTGTGCCCTCGACGAAGCAGGGGGGGAAGATTTCCCAGATCAGGATCGAAGCGAGGAGGAGGGAGGTTACGATTGCGCCGGCAGCCAGAAGGCCGTGCGCGTTGACGCGGCGGCTCGGCATGGCGACGGCGACCAGCAATGCGACGCTTTCCATAGATCTGGCGGCGATCCACAATTGCGTGGCGGCATTGGCGTCGGCGTCGGGGAGGACGCCCATGCCGGCGTAGGCGAGGGTGTGAACGAGATCGAGAAGGCCGACGAAGAGATAGGCGATGCCGAGGAGGAGCAGGCCGTCCTGTTTGAGATAGGGGCGGCTGTTCCAGGCGATTATGAAGATGGCGCAGGCGACGACGACGGCGAAAACCTCAACGAGACCGTGGAAGAAAAGAAAATTGTGGTGAGTGATCGCAAGCAATACGGCAAGCAGAATGGCCGCTGCGAGGATGCTGAGCGCATGCTGAACGTTGCGGATCACGAGTGTCTGTTCCCTTTGCTTTGTTTACGGTTCGTTACGCGGATGTACCTTTGGCGATGTGCGAACGGCGGCTCGCTGTTCTCCAGCGGCAAAGGTACACAATGGCTCCTGTGAGATGGATCCTATTATATGGCTTTGGCGGGTGGGATTCAATGGGGCGCCAGAGGCCCGGCGTCGGGGCAGTTGCGGTCAGGCAGTGGTTAAGCCTTGTTGCTGAAAGATTTACGACTCTTGTTTCGGGGGGGTAATGCCTGTTTACTTAAGGCGGAGATTGCGGTATTCTGTTTTACCTGATATTGGATTGTACAGAACCCAAATTGATGTGTCTCACTTCAGAGACAGAACCTCGGTCGGCGGCGGGGCGGCCTGAGTAATTGCAGAACAACACCCAGAGGTGCAGCTATGGCGATACGAATTGTTCTTGCGGACGACCATACTGTGCTGCGTGAGAGCTTCAGCAATGCGTTCAAGCAGGAGGGGGACATTGAGGTGGTCGGGCAGGCGAGCACCGGGCTTGAGGCGGTGGACCTTGCGCGACAATTGCGGCCGGACGTGCTTGTTACGGATATCGGGATGCCGGACTTGAACGGTATTGAGGCGGCGCGCCGGATCAGCCGCGACGTTCCGGAGGTGAAGGTGATTGGATTGTCGATGCATTCCGGTGACAGGTATGTGCGGGAGATGTTCAAGGCGGGTGCGCGCGGGTACCTGTTGAAGAACTGCACGTTCGGGGAGTTGGTGGCGAACTCGTAGTCGTGCGGGGTGCTATAGTTGATGGTGTCGCGAAA
>DAOTMV010000025.1:0-54242 GCA_035450485.1 Anaerohalosphaeraceae bacterium | reverse complement strand
TGGCACAAGTCGCCAAATCGCAAATATTAAAAATATTTTTTTGAAACGGCACTAGATAGAACTGAAGCATCGCATCGAGAGATAATGGTGGCTCCAGTGGCGGAAGGTCTGTCATCCGCGCCAACTCAGGTATTCCGAGCTTCCTTGCAGCGTTGATCGTGTCCTTCAAGATGAAATTTCGGACGGTCTCAAGGAATAGGTTTTCAGGCAAGAGAGCAGACTCTCCGGCATATGCTGCCGCAACAATGGGTTCACCGCACATTTCTGACCATTGAACTATTTGTGGTGCAGGATTACCGGGCGGACGCGGCAGGTCAATCTCGACATAGGGCTCCTCAATGGCTTGATGATTCTGGTACCTCTGAAACTTGAACAGAGCTTCTGCGAGGTCTGAGCCAAACCAGACCCTTGGGTCCGAGTAAGTAGCGTAGTAGCTGCCAGTGGCCTTATTGTAGGATAGTCCTACAATGGGCCTGCCATCGGTATCGAGAACGAACTTTGGGGGCCTTCCCCGTTTACGATTCTTAAGTGTTTTCAACATCATAGTGCTCCGTATGATCGTGTTTATGGAACACCATTACGCCAGAAATGGTTTCGCTTTTCAAGCGAGAAAAAGTTTGCAGAAAACAGCTAAGTCCGCTTAGGGAAAGGGTTTAGGATTAGGCGGAAATGGGAAACACCTGCAAGGGAATAAATATAAGAATAAATATAAGACGGGCTTTGTGAAAACTTAAGTCCCTGCAAATAAAGGACTTAAGGCAATGGAGGCGGGGGGATTCGAACCCCCGTCCCGTGACATTTCGGGCCGGGCGTCTACATGTTTAGTCGTTCTATTGCGTTTTCGCGCCGGCGGCGGCCAAACGACAGGCTTCCGCCATTGCTATTTCGCAATTGATTTCGCCTCTGCGTCGCGAACACCCGCAGCGACTATCCCGCTGTTTGACGCCCATGACCAACCCGCAGGAGGAGGTCAATCAGGACGGGCCGCCCTTAGGCAGCCATGGCGTAATTGTATTCGCCAAGTAAATTTAAGTGTCGGATTTTTAACCAGGCCAACCGACGTCCTGGACATGCAACCCGACCGTCTACCTGTCCGGTCGAAGCCATTCGCCCCCATCTTCACTTTCTAAAGATCTCACATGGATTATACGAATCCGGTTCGCGGCGGGCAACTGAATTCCGAAGCCGCAAAATTAATCGGCTTTGCGCCCTAATCGCTGTTCTTGACCACCTTGACACACGGCTCGGCCAAATTAGACAGGACCGTATCCACGATGTTTTCGGCGGCTCTGGCATTGACGAGTCGGCCTGCGGCGGCCTTCAGGGCCTGCAAACGTTCCGGGCTGCCCAGGATCGCATCCACCTTGAAACCCAGCGTCGATCTGGACGTCGGCGCAACCGCCGCCCCGTTTTCCAGCAGGAAGACGGAATTGTAGACTTCCTGGCCGGGTATCGGGTCCCAGATGACCATCGGCAGTCCCTTGGCGAGGCTTTCGGTGAGCGTCAGGCCGCCGGGTTTGCCGATCAGGAGGTCCGCCACCGTCATCCACTCGTCCATTTCTTCGGTAAAGCCGACCGCCCGCATCACAGGATATGGCTGCCTGCGGGCCGCAATACGTTCTTGCAGATCACTCTTCAGCTTGTCGTGCCGCCCGCACAGGATGATGATCTGGCAGGGCGTGGTGATCGTTTCCATCAGCGCGATCATTTCCTCGGCGGCCATCTTGCCTACCGAGCCGGCCGACATCAGCACGCGCGGCAGGTCCGGCTGCAGGTCGAACTTTTTCAGCAGGGCGCTGCAGTCCTTTGATTGGGCAAAGACCGGGTCGATCGGGATGCCCGACACCGCCACGCGCTCCTCGGGAAAGCCCAACTTGAGCAACTGCACCTTGCCTTCCTCGTGCGGCACGAAGTAGCGGCAGAACAGGTCCGTCAGCCATGCGGCATGCACGTAATAGTCGGTCACGACGACGGACAGGTGGGTCCGGAACTTGTCGTGTGTCATGAGACGCGAAATGATCATCGCCGGCATGAAATGGGTGCAAACACAGGCTGCAGGGGCGAAGTTGCGGATCCTGCGAACAAGCGGCTGGGCGTTGATCCGTTCCCACCATTCGCGAAGGTTGGCGTCGCGCCAGGGCACGTCGGTCTTCTCGTAGGCCCATCCCCACAGTGTCGGCGCCTTCCTGACCGCCTCGAGGAACGACCGCGAATAGATCTCCTTGAATGCGTCGTTTGTGTAATCGAGGCAGTCGACGAACATGGCCTGGCGCGTACGCCCATCCGCCATAAACGCCTTTTTCAGTGCCTCTCCGGCCCGGTTATGTCCGCCGCCCGCCCCGGCCCCGAGGATCATCACATTAAGTTTTTCCATCCGTGTATTCTATCGTCGCCGGGACTGGCCGTCAAAGCATCTGCTTCAATAAGAAGGGCCATCCGCGGTAAGTGCTTGAGCATTTTCGATTTCGACGGCCGCGATGCGCCATACGGTGCCGGCGCCGCCGTCAGCCACATACATCGCGCCGTCAGGCCCGAAAACGATGTCACCGCCGTCGAATTTGTGAAAAGGCGTCTTTGAAAACGAAAAACCCTGCGCGAAGATACTTACCCTGACCGTCGGGCTGCACCTCGAAAATGGCGTCCTTTTCCACGTCACTGACAAACAGGTTGCAGCCAAAATACCCAACGTCGTCGAAAGCCAACTGGTTTGTGCTGCCAAACATGTCGGAGGCAGCGAAATTCGACATTACGCCCGCCGGTGTTACGCGGCGAATTGCCAAACTATCTCTCGGCCCCGACGCCTTGAGACACGCTACATACAGGTCCAAGCCCCAATCACCGCCCGGCCCAAACGCCAGCCCGGCGATCAGGTAGGAAGGTAAGTTTCCAATGAGCGCGCTCTGTGCGTGCTCGGCGGTCCATTCGCGAACTGCACAGCCACCCATATCGGCATGAAACAAGTTGTTGCGGAATCGTTCATCCGGTGCAAATGCCAGATCCAAACCGTAGGCATAGAGACGGCCGAAGTTCTTCCGCGTCCCGTCGGGGGCGTACGTCTCCAGTTGCCACGCCTCAGTTACGTACAGATACCCCTCAAACGACGAGCCAATCGGGGGAAACTCGAAAGATCGCGGTTCGGAGGTGGCGCTTCGACAGAAGACGATCTTTTCATCAGGGGCGGGTACTCTATAGATGGAGCCGGGGTCCGGGCGTGAGTCTCCGACGAACAACTGGTCCTCGTAGCCGAACTTGCCTCCCGGGCTGAAGGCGATGGCATTGACATTCTTGAGACCTGTCACATACGGCTCGACCCGGTAGCCGTCTGTGGCCGAAGGTTGCGCGCATGCCGAACCGAGAGCCCACGACATCATGAAAATCCCGTATCCCCACTTCATCTCTTCCCCTTTCGAGTGAGTGATTTTGACAAGGCTGCCAGGCCGCGCCTAAGGTTCTCGCAGGCTGCCTCCACAAGTGCTGTTCATTGAAGACTACGCTTTGCCCCGAATTCCGTCCAATGAAAAGACGGAATAGCGGGCGGGAATATTGCAGAGGCTGCGGATAAGTTTCTATCTGCTTGAGGCCTTTAGCCATTCCTGGAGGTTTTTGGCGAGGATGGTTAGGTCGCGCTGCTTCAGGATGTGGGCGATGACGGCCGGCTTTATGTTGAGTTTCTCCATCGCCTTCTGGGCCCGTTCCCAGAGTTTGTCCTGTTTTGCCTTGCTATCGGCGAGGTAGAGGTCGGTGACGATCTCCTGCAGTTTGGTGAGCATGATAGTGTCGAGATGCTCATAATAGTTGGAGATCACCTTCTTCTGGTAATTCGAATACTCCCTTTTTGCCATATACGGGTCTTCTTATAAACAGGATTCTTGGGGCCGAAAGTGTCGCCGACTTTCCATGTCCGGCCTGCGCGCCGGGCAGTATAGCCGAGCCCCGCCTGCCTGGCAACTTGGCGGCCGGGCGGTGATGCACTTTTCCGTTTTTTTCGTTTGAAAGAGATGAAGGTTTCTGATATTATCCCCCGACTTGTGGATGGGCAGGTCCGAGTGCTGAAAAAATTTCACCTTATACTGTACGGGCAATCCGTGTGCGGAGCCTGCGGTGGAGATTGGAGCGCTGATGGAAATCAAGGCATTCAAGGCGTATCGGTACGATCCCGACGTGGTGCAAAACGTCGGCGACTGCATTGCGCCGCCCTACGATGTGATCGATGCTCACTATCAGCAGGTCCTTCATGATCGCAGCCCGTGGAATGTCGCGAGGATTACCCGCGGCAGGATCTCGCCGGATGACAACGACAAGAGCAACGTTTACACCAGGGCGGCCGAGGCATTTGCCTCATTTGTGCAAAAAGGCGCCCTCAAGCAGGATGCCGCCGATTCCGTGTATGCGTACGTGCAGGATTTCGATGCGCACGGCCAGACGTTTCGGCGCAGCGGCTTTGTGGCACTGGGCCGGCTTCAGGAATTCGGCAGGGGAGTTCAGCCGCACGAAAGGACCTTGGAGGGTCCCAAGGCAGATCGGTTGAAGCTGACCCGTGCGACGGCCGCCCAGTTCGGCCAGATCTTCATGCTGTACGACGATCCGGAGAAGATCGCTGACGAGATCATCGAAAGGGCTGCGACACGTCAGCCGCCGATTGACTTCAATGATGACGACGGCGTCCGTCATCGGCTTTACCTTATCGATGCCGCTGAAGATATCGAAAAACTCACCGCCATGATGGCCGACAAAATGACCGTCATTGCCGATGGTCATCACCGTTACGAGACTGCGCTGAATTACTACGCCGAGACAAAGAACCCGACGGCGGCGTATTGCATGATGACGTTCGTCAACATGCGAAACGAAGGACTGGTCATCTTTCCCACGCATCGACTCGTTGCGGGGCTTGGTGGCTTCGACGTCGACAAACTGATCCGTGACATCGAGGGCGACTTCGACACACAGCGGTTTGCTTTTGCCGACGATGATGAAAAAGCCGCAGCACAGAAAAAGATGTTTGACGCCATGCAGAAGCAGTTCGCGCGCAAGGCCAACGCCTTCGGCATCTATGCAGGCTCGGGCTGTTTCTATACGGCAGTGCTGAAAGACCTGCACGCCATGGATGCGGCCTGGCCCGGCATGAGCCCCGCCGCGAAGGGCCTCGATGTCAACGTCCTGCACAAGCTCGTTCTGGAGGGCCGTCTCGGCATCGGCGAAAAGGAATTGGCCCATGAGAGCCATATCGAATACATAAAGGACATTGGAAACGCGATCGAAGAATCTATCCGAGCGGTCGACTCCGGCCGGGCCCAGGCGGTCTTCTTCATGAACCCGACGCGGATTGGGCAGGTCAAGGCCGTTGCCGCCGCCGGAGAAAAGATGCCGCAGAAATCAACGTTCTTTTATCCGAAGATATTTACCGGCCTGGTCATCTACAAGTATTGACGGCCTGACCCCCTAAGGGAGAAAAACCCGCAGCCGGCGACGACGCGTTGCCCTGCCGGAATGGTTGAATCGAAAAAGAGAACAGGAGCAAAGAAAATGACAGACTGGAAAAACCCCCCGCGGTTATTCATTCCTGGTCCCGTGCACGTCCTGCCGGAAGTCTTGCAGCAGCTTGCCCGGCCGACATTAGGTCACCGGGGCAAGGAGTACTCGCAGCTCCACGGCGAAACGGTCGACATGCTCAAGAAGATACTTTACACCAATCAGAACGTCTTCCTCAGTACCTCGTCGGCCTCCGGCGTGTGGGAAGGCAGCATTCGCAACTGCGTGAAAATGGACGAGACGGTCCTGTGCACGATGTGCGGTGCGTTCAGCGACAAGTATGCCGACGTCGCCCGCGCCTGCGGCCGCAAGGTCGACGAGCTTAAAGTCGACTGGGGCCAGGCCGTTACCGCCGACATGATCGACGCCAAGCTGTCCGAGAAAAAGTACGCGGCCGTGACGATGGTGTACAACGAGACCTCGACCGGCCTGACGAACCCCGTCTACGAAATCAGCGAAATGCTCAAGAAGAAACATCCCGATGTCCTGGTCTTCGTCGACGCCGTCAGCGCCATGGTCGGCCTGCCGCTGCACTTCGACGATCTGGGCTGGGATATCGTCTTCGCGTCCGTACAGAAGGCCTTCGCCATCCCGCCGGGACTGGCAGTCTTCGCCGTCAGCAACCGGGCCCTTGAAAAGAGCAAGGCCGTCCCGGATCGGGGCTACTACTTCGATTTCCAGGAGTTCGCCAAGTCGGCCGCCAAGAACCAGACCCCGACGACACCGGCCATTCCGCACATCATGGCCCTGCACTACCAGTGCACGCGGCTGCTGAACGAAGGCATGGAAAACGTCTGGGCGCGACACAAGAAGATGGGCGAATACTGCCGCCAGTGGGCCAAGAAGAACTTCGCGCTGTTCTGCGATGAAAAGTACGCTTCGAATACGCTCACGACGGTCAAGAACACCCGCGGCATTAACGTCGGCGAGGTGATCAGCGCCATTCAGAAAAAGCACAACATTGTATTCGGCAACGGCTACAGCAAGCTCAAGAACGAGACGTTCCGGATCGCGCACATGGGCGATATCACGCTGGACGATCTCAAAGAGCTTCTCGGCTGGATCGACGAAGAAATCGGCTGATTGGCATCGTGATCTCATGCGCACGGCCCGTTGCCGCGTTGCACCTGCGGCGAGGAGAGGGGGTTGCTGCGCTTTGCGATTCGCGCCGGAAATCTCGATGATCAAGTCTTGCGTTTCGGCGTAAGAAGTGCTGAATTGTTTGTTCCACAAGTGTTAACGTTTTTTGGAGTACAGTACCATGGGCGTCAACCTCGCCATAGCCGGCGTGACCGGAGCGGTTGGACAGGAGTTCCTGAAGATCATCGAGCAGCGCAATTTTGCGTTTGACTCGCTCAAGCTGCTTGCCAGCAGCCGTTCGGCGGGCAAGAAGATCGACTTCAAGGGCAAGACGTACGTGGTGGAGGAACTGACCGCCGACAGCTTTGCCGGCGTGGATATCGCTCTGTTCTCCGCCGGCGGCGCCCGGAGCAAGGAGTTTGCGCCCGCGGCGGTCAAGGCTGGTGCGGTCGTGGTGGACAACTCTTCGGCCTTCCGCATGGATCCCGAGGTGCCCCTGGTCGTCCCCGAGATTAACCCCGACGCCATTGCCAGGCACAAGGGCATCATCGCCAACCCGAACTGCTCCACGATCATCGCCAATGTACCCGTCTGGCCTCTGCACAAGGCTAACCCCGTAAAGCGGATGGTGGTCAGCACGTATCAGGCCGCCAGCGGCGCCGGCCAGAGCGCGATGTTGGAGATGATCCAGCAGGCTCGCGAGGTCCTGGACGGAAAGCCCGTCACCTGCAAGACGCTCAAGTACCAGTTGGCCTTCAACCTGTACACGCACGACTCGAAGATCGGCCCCAACGGTTACAACGAAGAAGAAATGAAGATGGTGCTGGAGACGCGAAAGATTTTCAATTGCCCGGATATTGCGATCACGTGCACCTGCGTTCGCGTGCCGGTCATGCGAACACACTGCGAAAGCATCAACCTGGAATTCCGCGACCCCATTACGCCCCAGGAGGCGATGGAAATCCTGCGGGCGGCCCCGGGCGTCACTGTCATGGAAGACCGCGCCAACAACCGCTTCCCGCAGCCGATCGACGCCACCGGCAAAGACGATTGCTTAGTGGGACGCATTCGCCAGGACGAATCGATCCCCGACAATCGCGGCTTGAACATCTGGGTCGCCGGCGACCAGCTTCGCAAGGGCGCCGCGCTCAACGCCATTCAGATCGCCGAAAAATTAGTGTAGCTCCTCGCAAGGTGTGGTAAAGTGACAGCCGGGCGCAGACGCCCGGCTTTTTTCATGGTATGGCAAAACGCAGAATCAAGCTTGTTATCCACTATGACGGCACCGACTACTTTGGCTGGCAGCGTCAGCGCCGCCGCAGGACGATTCAGCAGACAATCGAGGACGCCATCGAACGCCTCTGCGGCATGCCGGTCGAGCTGTTCGGCAGCTCCCGCACCGATGCCGGCGTTCACGCCCTCGGCCAGGTCGCCCATTTCGACATCGATACCCGCGTGCCCACCGGCAATCTGGTCAAGGCGCTCAACAACCTGCTGCCGCAGGACATCGCCATCATTCGGGCCGACGAGGTGTCCGATACGTTTGACGCCATCAGCGATACGAAGCTCAAACTCTACCGTTACAGCATCTTCACGCGCCGCGAGCGACCGGTCATGGATATCCGCTACTGCTGGCATCGGCCCGGCAGACTGGACGTCGAAGCGATGAAGCAGGCCGCCGCCGTACTTGTCGGCACGCACGACTTCAAATCCTTCGCCAACGCCTCCGACCAGCGGACGTCATCCGTGCGGACCGTTACAAAGTGCAGCGTGATGCGTGATGAGAACTGGATCCTTATCGACGTCGAGGCCGACGGCTTCCTGTACAACATGGTGCGCAACATCGTCGGTACGCTCGTTGAATTCGGCCGCGGCCGGTGGATGCCCGCGCGGATGGTCGATATCCTCGAGGCCAAAGACCGTTCGTGTGCCGGCCCTATCGCGCCGCCGTCCGGCCTGTGCCTCATGCGCATCGAGTACTGATTTTTGCCCGCCGGCGCGAAAAAGTTTTGCTTTTTGGGGCCGCTTGTGGCTTAATGCCGTCGGTGATGTGCAATGAAAATCGTTCACGTGATAACCCGGTTGATACTCGGAGGCGCCCAGGAGAACACGCTGATCACCTGCCGCGTGCTCGCTGAACGCGGCCATGAGGTCACGCTCATCACGGGACCGGCCATCGGCCCGGAAGGGGCACTGTTCGAGCAGACCAAAAACGCTCCATTCGAAACCATTGTCATCAGGAAGCTCCGGCGCGAGATTCGTGCGGGGTATGACCTGGCGAGTTACTTCCAACTGAGAAAGCTCATTCGGCAAATCCGCCCGGACATCGTTCACACGCATTCGGCCAAGGCCGGCATCCTCGGGCGGTTCGCCGCGGATGCAGTTCGCTCCGGGCCGAAGCGCAAGCGCCGGCCCTACATTGTGCATACCATTCACGGTCTGCCGTTCCACCCTTACCAAAGCCCTCTGCTCAAACGCTTCTACATCGCTGCCGAAAAAGCCGCCGCCCGGCGCACCGACTGCATGATCTGCGTCGCCGATGCGATGGCCGAGAAGGCGATTGCGGCGGGCATCGGCGAACCGGGCGACTTCGTAACCGCCTATTCGGCGATTGACGAGCAGGCGTTCGTTCAGCCGCCGGGCGAACAGGCCATCAGCGACTTCCGCCGCAAGTATCGCATCGGCGAGCAGACCGTCGTCATCGTCTGCATCGCCCGGCTGGCGGAGCTCAAGGGGCACGAGTACATTATCCGCTCGGCGTCGGTGCTTGCGCCGAAATACGAAAACGTCGTCTGGCTCTTTGTGGGTGACGGCGCGCTCACCGAGCAGATCAAGTCGCAGATTCAACTGGCCAGCCTCGGCTACCGCTTCCGCTTCACCGGCCTGCTGCCGCCGGAGCAGATCCCGTTGGCGATCCACGCCTCTGACATCCTGGTGCACTGCTCGCTGCGCGAAGGGCTGGCCCGCGTCCTGCCGCAGGCTATGCTCTGTGCCAAACCGGTCGTCTCCTTCGACATCGACGGCGCCCGAGAGGTCGTCAACGAAAACACCGGCTTTCTCATCGAGCCGGAAAACGTTGAGCAGCTTGTCGACGCATGCGAGCGGCTCATTCAGGACCCGGACTTGCGGTTCAGACTTGGCTACCAGGGCCGCGAATCCGTCATGGAGAAGTTCGCCCCCGAAACGATGGTCGCCGTCATCGAATCCGTCTACAACCACCTCATCTACGGTCGCGACCTGAACGACGACGAGGTCCCCGGTCGCGAAACCGCCGAAGAGGAGGAGTGACCTGCAATGCCGCCTTTCGTGTGGTTTCTTGCCGGAGGCCGCGCGTTCTTCTTGGGGATAGTCCTTCTTCTGTGCGCGATGTGTGTGTCCGTCCTGAAACGGTCGATCTTGCGCAATCTTACAATCTATGTCATGGCTTTAGTCGGCATCTTCCTGGTGGTTGCATCCGCCACACCTTTACCGCGAGCGTTCTACGTGGTCTCGGCGGTTGTCCTGTTGGCGTGGCTGGTATGCGTCGCTTGCGCTTCTGAAGAACGGCGGCTGGCGGAAAGAGGGCTGACCTGTGTGACGGCGGGTCTTTGTGTCGCGGCCATGGTAATAGAAGCGCCCCATCAGCGCCTGCCCAGGGTATCCGAACAGTTCAAAACGCTCTGTGTGATCGGTGACTCGGTGAGCGCCGGCATGGGAAGCGCCAGCGAGTTGACTTGGCCGAGAATCCTGCGAGCGCAGGGGATCGATGTCACGGACCTTTCCCGAGCGGGTGCGACAGTCGGATCGGCGCTGCGCCAACAGGCCAACGATATTCCGGAGAATGCCCTCGTTGTCCTGGAGATCGGCGGTAACGATTTGCTTGGCATCGCTGCAACGCAGCATACTGATTTTGAACGCGACCTCCGCGGACTGTTGCAACGAGCCTCTGACACTGGTCGAACTGTCGTCTTACTGGAATTGCCGCTTTTGCCGTGGCACGTGGAATATGGACGCATTCAGCGGCGCCTTGCCAGAGAGTTCGGGGTGATTCTTGTGCCCAAGCGCTTTCTTGCCGGAATTTTCGCTGCGGAAGGTGCAACCAGCGACGGAATCCACTTGACCCCAAAGGGACAAGAGCTGATGGCGGAAAACATGAAGGCCGTTTTATGTACGTCGACTCACAAGGTGCGGTGAAAGGCGGCAAGCAAGAGCCGCCTCGGGCGCACAAGAAGGCCGCCGCGGGTTGATGTGGGCCGCGAATTGGCGTACAATAAGCGCAAACGACAGCTCGAAGGAGGTTTGCCATGTCGGGTACGTTGGATCGACGTTCGTTTCTTGGGAAATCCGTGGGCGCTTCTGTGGGGGCGGCGATTGCCTTCAATTTCGAGGAGAAGGCGCTTCTTGCCCAGGCGGCGCGCGGAGCGCAAGGGCAAGAGACGCCCGGGTTTACAGGCGAGCCGTTTCCAACCGGCAAGATCGGGAACCTGACTTTGACACGGCTGATGGGCGGAGGGAATCTGATCAGCGGGTTTGCACACAGCCGGGATCTGATTTACGTCTCTGCGCTTTTGCGGCAGTATTTTACGGATGAGAAGATCTTCGAGACGTGGCGGCTTTGCGAGCAGAACGGCCTCAATGCAATGATGCTGCGGGTGGATGATGACGTGATCCGCCTTGTGAATACGTATCGCAAGGAGCATGGCGGCAAGTTCCACTGGCTGGCCCAGTGCAAGCTGACGGAGGCCGATATCACGGTCGATATCGCACGGGCGGTCGATAACGGTGCGGCGGCGGCGTACATACATGGTGGGGTGGCGGACAGCCTCGTCGAGACGAACCGTATCGATGTACTGGAGAAGGCCTTGGAGGCGATTCACAAGGCAGGATTGCCGGCCGGGATCGGCGGGCATTCGGTGACGGTGCTCATTGCGTGCGAGGAGGCGGGGGCTGCCGGTGGATTTCTACATGAAGACGATCAACTCGAAGAGCTACTGGTCGGCGGGCCCGATGCCGCGGATGGACAGCGTGTGGGAGGAGACGCCGGAGATCACGATTGAGTTCATGTCGAAGGTGAAAAAGCCGTGGATCGGCTACAAAGTCCTGGGCGCGGGGGCGATACCGCCGCGAGAGGGGTTTAAGTACGCCTTTGAGAACGGGTGCGATTTTATCTGTGTGGGGATGTTCGATTTTCAGGTGGCCGAGGACGTGCAGATTGCACGGCAACTGTTGGCCTCGGGCGTCAAGCAGCGCAAGCGGCCGTGGGCATAGCATCGCCATCGTTTGCGCGCACAGGCCAGGGCAAGGCATGCCTTGCCCGACATGTTCATCGGGCTTGTAGGCGGCGGTCAGGATTCGTGGAGCCACCTGTGTGCTTCGTCCACTTCGTCGGGACCGAAGTAACGTATCTTCGCCGTGGTAAAGGGCTTGCAGAATTTCGCCATGCCCTTTTCCCAGGACTTGTCTCCGACGAAAGCGATCCGCTCGAAGTCGCGGAAGTGCCTGGTGTCGAACTTGATGTCCTGCCACAGGCCCGCGGCGTCCCAGCCGTGGAAGTCCTCCATGATCACCAAGACGCGGAGCTTGCCGTGTTCTGCGATGATTCGTTCGATTTCCGGAGCGTATCGCTCGTAATCGTCCCGGTGGATCTTGCCGCTGAGGTGCACTTCCAGGATTTTCTCGTCGGTTTTATGATCAAGTGTTACCGTCATGATTCTTGCCCCCCATTTCATTAAGTGTAATCATGAGTCGGCATTTTCCGCGGGCGGCATGAGTGAGGGTTTTGCCAATCCGGCGCGCGGCCGAGCTTATTGGTCCTGCTGAAGCCACTGGCGGGCTTCGTCGATCCTGTCGAGAGTGAAAAAACGCATTTCGGCGAAGTTCTGCAGGCCTTTCAGCATCGCCAGGGCCTTTTCCCACGATTTGTCGCCGACCAGGGCGACGCGGCCGGAGTCGCTGAAATGGCTCCACTCGAATTTGAGGTCTTCCCAGAGGGCGGCCATATCCCAGCCGTGAAAGTCCTCCATGATGATCAGGACGCGGGTCTTGCCGTGCTCGCGAACGATGCGTTCGATCTGCGGGCCGTATTCGCTGTAGTCGGTGCGGTGGATCTTGCCGCTGATGCGGATTTCCAGGATCTTTTCGGTTGGTTTGTGGGTGAGTGTAATGGTCATCTGTGTGCCCCTTATGAAGTCATCCCTTTCTTACGTCGGCATTTCCGAGGGTCCGCCTGAGGGGCACCAGAAATGCGGGGGCCAGAAAATTTCATTTTTCGTGAAAAAGATGGCAAGATTTGTGTTTGCAGTGCGTCTAATAATAAGCATGTGTGTGCTGATAATTGAATGGAGGTGGAATGAGTGTTGCCGCGATGGTTTTGGTAGGGCTGTTCACAGTGCCTTCGTGATACAAGCGCTTCAACATTTGAAGGCTGATTTAGTCGCGAATCTTGAATAGTCACAGGGGAAATAGCGACGATTGCAAACCAAATGAGTACACTGCCTACAATTCTATTCACGGTTCTCTTAGCGTGTGTTGCGAGTGGTTTTTCGGCACAGGGAACGGCTCCAGGCGCGAGCAGCAGCCGCCTGACGATCGAGGAATCGTTAATACCCATGTTTGCACGGGGCAATTATGCAGAAATCTACTATTCCGACGAGGGCTTCCCTTTTGATCGAATCAATCCGGGAATCCGGGAGTATCTTCTGTTTTGCTTGAGAAAGGATGATGCCGATCCATATCACGCGTATGGTGCTTTGTGGCTTCTGGGATTTGTAGGAGAAGCAGACGACCTCACGTTTGTGGAAGAGTATATCAGCGGGAAACTGCATGCATATAGATCGAACGCGCACGAGCTTCGCAACCTGGCTGGAATTTCAGGTTGCTTTGCAGGGATGATGACCGCACGTCAAGTTGCCGGTTCAGCAGCTTTCATACAGAAGTATGCCAGCCCCTCTTCCTGGACGCTTGTCGACGGGAGTGTGGATTCTGAAGGACCATCGGGGCAGTTGGCGAGAGAGGCCTACAGTAATTTCATCATGGCTGCGTTCACGTATTCGAAGGCGGAATACCTAAGGCCGCTCTTGGAGGAAAAAGCGGTCGGCTCCAAACCTCTCGCGCATGAGTTGTTTGCGGATTCTCTCAAGAGGTTGGATGTGGGCACGTATGCAAGACTTGTGACAAGGCGCTCCATACCTGAAGAGGAAATGCAGCGTAACATTAACAAATGTTTGGTGTCTTATGGCCACTGGATTGACTTGCTCGTGAGGAAGGAAACTTACTCTGAGTGGCGTCGGGCACAGGCTGAGAAGGCAAAGGCAGCCAGGCAAAAAACCGCAAGAACGGTCTCCCTGGGAGTTCGTAGAAAATGCTGCACTCAACGGGTTGATTCCGGCAATATGCACCATGGCAAGCAGCGAGGCCACGAGAGCTTTCGAGCGGGTAGCCGACAGATTATTTGTCGAAGGCGCCGAGACCTTGCCCGTGAAAAAGAAGATGCTGCAGCAAGTCCGAGCACGCGGCCTGCGGGGATACAATGACTTTCATATCAACATGCATTTGAAGGCAAGAGCAGCCAACGCAGTCATTGATGAAAAAAACAGCATCGCTGCAAAGCCGGTTGTTACGAGGGAAAGCGAGGGTTGCACCGTTACATTCAGTGTTGAGGGCACTGCCGACCTTGCCAAAGAGCACGCGGCAACTGCTGTTTCGACGCAGACCGGAGATCTGCTGGTACACATGAAGATGTTCGATCGGACCTGGTACTGGGACCCGGATCCAGATGCCTCTCCCGTCACGCTCATAGAGAACGGCAAGCTGGTGCTGAGGGCAGACCTGAGGGCGAATGCAAGCGATGTTCCCGTGAAGGCGATTGTCGAAAATGAGTTGCTGGCGGCCGTGATTGGGGAGGCAGTCTCCGCTTATACGGCCATCGCGGAGTCAATTATCCGAGGCGATTATGACGTTATGACAATTCCGCTCATCACCAACGGCGGCTACATACCTTCGGAAACGCGGAGGGAACACGAGGCTATGCCGCGAGCAATGCTTGAAACGCGGAAGAAGATGCTTGTCGATCTTGAAGAATTTCGCTGCAGCCAATTTGCTGATTGCCGAATAGAGCTCTCTGTTGAAGGCTCCTTAATGAATCCGGTGCAGGACACAGATAAAACCAAACCCCCTGCAATCGCAGGTCCGCTGATTGGACGCGAAATCATCGAGGTGGTATTTGTGGTGCCGTATGCAGCAGACATATACAAGAAACATGCGGGTGAGTTCACCAGCGATCACAGGTGCATCGATAAGGACGACAATCTCTATGTTATGATGGCGAGGATCAACGGTAAGTGGCACTGGAGCCCCTTTCTATGAGTGTGGCTGGCCCTGCTGCGTCCTTGCGGACGTGAAGCAGCAGTTGACGGTCCAGCGTTTAACCGTGGCGGCCCGTGCTTTGCGGGAGGGTACATAGTGCGGTCTCTTTGTGAGGGGCGGGGGAACTTGTGGGGGGATTTGGCCGATAGGCTTCGGGGGTGGGGTGTGCGATAAGGCCAGACAGGGACCTGCCGGGCAGTTGGGAGTGTAGGCGGCGGCCAGGTGTGGCGGATCGGGGCGGTAAAGTTCTGCGGGCCGGTATGTTCTGAATGGCGGCGGGCGAGTGGATATCTGCATGGCGTGGATGTCTGCGCGGCATGCGGAGGTTTGCAGCGGGGGGATTATGAAGACGCGGCTGGTGAATGTCTGGGAGGAGGTGCACGCAAGTTTCTGGTTTGTTCCGGGTGTGCTGGTTCTGCTGGCGACGGGGCTGGCGATAGGGATGATGCGGCTGGACCGGGCGGTGGACGTGGGTTTCTTCGGGGTGCTGTATACGGGCGGGGCGGACGGCGCGCGGGAGATTCTTTCGACGATTGCGGGGTCGATGATCACGGTTGCGGGGGTGGCGTTTTCGATAACGATTGTTGCGCTGACGTTGGCGTCTTCGCAGTACGGGCCGCACCTGCTGCGGAGCTTCATGCGTGATACAGGCAACCAGGTGGTGTTGGGGACGTTTGTGGCGACGTTCATTTACTGCGTCCTGGTGCTGCGGTCGATACACGAGTCCGGTGGCCAGGAGTTTGTGCCGCGGCTGTCGCTGTTCTGCGCCATTGCGCTGGCGTTCTTCAACGTGGGGATATTCATTTATTTTATCCATCACGTGTCGACGTCGATCCAGGCGGATCACGTGATCGCGTCGGTTTACAGGGACCTGTTCGGCCAGATGAAGCGGGCGTTTCCGGAGGCTCGCGCCGCGGGTGAGGAGGATGAAGGCCGGCGGCGGGATGAGAAGGACAGATACGCCCTGTCCGAGCAGATCGCAGCGACGGAAAGCGGGTACCTGCAGGCGATCGACGGCGGGACGCTTATGAAGATCGCGCGGGAGAACGACCTGGTCATCCACGTGGGATATCGACCGGGCCAATACGTGGTTGCTGGCAGTGCGCTGGTGACGGTGCGGTACAATGAGCGGCCGGCGGAGGAGACCACCAGGCGGATTGCAAGGTGTTTCATCGTCGGGCGGCAGCGGACACCGGAGCAGGACCCGGAGCATTCGATCCGGCAGCTTGTAGAGGTGGCGATACGGGCGCTGTCGCCGGGGATCAACGACCCGTTTACGGCCATGACGTCGGTGGATCGCCTGGCGTCAGCGCTGTGTTTTCTGGCGGGGCGGAGATTTCCGACGCGTTATGGGTATGACGAGGAGGGACGGCTGCGGGTGGTGGCCGAGCAGGTGACGTTTGCGGGGATGACCAACGCGGCGTACGACCAGATTCGGCAGTACGGGCGGCATAGTGTGTCGGTGACGATTCGGCTGTTGGAGGCGCTGGAGCGGGTCGCCGAGCAAACGGTTGATGCGGAGCAGCGGCAGGCCGTGCGTCGGCAGGCGGCAATGATCGAGCGCGCCAGTCGTGAGGCGGTGCCGGAGGAACATGATCGGCGTGATGTGAGACAGCGGTATGAGGCGGTGTTTGAAGAGTTGATGAGGCGGCGGGATGGGGGTTGATTGACTGCTGAAGGTGGCACACGTCCCAATAGTCTCTCGGCTTTGTGAGGCGCGCGGCAACGCCGCCGTGGGGGTGGCGTTGTCAGGTTGGTGGGGTTTTGTCAGGCCGTGACGGGGCGACGCCGGTAGTGGAGATCCCAGCGCCGGGCGATGGCGTGGACGCCGAAGACCTCGTACAGTGCGGCCAGGCCAATGAGGATGTAGACCGTTCGGGTGAAGGGGGCCAATTCGCCGAATACCGCTACGACAGGGTTGATGTTGAAGAAGCCGACAAAGCCCCATATAATGCCGCCGATGGTCAGCAGGGTCCAGACGATCACGTCGAGTGTTTTGAGTGTCTTGTCTTTCATGGTTCTGCTCCTTTTCAACGGTTTTTCATCTATTTGTACGCGGGTGGGACGCGATTGTTGAAGTGCCGGCGCGCTTGGTGGATAGCGGACGCTTTGCGGCCAGGAGGTTTGGGGTGCGGCCGACGGTGCGCGATGGCAGGGCGCAGCGGGCTGAAAGACGGCGTTAACGGCCTGAGCTTCGACGGCGGTGTGGGGATGTTGGCCGGTTGGCGGCGTGGATGTATTTCTTTACCGTGCGGGAGTCGAGCCTGGTGATTTCGGCGACCTTTTCGTAGGAGCCGTATCTGACGTAGAGGCGCGAGCAGTACTGATGGAGGAGTTCCTGGGCGGTGGGGAGTTGAGTGTCCGCCGCGGAGATGCCGGGGAATTGGAAGGGGAGAGAATGTTTCGTCGCTGTGAGGCTGGCAATACCATTGTCTGCACCTCGCACAAACATAGTGTCTGCGCCGGCGGCGATGAAGGTGGCCGCCGCGCCGGTATTGTCGGTTTTGTCTGCCGCGAGCAGGCGGTCGAGCAGAGTGGCGGGGGCGGCGGGGGTTTGGCCCTGGTAGTCGTGCTTGATGATGACGCGGCGGATGCACTGGGCGAGTTCGCGGACGTTTCCCGGCCAGGGGTAGTCGGGGCCGAGGCGCTTGTTTATGACGTCGACGGTCAGCGCGACCAGGTCGGGGGAGTCCTTGCCGGTGATGTGACGTACGGTGTGGGCGACGAGTTCGCGGAGTTCGTCGGGGTTTTCGCGGAGGCGCTGCTGAAGGCCGGGGACTATGATGCAGTCGGAGCAGAGGCGGTAGTAGAAGTCGTCGCGGAAGCGCTTGTTGCGGCGGAGTTCATCGAGGTCGATGTTGGTGGCGGCGATGACGCGGCCGCGGAAGCGGAGACGCTTGTGGCTGCCGACGGGTGAGAAGGTGCGTTCTTCGAGGACCTTGAGGAGCTTAAGCTGCACCTGGGGGCTGAGGTCGCCGATTTCGTCGAGGAAGATCGAGCCGTACTCGCCGCAGAGTGCGAAGAGGCCGTCGTGAGATTCGACTGCGCCGGTGAAGGCGCCGCGGGCGTGGCCGAAGAGTTCGGATTCGAGGAGCGTTTCGGCAAACTGCGACAGGTTGACGGAAATGAACGTCTGTGTGAAGCTGCGTGCGAAGGCGTTTTTCTTCTCGTCGTAGGGGATGTAGCCGCTTCGGCCGATGGCGGCAGCGGCGGTTCCCTTGCCGCAGCCGGTGGGGCCCAGCAGAAGCGTGGAGAAGTCTTCCATGCGGTCCCAGAGGTAAAGCTGGTACTGGTTGATGTCGTAGGTGAAGATGTTGTTCCAGAGGTCCTCGCGGAGTTTTCGCATGGATGCGCTCTGGCCGATGAGGCTCTTGTCGATGAAGTAGAAGGCGCGGCGGATCTGGTAGAAGGCCGAAAAGTAGCGTTTGGCCTCATCGGGGCGAATGCCGCGGTCGACGAGTCGCCGTATGGCGTCATCGGCGAAGGGGACCTTTAGGGGTTCGTCGCCGGCGCGGTCCTGGCGTGCGATGAGGTCGTCGAAGGGGGCGTTGAGCTTGTGGTATTCATCGAAGAGGAAGACGTGTTCGAGGAGTAGGCGTTCCGAGGCGCGGAAGTCGGGGATGCGGACGGGTTTGTCGGCATCGAGCTTTTCTATGCGGCTGCTGACTTCGCTGATGGCACTTGGGCGGATACCGACCCAGGGTCGGCCGGAGGTGTCGCCGGTGATCTTGCGGTCGATTTCGAGTCGGGCGCGGCTGAAGGGATTGGTGAATGCGGCGCGCGACACGAGGGTGAAGAATTCACGGTCACTTTCGCTGAGGCTTCGGGCTTTCATGCATAGAATGTATATCGCGGGCGCATGGAATGTCAATTGTAATCAGGGGCGGATTTTTCGGAATCGGCGGACGTGATGTAAGTCGAGTGTTTGCAGGGACTAACGGGTGTCAGGGTGAATCTGGCACGGCGGTTGCACAATGTAGGGCGTGCACCGGTTTGAGGTATGGTGGAAATTATTCGGGACGCCCGCGGCATACGAAACTTGATTAATACGGCCGAGTGGGTAATCTTGCCGACAATGGAAAACAACGGGAGATCGTCATGGAAGCCAACCTTGGGGAGATTGCGGCCGGCAAAGCGCACGGCGTTGAACGGGTTCGCTCAGCAGGTCGGGGGGCCGGAAGGTTTTACCTGGGTATCGACATCGGGTCGGTCAGCAGCGATGTGATCGTCTTCGACAGCGACCGGAACGTCTACTTTTCGGATTACGGCCGGACGTACGGCAGGCCAATGGAGACGGTTCGGCGGCAGTTGGAGGCGGTGTTCGAGCAGTTCGGAACGGGGGCGATTCATGCCGCGGCGGCGACCGGGTCGGGGGCGCGGGTGTTTGCGGAGCTGACGGGGATTGCATTCACCAATGAGGTGTCGGCGCAGGCGGCTGCCGTTGCGGCCCTTTTGGGGGATGTTCAGCGGGCCACGGTCATCGAGATGGGGGGGCAGGACAGCAAACTGATCTTTCTGGCGCGGCGCGATGGGGCGCTGACATTGGATGATTTTGTGCTCAATACCGTGTGCGCGGCGGGGACGGGGTCGTTTCTTGATCAGCAGGCGCAGCGGCTGGGCGTGAGCATCGAGGAGGAGTTTGCGCCGCTGGCAATGCAGAGTACGAGTGTGCCTCGGATGGCGGGGCGGTGCTCGGTGTTTGCCAAGAGCGACATGATTCACTTGCAGCAGCAGGCGACGCCGATGTGCGATATCATTGCGGGGCTGTGTCTGGCGCTGGCGCGAGGCCTGAAGAGCAATCTTGCGGCGGGCCGGACGCTGCACAAGCCGATTGTGTTCACCGGCGGCGTGGCGGCGAACCGGGCGGTGGTGCGTGCCTTCGAGGAGGTGCTGGACCTTGAGGCGGGCGAGCTGATCGTGCCGGATACGCATTTCTTTACGGGCGCGATGGGGGCGGTTCTGGCCGCCTCGGATGCCCAGGTCAGGCCGGGACAGTTGGCGGGGTGTCTTGAGAAGATCGATAGCTGGCTGGCGGGCAGGCAGAATGTCTTGCAGACGGCGCCGCGGCGGAAGCGCTTGCCGACGCCGCCGCCTTCACCGGCCAGCGCCGTAGTGAACGACTGGTCCGAGGCGGGCGTGATCGATGCGTATGTCGGCATCGACGTGGGGTCCATCAGCACGAAGATCGTGGTGATGGACGACAGGCGGCGGGTGTTGGCCAAGGAATACCTGATGACCGCGGGCAACCCGTTGGAAGCGGTGCGGAAGGTGCTTGCCAGCGTGGGTAAGCAGGTGGGAGATCGCGTGCGGATCCGCGGGGCCGCCACGACTGGCAGCGGGCGGTACCTGACAGGGGATTTCGTGGGGGCCGACGTGGTGATCAACGAGATTACCGCGCAGGCAGCGGGGGCGGCGATTGTATATCCGGAGGTGGATACGATCTTCGAGATCGGCGGGCAGGACAGCAAATATATCTCGCTGCAGAACGGCGTGGTGGTGGATTTCGAGATGAACCACGCGTGTGCGGCGGGTACGGGGTCCTTCATCGAGGAGCAGGCGCAGCGCTTGGGCATCGATATCAAGCGGCAGTTTTCGGAGATGGCGCTTCGGAGTGCGTCGCCGATCAAGTTGGGCGAGCGATGCACGGTGTTCATCGAAAGCGACCTGCTGAGTCACCAGCAGCAGGGGGCGTCGACCGAGGACCTTGTGGCGGGACTGAGCTATTCGATTGCCAGCAACTATCTCAATCGCGTTGTGGGCCGGCGCAAGATCGGCGAGCACATCAGCTTCCAGGGCGGCACGGCCTTCAACCGGGCGGTGTGGGCGGCCTTCGAGGCGATTACGGGCAAGAAGATCGTAGTGCCGGATCATCACGAGGTAACGGGGGCGCTGGGGGCCGCGGCGATTGCGGCGCGGCACGTGGCGCAGTGCGGCGGGCCGGAGGCGTTCAGGGGCAGCTTCAAGGGTTTTGCCAGCCTTGTCGAGGCGGCGTACGAGGTGACGTCGTTTACGTGCCGTCACTGCTCCAACGACTGTCAGATCAAGCGGGTCAAGGCGCCGGGTACGGAGCCGCTGTTCTACGGATCGCGGTGTGACCGGTACAACGTGAAGAAGCGCAAGACGACAGCTTGCGGGGAGGACCTGTTTGCGTACCGCGAGGCGAAGCTGTTGGAGTATGCGGGGCTAAGCGCGTCGGAGGCGCGCGAGGGGGGCAAGGCAGGCCCTGGCCGTGCGGGGATGAAAATCGGTGTGCCGCGGTGTCTGATTGCGTGGCAGCTTTTGCCGCTGTTTTCGCGGTTCTTCAAGGCACTGGGTTACGAGGTGGAGGTCTCGGAGAAGACTGACAAGGAGACGATCCGCAGGGGTGTGGAGACGGTCAACGCGCAGATGTGTTTTCCGGTGAAGGTGGCTTACGGGCACGTGGCGCGGCTGATGAACAACGGCGTGGATTACGTGTTCGTGCCGAGCGTGGTGAGTGCGCTTTCGGATGCGTCGGGGCACAGGCACAATCAGTTGTGTCCGTACGTGCAGTCGTTTCCGTACCAGGTGCGGACGGCCTTTGGCTGCGGCAGCGGAACGGGCAAGGCGAAGCTGCTCAGCGCGCCGCTGCGATTGGGCGAGGGTCGACGGCTGCTTGTGCGGACGCTTCGGCAGTTGGCCAGGTCGCTCAAGGTGTCGGGGCCCGTGGTCGGCAGGGCGATTGAGGAGGCGGTGAGGGCTCAGCGGGCGTTCGAGGAAGACCTGCGGGCCAAGGGGCGGAGGTTCCTGGCGGAACTGCCGGCGGACAGGAAGGCGTTTGTGCTGGTTTCGCGGCCTTACAACGGATGCGACGAGGCTGTGAACCTGCAACTGCCGAAGAAGCTTGCTGATCTGGGCGTTCCGCTGATACCGATGGACATGCTGGACCTTGACGGTGTATCCGTCGGGGATGCGGCGCTGGAGCGGCAGGTGTACTGGACATACGGCCGAAAGATCCTGCGTGCGGCGGAGATCGTAAAGGCGGATCCGCGGCTGTTTGCGGTGTACCTTTCGAATTTCGGGTGCGGGCCGGACTCATTCATCCAGACGTTCTTTGCGGACCGGATGCGGCCGAAGCCTTGCCTGCAGTTGGAGTTGGACGAGCATTCGGCGGATGCAGGCCTGGTGACGCGTCTGGAGGCGTTTCTGGAGAGCCTGCGGCACTGGCGGCCGCAGGAGGCGGCGCCTGCGGCTGCGTCGTCCCGGCCGGCGGCGCCTAACGAGCAGCGGATGCTGTGGGTGCCGTACATGGGCGACAGTGCGTATGCTTTCGCGGCGGCGTTTCGTGCGTACGGACGCGAGGCGGACGTGATGCCAATGGCCGACGAGCAGATCCTGGTCGAGGGGCGGCGTTACACAACGGGCAAGGAGTGCCTGCCGTGTGCGATCACGATAGGGGAGATGCTCAACGTGATCAACCGGCCGGGGTTCGATCCGGCGCGAAGTGCGTTTTTCATGCCGGGCACGTCAGGGCCGTGCCGGTTCGGGATGTATCACTGTTTGCAGAAGTTGGTCTTGAAGTATGCGGATGCGGGTTCGGTACCGATCTTCAGCCCGAACCAGGACAACGGTTTTTACAGGGCGCTGATGGGGGGTGTGCGGGGTTCGCAGGCGGCGTTCATGAAGTACCTGTGGGCGGCGACAGTGGGGGCGGAACTGCTGCACAAGGTGATCCTGCGGCTGCGGCCGTTTGCGGTGGACCGGCGTCGGGCACAGGCGACCTACGAGGACGTACTGGGGCAGTGGGTGCGGCTGGTCGAGGGGCGTGCGGACCTGGCGGCCATGCGGCGGTTCATGGAGTCGGCGGCGGAGCAGTTTGCGGCGATCGAGCTGGACGGGGGCGCGGAGCGGACGCTGATCAGCATCGTTGGCGAGATATACGTGCGCAACCATCCGTTCTCGAACCGGCGGATCATCGAGCAGTTGGAGGCGCTGGGGGCGGTGTGCGACCTGGCGAGCGTGTCGGAGTGGGTGTACTACACGAATCTGACGCGGACTGCGCGGGCGGTGAGGCGGCTTGACTGGCGGGACTGGCTGAGCAACCGGGCGCAGGATGCGATCCAGCACAAGGTAGAGCGGACGTTGGCCGCGCCGTTGGAACGGCGGTTCGGGACGCTGGCGGAGACGCCGATCAAGGAGACTATCGAGGCGGCGGCGCCCTATGTGCACCCGTCGTTCGAGGGGGAGGCCATTCTGAGCATCGGCAAGATGATCGAATATCACCATCGCGGCGCGGGCGGCGTGGTGAACGTTATGCCGTTTGGCTGTATGCCGTCAACGGTTGTGAGTACGCAGACGGCGCGGATCAGCGCGCAGTGCGGGGGCATGCCCGTGTTGAATCTCAACTTCGACGGACAGGACGATCCGGTGTTAACGACGCGCCTGGAGGCGTTTGTGGACCAGGTGCGGCGCAAGCGGACGGTGACGCTGGCGTCGCTGGTCCGGTAGGCTTTTAAACGGACGCTCCAACTCGAAAGGACCCTGTTATGGAGCCGGTACAGGCCGAAATAGCGGACATTGCGCCAAAAATGGCAAGACGACGGGTCAGACGGACGATTGTGGGCGTAGTGATACTGTGCGCACTTGCGGCGACGGTTCCGTTGGCGTGCAGGGCGATGCGGCCGGCAGGCGGCGAGAACAGCATGATGAAGATTCGCGAGGACATGACGTCGATCGAGGCGGCCGGCGAGGAGTACCCCGAGTCGGTGCAGTTGTACTTTGCACACTACGGGCTCGACATGGGCGAGGGGGTGCGGCATCGGTTCGGGACGTTTGCGTCGGGCGAATGGACGTTGGCGGGGCACGTATACGAGCCGGCGGAGTATCGCGGGACGGTGATACTGCTGCATGGCTATTTGAATCACTGCGGCCAGTTTCGGCATCTGGTGCGGCGGCTGTTGGACGAGGGGTACGCGGTGGCGATGTACGACATGCCGGGGCATGGCCTGTCGACGGGCCGGCGGGCGGTGATCGAGGACTTTTCGCAGTACACCGACACGCTCGGCGACTTTGCCGACGTGGTGGGCGGACTGGTGCACGGGCCCTATGATCTCATCGGGTTCAGCACGGGCGGGACGGTCGTGATGGACTGGATGCTCATGCGCGACGGCGCGCGGTTTCGGCGGGTGGTGCTGGCGGGGCCCCTCGTTCGCAGTCCGGGCTGGCAGTCGTCGGTTGCGGGGGCGAAGTTCTACAGCAACTTCAGCGATACGGTGCCGCGATGGCCGCGCAGGAACTCGGGCGATCCGGAGTATATCAAATTCAACCGCCGCCAGGATGTGCTGCACTGCCGGGAGGTGTCGCTGAGGTGGATGATGGCATTGCATGCGTGGAACGAGCGGATGGCCAAGCACGAGCCCTGCGGGCATCCGGTAAAGGTGATCCAAGGGACGAAGGATACGACGGTGGCGTATAAGTACAATATCCAGTTCATTCGAAGGATGTTTCCGGCCGCGGACGTGACGATGATCGAGGGGGGCCGGCACGAGCTTTTCAACGAGGCGGCGGCGCTGCGGCAAGAGGTGTTGGACGTAACAGTAGCGTATTTGAATGCGGGGGAGGGCAGTGATGCGGATGACGGGCAGTCCCGTGGCGTGGGGAGTGCCGCCGCGGAGAGTACACAATGAGGCCGATCCGGCTGCAATTAGGCAAGTCTTTTGCGTGGTTCAACGCGACGCAGTTCTTTGGCGCGCTCAACGATAACCTGTTTCAGTTGCTGAGCATTTTCTTCGTGATCGGCCTGTTGGGGCAAGACAGTGCCACGTTTGCCACGACGTTGGCGGGGACGGTCTTTGTGATTCCGTTTCTGATCTTCACGCCGTGGGCGGGGACGCTGGCGGACCGTTTCAGCAAGCGCCAGATCGTGGTTTTGGCCAAGTTGGCTGAAGTGGGGATCATGCTCGTCGGGTGCCTGGCATTCTATATGCAAAGTCCTGCGGGAGTGATTACCGTCCTGTTCCTGATGTGCACGCAGAGCGCGTTTTTCGGGCCGTCGAAGTACGGCATCGTGCCGGAACTGGTCCGCAGCGATCAGCTTTCGCGGGCCAACAGTTTCCTGCAGGCCCTGACGTACATTGCGATCGTCATCGGCACGGCGGCGGCGCCCGGATTGACGCGGCTGACACGGGAGCATTACACGTTGGCTGGTGCGGGGTGCATCCTGGTCGCGGTCGTCGGCCTGGTGTGCAGTGTGCAGATCGGCTGGACCGCTCCTGTGGGCGGGGGACGAAAGGCGTCGTGGCTGTTTGTGCGCGACGTGATCAAGCCGCTGCGGCAGACGTGGGGGGACCGGTACCTGATGCTGTCTGTGTTTGCGTCGGCGTATTTCCTGTTCGTGGGGGCGTTTCTGAAGATGAACCTCATTCCGTACGGCGTGCAGGCGCTGGGTTGGGACCAGATCCGCAGCGGGTATCTGTTCGTTCCGGCCGCGGTGGGCATCGGCTTGGGGTCGTGGTTGGCCGGCAGGCTTTCAGGGCGGTCGATCGAGTTCGGGATTGTGCCGTTGGGGGCGTTGGGGCTGGCGGGCTGCTGCATCGCGGCGGCGTTTATGGGCGATCCGCGGTTCTGGCACATCATGCTGGCGCTGATGTTTCTGGCCGGCGTCAGTTCGGGGATGTTCATTGTGCCGCTGAATGCGTTCATCCAGTTTCGGTCGCCGGCGACGATTCGCGGCGAGGTGATAGCGGCGTCGGCGTTTTTGAGCTGGGTTGGGGTGCTGTTGGCGGCCGGGCTGCTGTTTCTGCTGGAGACGTCCGGCGCATCGGCGGCGCAGTCGTTTTTCCTCATCGGCCTGCTGACGCTGGTGTTGGCCGGCGCGGCGATGTGGGTGCTGCCGGATTTTCTTGTGCGGTTCGTACTGGTGGTGCTCACGCGGTTCATATATCGGCTGCGTGTTGTAGGGGCGGAGAACGTGCCGACGGAGGGCGGCGTGCTGCTTGTCTCCAACCACATGTCGTGGGTGGACGCGGCGTTTCTGGGCGCGGCGCAGGAGCGGCGGATAAGGTTTATCATCGACCGGGAGATTTACAACTACTGGTGGCTCAAACCGTTCTGCAGGCTGATGGGGGCGATCCCGATCTCGCCGGATGACCCGCCGAAGAAGATAGTCGAATCGCTGCGGGCGGCGCGGCAGGCGATGGCGGACGGGTTCATCGTGTGCATCTTCGCGGAGGGGGGAATCACGCGGACGGGGATGTTGGGGCAGTTTCGCGGCGGCTTCGAGAAGATCATGAAGGACACGGAGTATAAGATTATTCCGGCGTACATTGGCGGCGCCTGGGGCAGCGTGTTCAGTTATTATCACGGGCGGCTGCTGGCGACGCTGCCGCGGCGTTTTCCATCGCCGGTGACGGTGCATTTCGGCAAGCCCATGCCGGCCAATTCGACAGCCGTGCGGATCCGGCAGGCGGTGATGGAATTGTCGTGCGATTACTTCACCATGCAAAAGGCGTCACGGCGGCCGTTGGGCGAGAGCTTCGTGAAGTCGGCCCGGAAGCACTGGCTCGATGCGTGTCTGACCGACACCTCTGGCAAGTCGCTTACGTACGGCCAGACGCTTACGGCGTCGGTTGCGCTGGCGGAGGCATTAGGGCCAATTGTTGGCGATTGCGCCAACGTCGGTGTGCTGCTGCCGCCATCCTGCGGGGCCGCGCTGGCCAATTTGGCGCTGACGCTGATGGGGCGGGTGCCGGTTAACCTGAGCTACACGTCATCGCGGGAGGCGCGGGCGCATGCAATTGCCAAAAGCGGCATCAGGACCTTGATCTCTTCGCGGGAGTTTCTGGAGAAGGTGCACATCGATGAGGATTTGCCGGGTCTGGTGTTCATGGAGGACCTGATCAAGGGGATCGGGCCGGCGGAAAAGCGGCGGGCGTACGTAAAGGCACGGTACATGCCGCGGCGACGGCTGGCGCGCAGGCGCGGGTTCTCGGCCGACGATGTGGCGACGATCGTATTTTCGTCTGGCAGCACGGGCCTGCCGAAGGGCGTGCTGCTGAGCCATTACAACATCGCCTCGAACATCGAGACGGCGCTGATGATCTTCAAAGTCTATACCAACGACGTCGTCTGTTCGGGCCTGCCGTTCTTCCATTCGTTCGGGTTGACCTTTACGCTGTGGCTGCCGCTGCTGGCCGGGGTGCAGGTGGCGTATGTACCCAACCCGTTGGACGGGCGTCTGATCGCCGAACAGGTGCGCGACAAGAAGGCGACGCTGCTGTTTGCGACGCCGACGTTTCTGATGACTTACATACGCCGGGCCGAGCCGGAGGATTTTGCGACGCTGCGCCTGGTAATCGTTGGGGCGGAGAAGTTGCGGATGCGCCTGGCGGATTCGTTCGAGAAGAAGTTCGGGCTGCGGCCGCTGGAGGGCTACGGAGTGACGGAGACGAGCCCTCTGATCGCGCTGAACGTGCCGGACGTCGAGGCGGCCGGAATCGTGCAGGTGGGCCACAAGCCTGGCACAGTGGGGCATCCGATTCCCGGGGTGGCGGTGCGGATTGTCGATCCGGTGGATGGAAGCGACAAGGGGATCAACGAACCTGGGGTGCTTCTGGTGAAAGGGCCAAACGTGATGTTGGGCTACCTGGAGGAGGAAGAGCAGACGCGGGAGGCGATTAAGGATGGGTGGTATAACACGAAGGACGTGGTGAGCATGGATGAGGATGGTTTTCTGACGATTACCGACCGGCTGGCGCGGTTCAGCAAGATCGGCGGCGAGATGGTGCCGCATTTGAAGGTGGAGGAGGTGCTGCTGAAGGGGCTGCAGACGCATGAACAGGTGGTGGCAGTCACGAGTGTGCCGGATGAGAAGAAGGGCGAGCAGCTTGTGGTGGTCTATACGGATGAGGCGGGTGATGCCGAGCGGCTGCGGAAGATCATTGCGGAAAGCGATCTGCCGAATATGTACCGGCCGCGGCCGGAGAATTACGTGAAGGTGGACTCGATTCCGATCCTCGGATCGGGTAAATTGGACGTTGGAGGGCTTCGCGGGATGGCGGCGGAGTCGATGCGGGTGCGGGGGATGTTCGGCGTGGCGGGGGACTGGGAGGCAGCCGATGCATAGAATGAAAAGGCAAAGAAGGGGTACTTGGCGCGTTCATCTGTTGGTGGCGGTACTGGCGGCGGCGGCCTGGGGCCAGAAGCCCGATGCGCGGAAAGAAGTCTTGAAGTTCATGGAGAAGGCCGGGCTGCAGGGCTATGTGAATGCGGGGGTGGAGATCGGAATCGGCGAGTCGGGAGTGCTGGAGATTGCCGACGAGGGGTCGTTTGTGGTGCAGTACATGATCGTGACGCCGGAGGTGGCGGCGGAGGCGGACGTGACGGTCGATGCGGCCGTGAAGATCCCCACTACGGCGGACAGGATCGTTGTGGTGACGCATGGGTGGATTGACCGGGCTTCGAGCAGTTGGCCGGCGGATATCGCCGCGGCACTTGTTGCGGCGACGGAGCCGAACGCGTGGGTGTGTGCAGCCTATGACTGGAGCGGCGGGGCGGGGGTGATCAATCCGGTGGATGCCGCGAAGTACGGGCGGGATATCGCCGGGCCGCGCCTGGCGAAGGCGGTTCGTACGCTGGGGCGGTTTCGGCACGTGCACCTGGTGGGGCATTCGGCGGGTTCGTGGACGATTGCCTCGGCGGCCCGGCGGCTTTCTACGACGATGCGCCCGGAGGCGATGCACCTGACGTACCTGGATGCGTACATCCCGCCGGAGTGGGACGAGGCGGCTCTGACGGAGTTCTGCGTTCCGGACTCAGGCGTGGTGTGGTTTGTCGAACATTATTACACGAGGGACATCACCCTGGTGTACACGGAATACGACCTGCCTAAGGCGCTGAACGTGGACATCACCGACATCGACCCGTGGTTCAAGGAGCACGAGTTTCCTTATCGCTGGTATTATGCGTCGATAACGGGCCGGTACGCACGCTTCGACGAGAAGAAGAGCGATTTGATCACGTCACAGGACGGCATCGATTACGGTTTTGCCCGCAGTCTCGAGGCCGGTCCGGACAACTGGCGCAAAAGCCTCCAGTTGAAAACCGGCGGCCGGGCCGCCCGTCTCCGCCCGCCAAAGACACCGTTCAGCTTGGACTTCTTCAGGAAGTAGCGGCCAGGTGGGGCTACAAACAGAACCTGCATGGCCATGGGGCATTTCGCCGCGCACGGGGTTGAGGAATTGGTACGAGGCGGTTTGCGGAAGGTCCTGTTGGCACTGGGTACCGCCAAACGCGTTATGCTTTGGGGAGGGGGCCTTTTAAAGATTTTTAGGGTTCGAGCAAGAGACTTGGATCATACAGGGAAAATACCTATGAGTCGATCAGGTCTGCTACTGGTCGGGCATGAGGGATCTGCCGCGCGATTTGCTGCAGAAGCTCGCTTGACGCTGAAAAAATTGAAAAGAAGCACAATTTATCTTGAGCGCATCGAGTCCGCGGAACATCCCGATGCGGCGGCGGCGATCAATGTCATAAGCTTCTTTTTTACAGCAGCTTACGTCTGCGGCGCCGGGCGCAAGCCCTGATGCGCGGTGGTTTAGAGGCGTCGTTCATTGCGGTATTTTTCACGAAGTGCAAAAAAAGTGTTGCAAAAATGCTTTAAACAACCAAAATTATCAGAGTTTAGCAATATCAACAGGCTCAATTAGGAGTGAGAAAAAATGGCAATCAGCAGATCTACGGGATACGGAATGGTGGCTGCCGGCTATGTCGCGATGAACGATAAGGACGGTCCTGTGCTTGCCAACGCGATCAGCAAGGCATACAACATTCCGTTGGAGTATCTGCTAAAGATCATGCAGCAGTTGGTGCGTGCCAACATTTTGCGAAGCAAGCGCGGTCCCCGGGGGGGATTTACGATGGCCCGTCCGGCACAGGAAATCACGATGCTGGAGATCATTGAGGCTGTGAATGGATCCATCTGCGGGCATTTCGACATTGCGGCCCAGGCGAACAACGCCCCCTACAGCGTAAAAATGGAGCAGGTTTGCAAGGAAGCTTCGGAGAAGTGCACTGCCATTCTGCGTAAGACCACGCTGGCGGACATGCTTTAAAACGCTGGAGGGCTGAAAGGCCCGCGCAGCGTCTTTGGGAACAACATTCTATTTTTGTATCGCGGGGGAATGGTCTGCGCCGGGTTAGGTGCGAGTGCGCCGCAGCGGGGAGGGCGGCGGACATGGCCGGTCATTTGTGCTTCGGTCCAGCAGCGGACGCCGGCGTTCCGCGGGAGCCGCGATGCTTGACAGGCAGGGGGTGAATTGACTTTTTCGGGGGGTTGTGTTAGCCTCGTTGGAAAAGCCTTGGGAGTGTTCATTGAAGGATTTTCTGCGAGAGATCATCAGCCGGGCGGGGGAGATGTCACTGGAGTATCGCGGCCGTTTAAAGACGTTGGAGGTTTCGCGCAAGTCACGCAACGATCTGGTGTCGGAGGCGGACGTTGCGATTGAAAAGTTCATCGTGGAACAGATCCGGCAGGCGTATCCCCGGCACGCCATCGACGGGGAAGAAAGCGGTGTCGCCCAGGGCGGCGAGTACCGTTGGATCATCGATCCGATTGACGGCACGACCTCGTTTGTGCACGGCCAGCCGTACTATTCGATCTCGATTGCGGTGGAGAAGGCGGGCCAGTACGTGCTTGCGGCGGTAAATGCGCCGGCGATGGGGGAGTTGTACGAGGCCCGGGCGGGGGATGGCGCGACACTTAACGGCTCGCCGATTCGTGTGTCGGCGACGGCGGACCTTGCCGACAGCGTGATGGCGACGGGGTTTGCGTGCGTGCGTTTCGACCAGGTGCACAACAACCTGCCCTATTTCAATGTGTTGGTGCCGCGCCTGCGGGACGTGCGGCGGTACGGATCGGCCGCGCTGGATCTGTGCTATACGGCATGCGGGCGTCTCGAGGGGTTCTGGGAACTGCATCTGAAGATCTACGATGTGGCGGCGGGCTTTTTGATTCTGTCTGAGGCGGGTGGCCGGTGGAGCGATTTCTCAGGCCGCCGGGAGGGTGTCTGCGAGGAGGTCCTGGCGACCAACGGTTTGATCCACGAACAGGTTATGGCGCTGTTCGCCTTGGTACGACAGAACAGCTAACGGAGGACAAGCGTGAGCACAATCAGCAGGCGTCAATTCCTTAAGATCACAGGTGCATCGATTGCCGCTGCGGGACTCCATGTTGCGGCCGCAGCGGAGAAGGGGCGAAACCTGCCGAACGTCGTTTACATCCTTGCCGACGACCTGGGGTACGGGGATGTGAAGTGTCTCAATGCCGACGGCAAGATACCGACGCCGAACGTGGACCGCCTGGCCCGGGAGGGAATGGTCTTCACGGATGCGCATTCCGGCTCGGCGGTGTGCACGCCGACGCGGTACGGGATACTGACGGGGCGGTACTGCTGGCGGTCGCGGCTGAAAAGCGGCGTATTGAACGGGTCATCGCCTGCGCTGATCGAGGAGGGGCGGATGACGGTGGCGTCGCTGCTGAAGCGGCACGGCTACCGTACGGCATGCGTGGGCAAGTGGCACCTGGGATTGGGCCGCGACAGGCAGACGGATTTCGGTAAGCCGCTGCGGCCCGGACCCAATGACGCGGGGTTCGATTACTTTTTCGGGATCCCGGCGTCCCTGGATATGCCGCCCTACTGCTTTGTGGAAAACGATCGGCCGACGGAGATGCCGACGGAGACGATTGCGGCCTCGCCGTCGCCGGCGATGTGGCGGGCCGGGCACATCGCGCCGGGATTTCGGCACATTGACGTGCTGCCGACGATAACGCAAAAAGCCGTGGCGTTCATCGAACGGTACGCAAAGGAGTCAAAGGGGTTGCCGTTCTTTTTGTACTGGCCGCTGACGGCGCCGCATACGCCGATCGTGCCGAACGCCAAGTTTGTCGGCAAGAGCGGCGTCGGGGCATACGGCGATTTCGTGTGCGAGATGGACGATTGCGTCGGGCGGCTGATGAAGGCGCTGGAGGAAAACGGGCTGGCGGAGAATACGTTGGTGATTTTCACAAGCGACAACGGCTGTTCTCCGGAGGCGAATTTCAAGGCGCTTGCCGAGCACGGGCACAATCCGAGTTACATCTTCCGCGGCATGAAGGCGGATATCTTCGAGGGCGGGCACCGGATACCGTTTATCGCGCGATGGCCGGGGCGGATTGCGCCCGGGACGCAATGCGCCGAGACGATCTGCCTGACGGACCTGATGGCGACGGCGGCCGAGATTGTCGGCGAGGACTTGCCGCCGGATGCCGGCGAGGATTCGGTAAGCATCTTGAGTGCGCTGCTGGTTGAGAAACGGGACGGCCCGCTGCGCGAAGCGACGGTGCATCATTCGATCAACGGGTCGTTTTCGATTCGGCAGGGCAAGTGGAAGCTGGAGTTGTGTCCGGATTCGGGCGGGTGGAGTCATCCGCGGCCGGGGGCAGCCGGCAAGCCGGAACTGCCGCCGGTGCAGTTGTACGATTTATCAAAGGACATCGCGGAAAGGCAGAACGTGTACGCCGAGCATCCGGAGGTTGTTGCGCAGCTGACGGCGCTCCTGGAGAAGTACAGGCAGCAGGGCCACAGTCGCCCGCTGAAATGAAATCTTATCAGAAGGAGAAGGCGATGGGTGGAGGAATGATCGGCAGGCTATTGGGCGCGATGGTTCTGGCGGCACTGGTGCAGGCCGGCGCGGCGGCACAGAGCGCGGGGATAGCGGCGAAGTACCCGGGCGACAAGGGGATCGAGGACGATCCCCGGGTACTGTTCGTGGAGGATTTCGAAACGGGAACGGTGGAGGAGATCGGCGCGCGCTGGGGACAGATCTACAAGCCCGAGAACATCGACCTTTCCACGGATGTGCACGCCAATTCGCCGGGTGAGAAATCCATCCGCATGCGGGATAACGGATACCTGTTTACGCATCCGCGCGGGGTGGACACGATGTACGCGCGGTTTTACGTGAAGTTTCACGAGAAGACCGGTTACATTCATCATTTCGTGCACCTCGTGGCGGACCGCAATCCGAAGCCCTGGCCGAAAGGCGGGGCCGGCGAGACACCGCCGGGGGATGAGAAGTTCTCGACGGGCATCGAGCCGACCGGGCGGTGGGGGCAGTATTCGCCGCCGGGGGTATGGAACTTTTATACGTACTGGCACGAGATGCAGACCAAATGGGGCTCCGTGTTCAACGGCAAGCAGGAGCCGATCGAGCCGGGGCGGTGGTATTGCGTGGAGGTGATGCTCAAGGCCAACAGCGCGCCGGACAAGGCCGACGGAGCGCAGGCATTCTGGGTCGACGGCGAGTTGTACGGGCACTTCGACGGGTTTCGGTGGCGGACGACGGACAAGCTGAAGATCAACAGTTTCTGGCTCTTGTATTACAACACCGAGCAGCCTGCGCGGCACAACAACGACCCGCATCCGGAGTCCCGGGTGATGGAGGTGTGGTTCGACGACATTGTGATTGCCACGGAGTACATCGGCCCGGTGCAAGGCAGGCCGGCCGGCGGCCGGAAGAAAGCGCGGCCGTCGTACAGTGCGCTCCTCACGCCGGGGGCGCTGGTGCCCGAGCCGGGGGCGAAGGCGTTTTCCGCTGATTTCGAATCAGGCGACGGCGGCTTTGCGGGCGGACAGGTTGTAGACGCATCGGGCGGCGATTCGAAGGCCTATGCGTTCGGGCCGGCGGGAGCCTCGGTCTGGAATCGCTTCTCCGTGCCGGTGGCGGAGTCAACAACGGTGCGGCTGCGGCTGAAGGCCCTGGGCGAGACGCGGCAGGCGACGATATTGATCTGGTCGAAGAAGAACGGCGATAACTGTCGATACGAGATCGGGTCGCTGCCTGGGGGTGTGTGGCGGGACGTGGAGTTCCGGGCGATGGAGTCCCGCGTGGGCTGGGGCATGAAGGGCGCGAGTCTGGAAGGGGACGTACTGAACAATTTTAAGATCATCTATGAAGGCGGCCCGGACGATCGCGTGCTGCTGGATGATTTTGTGATCCTCGAGTGAGCTGCTGTGTGCTGAGGGTTGCGACAATCGGGCGGCGGGGCAAACCTCGCCCCTGCAATCTGACGGAGGATTGAAATGACGATGCGTTTTTCGGCGTGTGCGGTAACCTTGTTTGCGGTTGCGGCCTTGTGTGGCGGCCAGGAGCCGGCGGCTTCACAACAGGCGCCTGACAGCAAGCAGGCGTTGGCGGTTTTGCCGGAAGTGCTCGACGGCGGGCCGTGGCAGGACATGATGAAGCGGCATTTTCTGGCGGAGGCGGCGCTTCTGGCACAGAGGTGGCGGGCGGATTACGATGCCCGCAAGACGGCCGAGCAGATCGCGGCGTACCAGGCAAAGATGAAGGCTAACTTCATCGATGCGCTGGGCGGCCTGCCGGAGCGGACGCCGCTTAATGCACGCGTGACCGGGGTCGTCCAACGCGAGGGGTACACGGTTGAGAAGGTGATCTTCGAGAGCCTGCCGGGGTTTTATGTGACGGCGCTGTTGTTCTTGCCGGCCGATGCGCCCAGGCCGTATCCGGCGGTGTTGGTGCCGTGCGGGCACAGCGATACGGGCAAGGCATTTGATCTTTATCAGCGGGTCGGGGCGCTGATGGCGCTCAACGGCATGGCGGCGATGGTGTTCGATCCGATCGACCAGGGCGAGCGGAGCCAGTACCTGGACGCCAACGGCAAGGCGCCGATCCGGGGAACGCGTGCGCACACGATGTTGGGCGTGGGGTCGATCCTGTTGGGGCAGAACACCGCGCGGTTCGAGATCTGGGACGGTATGCGGGCGATCGATTATCTGCAGTTGCACCCGGAGATCGACCCGACGAAGATCGGCTGTACGGGCAACAGCGGCGGCGGGACGCAGACTGCGTACCTCATGGCGCTGGACGAGCGGATTGCGGCGGCGGCGCCGTGCTGCTATATCACGACATTTGAGCGGTTGCTCAACACGATCGGCTGCCAGGACGCCGAGCAGAATATCTTCGGGCAGTTGGCCTTCGGAATGGACCATGCGGATTACGTGATGATGCGGGCGCCGCGACCGACGCTGATCGGCTGCGCGACGCGGGACTTCTTCGACATCGGCGGCACGTGGGAGACTTTTAGACGGGCCAAGCGGCTGTATACGCGGATGGGGGCGGCCGAGCGTGTCGACATCGTCGAGGCCGATGAGACGCACGGGTTCAGCCTGCATTTGCGCAACGGCGCGGCGCGATGGATGGCGCGGTGGCTGTGCGGGCGGGATGAGGCGGTGACGGAGCCGAATATCGTGCCGCTCTCGCCGGCGGAGGCCCAGTGTACGCCGGCGTGGCAGGTGATGCTGCTGCCGGGGGCGCGGTCGGCCTACGATATCAACGTTGAGTACGAAAAGCAGCTTGCGGCCAGGCGCAAGGCGCTTTGGCACCAGGAAAGCACCGAGACGCTGATTGCCCGGGTGCGGCAGATTGCCGGTATTCGCAGGGTTGACAAATTGAAGTCGCCGAAGGTGCGGCTCGGTGAGACGCTGCAGCGCGACGGTTATACAATCGAGAAGGCCGTGCTGGAGTGTGAGTCGGGGATATATTTGCCTCTGTTGAGATTCAAGCCCGCTGAGGAATCGTCGGCAGGTGCGGTGGTTTACGTCAATGAGGCTGGCAAGGATGCGGATGCGGGGCCGGGCGGCGCCATCGAGGCGCTTGTGCGGGCAGGCAAGACGGTCTATGCGGTCGACGTGCGCGGCATCGGTGAGACGAAGCAGAATGGGCAGCGTTACGGGGCGCCCTCCTTCGGCCTGGATGGGCAGGACGTTTACGCCGCGTACGTGATGGGCCGGTCGTACGTCGGCATGCGGGCGGAGGACATACTTCTATGTGCGAGAATCGCCGGCATGAACACAGAACACGGGCCGGTTGAGCTTGTGGCGGTCGGCAACGTGGGTGTGCCCGCCTTGCATGCGGCCGCCTGTGAGCCGCGGATGTTCAGTCACGTTACGATTCGCGGCACGCTTACGTCATGGTCGAGCGTTGTTCATGCGAAGATGCATGACAATCAGCTCGTCAATGCGGTGCACGGGGCGCTGACGGTGTATGACCTGCCGGATCTTGTGCGGCTGTTGGGCGACAAGATCACCATCGAGCAGCCCGCCGGGCCGGATGGCAAGCCGCTGGTTGAGTAGCCGGATATGCGCGCCGCAACGGCGGTCAGATTCATCTATATCGACTGATCAGGGCAGTGGAGCGGGTGGTTGCAGGCGAGCCACTGTCTTACGAATTCGGCGAGGTCATACAGGTCGATGCGGCAATCGGGGGCGTTGTTCAGGCCGCTGACATCCGCGGCGAGCCGGCCGCCCGCTTCGAGTACTTCGCTGCATGTTGTCGGCGTCTCCGATACATACATCACCGCATCGGCGATGACGTAGCCGTCGGTACCGGCATTGGACAGCGTGACTGCGCCGACGGACGGCGTGAAGCTGTATGAACCCAGGAGCACCCATCGGCTGCCGTTGGACCGCTGGTCGACAACATGATTGGCGGTTCCGGTCTCATGCTGTATGGTCACCGGGACATTGGAGGCGCGGTTTTCATGCGCTGTCCACCGCAGGTAGACCTTGTAGGAGCCCGCGGCGGGAACATTCAACTTGAATCGCACGGACTTCTGGCCTTTGCCGACGTTGTCATCGTGCAGATAGCCGATGCCGTGATAGCCGGGAGTTGTGCTGCTGGCAACCCAGTTGCCGACGATCTGTACGCCGGAGCCGCCTTGTGAATCGATGATGGTTCCCTCGACCTCTTCCGGGTAGCGCTCCCAGTAGAGACGCTGGCCGCGTGCCTCCAGGGTGGTTTGCAGCGTCTTGATGTGCACGTCCTGCAGGTCGCGCTTGTCGGCATGGGCCTGAGCAATTGCGACGGCGGCGGACTGCGCCAGAATCATGAAGACCGGCTCCATGCGAACCGAGCCGTACGCGATGTGAGATGCAGAAACACAGACCGGCACGGCGAGATTGGTACACTCACCGACGCGCGGGACGATACAGCGGTAGGAGATGGGGTAGGGGCTGAAGCCGTGAATCTGCACGTCGCCTTCGTTTTTCACGTAACCTTCCGGCGTGACGAAGCGGCGGCAGTTGTGCGAGTCCATGCCGTAAGCGGCCAGACCCACGCTGTCTTTGACGAGCACTGAGCCCATGACGTCGTGCTGCGTGAGTACATGGTCGCTGACCATGCGGCGTGCTTCGCGCACGTAAAGCTGCGGCGGCCAGCCGCCGGTTTCCGTGAATTCGTCGGCGGCCAGACCCCAGCTGCTCATCTGTGTGCGGATGGTCGCGGGCACCGCAGGATCATTCGCGAGAAACCACATGAGGCCCTTCTGGTACGTGACATGGGCCTGGAAGATCGCCTCGCGCGTTGCGTACGAGCCTTCCGGCCAGCCGTAGTTCTGTCCGATGAAGTCGGTTGAGACGGCGCCGTGATTGTTGGTGTCGGTCTTGCCGTTGTTGATGGGGTCGAACTTGTTGAAGACATCCTTCCAGCCGGCGGCCAGGTAGCGTTCCAGCAGCACGTACAACAAGCGGTCGTAACCGGCGGGTTTTTCGAAGGGGATGCGGTTGGAAGCGACCTGTGTCAGGCACATGCGGAAATTGTAAGCCTGGATGCGGTGGTCGCCTTCGCCGATGACCGGCGTGGTGGTCTCGATGCCGGGCAGAAGGCCGCTGGTCGGATCGCCCGCGACGATGTAGGGGCTGATGTTGTAGTTGAATTGATGTGCGTTGCGGACCTGCTGACCGTTGTAGGTTTCTCCATAGCGGGAGTTGGATTCGCGCCCGGTAGTGTAGCTGACCCCGGCGGCCGCCATGAGATCGCCTTCGTAGGTGGCGTCGATGAAGTAGTCGGCCACGACACGCAGGCCGTTTTCCATTCGGACCGCCACGATGCGGTTGCCGGCCATTTCGACGTCGTCGAGAAAGGCCTTATAGTAGACCGGCGCCTTGGCTTCGGCGACCATGTCCTGGAAGACCGCCAGCGCTACCGACGGCTCGAAGGTCCAGTCCTCGCTTGTGCCGTATTTTGCACCGACGCGCCGGTAGAATTCGCGGGAGAGGCCGTGAATGGCGTCCTTGTTGCCGATGTCGGTCCAGCCGAGGCCGCCGCTGGACAGGCCGCCCAGACGTATGCCGGGGTGGACGATAACGGAGTCGAGGCCCAGCCGGCTCAGCTCCAGGGCCGCCACGACGCCGGCCGACGTGCCGCCGTAGATGCACACGTCCGTCGTAATGGTTTGCGGCGTGACGGTCTCGGGCGGAAAGTAGTAGTGCAGGTTGTCGGCGCCGGCCGGCACATGGCAGGCGAGGCTGGACAACAAGGCAAGGAGGAGGACGAACTTTTGTCTTAAGGTGCTGCTGTACTTCATGAGGCTTTCCCCGCGGCAGGATCGCTGCCTGCAACTTAGTTGTTGTTGAAAGGATTGGGCGCCGCTGCAGTTGATCGGCGCCCAATCCGTGGTTCGCTGCTTATCGATATCGCCGTTACCTGGCGATCGGCTGGCAGCCTTCGCCCTGCGGGTCGTTGCAGAGGGCCCACTGCTGGGCAAGCACTGCCAGATCGTAGAGATTCACATAACAGTCCGGTTCGCCATCAGGCCCGCTGATGTCGAAAGACAGCGTCGGGTTGACGAGCAGGCCTGACTGCGGATCGACCACGAGCAGGTCGCGGCAGACCGCATCCTTGACAATGATGGTGATCTCGTCATACGCGCTTGCGCCGAAGGCGTCCTGCACGGAGAGCCGCAGGGTGTAAATACCCGGCTCGAAAAACGTCGCCGTCGTGTTGGCGCTCTGGGCGTCGGCGAATTGGACCTTGTCGGCCATTGTCACGTCGGGCACCGACCACGCGACGGTCAGGGCCTGTCCCTGGTCGATGTTCCAGTCGGTGATCTTCGCGGTCAGCTCGACGGAGTCCCGGAAGGCGATGATCAGCTCGGTTGGGACCGTGTCGTCGATGGCGACGTAAGGAACGACATTAGCGCCTAAGCGTACCAGCTCCTGGATTTCCTCGGGGCTCAAGGCGTAGCTGTAGACGCGGACATCATCCAGCAGGCCCCGCCACGGATGGCCGTCGCCGTGCCTGCCGCCGATTGTCACCTCGGCTTCAGGGAATAACTTAAGCAGCCCGGAGGCCGGCCGGCTGACGTCGAGGATGCCGTCGACATAGATCTTGACTTCCTTGCCGTCATAGGTGCCGGCGACATGGTGCCAGTGCCCGTCGACGAGCTTCACCGTGCCGGCGGTGAACAGGTTGCCGCTCTCCAGCGCCAGCGTGAATTCGGCGACGCCGGTGTTGAGCTGCCTGAGCACCCAGGTGAACGGATTGGCGCGTGCGACGATCGTGTTATACGTGGTGGTCAGCGTGCCGACGTCGGGCTTAACCCACGCCGCCAGGGAGATCTCCCACTGCAGGCCCGTCATGTTGGGATCGACGCTCTCATCGACGTCGATGCTGACCAGGTCATTGCCCTTAAACAGCAGTGCCGCCTCGCCAACCCAGCCTTCGGCCCAGTTGGGATCGCTGTTGGGGTCGGTAGCCAGGCTGATCGGACCCAGCGTGCCGTTATCCGCCCCGACGTTGCCTAAGGATGGATCGAGCGTGTCGACCGCCGTATCGCCCTGCGGCTGATCCTCGAAGTCCCAGCGGCCCAACAGGACGCTGTCGCCGGCGCCTTTAAAACGCACCAGCACCGTATCTTCGCCGGTGTTGGATTGCGGATCGGTGACCGTGACCTTGAATACATAGAGCCCCGGACCGCCGTCCAGGATGGCAGCCGCCTGTGGATCATTTGCCGTCTCGCCGGGGACGGTGCTGAATGAAGCCGCCGGGCCGCTGACCTGGGTCCACGCGTACGTGAGGTCTTCCTGGGCCGTGTCGAGATCGAATACCGACGGATTCATCTGAACGGTGTTATCAGGCGCGGCCACCTGAATTGGGGCGCCGGCGTCGACAACCGGAATCCGCGGATCTTGTGCGAATACCATTACATTATCTGCACGCCAGTCGGCGCCGCTGCGTCCTCGCTCCAGGTAGATCGATGTACCGTTTCTGGGCGAGGGTATTTCCTGCCACACGCTTACGGGTACATCGACAACGATGTCGGTGCCGGTCGTCAGGCTCTTCACAGAAACCGTGTAATCGCCGGTCCATGTTCCCTTCGCGATCAGACGATAGGCTACGATCGTGTTTGTGGCAAAATTGGAGGCGAGCATCTTGCCTTGTGTCCCGGGTACCACAACCCACGCCTTGGCCACACCGTTATAGAACTCCAGCTGTGCGTCATTGACGCGCGGGTGCAGCACGCTGACGTTGTTGGCGCCGCCCTTGATTGTTACGTCCATCGCCCGCGCCGATCCGGGGTCGCCGAAGGCAAAATCAAACTGCAGATAAAAGGAGTCGGTGATGGGAGTGGACAGGTTCTGTTTGATGGCATCGGTATCATTGCTCGTTTTGATGAGGTTCACCGCGTAACCCGTCCCGTCGAGCCCCGGTACTCGGGATACGGCTCCGCCGGATTCTTTGGTCCAGTTGTCGGGCCAGTTGTTTGTCCATGCCTCAAAATCTCCGTTTTGGACGAGATTCTGGGCCGGGGCGGACAGGACGATGGACAAAAGTGCAATTGCCATGAAGATGAGGTTTTTCGACATCACCATTCTCCTTATGAAATGAATTTGCATCAACCACTGTTGTACCAACAATGACAGCCCTTTATTATAGCGGCCTCGCTGTTCCGGGTCAACGCTGCGCAGGTACCCTTTACAGTTCAAATTTTTCGGGTAAACAACGTCTTTCTTGCAGGGCCCTTGGGGGTCGTTTGCGTCTCGGCTGCGTCGCGAGTGCACAGCGTGATGCAATGTCGACGCCATTTGCAGCTATTTGCAATCCGTGTTATACTCCGCTGGTTGTGGTGTCGACAATGTGTACAGTCTGGCCCTGGCGTAAAGGATAACGAATATGCAACGGATACATCATTCAACAATAGCGGCCGCGGTTCTCCTGGCTGTGTTGTCGTCGAATGTCGCCGCGGCCGTGAGGTACGTCTGGCTGGACGAACTGGATGTCAGCAAAATGGAGGCGGGCCGGGGAGAGCCGAAACGCAATGCCTCCGTGGAAGGCCGCCCGCTTTCGATCGGCGGCCGGAAGTTCGAGCGCGGTGTCGGCACACATGCCCATTCGGTCATGTGGATAAAGATGGACGGCTGGACGAGCCATTTCACGGCGTTCGTGGGTGTGGACGACGAGGTTGGCAAATCGCCGGCCAGCGTGGAGTTCATCGTGTTCGGCAAGGGCCAGGTGCTCTGGCAGAGCGGCATCATGAAAGCGGGCGATCCGCCGAAGGAGGTCAACGTCCTGACCCGCGGCGTCAAGAAGCTCGGCCTGATCGTCACGGATGGCGGCGACGGCAACAGCCATGATCACGCCGACTGGGCCGATGCGAAACTCCGCGTCACGGGGCAGGACCCCCAGGCCATGTCTTCGGCGGCCGTGGAACCGTACATCCTGACGCCGAAGCCGCAGCCGACACCGCGGATCAACGGGCCCGACGTTTTCGGTGTGCGGCCGGGCTCGCCCGTGCTGTATACGATACCGGCCACGGGCGATCGCCCTATGACGTTCGGGGCGGTGAATCTGCCCACTGGATTGTCGCTCGATAAGGCGACCGGACGCATCACGGGGACATTGAGCAGGGAAGGTGAATACAAACTGACTCTGACGGCACAGAACGCGCTGGGCAGGAGCGAAAAGGAGTTTCGCATCATCGTGGGCGATCGTATCTGCCTGACGCCGCCGCTGGGGTGGAACAGTTGGAACTGCTGGGCGGCCTCGGTCGATGCCGAGAAGATCAAGGCCGCCGCAAAGGCGATGGTCGACACCGGCCTGATCAATCACGGCTGGACGTACATCAACATTGACGATGGATGGCAGGGCCCGCGGGGCGGCGAATTCAACGCCATCCAGGGAAACGAGAAGTTTCCCGACATGAAGGGCCTGTGCGATTACGTGCATTCGTTGGGGCTGAAGATCGGCATTTACTCGACGCCCTGGGTGACGACGTATGCCCAGCACATCGGCGGCTCGGCGGATAACCCCCGGGGGACGTGGAGCGCCGAGAAGGACCCCCGTTTCCAGGGCTGGCGGCACGGCAGGTATTCCTTCGCAATCAACGATGCAAAGCAGTGGGCGGCCTGGGGCGTGGATTACCTCAAGTACGACTGGAACCCCAACGACGTGCCTCACGTTACCGAAATGGCCGAAGCGCTCCGCGCCTCGGGACGTGACATCGTCTACAGCCTGTCCAACAGTGCGCCGTTTGAGCACGCGGCCGATTGGGCGCGGCTGGCAAATTGTTGGCGGACGACTGACGATATCGTCGACTCGTGGGACAGCGTCTCTCAGATTGGCTTTTCGCAGGATAAGTGGGCGCCCTTCGCCGGGCCGGGCCATTTCAACGATGCCGACATGCTCGTCGTGGGCAGCGTCGGCTGGGGGCCGAACCTGCGCCCATCGCACCTGACGCCGGACGAACAGTACACACATATCAGCCTGTGGTGCCTTCTGGCCTCACCCATGCTCCTGGGCTGCGACCTGACCGGCCTGGATGAATTCACTCTGAGCCTGCTGACAAATGACGAGGTGCTCCAGGTCAATCAGGATGCCTTGGGCCGGCAGGCGGTGCAGGTCGCCGGCGACCAGACGTATGCCGTTTACGCCAAGAACATGGCTGACGGTTCCAGGGCGGTGGGGCTGTTCAATCGCGACGTCATGTATGACGAGCCTAAGACGGTCACAGTGAATTTCGCCGATCTCGGCCTGGAAGGCGAGGTCCGCGTGCGCGATCTCTGGCGGCAAAAAGACCTCGGCGAGTTCAATGGTTCGTTCAGTGCCGACGTGCCCGCACACGGCGTCGTCCTCTTGAGGATGTGGCCCAAATAGTTCCTGCGGCCGCGGGTCCGCTGAACGAAAGCCGGTCGATTGCCGAAAAAGAATGATGCGCCGGTCAGACTTGGCCGGTTATTGGGAGAATGCATGGGCAATTCCGACAAGACGCACGACCGGGTCGAAAAGCTTCGCCAGTTGTTGGCCGGCGCCAAGTCGCTGCTCATCATGATGCAGGACAACCCGGACCCGGATTCGATTGCGGCCGCGGTGGCGCTGCGGAAGATCGCCAACACGCTGACGCAGACGGCCTGCACCATTACGTGCGGCGGAACGGTCGGCCGAGGGGAGAATCGAGCTATGGTGCGCTACCTGAATCTGGAGCTGCGCCCCCCGTTGGAGATTCAATGGGATCGTTACCCGCTGATCGCCCTGGTCGACACGCAGCCCGGCACGGGCAACAACAGTCTGACGAAGGACCGCCTGCCCGACATCGTCATCGACCATCACCCCATGAAACCGCTGACGCGTTCGGCCAAACTTGTCGACATCCGCACGCGCTACGGTGCAACCGCGACGATCCTCCACGAATACCTTCTCAGCGCCGGCATCGTTCCCGACGCGCCGCTGGCGACCGCACTGATCTACGGCATCCGCTCGGACACGCAGGACCTCGGCCGCGAGGCGACCGGCGCCGACATCAAGGCCATCGAAGAACTTTACCCGCTCGCCAACAAGCGCATGCTCTCGGAGATTCAGCGGGGCAGCGTGCCGCGCGAATACTTTCAACTCTTGTCGGAGGCCCTCACGCACACGACCGTCTACGAGGACGTCGCCGTCGCCGAACTGCAGGAGGTCAACAACCCCGACATGATCGGCGAGGTCGCGGATCTCTTGCTGCGCGAAGAGAACACACACTGGACGCTGTGCAGCGGGCTCTACAACAATCGCCTGCTCCTGTCGCTCCGAACGGACCAGACGGCCAATCGCGCCGACAAGGTGATGAAGCGGCTCGTCTCGCGCAAGGGCAGCGGCGGCGGCCATCTCAGCTACGCCGGCGGCCAGATCGACGTCACGGGCAAGAGCAGGGCGCAGATCGCCAAGCTGCGCGAATGCATTGTCAAGCGGCTTTTGAGGTGCCTTGACAAGGACACCTTCGGCCACGATCTCATTTGAACATTTCCGCCCCCCTGTCAATTTGACAGCCCGCACCGCCCCTCTACGCCCGATAATGCGGCAAGCACATGCAGCAGGCCTCTATGTAAGCCCAGTGCTATCAACAGTTTACAGGCTCATCTCTCCCTCTCCGACTGTCGCTGGCACGCTGTTTGCAAATCCGACAAGCGAGTGGAAAAGGAACGGTTGAAAGTGAAAACGAAAACACTCTTTGAAAGGAGGTGAGCGTTTATGTTGTGGATGAATCCGCGATTTCCATTCGACCACATTGAACGCACGCTCAACGAAATGAACCGTGTCTTTGACATTCTGGAGGGTCCCATCGGCCTGCGGTCCATGCCTCGAGGCACCTTCCCGGCTGTGAACGTCTACGAGACCGATGATGAGTACCTGCTCAGGGCGGATCTGCCCGGGGTCGACCCCAAGGACATGGACCTGTCGGTGGCGGAGAACACGGTCACGCTGACGGGCAAGCGCGAGGACGAACAGGAAGACGTGCGTTACTATCGTCGCGAGCGGCCGGTCGGATCGTTCACCCGCACTGTGACACTTGCCGAGCGCATTGATGCCGACAAGGTCAAGGCCGAGTACAAAAACGGCGTACTCAGCGTCATTGTGCCCAAGACGCAGGCCGCCAAACCGAAGTCGATCGCCATCAAAGCGAAGTAAGCGCGGCGGCGCAAGCGGACTTTCGATGGCAATTGAATGACAATGCCCAAAGGAGGTGAATCGTTATGGCAGAACAGGAACTTGCAACAACGCAGAAGGCTGAAGTCACGCGGCGGCGGGGCTCCGAGAAGCGGATGTTTGTGCCCCTGGCCGATATCTGGGAAACGGAAGAGGAGATCGTGGTGAAGCTCGATATGCCCGGCGTGGAAAAGAAGAACGTCGACGTCAAGGTCGAGGGCGACACGCTGACGGTCTGCGGTGAGGTCAGCGAGGAGCCCCAGGGCCGCACGGTCTACGCCGACCGACAGATCGGCGGTTTCTGCCGTGAATTTACGCTCAGCCGCGATCTCGACCGCAACAAGATCGAGGCCGAGATGGAGGCCGGCGTGCTGACTATTCGCGTAGCCAAGGCCGAAGAGGTCAAGCCGCGGCACATTCAGATCACCACGGCCAAGTGACAATAGCCGTCATGACCAAATCTCAACAACTGCTCAGGAGGCGGCGCCCGCGGGTGTCGCCTCCGGCCTTTGTATCATCCCTTGAAATGTTTAAGCCTTCAGCCGCCACGCCGTCGCGATCCGGTCGTTATCCGACCGATCCTTTTCGATAGTGATCTTTGCAAACAGACACGTCGCCTCCAACAGTTCGCGGATAGCGGGCCCCTGGCGATAGCCGATTTCCAGCATCAGCACACCGTCCTCTTTCAGGAACGGCTCGATCCGCTCGAGGATTCGGCGATACACATCGAGGCCGTCGACGCCGCCATGCAGTGCGCTGACCGGCTCATAGTCCTTCACGTTTCTATCCAAGGTCTCCATCTCCGCCGACGTCACGTATGGCGGGTTGGAGACAACAAGGTCGAAACTTGTCTCGTCCAGGCCGCCGATGAGCGGGTCGAACAAATCACCGCAGAGCAGCCGCACCCGCTCGCCGAGATCATGCAGTTGAACATTCTCATTGGCCGCGGTCAAAGCCTCGTCGCTTACATCGGTGGCCGTGACCCGGCATTCGGGTACATTCTTGGCGATGGCCGCGGCGATGCAGCCGGAGCCGGTGCATAAATCCAGTACTGCCGCCGGCTGCGGCCGCGCGCGCAGAAGGTCGATTGCCCGCTCAACCAGCAGCTCTGTCTCGGGCCGGGGGATCAGGCACGCCTTGTTGAGCCGGATCTCCAGCGAGTAAAATTCGCAGCGGCCGACAAGGTACGCCACCGGCTCGTGCTCGGCACAGCGTTTGACAAGGCCGCGAAGTTCGTCCAGCTTCGCCTGCTCCACAACACGATCGAAGTTCGTATACAGTTCGATGCGCTTGCAGCCTAAGACATGCGACAGCAGCAGTTCGGCGCTGAGCCGCGGCGCGTCGACACCCTTGTCGGTCAGGTAGCCGTTCATCCACGTCAACAGTCTGCCGATGGTCCACTGTTCCACGCGCCAAAATCCTTGTCCGAATCGTCAATGAAAAGGTGACAAACCCGTACTTCCGGCGCCGGCGATCGCAGTAGTTAAATCCCCGCAACGAACCAATCACCGGCCGGCTCAGGCAGTCTTTTCTTCACCCATACCTGCCCGCCAGATAAGATGCTGATTCGCTCTTCGAAGTGCCGGATTATCCTCCGCCCCAACCCGTAAATCAATGAAAAACAGGTACGTCAGTTGAATATTTAACCGTTCTGAGGTATCTTTTTCCAGGCCCGAGTGCAATTTCGCCACCTGATGCAGGAATTCGAATGGCATGAACTGTCCGGCATGCAATTTGAAAATGCAGAGAACATGGATCAGCGGCATGGCGGTCCGGGCCTGCCCTTCCTGTCACGGTATCTGGTTCGATGCCGATGTATTTCTGCCGGCCGCCAAAGCGCTGGCGGACCGGACGAAAGCATCGGCCGACCTTGGCTTTCTCTTTAAGCCGCGGCAGGTTGACAGCCCGGACTCTTGCAGTCGGCGGCTATGTCCGCGCTGTACAACGTTGCTCCGCAATTTCAACTATGCCTACGATTCCAACATCATGCTGGACAAGTGCCCCTCCTGCGGCGGTGTTTGGACCGATCCCGGCGAGATTCAGCAGGTCGCCGCCTATCTCAAGGGTGACCCCCGCGTACAGGAGATCGGCCGCGACCTCCTGAAGCGTCAAAAGTACCTCGAGAGAATTGCCGCCGCGCCGCAGCCTTTATCGCCCATAATGTATTATTTGCCGCATGCGTTACCTCTGGGCAACGATCTTGAGCGGCGGCGGATGCCTGCTGCCACTGCGGCGATCATCATCTTCTGTGTTATAGTCTTCGCGCTCACCGCACGCGATATCGATATGGCTGTTCTCTGGGGACATACACCCGCGGATTTTTCGGTAGTCAGGCTCTTTGCGCACATGTTCCTGCACGCCGACGTCTTTCATCTGCTGGGCAACATGTGGTTCTTATGGCTGTTTGGCAGAAGTGTTGAAGATCGGCTCAACTGCAAGCGGTTCATAGCCCTTTATGTCGCCGCCGGCCTGGCGGCAAGCATTGTGCAGACACTCGCTAACGTCAGTTCCCCCATTCCCATGGTGGGCGCCAGCGGCGCCGTCTCCGGTATCATGGGCATGTACCTCGTATTCTTTCCCCACGCCGGCATTAAGCTCTTCTGCTGGGGTCACGTCGTTCACGTCACAGCCGGGTTCTACCTCGGGTTCTGGTTTGTTCTTCAACTTCTGAACGGTCTGTTTTGTGGCGCGGGCAGCCTGTCTGACGTCGCGTGGTTCGCTCACATCGGCGGCTTCTGTTTCGGCGCTGCTGCGGCATTCATCATGAAGGACAACCGTCCCAAAGCCCCCGTGTGAGCCGCCAAAAAGAAAGCCCGGGCCGATGAGGTACGCTCGGGCCCGGGCTGCTTGAAAGCTGTTGTAGTGCAAGTTACCGTTTGCGTCGAACAAGACTCAGCGCCCCGAGTCCCAGCAAGGCAAGCGTTGCAGGCTCGGGAACGACGACAAAGTTGGCTATGGTCGCATCCTGTTCGCTGTCCCAGATGCCCATGCGGAAGGCCTGAATGCTGGAGATGTCCTTACCGTCGGCGATTACGCCGTTCCACGTGGCTAACAGCGAGCCGGACGCAATATCAACCACCGCGACGCTGTATTCCGTGGCAGAGGTGAAAAGCCAGTCGAAGTGCAGCCCGGTTGCGGGTATGACACCTACGTCGCTGCCGTCGGCCGTCCATTTTACGACCCTGTCACTCCACAGCTTATGCGCCGCCGTGACCGTCCAGTTGGTCCACGGGTCGGTGTTCTCGATGAATCCGGCCCAACTGTCATTTACCCAATTGCTCAGGCCGTCGCCTATGCGGTCGCGTTGTTCGTTCGTCACGTAATAGTCATACGAGACCGAGTCGCCAACATGGAGCGTCAGCGGTGTTGCAATCGCGGAATCAGTATTGGCGCCGCCAAAAACGCCCGTAATCGTGCCGCTGAGGCCATCGCTGCTGACAGTGTACAGGTTGGTCACAGACGCATCATCACGAGCCGCGCAATCGGCGGTTGCCCACTCGCGCCCGCAAAATGTGATTGTTCCGGCCTGGGCTGCGGCTGCAAACAACATCGCTGCCGTCAGCAGGAATGTCGCACTGTATTTCATCACTACCTCCCACAAACGAGAATCAGTTTCGGCCCGCGCAGACACAATTCTGCGCAAACAGCCTGAACTATTTATCTTGCTGCTTTGGTCGCGATCTTTCCGGCGGAAACCCAAGGAAACGGCCGGAACAAACCAAGGAGAGCTCCTGCTGGAGCCCTCCTGTTACCTGTCACTTAAGTCAGTGCTGTCTCAGTATGGCCACTCACACGTAGCGTCGCTTGGGTCGACGCACCGCATCCAGTCGGCCGCGACAAGCGCCAGATCCTCCAGGTTGACGCGGCAGTCTTCGTTGAGGTCGGTTGCCAGGCCGTGCCCCTCCGCGATGACATCCGCGCAAGTCGGCACAACAAGCACGACCGAAACCTCGTCCGCGACCTGCCGCGTTGTGTCATCCGCCGTCAGCCTCAGCACGTACGTCCCCGCGACCGGCGGGAAGTCGACCAGGGGGTCCTCTGTGTGCGGGTTGTCAAACACGACCTTTGTTGGGTCTGCTCCCAAGGGCACCGAGACAACCGCCCACGTCAGAGCAGCCGGGGCGGGAATGCCGTCATCGACAAACAATGTGGCGTCCATCTGGACCGGATCACCGCGGAACTGTATCGTCTGGTCCGGACCGGCCGTGATATACAATTGACGATCGCCTGCCTCCGCCAGGGCTGCAATCGCTTCATCCGACAAGGCGTAATTGTAAACGGCGATATCATCGATCAGGCCCGGCCACACGCGCTGAGCATCGCCGCGGTTGCCGACTTGCACATGCGGATACGCGGTGCCCCTGCCTAACAGCAGGCCCGGCCTTGTATCCGCTTCTGCGTTGAGAGCGCCGTCCACGTACAGTTTGACCTTGGCATTGACGCCGTCATAAACCGCGACAACATGGTGCCAGAAACCGTCGATCGGTGGGTATGTACCACGCAGGTCGAATGAATCGGATTGAACGAAATTCCACCGGTTGTCATTGACCTGAAGCCGCCAGCCGTTCACTCCGTGTCCGATGATCATCGGGTAGAGGGTATCAAGTGTTTTCGAAATACTCACCCATGCTGCGATCGTCGCCCCCGCGGCAAGCGCATCGAAATTAGGATCATTCTCGTATGCGTTGGTAATCTCCCAATAACCCGTCCCACCCAAGGCCGCCGCCGTTGAAGAACCGCTGATATGTCCAGGCACGACATTCGGCTCCGACCCGAAGACCAGCGTCTTCCATACGCCGTCAAAGCCGTTGCCCGTGACGTCCACTAAGGTGTTCGGATCCGGCAGGTTATCGAAATCCCAGTGTGCAATCAGCTTGTCGTCGGCACGATCCTTGACGTAGGCATTGATTTCAACCGTCACTACATTGGCGGTGTCCGTCACCTCAAGCTTCAGCACGTACTGTCCTTTCTTCGTGAAGCTCACCGTTGGCGAAGCCGCCGCAGCGTCGCTGAACGTCACCTCCCCCGGCCCCTTCACCTTCGACCACGCGATTGTCACCGCGTCTTCCGGATCGAAGATGGAGGCGCTCAACTGGATAGCTTCGTTCGCGTAAGCAATGAGGTCATTGGCGCTGACAGTGGGCTTGCGGTCGAATGTCGCTCCGCTCATCTGGTATACCGCGTTCAGAAGTATCGTCTTGCCTGCCTCGCTCAGGTTGTACTGCCCGTCGGTGCCGCTGCCGCCGGCCGACGCGGCGAACGCCAACCGCGGCCCGCCGGCCGACTGCCCGGCCCCCACGTAGAACTCAAGCCCCGTCTCCCAGTAAACCATCCATACCTGCGGGCTGCCCGTGTTGGCACGATGCCCCAGCAGGTATCCGTTGCCTGGGTCCCGCTGCTGGCACAGCGAAATGGTCCCGGTGGCGATAATGTTCACCCGGCCGTTCTCGTCAGGCGTTACGCCCTTGAACATCGGGTGGTCCGGAACATCGATCTGCAGCAGATCCGACATGTCGTTCGTCGCGTCTGACTTCACCCATTTCCAGCGGCTGCTCCGCCAAAGATAGGCGTTCATATTAATCATCGGCGCGGTAATCGAATTCCAAAGCTGAACCTCGGTACTGTCGTTGGCAAACTGGCCGCTGTCGCCGTGCCGCCCCACGATGATAAGATCATACGTGTTGCACAGATCGCATTTGGCCTGATCCATCACGCGCGGCTCGGCCAATCGTTCGACTGTGTATCCCTCTGCAATTAACAGATCAATGTACGGCTGATCGTGAGGGGCGGTCTCCGTGACGCAGTCCGAAACCCACAGAATTCGCTGTGCTTGTCCCGTGGCTGCGAAGATGGCAATCGCCGCCAGACACAGCCGGAAGATTTGATTTTTCATTACCGTGCCTTTCCAACAAAACAGAGATAGTTATGCAGTGATACCCGTTTGCACAAAACGTGCGCAGAATCCGGAGACTCTTAAGTGTGCGGATTTGGGCCGTCGCGCCCCGAGGAATATATTTCTTTTCAACTCACCCTGTATGATGTCCCCAAAGAATACCCACAAATCCTCACCAAGTCGCTTTGGCTCCGGCCCGAGGCCGGACCGGAACCTTACGTCCTTATATTACACATTCTTCCTTGGAAAGGCAAGCAGGTTTCCGCCGAGCTTCCCTCAGATCAGGGCTGGCCGGTTTGACAAAACGGCCGCGCATGTCATTCCGCTTGGATCGGTGGGCGTTTGAAGAGTTGGACGATGTATCCGAAGACGAGACAGAAAACGCCGGCCAGAAACGAAAACCGCCAGAATCAGCACGGTTGCCGGCAAAAGCACTCCTGCTGACCAAAAACAGCCGACCAGCATTGCCGCAACTGCCAGAAGCAGGCCAAACAGGATCAGTTTGCTCGGAATGGATTTCACCAGCAGGACGGTTACGAAACCGATCACCAGGACCAGCGCCGCCGCAGACATAACCGTAAATACTACTTCCTCTTCCACCATCGCCAGCAAATGTACCATGAAAAACCTCCTCTCAACCGGTTCTCGTGGCCTATATGTATACCTTATCCATCATGCGGGGGAAGGCAATGCACTGGCGGATGTGCTTTTCGCCGGTAAGCCATGCGACGGTGCGCTCCACGCCGAGGCCGAAGCCGCCGTGCGGCACCGAGCCGTACTTGCGCAGGTCGAGGTACCACTCATAGTCCTGCGGGTTATAGCCTTCCTGTTTTATCCGTGCCAGCAGCCGATTGTAATCGTCCTCACGAACACTGCCGCCGATGATCTCGCCGAAGCCGGCCGGGGCCAGGAGGTCGAAATTCTCTACCACTTTTTCATTTGCGCGATCCGTGCGCATATAAAACGCCTTTGCCTCGCGCGGATAGTGCGTCACGAAAACGGGTTTGTCGTGCATGAGCGAAATGATGGTTTCGTCGGAGCCGCCCAGGTCTTTCCCCCAGCGAAAATCGGCGGCCAATTGGGCGTGTTTGGGATTATTCTCGATTTTGACTTCGAGTTCGGCGAGTTCGCTTCGCAATTCGATCATTTCGCGGACATTTTTTTCCTGCTGCCACTTCTTGAGGCCGCCTTTTTTGTCCGCGGCTTCGATTTCTGCGATTCTTCGGTCAATTTCCGCTTTGCGGGCTTCGAATTGAGTCTGCTGATCGGTCATGAATTGCGCCGTGCGGTCGCTGGTGAGGATTTCGACGACTTCTGTGTAGGTGAGGCGATAAAAAGGCGGGCGGATTCGCTCCAGGGCGGCGATATCGGCATTCAATTCCTCAAGCTGCGAACGGTTGTCGGCCAGAACGCGTTCGACGATATACGAGACGAAGTTTTCGGCTAATTCGAGCAGGCCGGGCAGGTCGATATACGCGATTTCGGGCTCAACCATCCAGAATTCGGTGAGGTGGCGGCGGGTCTTTGATTTTTCCGCCCGGAAGGTCGGGCCGAAGCAATACACCTTTCCGTACGCCATCGCGGCCGATTCGAGATATAGCTGGCCGGTCTGCGTGAGGTGGAGTTTGCGGTCGAAGTAGTCCACCTCGAAGAGCGTCTGCTCGCCTTCGCCGGCGATCGTGGTGAAGATGGGGGTGTCGACCAGGACGAAGCCGTTGTCGTTGAAGAAGCGGCGGATGGCGTCAACGACGGTATGGCGGATCTTGCCGATGCACCACTGGCGCTGGGAGCGGAGGTGGAGATGGCGGTTCTTCATCAGGAAATCGATGCCGTGCTCCTTTGGGGTGATGGGGTAGTCGGTCGCCGGGCCAATGATGCGTGCGTCGGTGACGGCCAGTTCATACCCGCCGACGGAACGTTCGTCGCGGCGGCACAGGCCCGTCACAAACAGCGAGGATTCCTGGCCCAAGTGGGCGAGCTGGTCAAAGAGGTCGTCAAGGATGCTGCCTTTCTCCACGACGCACTGGCAGAGGCCGGTGCCATCGCGGAGGATGAGGAACAGCAGCTTACCGCTGGAGCGGGAGTTATAGAGCCAGCCGTTGAGAGTGATGGTCTGGCCGACATGGTGCTTCAGTTGGGCGATGGTTGTTGTGGTCATCGTTCTCCCTGCATTCGTTGTTGGCGTACAGCATCCGCTTGCTTCGATACCTCTAATTATCGGCCTGTGCGGCGGCATGCGTCAACAACAAATGCGCGTTTCGGGCGTGAAATCAGGGATTGGCTTTAGGCGTTGGGGGCGTGGGGCTCGAAGACCCTGACGGTATTCTTGCCGGCCTGCTTTGCGGCGTAGAGGGCCTGGTCGGTGGCCTTGGTGACGTCGCCGGGGCGGACGTCGGAGCCGTACTGGCCGACGCCGACGCTGATGGAAAGCGGGATTTCGTGGCTTTCCCAGATCATGGGGGTGCCGGAGACCATCTGGACCATTCGTTCGGCGACGACGACGGCATCGGCCAAGGAGGTGTTGGGGAGGATGATTGCGAATTCATCACCGCCGTATCGGGCGGCGGCGTCGATCTGGCGGATGCAGGCGCTGATGCGTCGGCTGATCTGCTTGATGGCCATGTCGCCGGCGCGATGGCCGTAGGTGTCGTTGATCGGTTTGAGGCCGTCGATGTCGGCCATGATAATTGAGATTTGGCCGCCGTAGCGCTGCGACCTGCGGAGTTCGGCCTCAAGCGTTTCGTAAAAGGTGCGGTGGTTGAGCATGCCGGTGAGGCCGTCGGTCTTTGCCTGGCGCTGGGTCTTTTCGAAGAGGCTGATGTTGCCGAGGCTTGCGCCGATGAGCTGGCGGAAGAGTTCGATGACGGCGATGTCCTCGCCGCTGAATTTGCCCTGGTCGTCGCGGTCGGTGAGGTTGAGGACACCGACGACGCGGCCGTGGCAGATGAGGGGGGCGATGATGCAGCTTCGCGTTCTGTAGTTTCGGGAGAAGGCCCGCTGAGAGGCGGTCATGTGGGGGCGGGAGTAGGTCTCCATATCGTCAACGACCATGAGTTCCTTGGTTCGGACGGCGGCTACCATGGGGGTCGGGGGGTTCTGGTTAAGCGAGACGATGTTGTTGATGAGGAAGGGGTGGTTATTCTTTTCGAGGTGGAGGATGTCACTGGTCTCGTCGAGGATATAAAGCGAAGCGAGACGGGCATTTACAAGCGGCGGGATCTCGTTGATGCAGATTTCGGCGATCTCCTTCTTGTCCAGGCAGTTGAGTTTTTTGGCCAGCGGGGTGAGGATCTCCAGCCGGCTGGCACCGTGGGACTTGGATCGTTTATTGTCGTTTGCGCTCATAAAGGCCGCCACTCTTGCGTTTTTCGGGGTCATTCCACACTGTCGGGAGTCTTGCTCCTGAGGGTATATCGGATTTTGGGCGGGGGGGTGTTAAGATGGAGAAGGCAATTGATTGTTGATAATTCAGTGTACAGGGCTTGGTTTGCCGCGTTTTTGGCGGTGGTTGAATTTTTACGGTTTTTATGAAAAAGTTGCAATAATTTTGTTTGGAGTGCGTCTAATATGTAGGATAGTGCGTATGTGCTGACAATTTGAATGGAGGTGGAGATGAGTGCTGCCGCGATGGTTTTGGTCGGGC
>DAOTMV010000024.1:0-56216 GCA_035450485.1 Anaerohalosphaeraceae bacterium | reverse complement strand
TAAGTCATTGTAAACACACGGATAAGATCGCGCCAGAATTATTTCTCGCACACGCGAAGCGGTGCGCACGTTGGATAAATGCGCTGCGTTGCGGCGGGATTTTACCATTCAGGGCTTCGCCGTGGCAGAAGGGGAAACCAAGCACGCCGCCGACAAATGGATCGATGCCTACAAGGAACTCACGCAGCAAGTCGAGACCCTGAGAGATCAGGATGGATTGTCAACCCAGCAGCGAACACTGATGGAGAGAATCCTGAATGATTGCCCGGGCTACAGGACCGCGTTTGATCAGGGTATCCGGGCGAGAAAGGATAAGGAAGACGCTTATGCTAACTGGACCAAAATCGGCTGGGATATTACAGACACCATCAACAATGCAGTACAGAAGGTCATGAACCCGGCTATGGAGCAGGCCCGTGCCGCACAGGATGCGCAGGCGCTGGCGAAATGGTCGTCAATTGAAAAGAGCCTGAACGAAGAGGTCATACAGAACTTTCTGCTGCAGCGTATCTATGTAATGTTCCTCTTCAAGACGGACAACGACGCGCAATGGAAGGACTACCAGGAACAACTCGCTAAGACCAAGCAGGGTATTGTCACATGGGCTGATGCCGTGAGAGGGCATAACGAACTTGAGCGGGCTGCGGCGACCATCGGCGACGCCATCCGCCAGTACGAGGAAACCGGCCAGCGGTACTACCAGGGTATTCTTGTTGAACGCCAGGTTGCCAAGCAAATGGCCGCTTCCGCAAAAGCGCTCGTCGACCAGCTGAATGAACTGCAAACGCTTTTGGACAAATCCCTGGAGGCTGTAACGGCAAGGACCAACGCGTTCCTTGCGTCTCTTGTTGTTGTCGGCGTGGTCGTCGGTGTCGGGTTGGCGACCGTAATCACACGCAGCATTGTCAAGCCGGTCAACCGCATCATCAACGCCCTTAGGGAAGGTGCTGAGCAGGTCTCCAGTGCCGCCGGCCAGGTCTCATCGGCCTCGCAGTCGCTGGCTGAAGGTGCAACCGAGCAGGCGGCGGGTCTGCAAGAGACCTCCAGCAGCCTCGAAGAGATGGCATCCATGACCAAGCAGAACGCGGACAACGCTCAGCATGCCAACACGCTTGCCACCGAAGCCCGCAAAGGCGCCAACGCCGGCAGTGAGGCGATGCAGAGGATGAACCAGGCGATTCAGGAAATCCGCAAGTCCAGTGACGAAACCGCCAAGATCATCAAGGTCATCGACGAGATCGCATTCCAGACGAACCTTCTGGCCCTTAACGCCGCCGTAGAAGCGGCCCGGGCCGGTGAGGCCGGCAAGGGATTCGCGGTCGTTGCCGAAGAGGTCCGCAATCTGGCCATGCGTTCCGCCGAAGCCGCCAAGAATACCAGCGCCATGATTGAAGGATCGGTCCGCAACGCCAACAATGGCGTCGAGCTTGCCGAAGAGGTCACCAGAGTCCTCAACGAGATCGTCAACAGTGTCTCCAAGACAACCGATCTGGTTAGCGAAATCGCCGCCGCCAGTCAGGAGCAGGCCCAGGGCATCGACCAGGTCAATCAGGCCGTCAGCCAGATGGACAAGGTAACCCAAGCCACCGCTGCCAACGCCGAAGAGTCGGCCAGCGCCAGCGAAGAACTCAGCGCCCAGGCTGAGCAGCTCAACGAGATCGTGCAGGAGCTGTCAGCGCTCGTTGGCGGCAGCAAGTCCCGCAACACGGGAACCCAGAAGACGCACTCCAAGCCCACACGCACCGCACATCTGTCGGCTTCGGATACCGCGTTTCACCAGATCGCCTCAGGAAAGGCAACCCAGAAAAAAGAAACAGCCAAACCGGAGAAGCATGCCATTCCCCTGACACAGGACGAGTTCGAAGCATTCAACAGCTGATCTGCTGATGACGAAATGCCGTGTTCTTGAAGAAGCCGGGTGGGTGCAATGCCCACCCGGCACTATTCTTTTTAGGTCGCCGGACTCTCGTCGGGCTCCTCAGGTGCAGCATCCTTGCCGAACCTTGTTCGAATGCGGGCGGCAATATCTTCAGGCTGCAGCAGCACGTAACGGCCTTCCCTCGCCGAGCAGTCTATCCAGATCCCGGGTGGGTTGCTGCGGTAAATGAAACTGGCAGCCAAGGCAAGGTTATCCTTCGCCAACTCGCTTTCATTGGCTGTTATGTGCGCCTCAAGCACATGTGCGGCCTCACGGCACAGTGCCTCGGCCTGGTCCGCTGCAAAGGCGTCGAGACGGTGAATCGTTCCGTCGACGATAAGATATCCCGCGTACGTTTGGACCTTTCGCCTTCCGCCACCGGACGCCGTCACCCTTACCCAACGGTCTATGTGCAGAAGTGCCAGATCCGAAAGTTCGTGAGTCCACACGTAATCCCTGCTGCCCAGCGCATCCAATGCCTCGATACGCTTCTTGATCGCAGCCGCCTGCTCGAACTGCTGCTCGGCCGCCATCGCCATCATCCGCCGGCGCAGGTCGTCCGCTACGCCGCTCAGCCTTCCGCCTGCCGCGGCAACGGCCCTCTCCAACTCCCGCCGATAGCCCTCCCGGCTCATGTTGCCCACACACGGCGCCGGACACGTGCCCATCTGAAGATACGGGCATGTCGCCGCCTTTTCTGGAGAATCGACCAGGTCCGGCCGATGGCAAAGGGCAAATGCCGTTCGCAGCGACGTCACATACCGGCTTGCCGCTTTGCGCGTGGGAAATGGCCCAAAGACATGTTGGCCCGCAGATGAGGTAATCTTCTCAGTGGCCGCAAAATTTGGCCACGCAGTGTTCAGATCGATCCGCACGAACCACAACTGTGGTAGTGCCATCATCGACCGCCATGATTGCGGCCACAGCACCCGGGCCGCCTGGAGGTATTTCAGCGCCGCCGCAAAATCGTTATGGCAGCACTCGTAGTAAACCGTCCGCACAAGCGGTGCAATACTGCCGCGCTTTCCACCTTTCTCGGCAGGGGGGCCGAACAGCCGGGCCGACACGGTCCGCCTGACATTGGCCGCAGTCAGCATGGAAATACACCGCCCCTGCGGGTCTGCGAACAGAACGACCCCCTTGCACGTGGGCACCGGTTGCGGCGACTCGACCAGAACGTCGGCCGTCTGAGCCATCGGATCGATGTGCAGACAGCCTTCGAAAAGGTCGCCCAACATCGTTTGCCCTTTTTAGACTCTCATGCCCGAGATAATGGTATCAAATACAAGATTTCCGTTGACCACGCCTTGCACCCGCGCACTGAACTGCCGGCTGCGTATTCGGCAGATGTGCGCCAGCAGGTGCAAGCGACTGCCAGGGACGACCGTGTCGCGGAACTTTGTATGGTCGATGCCGGAGAAGCCTATGAACCCCTCCAGTCCGTAAACCCGCTTCATGAAGAAACTCGCCAACTGCGCCGCCGATTCGATCATGATGACGCCCGGCATGATCGGCCTGCCTGGAATATGACCCCGTACCCAGAACTCATGGTCCGTCACATCCTTGTATCCCAGGCACAAGAGCTTGGGCAGATCGTGCCAGATAACGCCATCGAGCTGCGACATCTCGTAAGATTGGGGGTTCACCTGAGCGATATCCTCGCGCGTGAACTCCACAGTATTGAGATCGATATCGTTCAAATCAAACAGTAACGTTGGCGGCATGGCGCTCCTTCTTCAACAAACACATAGAAACACAACACACCAGCTCCCGGCGCAACTGCGCACCGCGCCGCAAAAAAACAAAGCTGGTGTGCCGTTCGAGACTTATTCGGTGGTTCTGATTTCCAGCACGCGGTTGCGAACCAGTTGAGCAGCCTGCTTGATTTGCTGCATCTGCTTGCGAACGCGCGTCCCCGCGGCCTTGTTGCCTCCCTCGGCCTTGTTAATGTCGGTTTCTATCTCAGCGACCAGTGCCTTAAGGTTTTCGTACTCCTGCATTGGAGTCCTCCATAGAAGAAGGTTAACATCGCTATTATTTTGGTAAGAACTTACTTGTCCTAAAACCGCTTGTCAACAAATTAATCTGTTCTGCACAGAGAATTTGCCTATTCCCCTGCAATAGTTCACGGATACAGCTTCTTCGTTAGCTCGGCGATCCGCTTACCCCGCCTCTCACACTGCCGAAGCACACGTTCGTCCGGTTTACCGATCGCTACCGGTCCGTAATGGTCACCTTGGGGATCACCCTGAACGATCATCCCGTGGATCAGCAGCGTCTCGATGATGCTCAGAATCGTCGTTTCGTTGCCGCCGCCCACATTCGAGGAACTGCTGAAGGCCCCGCCCACTTTGCCGTCAAGCTTGCCGTGGCGCGCCACCGATTCATCGAAAAAGGTCGCCATCGGGCCCGCCATCCGCCCGTAATACGTAGGTGAACCAACCACAATCGCGTCGGCCGCCTGCAGTTCATCCAGGCTCACGTCCTCGACGCTCTTGCACTTGGTGGGAAGGTCTGCGGCATTCATCGCTTCGGCGATCACCTTGGCCATCTGCCGCGTGTTGCCGCTGCGGGAGTAATAGATCACCAACCCTGTTGCCATTACTTCTCCCTTTCACGATCCTTCTGGAGCGGGTGTATATTCTTACTGAAGCTTTCGGGCGTTTCAATCACAAAAACGCTGTTTCTCAAATTTTTGTTCACAACGGCATTCTGGAACTGGATATCATAAACATCATCTTCTGTCGACCGTGCCAACACCCTCAGCGGCAGCCACGCCCGGCCGTCGATCCAAAATTCGATCTCTCGATAGTCATCCTTGTAGACCGAATCAGGCTTCACCTTCAAGAGCAGCCGGATCGGCTTGTCCGCCTCCTTGGGCTGTTCCAGGATGCTGATGTCAAACTGCGCGCGCAGCGTCTCGGTCGACGAAAACCCCACGATCGGGAAATTATGACTGATGAAATCGAAAACGTCCTGCGGCTTACCCTCCTCGGATTGCTGGTAAAGGTCAATGGTCTTGAGCTCGTAATCGATCTTGGTCAGCCACACACCGTCAAACACAAATTGCTGCAGTTGCTGCCGCTCAGGTGCGTCATCCTGCTTGATCGTTGCAAAATTCACCCGCAGTTGGGACCGCCCGCTGCTCTTCTGGTAGTAGATAATCCCCCTCCGTAGCGTCCGTGAATCGAGCAGCTCAGGGTCTTGAATCACGAGGTAATGGACGTTCGCCTGATACGACGTCATCGCCGCGGTTCGCTGCCGTAACCTTGCCAGAATTTCGTCCAGCGTCAGCGAACCGACGGGTTTCTCCGCCGCCGCGACCGCCTTGATTTCGGCAGCGGAATTCCGGCCGGCAGACGAAGGTGAAACGGCCGCTTGAGAAGGCACGGCCTGGCAAGCGGATAGCAACCCCAAAGAAAACGAAACAAACACTGATCTCAGCATGAGCTTCCTTTCACATTACGCCCGATATTGTCGATGATATCGAGCACCTCGTCAAGTGAGGTTATCACATAATCGGCATATTCCGCGTAATCCTGTGCTTTTGGGCAGTTGACCAGCAGGACGGCAATCGCCCCGGCTGCCTTGGCGCTTAGCACATCAAAAAGAAAATCACCCACCACAATGGTCTCCTCCGGCCGCGTTCTAAAGCGACGGCACAGCTCCAACACTCCAAACGCATCCGGCTTGACCGGTCCGTCCTCACGGTCCACAATCGCATCGAAGCGCAGGTTATGCTTGCGGGCGACCGCCTCCACATTGGCTCTCGTGTTCCGGGTAAGCACCCCGATGTTGATCCCCACCGCCCGCAAAGCCTCCAAAGTCGACTCCGCGCTTTCGTTGAGAACCGACTCTGCGACCGCGTTTGTCTCATGCCGCAGCAGCACCTCCTCGGCCCGGGCCCGCTCCTCCTGCGACATGCGTTCCATCAACTCCAGAATCGGCCCGGCATCCGGCGGTAGCCCCATCTCCCGCCGAATCAGGTCGAAATCAAGAAAGGGCCGGGTGATTGTCCCATCCATGTCAAAAATAACGGTTTTTATCGCCATGTTGTCCGCCGCGGTCCCTATGCAAAAGCTCCAGGAGATATCTGCCGGCCTGTGTCAGCACCTTGTCTTTGCGTACGATTACGGCCGTTGGCCTGTAGAAGTTCTCGTTCAGGAGTTGGATGGCCCTTAATGTCCCCGCGCTCAACTCCGCCCGAATCGTCGGCTCGGGAAGGATGCTGATCCCGGAGTTGATCTCGATAGCCCGCTTGATCGTTTCGGTATTGTCGAACTCCATAACTGTCCGCACCGCGATACCGTAGCGCGCCAACATGCTGTTTATGAACGTCCGTGTCGGCACATCCTTATCGAACGCAATGAAGTCCATACCCTCCAGTTCGTGAATATCCACCCCCGAACGATTCGCTAACGGGTGCTCGCTGTTGCAGACCAGCAGCAGCCGTTCGTTTTCAAACGGCACGACATCGATGTTTTTGTCCATGCGGGGAACTGCCACGAGTCCGATATCCACCGCCCCGCGCAACACGTCGTCGTAAATTTGCCGCGCTGTACAGTAATCCACCGCCAGATTGGTCTTCGGGTACATCTCCATGAACTTCTTGACGTACGGCTGGAGAGTATACATCCCGATACTGAAGATCGCTGCGACCTTTATTCTGGCCGCCGAACGCGTTTGCGCCGCCAGTTCGCTGTTCAGTCGTTCATACCGCTCGAGAATGTCGCGACAGGCACCGTAGAACAGCTCCCCCGCGGCCGTTAAAGTCAGCGGCCGCCGCTTGCGGTTGATCAACTGACAGCGATGGGTCATCTCGATCTGCGCAATTTGCTGCGAGACGGCAGATTGGCTGATCCCGTGCTTCTCCGCTGCGCGCGAGAAGTTCTGCAAATCGGCAACATCGCAGAAGAGGCGCATCGTATCGATCTGCATTATTAGCTGACCTGATGATTCATATTAGTATAAACAGTTTCCATTCAAAGGCGTTAACAGTATTATACTTGGGTTTTCCTGTGTTTTCAAAGGGAATACTATCAGTCAAACTAAACAAGACGCGGCAAGGATTCTTCATGCTGTTTGACGGGATGCTTGCCCAGATACCCCAATCAGGAGATCATCTTAATGGCAAGTTCGTTTGTTGAAAATCTTATGGCGTCGGTGATCGCGCGCAACCCGCAGGAACGTGAGTTCCATCAGGCCGTCCGTGAGGTTGCAGAATCCGTTGAAGTGGTAATTGAGCGCGAGCCGCAGTTCGCCAAGGCCAAGATCCTTGACCGCATTGTCGAGCCGGAACGCCAGATTATGTTCCGCGTCCCCTGGGTGGATGACCGCGGCGAAGTCCAGGTCAACCGGGGCTTCCGTGTGGAATTTAACAGCGCCATCGGCCCCTACAAAGGCGGCCTGCGGTTTCACCCCTCCGTATACCTCGGCATCATCAAGTTCCTGGGATTTGAGCAGATCTTCAAGAACGCCCTGACCACCACGCCCATCGGCGGCGGCAAGGGCGGCAGCGACTTCAACCCCAAGGGCAAGTCGGATGACGAGGTCATGCGGTTCTGCCAGAGCTTCATGAACGAACTTTTCCGCCATATCGGTCCGGATACCGACGTGCCGGCAGGCGATATCGGCGTTGGCGCCAGGGAAATCGGTTACCTCTTCGGCCAGTACAAAAAACTGACCAACACCTTCACCGGCGTGCTGACGGGCAAGGGCCTCGGCTGGGGTGGTTCACTCGTCCGCACCGAAGCCACGGGCTACGGGCTGGTCTATTTCGTTACAAGGATGCTGCAGGACCGCGGCACCGACTGGAATGGCAAGAAGGTCGTCGTTTCCGGTTCCGGCAACGTGGCCATCTATGCGACGCAGAAGGCCCAGCAGCTTGGCGCCAGGGTCATCGCCGTCTCCGACAGCAACGGCTACGTCGTTGATGAAGCGGGCATAAACGTCGAGACCGTTCGACGCATCAAGGAAGTCGAACGCGGCCGCATCCGTGAATACGTTGATGCGCACCCCTCTGCTGAGTATGTCGAGGACTGGCAGGGCATCTGGGGCGTACCGTGTGATATCGCACTGCCGTGCGCCACGCAGAATGAAATCGACGAAGAAGCCGCACAGAAGCTCGTCAGGAACAAGTGTATCGCCGTGGGCGAAGGCGCTAACATGCCCTCTACGCCGGAAGCCATCAAGGTCTTCCAGGACAACGGCGTCGCCTTCGGGCCCGCCAAGGCCGCAAACGCCGGCGGCGTAGCCACCAGCGCCCTGGAAATGACCCAGAACTCCATGCGGCTCAACTGGACCTTTGACGAAGTTGACAAACGCCTCAAAATGATCATGGACGCCATTTACGATCAGTGCAATCAGGCCGCCGAAGCCTATGGCGCCAAGGGCGATCTGGTCGCAGGGGCCAATATCGCCGGTTTCCTCAAGGTTGCCAGAGCCATGATGGCCCAGGGCATCGTCTGAGCCGAAATGGGCATAGTACGCGGTATAAAGGGAGCCCCTCATAGTGCAGGGGCTTCTTTTTTGGCCGCAGCGAAAGCCCCTGGCGGACGATTTCAATGAACACTTACCGTCAGGCAGGGCAGTAATCTAAGATGACCGGCGGGCCAGGACCCGCACGCAAACAGGTTTAAAAGGCGCGAGGCGGCAATATGGATAAATTCCCAAGCACCGGCCTGGATCACCTCGACGAAATACTCTTGCATCTCCGCTACGGCGATAACGTCGTCTGGCAGGTCGACACTATCAGCGACTATCGCCACTTTGTCCTGCCCTATGTCGATCGGGCCATCCGTGAAGGCCGCAACGTCGTCTACATGCACTTCGCAAGGCACGAACCGCTGCTGGAACCCCGCGAGGGCCTCACGGTTATCGAACTGGACGTGGAGGTCGGCTTCGAAACCTTCTCCTCCTCCGTATACAACGCCATCTCCAGGTTCGGCCGCCGTGTCTATTACGTCTTCGACAGTCTATCCGACCTCCTGGCGGCCTGGGTAACCGACCTCATGGTCGCCGATTTCTTCCGTGTCACCTGTCCTTACCTTTACGAACTCGACACCGTAGCATATTTCGCCATACTGCGCGACCGCCACACCTTCGATACCGTCGCGCGCATCCGCGAAACGACTCAACTCCTTCTGGACGTCTATCGCCTTGAAGGTAATCTCTATGTTCATCCGCTGAAGGTCTGGAACCGCTACTCGCCAACGATGTTCCTGCCGCACCGCGACACCGCTACCCGACTCGAGCCCATCGGCAACAGCGTCGATGCTGCGCGCCTGTTCGCCTATATCTCCAAGGGGCGTGGCCGTGTTCGCCGCAAGCTCGACCAGTGGGACCAGGTCTTCCTGGAAGCCGAAGAACTGCTCGCCGATAACCCCACGCCCGAGCGGCAGGTTGCGACCCTGGAGCGCATAGCCGGCATGATGCTGGGCAAAGACAAGCGTCTCCTTGACCTTGTCAAGGCTCATTTCTCTCTCCGCGACATGCTCGACATCAAGTCACGCATGATCGGCACCGGCTATATCGGCGGCAAATCCCTGGGTATGCTGCTTGCCCGCCAGATCCTTTACCACGACACTTCCTTCGACTGGTCAGGGCGTCTTGAAAGCCACGACTCTTACTACATCGGCTCAGACGTCTTCCACAACTACATCGTCCAGAATGGTCTCTGGAAGCTCCGGATGCAGCAGAAGACCAGAGAAGGCTATTTCGAAAAGGCCCCCGAACTCGCCGCCGGCCTGCTCAAAGGCCGCTTTCCCAACGAAATCCGCGAGCAGTTCCTCGAAATGATTGAATACTTCGGCCAGAGCCCCATCATCATCCGCTCCAGCAGTCTCCTCGAAGACAGCTTTGGCAACGCCTTCGCCGGTAAATACGAAAGTATCTTTCTCGTCAACCAGGGTTCCACCGACGATCGTTATGACCGCTTCGAGGAAGCGGTCCGCCTCGTTTATGCCAGCGCCATGGGCGAGGACGCCCTCACCTACCGTCTGCAGCGCGGACTCGACCAACACGACGAGCAGATGGCGCTGCTCGTGCAGCGCGTCAGCGGCCGGTACCATGACCATAATTTCTATCCCGACGTCGCCGGCGTTGGCGTCTCCCGCAACACGTTCGTCTGGAATCCGCGGTTCGACCCGTCAGCCGGCATGCTTCGTATCGTCCTTGGTCTCGGTACCCGCGCCGTCGATCGCGTCGAAAACGACTACCCGCGAATTGTCGCCCTCGATGCGCCGCTGGTTCAGCCCCACTCCTCCCTCGACAGTGCCCGCCAGTTCTCCCAGCATTACGTCGACGTGCTCAACATCCGCACTAACAAGCTTGAAACGGTCCCCGTCGCAAAAGTCCTTGAAGGCGACGACCAGACCGCGATCTTCACCACACGCGCCTGGGATGCCGAATCCCGCACCGACCAGTCATCCGCTGCCTCCGGTCCAAGACACATTCTCAATTTTGACAATCTCCTGGAGACGACCGACTTCGTCCCGTTGATGCGCCGCATGCTTGCAACACTCGAAAAGCATTACGAATACCCGGTCGACATCGAATTCACCCTCAATCTCTCCCCCGATGGCGGCGCCCTCATCAACCTGCTGCAATGTCGCCCGCTGCAGACACGCGGCCTCGGCGGCAAGGTCCGTGTCCCGCCGGTTGACAGTGAGAAAGTGTACTTCGCGTCCGAATGCAGCTTCATGGGCGGCAACATCGAGCAGCCCATCCACCGTATCATCCACGTCGACCCTGCCGGTTATATCGCGCTGCCGCTCCAGGAAAAGTACAACATCGCCCGGCTCATCGGCAAGCTCAACCGCCAGATCGACCGCAAGGACCGCCAGACCCTGCTTATGGGCCCCGGCCGATGGGGCACAACCACCCCTTCGTTGGGTGTCCCCGTCCGCTTCGCAGAGATCAATAACGTCGCGGTCCTCTGCGAGATGTCCTATCCCGAAGGCAACCTCCTGCCCGAACTGTCGTACGGAAGCCACTTTTTCCAGGACCTTGTCGAGACCGAAATATTCTACATCGCCCTGTTCCTCGACCTGCCCGGCACTACGTTCCATCCCGAACTGTTCAAGGACGCCCCAAACCTGCTGGCCGCGCTGGTACCCGAAGGCCGCAAATACGAAGACATTATCCGCGTCATCGACACCGCCGAACAGAACCTCAAACTCATAGCTGACGTCACGCAACAGAAAGCCATCTGTTTCATTGCATGAAGTACCCCAAAACGAAGCTTCACCGCCTCCATTTCTCAAGAATGGAGGTAGTACGGCTTTCTCAGCGTTTTTTGACCCATTACGGACCGCAAGGTGTGGAGCAGCCGGTTACCGGCCATCAATCAATTCTCCCGCTTTTTTTCTGTTGTCACGTAGCCCCGGTCGGCCTACACTATTCCCCATGACAGACAAAATGCAGAACATACCCAGGCTCATAAAGCAGCACCTCGAGATGGAAGCCTTCTTCACTGGTGATTTCGCCGTCCGCGGCGAGCTGCCATCCGAACCCCGGCCACCCGCTGCCCAGGAAACCCCGTCTGCTGGCGGGTGCTCGGCCGCCGAGGGTCTGGCCGCCATCGAGAAAGAGGTCCGCGCCTGCTGCTGCGGCCTCAACAAAACCCGCACCAATCCTGTGCCCGGCGAGGGCAACCCCAACGCCGACATCGTCTTCGTCGGCGAAGCCCCCGGCGCCGATGAAGACGCACAGGGCCGCCCGTTTGTCGGCAGGGCGGGCCAACTCCTCAACAACATCATTGCCGCCATGGGCCTCCAGCGCGGCGACGTCTTTATCTGCAACATTCTTAAGTGCCGCCCGCCGGAAAATCGCGACCCACGCCCCGACGAAATCATCCGCTGTCTCCCGTTCCTCCAGCGGCAGCTTGAATTGATCCGCCCCAAGGTCATCGTCGCTCTTGGTGCCCATGCCGCCAGAACGCTGCTCAAGACCGAACTACCTATTGGCAAACTCCGCGGCCGCTTTCACGATTATTACATCTCTCCGGACTTGCCGCCTGTCAAGCTCATGCCTACCTATCACCCCGCTTACCTCCTGCGAAACTACTCCCCCGAGAACCGCCGCCGCGTCTGGCAAGATATGCAAAAAGTCATGGCTGAACTGGGTATGGAGGTACCGAAGAACAAATGACTACCTGCAGAACGCTTGTCGCATTGCTGGTGATGGCTGTCCTCGTGAGTGGCTGCAAGAAGCCGGCCGAACCTGATCGCCCATCGCTCCCAGCCGTGACACAGGCCGTCGAAATGCCTGGCTGCCCTAATCTCTACAAGATTAACGACGTGTTGTACCGTGGCGCTCAACCCACCGCAGAGGGTTTCGCAAACCTCGAAAGCCTGGGTATCAAGACCGTCCTCAACCTTCGCGACGCCCATTCGGACCACGACCTCCTCAAAGGCAGAAACCTCAAGTACGTGGAAATCGACATGGAGGCCTGGGACCCCGAGTACGACCTGGTTAAGCAGGCCCTCCAGGTCATTCAAAACCCCGATAATCATCCAGTCTTCGTCCACTGCCACCATGGCGCCGACCGTACGGGCACGGTGATTGCCGCGTGGCGCGTAGCCGTCGACGGGTGGACAAAGGAGCAGGCCATTGAAGAGATGGTCCGTGGCCCGTATGGTTTTCACGACATATGGGTAATGCTGCCGCGTTTCATTCGCCAGCTTGACGTAGAAAAGCTCAGAAAGGATCTCAACGCCGCAAGCGTGTCCGATGAGGCAGCCAATAAATAGCCGCGCGGCCTCGTCTCAGTCCAGCCGGATGCCTTTCTGGTGCAGCCAGTCCTTGAGATCGCCCATCTGTACGTCGAAGATTTCCTTGTCGTAGTCGCTCTCAAGTTTTTCGATCGTCTCCGCCAGTTCCGGCATCTCCTCGGCGGCAATCGTCAGTCGCTTCTCGAACTCGTCGCTCAACTGCCGCATCCCCTCCAATTCGATGTCCAGATCCAGCACCACCTTGAGCATCTTCAGCACCGCATCGATGCACTTGGGGTTCTCTCCCTGCACGTACGCCGGCACCGAGGCCACGAAACTTGCCATGCTGATGTTCCGCCGGGCCGCCTCCACCAGCATGTGCGTGACAAAGCTTGCCGGCCCTTCGTAATCCGTGAACTTGACACCGTGCCTGGCCAGATGCACCTTGAGATCGTCGTTCGACACGCTGCAGAATATCCGCGGGTCGCGAGTATGCGGCACCAGCCCCGCCACACTGCCGATGAAGTAGATCTCCCGAATGGTCAGATCCGCACACAGCGCAAAGATCAACTCCCCAAAACCCTGCCAGTTCAAATTCGGCTCCTTGCCGCTGAACAGCACCAGGTCGCTCGCCCGGCTGTAATAGAAAGCGTTCTCAGGCAAGACGTACATCCGGACTCGCCCGTTGACAATCCGCGTGTGCGGCCGAAAGAGACTGGTCATCTCCATCGTGCCCGGAAAGTTGTAGATATAGAACCCCTCCGGCTCGATATACGCGAACTTCTCCGCCCCGAGGTACGCCGTCAGCCAGTTCACCGTCCCGGTAGACACTTCCCCGCTGTCCATCCACCCGGACAGGCCCATCAGCATCCGCGGCTCATCAAGCCTCGGCCGCCTGATAATCTGCAGTTTATGCTCACTCATCGCTCCCTCGGCCTTCGCTTCTGGGGCCGCCCGGTCCGGCGCCCCTATACTCATACATTCATCGGTAACACAATATATACGTCTTTGGCGAAAATCTCCCGCGCATTTTACCGCGTTTTTCGCTCTCGTATCTTACTTGACCTCCGAGCCATTCCGGGCAAGGGTCTCGATCTGGCAGGAATCCGCACCGCGGGGAGCGCCACGCAGGGCAAGCACCTACAGGACCATATCCGCCAATTGCTTGCCGCTGCTGAGCAGGTCGACCCCCATTGCCGCGCCCAGCAAAGACCATCGCAGCAGATGCAGCCGAAGCTGCGCCCGCGTCAGCGCGTAGATCACGCCCACCGCAAGCAGCCCGCCTGCGTGAAGCAGTGCCGCCTGTCGATACGCCGCCCCGTCACGCACGCTCATGTAAACGCAAGCCCCCGTAATAACCCCCGTCACCGCCGCACAGAGCAACAGCCAACGCCCGTCCGCCGACCCCGCCCACGCAAGGCCCTCCATGCCTAAGCCAATCACGATCGCCCCGAAGAGCAGCGGAATGGATGCCCACGCCACCGGATGCACCTGCATGACCGGCCCGGCGAACGATAACACCGCGCCTGCACCTGCAATCAGCATCGCTCCAATGCGTCCGGACACGAAATACATGCACAATCCCATGACCAGCGACGCGGTCGGCACATGGTAGAACCCAACCACAAGTTCGTGCGGCCGCATCGCAAGCGGTATCACCAGCCCGGCCAGACTGCCCACCTCCAGACTCGCCCCCTTGGGCAGCGGAAACACCGGTCCCATCCACGATTGCCGGCACACCCAGAAAAACCCGGCCACCCCGGCAAAAGGCAGCAGGCAAAGCCCCGCCGTAACCGCCGCCGGCGTCCCTCGCCCCAACCGCCTCAGACCCCGGCTAAGCCGCGGCGCCCACTTTCGCCAGAATGTCGCCGGGCACAGCAGCCACGGTACAATCGCCAATGGCGTCCCCGCCAATGGATGATATGCCGCAAGCCCTATTGCCAATGGGCTGAACCCGTACACCGCCCCTGCGAAAAACGACCCGCCGAACGCCCCAATCCACCGGCGGCTCAGCACAAAGCACCCCATCGCCCCGGCAACCCAGTTGATCACCACAAGCCACTGCCCCCGCTGGTAGTCGTGCCCCCCAAAAAAATACCACACCACCGCCCCATAGAGCACCGCGGCCGCCGCCAGACGCCTCGCGGTCTGCACACCGGCCTTCTTCGTCTCCTTTTTCTTCATGGGCTCCTTCCGATGCCATCGAAACCGCTTCCCTGCGATTTCGGTATTATCTCGGGCCGATATAACCTGCACGCCTCAAACCTTCTCTCCTGATCGTTCATCCGCAGGCGCACCGCCGATAACGCATAACCGTAACCCGTATCATGCACAGAAAGGCTTGCCGCTTCAACAATTAAATGGTAGGATTTCGGCCCTTGCAAGCCAGAGGGTGCGTTCATGGAACAGCGGGGCGATCTCTGCTACAAAGACATTCTGACCGACCGGCTTCTCGCCGGCCTTCGACAGGCTGCCAGGTCCCGGACTTCGCAAGCCCCCTCGCTGCTGCGCCTCGAAGTCGACGTCGAAGGCCTGGCCCCCGCAGACTGGCTCGCGGCACGCCGACGCCCTGTCAAAACCTACTGGGCAAACCGTGACGGCGACTTCGAAGCCGCCGGCGCGGGCCTCGCCGACGTCTTGACAGACCAGACCGGCCTCTCGCCCGCAGACGCCCTCACCGAAATCCGCCGCCGCATCGCCGCCGCCGACGGCCCCGTTCGTTACTACGGCGGCATCTGCTTCGATCCGGACGACCCGCGCGACCCATGGCCTGAGTTCGGCCGCTTTCGCTTCGTTGTTCCCAAGGTCGAAGTCCGCCGCCAGCGCGGCGACACCACACTGGCCGTCAACATCCGCCGCACCGCCGACGCCACGGTCGACACCCTGCAGGAAGAAATCCTCCGCATCGTAGACGACCTTGCCCATGCTCCCGACAGCCCGCCGCTTGAGCAAACGACTATCCTGTCCCGAACCGATGAGCCCGACCGCTCCGACTGGACCGCCATGGTCAATGACACCCTCGCCGACCTCGCCGCCGGTAGAATCGACAAGCTTGTCCTCGCTCGCCGTGCCGTTCTGCAAACGTCTTCTCCGCTCAACCCGCTCGTCCTGCTGGACCGCATTGCCCCTTGCGCCTCTGCCTACCGCTTCTGCTTCCAGGTGCAGCCCCGCAGCGTCTTCTTCGGCGCAAGCCCCGAATGCCTCTTCACCTGCCGCGGCGACGAGATCGCCAGCGAGGCAGTTGCCGGAACCGCACTGACGGGCGCCACCGACGCCGAATGCCGCCGCCATCGCAGCCTCCTGTCCGAATCCGCCAAGGACTCCGAAGAGCACGAATGGGTCTTCCAGGGCGTCCGCAGCGGCCTCGGGCAGATCTGCGATCAGGTCCGCGTTGTCGACCAGCGGCAGATCGTCTCCCTCGGCTATGTCCAGCACTTCCGCAGCCGTTTTGTCGGCCGACTCCGCCCCGGCATCGCCACCGCCGACATCCTCGCCGCACTCCATCCCACCGCCGCCGTCAACGGCCACCCGCGCAAGACCGCACTCCAACACCTCCGTTCCCGCGAGCCCTTCGCCCGCGGCTGGTACGCAGGGCCCGTCGGCTGGATTGGCGCCGACGCCTCCGAGTTCGCCGTCGCTATCCGCTCAGCCCGCGTCCTGGGCGATCAGGTATCGCTCTTTGCCGGCGCCGGCATCGTACCCGGCTCGGACCCGGACGGCGAATGGGCCGAAACCGAAAGCAAACTCAGCCTCTTCCTGAATGCACTGGTATGACGGACGCAAAGAACCTCAACTCGTTGTGGGCCGATCTGCTGATCGAAGAACTCTGCCGCTCGGGTATCGCGCACTTCTGTATCGCGCCCGGGTCACGCTCGACGCCCCTCGTCGTTGCCGTTGCCCGTAACCGGAAGGCCCGCCATTCCATGCACTATGATGAACGCGGCGCAGCCTTCTATGCGTTGGGATTCGCCCGTGCCGCCGGCAGGCCCGCCGCTGTCATCACCACCTCAGGTACGGCCGCCGCCAACTGTTACCCCGCTGTAACGGAGGCATCCGTCGACCATGTCCCCATGCTTCTCCTCACCGCCGACCGCCCGCCGGAACTCATCGACGCCGGCGCCAACCAGACCATGCACCAGGACCGCCTCTTCGGCCGTTACGCCCGCTGGTCATTCGACCTTCCCACCCCCTCGCTCGACGTGCCTCCGCAGATGCTCCTGACCACCATCGACCAGGCCGTATATCGAAGCCGTTATAACCACCCCGGGCCTGTACATCTCAACTGCCGCTACCGCGAGCCGCTCGAACCGCACCCGGCCGATACTCCGTCCGCGTACACCGCCGCCCTCGCAAATTGGACCAAAAGCAGTACGCCGTTCACAAGCTATGTGCCGCCTCGGCAAACCCTCACTGCCGAGACGCTGGACGCCATTGGACAGATCCTTCAAAACACCACCCGCGGCCTCGTGACCGTAGGGCGGCTCGACACTGAAACCGAGCGCACCGCCGTGCTGAGATTCATCGACCGCCTCAACTGGCCGGTCTACGCCGACGTCACGTCTGGCCTCCGGCTCACCCGTTGCCGCGCGCACATCATCCGCTATTTTGACCAGCAGCTTCTCACCGCCGAATTCAACCACCGTGTCCGCCCAACGACGGTCCTCCACATCGGTGGCCGAACCACCTCCAAGCGCCTGCCGCAATTTCTCCACGCCAACCGACCCGACCACTACATCGTCATAAAAAACACGCCCGAGCGCCATGACTCCATCCACACTGTAACACTCCGCGTACAGGCCGACATCGCTGCCGCCTGCGACGCCATCACTCCGGAAGAAAGCCGTGGGCAGGACGATTATGCTGCCTTCCAGGATGCCCTCGCCCGCGACGTCGACCGCATCATTGCCCGCCGCATCGCCGAACATCCCGCCGCAAGCGAGCCCTTCATCGCCCGCTGCATATCGGAACACATACCCGACGGCCACGCACTCTTCCTTTCCAGCAGCATGCCCATCCGCGATGTCGACCTCTACGGTGTTTCCGGTCGGCGTGACATCCGCGTGGCCGCTAACCGCGGCATCAGCGGTATTGACGGCGTCATTTCCAGCGCCGCTGGTTTTGCCGCCGGTGCGGCCTGCCCGACCACGCTGCTCATCGGCGACCTCGCCTTCATCCATGACGTCAACGCGCTGGCCACCCTGCGCCGCCAGGACACCCCGCTCGTCATCGTCGTAATCAACAACAACGGCGGCGGCATCTTCCATTTCCTGCCTATCGCCGCCCACACCGACGTCTTCGAAGATTTCTTCGCTGCGCCCCACGACTTCTCGTTCGCAGGCGTTTGCGAAACCTTCAAGATCGCCTACCGCCGCTGCTCAGAAAAAGGCGACTTCACACGCACCTACGGTGAGGCAGTGCGGCAGCAGCACCCCTGCGTCATCGAGGTCCCCACCGATCGACACAAAAACCTCCGTCTCCGCCGCGCCATGAAAGCCGAAATAATCGATATGCTCAACGCATCCGTGAATCCGTAACCGTAAACGTCAAAGGAAGTTGCCCGATGGAACAGTTCGACTGGAAACCGGCCGCCGAGTACAGCGACATCCTCTACGAGAAACTGCCCGGCATCGCCAAGATCACCATCAACCGTCCCGAATGTCGCAATGCCTTCCGCCCGGAAACGGTCCGCCAGATGTCCGATGCCCTCAGCGACGCCGAACGCGACAGCGAAATTGGCGTCGTCATACTGACCGGCAAAGGCGACAAAGCCTTCTGCTCCGGCGGCGACCAGAAGATCCGCGGCCATGCCGGCTACAGGGACGCCGACGGCGCCGAAGGCCTCGACGTTCTCGAATTGCAGCGACAGATCCGCCGCTGCCCCAAACCCATCATCGCCATGGTCGCCGGCTATGCCGTCGGCGGAGGCCACGTCCTGCACATCATGTGCGACCTCACTATCGCCGCCGACAACGCCGTCTTCGGTCAGACCGGTCCGAAGGTCGGCTCTTTCGACGCAGGTTTCGGCGCCGCTTACCTGGCCCGCATGGTTGGCCAGAAACGCGCCCGGGAAATATGGTACCTCTGCCGCCAATATTCCGCCCGGGAGGCGCTGGCGATGGGCCTCGTCAACGCCGTCGTACCGTACGAGCAGCTCGAGAGGGAAACCATCAAGTGGTGCCGCGAGATCCTCGACAAGTCCCCCCTCGCCATCCGCTGCCTCAAAGCCGCGTTCAACGCCGACTGCGATGGTCAGGCCGGCCTGCAGGAACTCGCAGGTCTTGCCACCATGCTCTTCTACCAGACGCCGGAGGCACAGGCAGGCCGCGACGCCTTCCTTCAGAAGCGCAAACCCGACTTCTCCAGATTCAGGAAGTAGCTGCCATGGCTGTACCCAAACTGAAAGTCTGGATTGCCGCTGCCCGCCCGAAGACGCTGCCGGCAGCTGTTGCGCCGGTCCTGATCGGCTTTGCCATGGCTTATGATGACGCCTGCCTCAACGTGCCCGTCCTCGCCCTGACCTTTCTTGCCGCACTGCTCATCCAGATTGGAACCAACCTCGCCAACGACTATTATGACTATGTCAAAGGCGCCGACAGATCCGACCGCGTCGGGCCTGTCCGTGCTACCCAGGCGGGTCTCGTTGCGCCGGGACAAATGAAAGCCGCCTTCCTGCTGACATTCGCCGCCGCGGCGCTGGTGGGCCTGTACCTCGTCGACCACGGCGGCTGGCCCATACTCGTCATAGGCGCCGCATCCCTCGTTTGCGCCGTCCTCTACACCGCCGGTCCGTTTCCATTGGCTTACCTTGGCCTGGGCGAGTTATTCGTCCTGCCGTTCTTCGGCCCCATAGCGGTAGGAGGCGCCTATTACCTCCAGTGCGGCCAGATCAAGACCGACGTTCTCATCGCAGGCTTTGCCCCCGGGCTTTTCTCCGTCGCCATCCTCGCCGTCAACAACTTTCGCGACAGCGACACCGACCGTGCCGCCGGCAAAAAGACCCTGGCGGTGCGCTTCGGCCGTCGCTTCGGCGTTGCCGAGTACATCGCCTGCGTCATCACGGCCTGCCTTGTACCTCTTTACATTGTGCTGGCCCGCCGCGCCAACTTCGGCGCGATCCTGGCCGCGCTGACCCTCGCTGCCGCCGTCTTGCCCGTCCGTACCGTCCTCCGTCGGCCGTCTCCGGAAGTCCTTAACAACGTCCTCGCCCAAACCGGGGGACTGTTGCTGCTCTACAGCATGCTCTTCTCCGTGGGGTGGCTCTTATGATCATGGAAGATGCAAACCCCATAGCAATCGCCCATGTCGAATTGAGAAGGTACGACATCCCGCTGGTTCGTCCCCTTACGATCGCCGGCCGCCGCCTGGCCTCGCGGACCGGTATCGTCATCTCCCTCACCGACGAGCAGGGCCGTACCGCCCACGGCGAAGCCGCTCCGCTTCAGGGCCTCCACACTGAAACGCTCCGCGATGTGCTCCTGGAACTTCGCTCAATCAAGATAAGCAAACGCTGCACGACCTGGACCATTATGGATGCCGCACAACAGATGTCCTCCAGTTCTCGCACGGCCCTGGAGATGGCCCTCTTCGATCTTCTTAGACGCCGTGACCATACCTTTCATCAGGGCGCGAGAATCCCGGTCAGCGCCCTCGTCACCGCCGAAGCCGCGAACGTCTGCGACGAAGTCGAATCACTTCTTGCCGCCGGCTGGTCCAGCATCAAGATCAAGGTCGCCCGTCGGCCCGTCTCCGAAGACGTTACAACCATTTGGCGACTCCGTGAACAAATCGCCGGCCGCGCCATGATCCGCCTCGATGCCAACCGCCTTTGGTCTCTCAACGACGCCATCACCTTCTGTCGCCAGATCGGCCCCGAGGGCATCGCCTATGTCGAAGAACCTCTAAGCGACACGACCTCCTACCCCGCCTTCCACCGTCGCACCGATATGCCGGTTGCCCTCGACGAAACCCTCGTTCAATTGGGCATCGAAGGCGCCGAGAAATGGCAGGGGGCCTCGGCCTTTATCCTGAAACCGTCCCTCCTCGGCGGCCTGGCCTGGACCGGCGAGTACATTGCCGCTGCCTTGAAAAAGGGCGTCACCCCTGTCATCAGCTCGGCCTTTGAAAGCGACCTCTCGCTTCGTGCCTACGCACTTTTTGCAGCGATGCTGGGCTGCATCGAGACCCCGCTGGGCCTTGACACGCTCAAGTGGTTTCGTCAGCCGCTGCTCGATGAAGGCTGGCAGGTCACTAACGGCTGCGTGGATATCGACGCTCTCAGGAACGTTCAGCCGAAGCTCAATGACCGGTTGCTGCAGAAAGTCTGACTCATGCTCAAGCGCATAGAACAAATCGCCGCCAGGCTCGCCGCCCAGGGCATCATCCCGGGCCAGCGCATCGCCATTCTTTCCGAACCCCGGCCCGAATTCGTCACGCTCACGCTCGCCTGCTGGAAACTCGGCGCCGTCATTGTCCCCCTCAGCACCCGCTGCCCGCCCGGAAGACTCCGCATGGCCTGGCAATCCGTCGGGTGCAAACGACTCTTCGTCTCCCCAACCGCAGAACATAATGCCCAATTGTCATTGCACGCAGCGGCAGACAATCTCAACCCGTCCACACATGCCGCCGACGAGATGTCGGCAGCTGTACACCTCATAAGCGATTACGTTCCCGCCTCCGACCTTGCCCCGCTCACACTTGACGAACTTGCCCTCGACCTCAACGCCGACGCAAGCATCATCTTCACCTCCGGTACCTCCGGCCGACCCAAGGGCGTCCTCCATACCCTCGCCAACCACTATTACAACGCACTCGGCTCACACGACAACATCCCATTCGGCACGGGGGATGGATGGCTGGCTTCCCTGTCCATGTATCACGTGGGCGGCTTTTCGCTCATCATGCGTGCCCTCATCGCCGCCGGCCGTATCCTCTTCCCCGACCCGAATCAGTCGCTCGCCGAAGCCGTCATGCACCCCGACGTGACGCACCTTTCACTGGTGCCAACTCAACTGATCCGCCTTCTCGACGAACCCGCCTGCGTGGGCCGCCTCAAGCGTCTCAAAGCCATCCTCCTCGGCGGCGACGCCATCCCGCCCACCCTGCTTGACCGCGCTTGCGACCTCAACCTTCCCGTCTCTATCACCTACGGCTCCACCGAGGCCGCCTCGCAGATCGCTACTTCAGTGCCGCACCGACCTCGCGACGGCGCAAAGGTTCTGGCGTACCGCGACGTAAAAATCGCCACCGACGGCGAGATCTGCGTCAAAGGCCCAGTCCTCTTCAAAGGCTACGTGCGGCACGACTCAATCGATCTCGCCCGCGATTCCGAAGGCTGGTTTCACACCGGTGACACCGGCACGCTCGACGAAAACGGCACAATCCGCGTCACCGGCCGCAAGGACCTCATGTTCATCTCCGGCGGCGAAAACATCCACCCCGAAGAGATCGAACGCGCCCTCCTGTCACTGCCCGACATCGAACAGGCCGCCGTCGTTCCCGTCCCCGACCCGTATTTCTCTCACCGCCCCGTTGCCTTCATACGAACACGCGCCGGCAAGACACTCGACAGAAATCAACTCCAGGCCGAACTGGCCAATCACCTCGAACGCTTCAAAATCCCCAAAGCGTTCCTCCCCTGGCCAGCCGCTCTTTCGGATTCACCAAAACCTCCGCGCAGTCGCCTTGCCGAACTCGCCGCAATTTCATTGCGTGCCTAATTCCTTCAGAGTTGCCATCAACTCATCCGGTATCCGCACCGACTTGCGGCTGGCCGCGTCGACCAACGCATGAACCGTCTTGACCTTTGCCGTCTCCTCCCCCTCGGCGTTGACGAACTGATACGCCAGCTCGAACGAACTCTTGCCCGCCTTTGCCAGGCTCATTGCGACCGTGATCCGCTCGGACAGCCGCATCGATTTGCGTATATCCGCCTCCACGTGCACAATCGGCACCAGATACTGCCCGTCCGCAAGCATCGCCCCCAGGCTCATCTGCCGCCCCTCCAGAAACGCCTCGTAGCACTCATGCGCCACCACCAGCACCCCCGCAAAAAACATCACCCCCGCCGCGTCCGTATCCCGCATCCGCACGACCGTCTCATATCGAAACATGCCCGCTCCCGCCAAATCCAAATATCTATAGCGCCCAAACAGTAAACAATCCCCGACCAATAGTAAAGAAAAAATCGCAATTGCAGGATTCCTCACCCGCCGCCGCCCACAATACTTCTTGACACCCTTGCCATGCCCCCTTAATCTGTCGTGTATGATTTGCCACAGTAACGACTACGAGCAGGCCTTCGCCAGTTGGCTGACCGAAAACGGCGTCTACCATGTCGCCGTCGACCAGGCCCGCCGCGCTCAACTTGCCCGCAGCCGCATCAAGACCTTCGACTTCCTCCTCTATCCCGCCGACCGCACGCAATTCTGCGCCGGCGACCGCATCGCACGTTCGCCCGCCGTCCTCATAGCCGAGGTCAAGGGCCGCCGGTTTAAAGGTAAATCACTCCGCGGCCGCCCCTCCCTCCAGTGCTGGGTCACCCGCGAAGACGTCCAGGGCCTTCTCGCCTGGCAGCAGCGCTTCGACGAACCCTCCGAGCCCGCCCGCGCTGTCTTCATCTTCGCCTACTGTTTCGAACTGCCCCTCGTCGAAAGCGACGGCCGTGAAGTCTACGACTATGCCGACCGGCGCTACATGTTCTATGCGGTTTCCGTCGACGATTACTGCCGCTGCATGAAGACCCGCAGCCCCCGCTGGCAAACGGTCACTCTAAGCGCCGCCGACTTCCGGCGTCTCGCCGTCGACGTCCGCCAACTCCTCACCAATCAGGCTCGCCCGCTATGCCCAAACCAGACAGTGTAAACGAACTCCAGAAGGTCATTGACCTCGTTGAAATCGCCGGCCGCATGACCGCCTCCACCGTCGTTGTCGTCGGGGGCGATCGCGGTGAAGACCTCTCGCTCGTCGAGTCCGCCCGCGACCACGGCATCGTCAACCGCATCATTCTCATCGGCCGACCCGCCCGCATCGCCGCGGCGCTGGCCCAAAGCGGCGTCGACGCCGGCGATTGCGAGATCATAGCCGCCGAGACCGACGAACAGATCGCCGCCGAGGCCGCCGCTCTCATGAAAGCCGGCGCCGTCGACGTCGTCCTCAAAGGCAGCATCTCCACGCCCATCCTCAATCGCGCGCTGCTGCCCCTGGCCGTCCGACCAACCGTCAGCCTCGTCACGATCTTCGACGCCGCCCCCATCCGCGGCGGCACACCCATGATCCTCACCGACGCCGGCGTCACCACCGTCTGCACCCCCGAGCGCATGACCCACATCATCGAAAATGCCCTCGACGTGGCCCGTATCGTCATGAGGATCGGCCGGCCGCGCGTCGCACTGCTCAGCGCGAACGAAAAGCAGATCCCCTCGCTGCCGTCCACCGCGATGGCCCTGGAACTGGCCCGACACCCCTGGCCCGACGCCTTCGTCTGCGGCCCGCTGTCGTTCGATCTGGCCACCGATCCGGCCAGCGTCGCCGTCAAGGGCCTGCCCGACTGCCCCGGCGCCGCCGAGGTCGCCGGCCGGGCCGACGTCCTCGTCTGCCCGGGCCTCGATGCCGCAAACATCCTCTACAAGGCCATCGCCGCCATGAACAAATTCGGCCAGGCGTCCCTGGCCGGCATCACCATGGGTTTCGGCGTCCCCTACATCATCCTCTCCCGTTCCGACACCGTCGAGACCCGCCTCGCCTCCGTCGCCCTCTGCAGCATCTACGCCCAAAGAACCCGAGACAAGAAAATCCCGTGAATCGTAAACATTCGTATGAATTCGCGGCATCCAGTACCATGCAATCCGAAGGAGTCCTTAGCAAATGGACGGTAAAGAAAGACAGCACTGGGTCTTTCGCGCCCACGTCGCCGACCGCGCCGGCGCGCTGACCAGCATCGCCTCCGCCTTCAGCAACAAAGGCATCTCCATAGACACCGTCGTCGGCCACGGTACCGACGAACGTACCCTCGTCGGCGGCAGCGTCGTCCTGACCTTCTACTGTACCGAAGAAGAAAAGGACATCATGGTCCGCAAGATCAGACGCCTCAGCAAGGTCAGCGCCCTCGAGGAACACCCCTACAACTCGCAGTCGCTCCGCAAGTCCGCCATCATTGCCGTCACCCGTGAACTCAAGCCCCGCGATGTCGCCGGCGAAGACTCCTTCCTCACCTGTGAACGCGTCAGCAACGCCCCGGGCTGGACCTATTTCCTCGCCGGTGCCCCCAGCGAACTCGACCAGGTCCTCGGACGCCTTGCCGCCGAAGGCGCCGTCAAAGACATCGTCTACTCCGTTGTCGGATTATAGGAATGGTGATTTGTGGATCGCCGGCTGAGAAACTGACGACAGTACCGTAAAGAAAAACAACCGTAAGATTGTTTACTCACTGTTCGCTTACAGACTATGAATCAGGAAATTGCCAACCTTGCCGCCTGTGTACTCGAAGGCAAACTGCTCGACAGACAGCAGATCGAAACGTTGTTTGCCGCCTCGCATGACTTCGAAGATTTGCTTTACTGGTCCGACAGAATCCGCCGCAAATACTTCGGCAACAAGATCAAGCTCTGCTCCATCGTCCCCGGCCGACTCGGCGGCTGCAATCAGGATTGCGCCTTCTGCGCGCAGGCGGCGCGGTACAACACGCACATCGAAAAAACGCCAAAGACCCTCACTGACGACGAAATCCTTGCCGCCGCCGCCGAGGCTAAGGAAAACGGCGTTCCCAACTTCGGCATAGTCTACAGCGGCAGGGCGGTCACCGAATCGGAACTGGCTCGTCTCGAAACCCTCATCACCCGCATCACCCGCGACATGGGCCTTGGCGCCTGCGCGGCCCTGGGTATCATTGACGCCGACCAGGCCCGCCGCCTTGCCGCTGCCGGCCTGACACGCTACAACCACAACCTCGAAACCTCCGAGCGCCATTTCCGCCGGATCGTCACCACCCATGCGTACAGCGACCGCATCGCCGCCATCCGCGCCGCTCAGTCCGCCGGCCTCGGCATTTGTGCAGGCGGCATCTTCGGCGTCGGTGAAACCGACCGCGACCGCATCGACATGGCCCTGACCCTCCGCGATCTCGCCGTCGACACCGTCCCCATGAACTTCCTCCACCCCATTCCCGGCACGCCCCTGGCCTACACGCCTCCGCTGCCGCCGCGCCAGATCCTCACCATCATCGCCCTCTATCGCTTCATCCTGCCCAACGCCCATCTCAAAGTCGCCGGCGGCCGCGTTCTCAACCTCCGCGACCTCCAGTCCTGGATGTTCCGTGCAGGCGCTACCAGTATTCTCACAGGCAACTATCTCACCACCGCCGGCCGATCCGCAAACGACGACCTCCAGATGCTCCGCGACCTCGGCCTTGAACCAGCCTGACCGCCTGTGCGGACCCGCTCTGCAAACGCGGTGTCCTGACGCGGCGGTGACAGGCATCGACGCCGGCCGAATTAGCGCGTCATTGGTGGTCCTGAACCGGTAAACCGAACCTCGCGGCAACGTGTGGAGCATAGTTCACCAGGTCGCTGCGAAGACGCAGCAGGGCCAGGTCCTTTGCTTTCGCCTCTAACATGACGTCGAACTCCAGACCCTGGGCGATGCGCATGAAGGTGATGAATTCGAACGGATTACAGAAATCGGCGTGATTTGTCCACACCGGCCCCATGCGGGAGACGCCGACCTTGCGGGTCTTCGGATCCTTGCGCTTGATTCCCCGCAGCTCCGTCCGCGGCGAGGAGAAATGCACCTTCGGCCGCACGCCCCGCGGCCAGGTTCGAAGCATGCGCACAAGCGTTTCTCTCAGTTCAAGCCCTTCGGGATTCAGACACCAGAAGTGCTGATGGTCGAAGATCAGCCGCACGCCGGTCTGTTCATGAATCCACAGCGTGTCGGCCGCACTGAAGCGCAGGTCATCATGTTCGAGCACAAGCCGCTGTTTTACCGGCTCGCCAAGGCTCTCCCATGTCTTCACCCAGCGTTCTCTCCCCGCCGGCCGGTCTTTGTACGCGCCGCCGACGTGAACCACCACCACGCCTTCCGGCCCCATCTCCATCAGGTCGAGCATCTCGGCCTGCGACGCCACGTCGCTTATGGACTTGGAGACCAGCTCCGTGTCGGGGCTGTTCAGTATGATATACTGCGAAGGGTGAAAGGACAGTCTGATCCCCGATTTGCGGGCCTTTTTGCCGATAGCGGCAAGTTCCGCTTTGCTTTCCCGGACCATGCCGTGAAATTGCGGCATGTCGGGATGAGTGGCGTATGGCGCCAGATCCGAAGACATGCGGTACATGCCGATGTTGTGCTCTGCAAGAAAGTCCAGGATCATGTCCACGTACTCCAGTGACACCTTGAGGTGCGGGTTATTGGCCCATCTCCGCGTGTCGTTGGACTTCACGTCCGGCAGCGACAGAACCTTTACCGGAAAGCCGAGCCTCAGTGCCTTCGACGCCATGCTTTGACCTCCATTACCCATTCCCCGGTCCGTGCCGCTGAAGCTGTGTCGGCATGGGTCGAGGCGGTGGCGCAATTCGTCACCTTTGTTATTTCTACTTCAGGCAGCGTCTGGAGTTTGTTGCCTTCGCCGGATATACCCATGCGGCACAGCGTTTTGCCGCGGGCAGCGACGGCTGTCTCATCGGCTCAGGCCCCTCGAGGTGTTAGAAGGGCCGTTGCGGGGTGCGATATGCTTTGTGGCAGGGCCGACGATACGACAAGAATGCGGGCAAGCCGGAACTGAATGCCTGGATGATCGCCCCTATTTCGGCAGACACGTGACCCTTATGTTCCTGGCGTTGGTGATCTTTGCGCAGAACTCCCATTGCGCTGTGTTTTGGGAGATCTTGAGCATGAGGAGATTGAGCCCGGACTTGAGGGAGATGTTGACCTTGTCGGAAGCGGGCGTGGCGGCGCGGGCGACGCTGTGGTTATGGATGAGCTGACCGTTAAGCCAGGCCTTGACGCCGTCGTCGCTGCCGAGTTCGAGGATAGCGTCCTGTGGCTGCTCGGAATAAATCCATGTCCTCACGTATGCCACGCGGTTGTCGCCCGGATAAAGCCGCAGGAGATCGAGCATCCACGGACGCTCGGGATCGGTGCCGGCCGGCAGCAGCGACCATCGGGCCGTGCTGTTGGGGGTTTCGGGTTCAAACACGCTCCAGAGCAGCGAGTTGTGATCCTGGTATGCTTCGGTGTAGAAGTCTGTGACCTGCCAGGCCACGATAAAGTCCCCGAAACCGTCGATGGTCCTGGCCAGCGTTTGCGCCTGCGTCTTGATATCCGGCGAGACGGCGATCTGCTCGATCTTTAGCGCCGTATTGCGGGCCAGGTCCGGCGATGCGCCGGCGGTGCGCTGGGCGATGGCCAGCGCCGCAAGTATGGCCTCCTTGCGTACCGTCGGATCGTCCAGCACGGCGGCGACGACGTTCAGCGCGTCGGGGTGGCTGACCTGGGCCAGGCCCCCTATGGCCAGCCGCTTTTCGGCGGGAGAAGCTGCACGCTCTAAGGCCTTGGCGTATAAGCCCGCCTTTGTTTCGCCGGCAATGCTGTCGTCAGTGCCCAGGAGGCGGATATAGCCGCGCAGCGCGAGGATGCGGTGGGTGTCGTTGGCGGCGGTGTCGCAGATACGCAGGAGCGTGTCAAGTGCATCGGCGTTGGGGCAGCCGGCCAGCGCACGAATGGCGGTGTCACGGATCGCCTCGCTGTCGCTGTCAAGGGCGGTTTGGAGCGCCCCCAGGGCCGTGCCGTTTCCGATTCTGCCTAACACGCGGAGCAGCGAAAGGCGGGTTTCGAGGTCCCGCGCGCCATTGAGTGCGCCAGTTACCTCGTCGGCTTGTTTGGATTTGTCGGGTTTTTTCAGGGCGACGGCGGCGGCGGTGACCTCGGCCTGGCTGCGGACGCGGGCATCCTGGATGTTGAGCAGCAGCGACACCAGCGCGGGCAGGTCCTGCGGCCCCGCCAGTTCGGTCAAGGCTTTAAGGGCGGCGATCGCGACGGTCTCGTTCTTGTTGGCGGCTTCCGTCAGCAGGGCTGCAACTGCAGCGCTGAAGCGACGCGCAGCGATAATCTCGATCAGTTTCGCTTTGAGGGGTGCGTTCGCCGACTGCATGCAGGCGATGATTTGCTGCTCGATATCGTCGGCCTGGATTGTGCGAAGGGAGGCCAGCGCGATCTCTGATTCGCCGCCCCCGGCGTCGGCAGCTGTTAGAAGAATGGCAACAGCCGATGAATCGCCAATCTGTCCTAAGGCCTTTAGCGCTTCCGTGCGGACGTTCCTGTCGTTGCTTTCGGCAAGTTGCCGGATGACGCCCGCCACGGAAGGATCGTCACGGTCGAGCAGGGCCTTGATCGTGAGAACCTGGATCGCGGGGCTGAGATTAGGCACTTCAGCGGCCAGCTTCTGCGAGACAGCACTGCCGCGCAGCTTTCGCGCCGCTAACAGGGCCATTTCGACTTTGCCGGGGTCATCACTTCTGAGTTGTTCAGCGAGCAATGTTATGCCGGAATCGCCGCCGGCCAGGATCGAATTGTATGCGGCGGCGTTCTTGATGTGACCCGGTACATCGGCAAGAAGAACTCTGTTGAAGACCGCGACGGCCTTTTCGTTTTCGCCGCGAGCCATGAGTCTCTGTCCGGCCGTCAGCGCCGCCTGTGCCGCGGAGATGCGGAGATCATCTTGCACGGCAGCGAGAACACCGCCGATTGTTGCAATTGCCTCATCGGTCGCAATCCGACCCAAAGCGGCCACGGCTTCTCGTGAAACGCCGCTTTGATTGTCCAGGATGAGTCTCTCCAGAGCTGGCACCGCCCTGGTGTCCTGCCGGGCCCCTATGGAACTTATGATCCCCGCCAGTTGGCGGCCCTTCACCTTGGCCAGCGCGTTGCGGAACGCCTCGTCAACGCGTTCATCGTCGATCTGCTCCAGCGCGAAACGTGCATAGTCGCTGAGATTGGCGTCTCCCAGCAGCGCCGCAAGGACATCCACCGATTCTCCCGTGCCCACGATCGACAACTGCTGACAGGCCCGGGCTTTCTGCTGCACGCCGGCGTCGGATCGCAGAACAGAGAGGCAGTGCTCTTCGGTGGGCAGCTTTTCCTGGGCGGATGCCGCGCCGCCCACCGTCAGGATTGCGATGATGAAAAACAGATTCGTTTTCATGATGACCCTTCTTTGCGTCTCGGTTCAGATGTGCCAGGGCGCCCGCATCGATCTGTTGCGCATCCGGTTCGCTTCCTCATCGCCCACGAAGCTCTCGCTTGCCGGGTCGAAGTCGAGGCTTCGATTCAACTGCCACGCAATGGCGGCCGCATGGCAGGCAACATGCGAGCTTCGCATGGAATCCGGCCCCGACGCGCAGACCGCCCGCGATTTGACGCAGTCGAAAAAGTTCCGCGTATGGCCCGCCGGGTCTGTGCCCTGTCGCACGTACGCCCTCCGCTCGGTCTGAAGCGAGGCGGGGAACATCTCGATGCTGCCGCTGTCGCCCGTTTCGACCCACCCTTCATCGCCCTCGAACCGCACGGGACAGGTGCCCAGTCCCATCCAGCCGCCCGGCCGCATGACGAGTTTGACGCCGTTGGCGTACTTGGCGTAAATAGTGTCCCCGGCAGGTTCATAACGAACCGGCGTCGTGCCGTCGGCGTCCAGCGCCCACTGGCAAAGGTCCACCGTGTGCGCGCCCCAATCCAGCAGCGTCGCGCCGGAATCGAAGTCGTAGTAGCCGCGCCACCCGCCGTCAACATAGCTCTTATTGTACGGCCGCCACGGCGCCGGGCCGAGCCAGCGATCCCAGTCGCAGACGTCCATGGGCGGTTCGGGCTGAGCGGGCAGCCAGTCATAAAGCACACGCAGGCTATAGATCGACGCATGCACCGTGTGGATTCTGCCCAGCTTGCCGCTGCGGGCCAGGTGCACGGCGAACTGGAAGTTGCTGATGCTCCGCCGCTGGGTGCCGGCCTGAAACACACGCCCGTAACGGTTCATCGCATCCGCCAGCGCCTGGCAGTCCCCAATAGTGATGCCGCACGGCTTCTCACTGTAGACGTCCTTGCCGGCCTTGGCGGCCATGATCGACGCCAGACTGTGCCAGCGGTCGCCGGTAGCGACAAGCACCGTATCGATGTCGTCCCGGGCCAGCAGTTCCTGCATATCAATGTATGAGGCACAGTCATTGCTGCCATATTTCGCCCTGGCCATCTCCAGAACCGCCTCGCGCCGACTCTTCTGCACGTCGCAGATCGCCACGAAACGGACGTCCGGCTCATCCATCATCCGCCCGAGGACGTAACGGCCGCGCGGACCGATCCCGATCGCGCCCAGGGTGATCCGCTCGCTGGGCGCAACGCCGTTTCGGCCCAACACCGTTGACGGAACGAATACCGGCAGCGCGGCCGCCAACGCCGACCGCCCCAAAAACACCCGGCGCGTAACTCGTTTACTTGTCACCATCGATCTCCTTCGTCTGACAATACCCGCTGGCAGCGCAGCACAGCATACACCAGGTACTTGTACACAAATCCACAAATAGAATCCAGCGTTTTCACGCACCGCATGAGGACTGTTTGAAATCTCCCGCCGCGGCGGGTATAATGTCCGCCTGTGAATCAAGGGCCCCGTGTAAATGAAGGGCTGTGTGACGGGCGGGAAAGGCATGCCTTCCCCGCGATATGGGTCTTTTTTGTGGAGGTTGCTATGGCAGACAGGTTGACACGGCGTGGGTTTTTACGGAACGGTGCGGCCGCGGGATTGGGGCTTGCCGCAAGCGGGGCTTTGTTACAGACGCCCGCGGCAGCGGAACCCAAGGCCGGCCCGGCGACGATGATGGACTTTGCGCCGCCGGCCAAAGACCTGATCCGCGTGGGCTTCGTCGGGATCGGCAACATGGGCTCGGGTCACGTGAACAACCTCCTGAAGATTGAAGGCTGCCAGATCACCGCCGTCTGCGACATTCGGCCGGAACGTACCAGATGGGCCGCCGACCGCGTCAAAGCGGCAGGTTTCCCCGAGCCGAAGGCTTACACGGCCGGCGACTACGACTTTGAACGGATGTGCGCCGAGGAAGACCTGGACCTTGTGTACAACGCGGCCCCCTGGCGGTGGCACACGCCAATCTGCCTTGCGGCGATGAAGAACGGAAAGCACGCCGCCTCCGAGGTGAATATCGCGCTGACGGTCGAGGACTGCTGGAAGCTCGTCGAGGCCTCGGAGAAGTATAAGCGCCATTGCGTCATGCAGGAGAACTGCTGCTATGACTCGACCGAGATGGTGGTGCTCAACATGATTCAGCAGGGCCTCTTCGGCGAGGTGCTGCACGGCGAGTGCGGGTATCTGCACGACCTCCGGGGCCTGAAGATCAGCCCGAGCGTCTACCAGGGCATGTGGCGAGTGCAGCACTCGATTCACCGCAACGGCAACCTCTACCCGACCCACGGAATCGGACCGATGGCCTGGTGCATGGACATTCACCGCGGCGACGCCTTCGACACCCTCGTGTCCATGTCGACAAAGAGCATTGGCCTCAACTTATATGCAGCCGCCAGACACGATGCCGCCAAGAGCGACGCGGACAAAGCATTCTATGCCAAATGGCGAGACCAGAAGTACGCGCTGGGCGATGTGAACATCACGCTGATCAAAACAAAAAAAGGCCGGACGATCATCTGCAAGCATGACACCAACCTGCCGCGGCCGTACAGCCGCGACTTCTTGGTCCAGGGCACCAAAGGCCTGGTGCGTAAGTACCCCACCGAACTGTTGCACATCGAAGGATTGACGCCGGGGCACGACTGGCAGAACCTGGCGGCCTACAGGGAAAAGTACGAACATCCGGTATGGAAAACGATGAAGGAGCGGGCAAAAGGCGCCGGCCACGGCGGCATGGACTTCATCGAGGACTGGCGGCTCATTAACGCGCTGCGCCGCGGCCACTGCCCCGATATCGACGTCTATGATTCGGTCGCCTGGAGCGCAATTATTCCGCTCAGCGAGGAGTCCATCAACAAGGGCTCCGCGCCGGTCCCGTTCCCGGACTTCACGCGCGGCGCATGGGAGAAGCCGCGGCCGTTGGGCGTTTCGCAGTGGCTGTGACAGGCATGGATGCAGGAGCACGGATGAGGCCGACACTGTTAATCCTGGCGGCCGGGATGGGCAGCCGGTATGGCGGCTTAAAGCAGATCGACCCGGTTGGCCCTAACGGCGAAATCATCATCGACTATTCTATCTACGATGCGCTGCGGGCCGGCTTCGGCAAGCTGGTGTTCGTCATCCGCCATTATTTCGAGCAGGCTTTTCGCGAAAAAATCGGCAGCAAATTCGACGGCGCCGTCGAGACGGCCTATGTGTTTCAGGAGATCGATGCTCAGGTCGGCAGCTTTACCGTGCCCGCCGCCCGCCAGAAGCCCTGGGGCACCGGCCATGGAATTCTGATCGGCAGAGACGTCATCAGCGAGCCTTTTGCCGTCATCAACGCCGACGACTACTACGGCGTCGATTCGTTCCGGGTGATGGCCGATTATCTTCGCGGCAGTACGGTGTCGCAGCACGAGTATGCGATGGTGGGCTTCCGACTGCGCAACACACTCAGCCAGTACGGCAGTGTCGCGCGGGGGGTTTGCCGCTGCGATGCCCGCGGGTACTTGCAGGATATCGTCGAGCGGACCAGGGTGGAGAAAGACGGCTCCGCCGCTCGGTATATCGACGAATCCGGGGCCGCCCATCCTCTCACCGGCGACGAAGTCGTCTCGATGAACCTGTGGGGTTTTCATCCGTCACTTTTCGAGCACCTTGCCGAGACCTTTGCGCGATTTCTGGCTCAGCGGGGCAATGATCCGCGATCGGAGTTGTTCATCCCTTCCGTCGTGGACGAACTGATCAAGCGCGGCACGGTGGTCGTGAAGGTGCTGCCCACACACGAACAGTGGTTCGGCGTCACCTATCGTGACGACATGCCGATTGCCCGCCGGCGAATCGGAGAACTGATCGAGGCGGGGGTATATCCGCGGAGGCTCTGGCCGGCGTAATGGAGCAAGATATTCGTTCAATTGCCGCACAGTTCCGCCTCGAAGGCCGGCTCGTTGACGCAGAACCCTTCGGCAGCGGCCACATCAACGACACATACGCACTGACGTGCGAGGCAGCCGCCGGCCGCCGACGGTACGTCTTGCAGCGGATCAATCATCTGGTATTCACCAACCCGCCTGCCGTGATGGAGAACATCCGGCGGGTGACCGAGCACATTCGCACCAGGCTTGCCGCCGAGGGCTCGCCTCTGGCCGCCCGGCAGCTTGTGCTCATCGAGACGCACGACGGGCGGACCCATTTCCAGGACGCCCTCGGCAATACGTGGCGGGTCTATAACCGCGTCGAAGATGCGATGACGTACGACACACTGCAGTCGCCGGCGATGGCGCGGGAAGTCGCCCGAATGTTCGGGTGGTTCGGCCGCATGCTCACGGACCTGCCCGGCGGGCCGGTGCACGAGACGATTGTCGGTTTCCACGACACGCCCAAACGGCTGGCCGCATTCATGGAAGTGCTCAGACGCGATCCGCAGAATCGGGCCGCCGGCTGTCGGGCCGAGATCGCATTCGTGGAGCAACATGCCGCGATCTGCGGCGATCTTCTGGACCTTGTCGACCGGGGCGAGATACCCGTGCGGACGACCCACAACGACACGAAGGTCAACAACGTGATGATGGACGTCTCAACGCAAACGGGAGTGTGCGTCGTCGATCTGGACACGGTAATGCCCGGCCTGTCGCTGTACGACTTCGGGGATATGGTGCGAACCGCCACCTGCGAGGCCGCCGAAGACGAGCAGGACCTCTCTAAGGTCAGAATGCGAATGCCGATGTTCGAAGCGCTGGTCCGGGGGTACGCCGCCGAAACGCACGGATTCCTGACGTCCGCCGAGAAGAAAAGGCTGGCGTTTTCCGGTAAACTGATTACCTTCGAGCAGATGATCCGTTTTTTGGCCGACCACCTCGCCGGCGACGTCTACTACAGGATTCACCGGCCGGGGCAGAACCTGGACCGGGCGCGGACACAGATGAAGCTGGTGCAGTCCATCATCGAGCAGGAAGACGCGATGAATGCGATTGCCGACAGCGTTTTTGCGCAGTACGCATGAAGGTTCAAGTGGCCGTCTCCTGCCGGCAGCAGGTAATGCGGCGCACCACGAATCGTAAGGAGCAGCGTTATGGCATTGCAACTGATAGACTGGATTATCGTCGCGGTTTTCTTCGCCATGATCCTGGCCATCGGGTTAATCGTCTCCAGACGCGCCGGCAGCAGTTCTGCGGAGTTTTTCCTCGGCGGCCGCAGCATGCCCTGGTGGCTGTTGGGCGTTTCCATGGTTGCATGCACCTTCTCATGCGACACGCCGAACCTTGTCACGGGCATGGTCCGCAGCGGCGGCGTAGCGGCCAATTGGGGATGGTGGGCCTTTCTGATTACCGGCATGGTCACCGTCTTCGTCTACGCACAGTTGTGGCGCAGATCGAAGGTCATGACCGATCTGGAGTTCTATGAACTGCGCTACAGCGGAAAGAGCGCCGCCTTCATCCGAGGCTTTCGGGCGCTGTACCTCGGCATTTTTTTCAACTGTCTTATTATGGGAACGGTCACCCTGGCCGCCATCAAGATCGGACAGGTAATCTTTGATCTCGACCCGCTGCCCGCCGTCGTATACGGCTCCATCGGCGTGGTGATTTACGCCGTCGCCGGCGGAATCAAGAGCTGCATCTGGGCGGATTTCTTCCAGTATGCCATTGCCATGTTCGGCGCCGTCTATGCGGCGGTGGTCGCTGTCCGGCAGCCGGAGGTGCAGGGACTGGCCAATCTCCTGCAGAATTCAGCCGTCGTTGAGCAGTTGAGCTGGATGCCCGACTTCTCGACGTGGCTGGCCTGGGTGCCGCTGTTGCTGCTTCCTGTGGCGGTACAGTGGTGGGCGGTTTGGTACCCCGGCGCCGAGCCCGGCGGTGGCGGCTACATCGCCCAGCGCATGCTGGCCGCCAAAGACGAAAAGAATGCCATCGGAGCAACATTGTTCTTCAATTTTATGCACTACGCCATGCGGCCCTGGCCCTGGATCATCGTCGCGCTCGCTTCGATGGTCTGCTTTCCCACCCTGGAAAGTATCGAGGCGCAGTTTCCGGGCATTGACCCCACCTACCTTCGACAGGATATTGCCTACCCGGTGATGATCTCGCGGCTGGGCCCCGGCTTGCTCGGTTTAGTGGTTGCCTCTCTGATCGCCGCCTATATGTCCACCATTGGAACCCACCTCAACTGGGGCTCCTCGTATGCCGTTAACGATTTCTACAGACGATTCATCCGCAGGAATGCCGGCGAAAAGGAATTGGTGCTCGCCGGCCGTGTCTGCACCGTGTTGCTGATGGTGATCGCCGGAGTCTTTGCACTTACCTTCCTCGAGGACGCCAACCAGGCCTTCGAGATACTCCTGCTGTCGGGCGCCGGCACGGGGGCGATTTACCTGCTTCGCTGGTTCTGGTGGCGTATTAATGCATGGACGGAGATCGCCGCCATGGTCGTGGCGACAATCGTGGCGTTTTGGCTTGTACTCGGGGTGGAGGCCGACGGAACGCTTGCCTGGTATATCGGCTCGTCAGGTGTAAGCAGGCATGTGTTTAAAATTGATGATCCCGCCACCGTGGAAGCGGTTGTCGCCCGGCGCAGTGCCGCGGCCGCGGACGTTGCACTGCTGCAAGACGAACTCGACTCGCTGGCAAAGGCCTGGCGCAGAGCACGTCGCCAGGGCGCCGAAGCGAGAGATGCCGCAAGGGCCGCCTACGATGCAAAGCTCGAAGAGTTGAACTCCGTCAAAGCCGAAACCTCCGTCATCGCGCTCATCCAGGCCGCATCAGCGGCGCCGTGGCGGCAGGACCTCGACGCGTTTTACCTCGCTCAGCGACAATGGGAGTTGAAGCGAAACAATGCGCGGCGCCTGCGTTTGGGTCTTGAGGAGAAAACGCTGCAGGATATGACCGTGAATTTTGCGGGTATTGTTGCGGGTGACAGGATTTATGTCTATCACCCTGACGTCGCCAATCTCAAGTTCCCCGTTCAGTTAATGGTGTGTGTCATCCTGGTGACCCTGGTCTGGGTGGGTGTGACGTTGGTGACGCCGCCCGCCGACAAGAACACGCTCCGTAACTTCTACCGACTGTGCCATCCCGGCGGGCCGGGCTGGCGCAAGGTGGTCGAGGATGCGCGAAAAGACGGCGAGAACATCGATGTCAAGGATGCCGTCAACGACTGGCGCCTGCCGATGCAGTTGATATGCGTGTTCCTGGGGTGTGTCGCGATTTACGCTTTGTTGTTTGCCGTTGGCAACTTTGTTTATGGCAACCTGACGTGGGGACTTGTGCTCATCGGTGTCGCGGCCGTCGCAGTTGTGCTGCTGTTCCGTTTCCTGGGAAAGATTGGCATCGAACATGAACAGTCCGCAACCGCCGAGTCAAGGGTTGCCTGACCGGCCCGGCCGCGTTTCAGACGCCCGGCCTTCAGGCAAACCTTAGCCTTCGCCGTGCCGTCTGCACATAGCCGCCCGGCGCGGTCCCTCACCGGGCTCGTATGTATCCTGCGCAAAAACAGTGAACCGCTGCGGGAGGAAATGAGGCATCACCGCGTCCCCATCAAGCCCCTCCCTCAGCCATAGTCTACTGCGTGCTACTGCTCCTCCGCCTCTTTCCGCAGTTTCTCCGCATCCAGCAGCAGCACGTTCCGATCCGGCACAGTATACGGAGTCAGCTCAAACGTCCACTCGTACTCATCCTTGATGTGCCCCGGATACAGCACCTCAGCGAAGAAGTCCATCGGAAACTTGTCGTGCACCGGCCGCTCCAACCTCCGGTGGGTATTCAGAATCTCGTATCCTTCCTTGACGGCCCGTACCTTGTAGTCCCCGTACCACTCGAACCCGACCGTCACCGGCGACACCCCGATCTCCTCGTCATTGAGGGTAATGACCGCCCCCTGGGGTAACGTGTTGATCGTCAGCTTCCGCTGGACACACCCGGAAAGCATCGCGACAAAAACGATCAGAACAATCGTCCCCGCCAACCCAAATCCGTTCTTATATTTCATAAGACATCCTCATTCCATTTCTCTGCCTATGCCTGCTCCACTTGACCCCCGGTCCAATGCCTTGGGTGCCGTCAAACACGGGCCATGATGTACCTGTCACTGTGGTCTATCAAAACACCTCTTGATGGGCACTTCCGCCGGAGCAAAACGCGTTTGGCGGTGCCGAATACCGACAGTACCTTTTCGCATCTGCTTTGATCGCGCTTTCGACATCACCGCATACCCTGGACATTTTACCGCATTTGCCCGCCCATTCACCGCATTTCCCTGCGCATAACGTGAACACCCCCGCGGTTTCACAGCCCATCACGGCATACCGGCCCGCAAACAGGGCAGGATACCGCACACAAACCCCGAAATCAACTATGGAATTGACATAAACCCGCACAACCGGTAACGTAGCACGCAAAAAACCGGGACTTTGTCGCCGAAACAAAGCACGGGCATGCGTACAACTGCTTAGCTAAAGGAACACCGCAAAACCATGAAGATATCCCTCAATTGGCTCAAAGACTACGTGGATCTCCACGAAACCCCGCACGAAATCGCCGAAACCCTCAGTAACCTCGGCTTTCCAACCGAAAGTACCACACAGACCGACGATGACACCGTCATTGACGTTGAAATCACCAGCAATCGCGGCGATTGCCTCAGCCACATCGGCATCGCCCGCGAACTGGCGGCCGCCTGGCGCCGTACCCTCCGCCTCCCGTCCCCGAAACCGCCTTTTTCAGACAAGAACGCCGATTCCTTTGTCAAGGTGAAAATCGACTGCCCCGACACCTGCCGCCGATACACTGCCCGCATCATCACCGGCGTAAAGGTCGGCCCAAGTCCTGACTGGCTCCGTAAGCGCTTGGAAGCAGTGGGTTTACGAAGCGTCAACAACGTTGTCGACGCAACCAACTATGCCATGATGGAGACCGGTCAGCCTCCGCATGCCTTCGACTACGACAAACTTCGCGTAGGCACGATCTCCGTAAGAAACGCCGTCACCGGCGAGCGCCTCGTCAGTATCGACGGAACAAAGTGCGATTTGACCCCGGAAATGATGGTCATCGCCGACGACAGCGGCCCGGTAGCCATCGCCGGTGTCATGGGCGGCCTCGACACCGAAGTCAGCGGCGAAACCACCAATATTCTCTTGGAAGATGCCCATTTCGATCCTGTCAGCGTCAGATCCACAGGCCGAAAACTCGGAATCAGCTCCGAGGCCGCATTCCGCTTCGAACGCCAGGTCGATATTGAAAAAATCGATTTCGCAAGCCTCCGCTGCGCCGAATTGATCTGCCAGGTCGCCGGCGGAACAGTAGCTCGCGGCGTCGTCGACGTATACCCAAAACCAACCGCGCCCATCGAAGTGAAAATGCGATTTGCACGCCTGAAAGCCTTGTTGGGAATCGAAATTCCAAATGAAGAGGCAATCCGCATTTTGGCGGGTCTCGGTTTTCAGATTTTGAAAACTGAAAATGAAAATGTCGTTTGCCAAATTCCATCCTGGCGAAATGACATTTCGCGCGAAGCCGACCTCATCGAAGAGCTCGCGCGTTCGTGGGGATACGATCGGATTCCGGTGGAGCGCAAAATTCATATTGAGGTTGCGGGAATTGACAAACGCGAAATTACAATTTCGAAAATCAGAAATCTGCTTTCCGGCTGCGGGTTTTTCGAAACCGTCAATGTGACTTTCATTGACGAACCCACGGCGCGCCTTTTTGCCGGCGACGGGGATGAACATTTGAGCGTGAAGGACGAGTCGCGGAAGGGATCGAATCTTTTGCGGCGGACGCTTATGGGATCGCTGATGGGGGTCTTGAAGGTCAATGTGAATGCAAAGAACGTCCCATGCAGGGTTTATGAAATCGCGGATACGTTCGTACCGGTGGGGCGCGGGGTGGAAGGGGAACTGCCGATCCAGCGGACGAAGCTGGGTCTGGTGTGCGATGCGGGTTTTCGTACGCTGCGCGGGGTGCTTGAGGCGCTTGTGCGAACCATATCCCGTGATTCGGCGGTGGAGTTCAAGCCGGAGACGTTGGGATGGGCCAAAGAGGGGGCGGAAATCTACATCGACGACATGTTTGCGGGCGTGGCGGGGATAATGTCGGGCGATGTGCTGCGGAAGTTGGACCTGGAGGGGCTGGAAGTATGCGGCGCGGAGCTGGATTTTGGCCTTCTGGTGGAGATGGCGGGGGGGATTCCGACGGCGCGGGCAATACCGCGTTTTCCGGCGATTGTGCGGGATTTGTCTTTGATTGTGGATGAGCACATCCGTTGGCGGGATATAACGGAGGTGGTTGAGGCAGTGGGGCCGGCGATGTTGGAGGCGGTGGAGTTCGTGGGTATATACCGGGGCAAACCCATTGCCGAGGGCAAGAAGAGCGTGACGGCGTCGCTGCAGTTCAGGGACGAGGACGGTACGCTGCGGCATGAAACCGTGGATACGTTCGAGAAGGCCATCGTCGACGAACTGGCGGCCAAGTTAGGGGCAGAACTACGAACTGCATAATTGCGGAGTAGTAAAGTTTTGTGCGGGCAGTTGTGGCGGTTCAAGAGGACGTCGGTGCGCGAAGAGAAAAGCAGGCCGGGTGTGTCGCTAATGTGACATGGTGTGCTGTAGAAAATGGCCGGCAGTTGCTTGCCGTCGCTGTTAATGCTATGCATAGAACTCCTGGGGCTGCAATTCCGGATACCCGCCAATCTGTCGGAGTTGTTTTCTGATGTCAAAGCAGAGATCGCATTTGCTGATATAGCCGGCGGGCCGCGGTTTGTAGTCAAAGCCATCGGTCTCCAGGAGCCCGCATGGCCCGCGATCGTATAATCGGCAAAACACGACAAATTGGGCGCGATCGATCAGAGGGTGCAGCTCCTTTTGGGCATTGCCGACAGTTATTCCCGGGCAGCCGCCCGTAAACAGATGACCGTGCGGATCAATATGAAAGTGCGTCACCGATGAGAGCATCGCCGCACAGTTATCCCTGGCGAAATGTTCGATGTCATATCTTGGCAATCCTTCAGCAAGGGCGTGAGCGGCCCGGCCGGCCGGCCGGAGGTAGGAGTGAAGACGCCAGAGGCCCACGTTTGTGAGATTTAAGATCCGGCAGGATTCGGCCAGCGTGTGCGTCCTGTCTTCCTCGCCCAACCTCGCCAGGGCACGATAGCCTTCGGGTGTCCACACGATGACATTGCCGTCAAAAACGTCATTGGCGACCGAAACGCCGATCTTCGTCCGTTCGAAGGGAATGAATTCGTTGTGGAAGAGTGATGCGCTTATGAGCACGGCGGGCAGGCCTCTCTGCCGCATTTGTTCGAAGCCCTTGCGTGCGGCTTGTTCGTCGCAACACCAGGCGCAGTTGGTCTCAAGATAGTCGAGGGGTACGTTGTGGCGAACCGCTGATTCGATTGCCTTCAAGAGGATATCCATGCGTATGGTTGCTTCACCGCCCGCGAGGTGGAGGCCCGTGAGACGGGGTTCCCGGGCCAGAGCAGTGAAAACGGCCTCGATCATGTCATTGGTCATCCAGGCCGTCTCGGCCGGCCGGCAGCGATATAGACAGTGCCTGCACGCATTGGTGCACTGGTAGCTGAGCATGATGCCGCCGGAAGTCAACGGTGGTATGGCGTACTGCATAGTGTTTCTTGATGAACTGCTCCGGTCAAAATCTGTCGCGCACCGCCATTACACGCCGAAACTGCAACTCAATAAAGAGCTTACGGCTAATATAAGGCTCACGGCCAGTGATGACCTCACCGAGGTCGGCGCTGTCGGGTTTGCAGCGAATAGCCGAGACCAGGGCGGATGATGGTCCTATTTGAAGCCGTTGGCCAGCGCGTAGTATGTTTCGTTTATTCGAAGGTCCTGTTTGAATCCGGCGATAGTTGTGTTTCTGTCGATCAGGAGGTACTCGATACCGGCGATTTCGGCGAAATCGGAGAGGTGTTCTTCCGTCAGGGCCATGCTGAAACCGGTGTGGTGTGCTCCTCCGCCGAGGATCCAGGCCGCCGCGGCGGTCTTGAGGTCCGGCTCGGGTTTCCAGAGGACCCTGGCGACCGGGAGATTGGGCAGGGGGGTGTTGGGCGCCATGACCTTGCACGGGTTGGCTATCATTCTGAAGCGGTTGCCCATATCCATGAGTGACACGTTGATTCCTTTGCCCTCAGGAGCACAGAAGACGAGCCGGGCTGGATCGGCCTTGCCGCCGATACCCAGAGGATGCACCTCCAGCGCGGGCCTGGCGCCGGCAACAGTCGGACAGACCTCAAGCATGTGTGCGCCCAACACCTTCATATCCGCCGGGTCCAGGTGGTAGGTGTAGTCTTCCATGAAGGAGGTTCCGCCCTGCATGCCGGCGGCCATAACCTTCATGGCCCGAACCAGGGCCGCTGTCTTCCAGTCCCCTTCGGCGCCGAAGCCGTAACCGTCAGCCATGAGCCGCTGGACCGCCAGGCCGGGCAGTTGAACCAGCCCGTGGAGGTCTTCGAAGGTCGTGGTGAATGCGTTAAAGCCGCCGGCGGTCAGGAAATTTCTCATGCCGGCTTCGATTCGGGCGGCCTGGCGGATGGTGTCGAGCGAGGCTTTGGCGTCCACTTCGTACTGCCGGCGATAATCGGCGACCAGCGCGTCGACCTGGTCGTCCTTGACGGCGTTGACGGCGGCGACCAAATCTCCGACGCCGTAGCCGTTGACCGAATAGCCGAACTGCTTCTGGGCCTCCACCTTGTCGCCTTCGGTTACTGCGACTTCCCGCATGTTGTCGCCGAACCGAGCGACTTTCATTCCCTGCCAGTCATGCCAGGCACAGGCCGCCCGCAGCCATATATCCAGCGCGTTGAGGACACTGTCGTCCTGCCAGTGTCCGACGATGACTTTGCGATTCTTGCGCAGACGGCTGCAGATGAACCCGAATTCACGGTCCCCATGTGCGGACTGATTGAGGTTCATGAAGTCCATGTCAATCCTGTCCCAGGGGATGTCGCGATTGAACTGTGTATGGAGGTGGGCGAAGGGCTTGTTGAGAGATCTCAGGCCGGCTATCCACATCTTGGCGGGGCTGAACGTGTGCATCCACGTGATCAATCCCACGCAGTTCGGCGAGGTGTTGGCTTCGGTGCAGATATTCAATATTTCATCCGGCGTCTTGACTACCGGCTTGAAAACGATCCGGCAGGGGATCGTCTCAGACTGGTCCAGAAATGCGGCGATTCTTTTGGAATCCTCGTCAACCTGTTTCAGGACTTCTTCGCCATACAAGTGCTGACTGCCGGTGATAAACCATGCTTCAAACTGTTTCAGATTCTTCATGGCTGTTTGTTCTCCTTAACGGTTTTAGTGACGGCTGAGAAAGCCTCCTTGGGTTGACAGTCTCTGTCGAACAGCAGCGGGGAGCCACCGATCCATGAGGCTCCATCGTAGACGCCCCAGAACGTCACGCGAGTGATTTCTTTGCTGTGTCTAAGAAGGACGGAAAATATCTCGGCGTACTTGTCTGCGAGTTTTTTCTGGGTTTCGGCTGCGGCCGCGGTCGGGTCACTTGTGGCCTGCCGGTTGACGCGGCTGATGTCGGCGCCGCGATAGCCGCGGGTCTGCGTGCGGATGTCCAACTCGGTGATCATCACCTTGACTCCGGTATCGGCCAGACTCGTGATTGCGTATTCAAGACCCTCGACGCTGGGGTGCGACAGGCTGGCGTGCAATTGTATGCCCACGCCATCGATGCGGATACCTCTTGACTTGAGATGCCTGACGATCGCGACGGCGCCATCGCACTTGGCTCTTGAGGATTCGAGGCCATAGTCGTTGTAGTACAACTCGGCGTCGGGGTCGGCCTCGTGTGCCCAGCGAAAGGCGTTTTCGATGAAGTCGTACTTCTTGGCTTCGACGCCTTCCCCGATGATTTGCAGCCAGGGGCTGTTGCGCAGCGTGCCATCCTCGCTGAGGGCCTCGTTAACCACGTCCCACCCCTTAATACGGCCTTTGTAACGGCCGACAACGGTTGTGATGTGGTCCTTCATGCGGGCCAGGAGGGCGTCGCGGGTTGCTGTGTTGCCGGAATCGTCACGGAATACCCATCGCGGCGTCTGGCTGTGCCAGATAAGGCAATGGCCGATAGGCACGAGACTGTTCTTCTCGCAGAAGGCGACATAATCGTCGGCGGGCTGCCAGTTGTACTGGTCGGGCCACGGGTGGATGAGCTGCCATTTCAGGTCGTTTTCCGAGGTGGCGGTGCTAAAGTGCTTCTCGACGATGGCGGCGGCCGGCATGTCGCGGCCAGTTACTACCCTTCGATTCAAGGCCCCGCCGATCAGAAAATGGTCTTTGAATACGTCCTTCAGGGTGGGCACGTCCTGTTCGGCCATGCACGGAAGCGCGCACGTCAAAAGGACCGCAAGGCTCACGACCGTACGTCTTTGCATTGTTTTCACTGTTTGCTCCTTATGTTGCGACAGAACTGTTCTACTCTGCAAAGATCTCGATGCCGTTGATGGCCGGGTTTTCTATGCTTGGCGTAAATGTAATTCTCAACTTGCCGTCGGTCACCTTAACGCCCTTATACTCACGCTGAATCGCCTTATACGGGCCGCCAGCTTCCTTCCAGATGTCGAAATTCTCCTCTGGCTTCTGTCCCTGGACAGCAAAGGAATACACTCGCTGACCCGGGCCGGTGATGCCCGTGAAGCACTCGGCAAAATGCAGACGTACCGTGTAGCTGCCGTTAGGAAGATTGAACTCGTAGGCGCTCATGCTGTACCGCTCGGTCCGGAAGATCTGCGGAAACGCCACGTTGGGCACCTCGAACTCCTCGGCACGTTCTACGGTCATGCCGTCCGGCGGCGTCAGCGAGGCGCCTGGAGCCTTGACCTGATCGGGCAGCCAGACGTTGCCATCCCTGTCGGTGTAGGGCTGATAGGCCCCACACGCCACACGGATCACGAGCTTGCCGGCAGCCAGAACGGCCGGAGTTGTGGGCGCTGCGGGGGCTACCGCTGCCGGAGGTGCGGGCAGTTCCGGCGGGGTGGACTTGAAGAGGTGTTGCGCGAAGAGGTACAGGTTGGCGGCCCATTCGGCGGCGTCGTGGCCGTTGCCGTCCACATGCCAGATGTGAGGGACGTTATTTTCCTTGAGATACTTGTGGACGCCCTGGCTGACGCGGATCAGGCCGTCCCTCCTGCCGCAGGCGATCCACAGCAGCTTCAGTTTGTCTCTCGCCGCGGCCGGATCGGGCAGAAATGCAACATCGTTATACATCCCGCCGAACTGGTTGGTATTCGGGGCCGAGGAGAATCCGCCTATCCAGGCAAAGGTATCTATGTTATACATGCCGATGTTGAGGGACTGGCCGCCGCCCATAGACAAACCCGCCAATGCGCGGTGCTGACGGTCGGCATGCACGGAGTAGTGAGATTCGATGTAGGGGATAATGTCCTTGAGCAGGTCGTTTTCGAAAGACTTTCCCCAGCCCTCGAATCCGCCGCCCATACCCCGACCGCGGCCGGGAGCCGGTCTGTTAGCCGCATTGCCCCCGTCGAGCGTTACACCGGCGTTACCATGGGGGAAGACAACGATCATGGGCTCAATCTTGCCGTCGGCGATGAGGTTATCGATGATGGTGTTGGCCTGGCATGCTCGTATCCATTCGAGGTCGTCGCCGCCGATGCCGTGCAGCAGGTAGAGCACCGGGTACTTGCGGTCGGTCGAATAGCCCGGGGGCGTGTAGACGTGCATCTGCCGACGCGCCCCGAGTGACTTCGATTCATACTGAACCGGCGTCACTGTGCCGTGAGCGATGTCGCTGCGCCTGGCATTGAACCCCGCGGGCGGGTCGGCGAAGGCCGGTTTGTCGTCGGGGGCCAGTTCGATGGGGCCGCCGAATCCGCCTCTTGCGCCGCTTCTGCCGGGGCGCTGGGCAGGCGCATCCGGCCTTGGACCGCGTGCCCGGGGCGGGGCCGAAGAAACGGAATCGCTTTTTTTGAACAGCAGGGGGGCGAACTGCCGCAGGCTGCGGCGCCAAGTCTGGAACTCGTGGGCCGTATCCGGCGAGACATAAAAGTGACTGTTTATGCCGGCTTCCTTAAGTGCCTCGGCATTGGCCTGCGGGTCGCCGCCAAAACGACGATTGCCGCCGAGTTCACGGCTGCCGTAGCTGACGAACACCAGCTTAACCTTCTCCTTGAAGCCGGGCGTGTTGTTGACATCATCCAGGGAGATGGTGCCGCCACTGAAGAGGCCGATGTGTGAGAACTTGTCGAGATTCTTCAGGGTGATCGATTTGGTTTCCATGCCGCCCATGGAAAGGCCGGCCATGGCGCGATTCGGCTGATCGGTCAATGTGCGGAAGTTGGCATCGACGTAGGGGATCAGTTCGTCAAGAAGAACCGTCTGGAATGCACCGATGTCGAAGTTTCTGATGCCGCCGAGCCGCGTTTCGTTCGTCATTCCGTAGGTCATTACGATGAGGAAAGGCTCGATCATGCCCTCTGCGATGAGGTTGTCCATGATCAGATTGGCGCGGCCCTGGTTGGTCCAGGCCGTTTCATCCTCGCCCCAGCCGTGCTGCAGGTACAGTACCGGGTATCGCTTGCTGGTGTCCTTGTCGTAGTGGGGGGGCGTGTAGACAAATGCGCGCCGAACGGTGTTGGTGCTTTTGGAGGGAAAGAGAATCTGCCGTACCTGGCCGTGGGGGACGTCCTTGAGTGCGTAGAAGTCCTGGTCATGTGCGGGGACTTCGATTCCGCTCTCCCATCGCGTAGAACCATAGAAGTTCAGAGTGCCGGGATCGTTAAAAATTCCTCCGTCAACCGTGAGATGATAATAGTGGAAGCCCTCATCAAGGGGCCTGCGGGTTACACCGGTCCATACGCCGTCGGGGCCTTTTTCAAGGGGAAAGCCGCCCCGTTCCAGTCCGCCCAGGCTCACCCAGACACTTTTCGCTTCAGGCGCCGTGATGCGGAAGCGGGCAAATCTCTGGGAGTTGACCTGCGGGTACTCCTGGCCGGGCTGATTCAGGCTTGAAGGCTTGAAATCGTCCGCCACGGATTGTTCCGTCTGAGCCATACAGGTTGCGCCTGTAACGACGGCTGCCAAGAAAAGTACGAGCGTGTGATTCATTGGATAGCCTCCTTAAAATTGTCTACAATGCCGACCTCAAAATGTGCACGCAGTTCTCCACGAGCATTACCTATTAAACCAAATAAACTTGTGAGATGTGAGAGTAAAAAACCGGCGGAGGCAGGATTTTTTTTACTCAGGGTGGTAAGATATAATCCGGTAAAGGTTGCGGACGGCCGGGCTTTCTAAGGAAAATCGCCGGCGGATGGGCCACGATTGCTGTGTTGTTTGTCAGCGCCTGAACTTTTGTGCCCATTGCCGCCGAGACGAGATTCCTGACATTGGCCGCCACGTGTATTGGGCGTGCAGACTGTTTGTGCGTCTCCTTAGGCGGCCCTTTCCTGGGGTCGCCTAAGTGGAGTAGGTAGTACTCATTTTGGAGGTTATCTTGCTATGTGTACACAGTCCAGGTTTTTGGCGCTCGTCTTGACTGCTTGCAGCAGTGTTGCGGTTGCTCGGCCGCCTGAGGAGCCTCTGAGTCTGTGGTACCGCCAGCCGGCCCAAAGATGGGTCGAGGCGCTGGCCGTGGGCAACGGACGGCTCGGGGCGATGGTCTTCGGCGGTATTGCCGAAGAACGAATCCAGTTGAACGAAGACACGCTCTGGGCCGGCGGGCCCTACGACCCAGCAAATCCCGAGGCGCTTGAGGCATTGCCGAAGGTGCGGGAGTTGATCTTCGCCGGCCGATACCGGGAAGCGCACAACCTTATCGGCCAGAAAATGATGGCCAAACCGTTGACCCAGATGCCTTATCAGTGCGTGGGCGACCTGCTGCTGAAGTTTCCGGATGTCGACGGGGCCACGGATTACCGGCGGGATCTCAATTTGGATACGGCGGTGGCCACGGTCACGTATACGATCGCCGGCGTGCGCTATACGCGAGAAGTCTTTGCCAGCCCGGTGGACCAGGTTATTGTGGTTCGCCTGACGGCCGACAAGCCGGGTAAGGTTTCATTTACCGCCGGCATGAGGACGCCCCAGAGGGCGTCGGTAACTGTCGAGCCGCCTGCCACACTGGTCATGCAGGGCGTTAACGGCGGCGCCAGCGGTATTGCCGGCGCGCTCAAGTACCAGGCCCGCGTGGCGATTGCGGCTTCAGGCGGAAAGATTGTGTCTGACGACGGCCGGATCACGGTCGCCGATGCGGACTCGGCATTGCTGCTTATCGCGGCCGCAACCAGCTACAAGAGCTACAAGGACGTAAGCGGCGCCCCGGAGGCGCTGACCCGTGAAACAATTGCCAAGGCTGCCGCGAGACCTTTTGATGCACTGCTTGAGGACCACGTCGCGGCTCATCGCGAACTGTTTCGGCGGGTGACGTTGGACCTCGGCACGACGCCTGCCGCCAATCGTCCGACCGACGAAAGAATCCGCGATCTCGACAAGGTGAAGGATCCGCAATTAGTTGCGCTGTACTTTCAATTCGGCCGGTATCTGCTGATCAGCAGTTCGCGGCCGGGCTGTCAGCCGGCGAATCTCCAGGGCATCTGGAACGACAGTATGAATCCGCCGTGGCAGAGCAAGTACACGATCAACATCAATACGGAGATGAACTACTGGCCCGCCGAGCCGACGAACCTGGCCGAGTGCGTCGAGCCCCTTGTGGCAATGGTGATGGATCTTACTGAAACGGGTGCACGCACCGCGAAAGTCTGCTACGGGGCCCGGGGCTGGGTCACGCACCACAATACGGACCTTTGGCGGGCATCGGCGCCGATTGACGGCCCGCAGTGGGGCATGTGGCCGACGGGCGGCGCCTGGCTGTGTCTGCACCTGTGGGACCATTATGACTATTCGCGCGACAAGGAGTACCTGGCGAAGGTCTATCCGGCCATGAAAGGGGCGGCACAGTTCTTCTTCGACACGCTGGTCGAAGAGCCCACGCGCAAGTGGCTGGTGACGTCGCCGTCGCTGTCGCCGGAGAACGGCCATCCGTTCGGCACGAGCATCTGCGCCGGTCCAACGATGGACATGCAGATTCTGCGGGACCTGTTCAGCAACTGTATACGCGCGGCGGAGATCCTGGGCGTCGATGAAGACTTCCGCAAACAGGCGGCCGCGATACGTGATCGGCTGGCCCCGAACCAGATCGGCAGCGCCGGTCAGCTCCAGGAATGGCTGGAGGACTGGGACATGAGGGCCCCGGAGAGGCATCACCGGCATGTCTCGCACCTTTACGGTTTGTACCCGAGCGATCAGATTCATGTGCGGACCACTCCCGATCTGGCGGCCGCGGTGCGCAAGAGCCTGGAGATCCGCGGTGATGAGGCCACCGGCTGGGGCATCGGGTGGCGGCTCAACCTGTGGGCACGCCTCCACGACGGCGAACATGCCCACAAGATTCTCATGATGCTCCTTCGGCCCGATCGAACCTATCCAAATATGTTCGACGCCCATCCGCCGTTCCAGATCGATGGTAACTTCGGCGGCGTCTCCGGCATCGCCGAGATGCTCGTTCAGAGCTGCGCGGGCGAGATTGAACTGCTTGCGGCGCTGCCCAAGGCATGGCCAGACGGCTCTGTCAAAGGCCTCCGCGCTCGCGGCGGCTTCGAGCTTGATCTCCAATGGCGGGGCGGCAAGCTTGCCAATGTCGCCGTGCGCTCGCTGGCAGGCGGATCGTGCCGGCTTCGCTATGGCGAGGTCACAAAAGACTTGAATCTGGCCAAAGGTCAGAGCGCCGAGTGGGATGGAATTGAATGATGAGGGCATAGCACGAGCAACCTTATTCGAGGAATTGTATCATGCAAAGTATTCAGTATCGCCGGCGGTATGTGAGTCTGATGACGTTTGCCGTATCCATCATTGCGGCAGCGCCTACTGTCTGTTTCGGAATCTCGCGCGATCCTGCGAAACACTGGACCGCCGACAACGGCAACGGCACATATTCGAATCCGCTGTTCTATGAAGAGTTCGAGGACCCGGACATCATCCGTGTCGGCGACACATTTTATCTCGCCGGCACCACCATGCACATGAACCCCGCGGTTCAGTTGATGCAATCCAAGGATTTGGTCAATTGGGAACTGGTGGGCTACTGCATGGACAGGCTCGATCTCGGTCCGGCCTTTCGCCTGGAAGACGGCAGGGGCATCTACGGCCAGGGCATCTGGGCGCCGTGCATCCGTTATCACAACGGCATGTTCTACGTCTTCTCGAACGTCAACGGCGTCGGCTTGCAGGTTTTCCGCTCCAAGTCGATACATGGTCCGTGGGAGCGCAATCAACTGCCGGGCAGGCATGACTTGTCGGTCCTCTTCGATGACGACGGCAAGGTTTATATCGTATCCGGCAACAGGAACCCTTATCCCATCGAAGAACTCACCCCGGACCTCAGGTCGTTCGTCCCTAACTCCCGGCGCATGATGGACGCTCCCGGCATGGGCGAGGGCCACCACCTTTATAAGATCAACGGCAAGTATTACGACGTGTCGGCGATCCCCGGGGCTACAACGGATCAGATGGTTGCCCGGGCCGATTCCATCGACGGCCCCTGGACGGTCGAGCGCATGGTTCGGGGCGAATCATTAGGCGTGACCGCTCAAACGCCGGCCCGTGCGAGCGCGCGTGACCCCGGATTGACGCTGCACCAGGGCGGCATAGTTGACACGCCGTCCGGCGAATGGTGGAGCGTCATCATGTCCGACCACGGCAGCGCCGGACGAATGGTGGCCCTGGTGCCGATCAGATGGGATAACGGCTTTCCGCTTATTGGCCTGCCGGGCAACCTCCGCAAGGCGCCCAATACCTGGATCAAACCCAACACAGGCCACACGCAGGAGCCGAGGCCCGCGTTTGTTCACGACGACAATTTCGACAGCGGCAAGCTCAATCCCGAGTGGCAGTGGAATCATGTTCCCGACGACAGCAAGTGGTCGCTGACGGAAAAGCCCGGTGTGCTGCGGCTGCATTCACTGCCGGCGGCCGATTTCTACAGCGCGCGCAACAGCCTCTGCCAGAGGCCGCCCGGACCCGAGTCGATCATGACCGTCGAACTTGACACGTCGGGCATGGTCGAAGGAGACACAGCGGGCCTTGCGCTGTTGAGTTCGCCTTACGCATGGATCGGGGTGGTGAAGTCCGCCGACGCAACGACGGTGCAGAGATACACCAGCGCGAGCCGCGGCGGATCCGGCTTCCGGCGGCGAGATGCTGCGGCCGTCCAGGAGAATCCGCCGGTCATCAGTTCGGTCCGTCCGCCGCAGCGCCTGTGGCTGCGTGTTCACTGTAACTTCGATACCGACGAGGCTGTCTTCAGTTGGAGCGCCGACGGCAGTAACTTCACGCCCCTGGGCGATCCGTTTACCATGACCTTCCAGCTTAGAACCTTCCAGGGCGTCCGTCCGGCGCTGTTCCATTACAATACGTCCGGCCGGGCCGGCGGCTGGGTCGATTTCGACAACTATACCGTGGAGGAGCCCCGGGCGAGGTGCATCGAACGGCAGATCCCCATGGGCAAGACCATCACGCTGACCAGCGGCGCCGACGGCAGCGTTCTTGCCGCCGATTTCGGCAGTATGAAAATGGTCAATGTGGCAGCCGACCAGGCCGGTGCCGATACCCGCAGTACCCTCTTCGAGGTTATCGATCTGGGCAAGGGCCGCGTGGCGCTGAAGGCCGCCAACGGCCGCTGCGTGTCGGTTGCAGGTAATGACGTCGTATTGAAGGACCTGGCCGGGGCAAAGCCCGGCAACGCGGAGTCCTTCCAATGGGTCAATCTCATGCGCGGCGACACCATGCTCATGTCGCTGACGAATCATCGTTATCTGGCAGCGACGCCCGGCAACCCCGGCCCGGTGACCGCATCCGCCACGGGCCCCAACCCGGCCCGCAAAGGCGGCGCCTGCTTCAAATGGAAAGCGGTTGAACCGGCGGATTGGAAAGATGAGGCCAATGCCCGTATCGCACGTCTTCGTCAGCGTGACGTGCACGTGCGCGTGGTGGACGAACAGGGCAAGCCGGCCGTCGGCGTGCAAATGGAAATCCGCCAGGTTCGTAAGGCGTTCCCGTTTGGGGCCGCCATGAGTCGAGCCATCCTTCGCAACGAGCAGTATGCCGACTTTTTCAAGGCTCACTTCAACTGGGCGGTGTTTGAAAATGAATCGAAGTGGTATGCCAACGCACGTCTCCAGGGCCGCGATGATTACCGCGATGCCGATGCCATGCTGGAGTGGTGTCAAGCCAATAATATCCCCGTGCGCGGTCACTGCATCTTCTGGGAACCGGAAAGATGGCAGCCCAGATGGGTCAGCGAACTTTCTGGTGACGATTTGCGCAGAGCCGTCGAAGGTCGTCTTGAGAGCGCAGTGACGCATTTCCGAGGCCGTTTTGTTCATTGGGACGTCAACAACGAGATGCTTCACGGGACGTTTTTCAAGGATCGTTTGGGAGAATCGATCTGGCCGTGGATGTTCAAACGAACTCATGAATTGGACCCGAAGGCCAGGCTCTTTGTCAACGATTACAATATTCTCTCGGTGGATCAGGCGCACGAGCAGGTGCAGACCGATGAGTACATCGCCAGTATTCGTCGGTTACTCGACCAGGGCGCACCCGTGCATGGTATCGGCATTCAGGGGCATCTCTGGCATGAAGACGTCCTGGCCAATCCGGGCGTCCTGAAGGAGAGACTGGACAAGCTTGCGGTCCTGCAGTTGCCCATCTGGATAAGTGAGTTCGACGTAGCGGACGACGACGAGACAAGCTGTGCTGACAAACTGGAAGTCGTCTATCGTACCGCTTACAGCCATCCTGCGGTTGAGGGGATCATGATGTGGGTGTTCTGGGCCGGCGCTTCCTGGCGAGGCCCGAACGCCGGTCTGGCCCGCCGCGACTGGACGCTCAATGAGGCCGGCAAGCGATACGAAGCATTGATGAAGGAGTGGTCCACCGAACTGTCCGCCAAGACGGATGCGGGCGGCGCTTTGTCGTTCCGCGGTTTTCACGGCGATTACGAGGCCAAGGTCACTGCTGGCGACGGTACGGAAACATGTGCTGCCTTTGCAATCGAAAAGGGCAGCGACCCGCAAGAGATAACAATACAACTCAAGAGCACATCAGCAGCCGTCGCCGCCGAACCGGCCGATGCGGCATCAGCGAACAGTGCAGATGCCGACACCACGCTGTTTCCAACGCCGCTCAAATGGAAATCCAGCGGTGTGCTCATCAGCCCCGTCTCCGACGAAACGCACCAGATCGTCTCGGTTAAGGACCCGACCATTGTTCGTTACAACGATCTGTGGCACATCTATGCGACCGTCTACTCCAACTCCGCCAGAACGTGGAGTATGGTGTACCTGAACTTCAAGGACTGGGAAGATGCGCCCAAGGCAAAGCTGCACTTCGTTGATGTGAATCCGGGGCTGCGAGGATATCACTGCGCACCGCATCTGTTCTATTTCCGCCCGCACAAGAAGTGGTATCTGGTCTTTCAGTCACAGCAGCCGCAGTATTGCACCACGGACGATATCACAAGGCCCGAAACCTGGACAGCCCCGCGGAACTTCTTCGCCAGAATGCCGGTCGGCGCACCCCGGCTTCCCATCGACTACCACATCATCTGTGACGATACCCACGCCTATCTGTTCTTCACGGGAGACAACGGGTGTTTCTACCGCAGCCGGACGAAAATCGAGGACTTCCCCAACGGGTTCGGCGAGATCGAAATCGCCATACAGGACAATCGAAACAACCTGTTCGAAGGCAGCATGACCTACAAGATCAAGGGGACCGATACCTGGTTGACGATTATCGAGGCCTTGAGCCCGACGCGTTATTATCGTGCCTGGATATCGAAAGATCTCAACGGCCAATGGATCCCTGTCCCGGGCGCCGACTCATGGCAGACGCCGTTTGCGGGGATAAATAATGTGACCTTCGAAGAAGGGGTGGAACCCTGGACCCGCGAGATCAGCCATGGCGAGTTGATTCGCGAGGGATATGATGAAACCCCGACCATCGATCTTAACAATCTTCAGTTTCTGTACCAGGGCCGCGATCCGTCGATTAACACGCGCTATGACCAACTGCCTTATCGACTGGGTCTCCTGACGGCAGATCGTTCCAGCAAGTGAGGTCAATGCCATGATTGCCACGAAAGTATGCGTTTCAAAAGTTATGGTAGCCTTCCTGATCGTTGTGACGGCCTTTCCGTTTTTCGCGGCCGCCTCTGAGGTCATGGTGAAGCCGGACCAGCCGGTTGAGCTTTTTTCGTTAAGAAGCGTGCGGCTGCTCGACAGTCCGTTCTCCGAGGCGGTCAAGATCAACCGCCAGTATATTCTGGCTCATGATCCCGACCGATTGCTGGCGCCGTTGCGGCGCGAAGCGGCCCTGGAGCCCAAGGCGCGGCCATACGGCAACTGGGAGAGCGGCGGACTCGACGGACATACCACCGGGCACTATCTTTCGGCACTTTCGCTGATGGTGGCTTGCGGGGCTGATACGGATGGAGAATGCCGCCGTCGCCTTGACTACATGATCGACGAACTGGCGGAGATTCAGGACGCCAACGGCAACGGCTATCTCGGTGGTGTTCCCGGCAGTACCGATTTCTGGAAACGTGTGGCGGGTGGTCAGGTCGAACTGATCCGCAGCAAATGGGTTCCCTGGTACAACCTCCACAAAATGTACGCCGGCCTTCGGGACGCATGCCTCCACGCCGGCAGCGAAAAGGCTCGCGATCTGCTCGTGCGCTATGCCGACTGGTGCGAAGCGGTTACATCCGGCCTGTCGGACGCCCAGATGCAGCGCATGCTCGACACGGAGTACGGCGGCATGAATGAGGCAATGGCTGATGTCTACGCCATCACCGGAAACACGAAATATCTCGAACTGGCCAAACGCTTCAATCATCGTGCCGTTCTTGAGCCCCTGGAGAATCACCAGGACCGACTGACCGGCCTGCACGCCAACACCCAGATTCCCAAGATTGTCGGCATGGAGCGAATCGCCGCCCTGGTCAACGATGAACGCCTGCACGCCGGCGCCAAATTCTTCTGGGAGACCGTTGTGCGGAAGCGCAGCGTTGCCTTCGGCGGCAACAGTGTCAGTGAGCATTTCAATAACCCCTCAGACTTCAGCCGCATGATCAGCCATCGGGAGGGACCTGAAACCTGCAACACCCACAACATGCTCAGGCTCACGGAACAACTCTTCACCGCCCAACCCGAGGCCGCCTATGCCGACTATTATGAGCGGGCCCTCTACAACCACATCCTGGCATCCATTCATCCGACCAAACCCGGCTACGTCTATTTCACTCCGATCCGGCCGGATCACTACCGGGTATACTCCCGGCCGGAGCAGTGTTTCTGGTGCTGCGTCGGCACCGGCATGGAAAATCCCGGAAGATACGGCCGGTTCATCTATGCCAAGGCAAGGGATGGGGTATATGTGAACCTTTTCATCCCATCGGAACTTTCGGTATCTGATTACGGGCTTGTCTTGAGACAGCAGACAGCTTTTCCGGATGAGGCATGTACGCAGCTTAAACTTCAACTCGAAAAACCGGCCACCTTCACCTTGCATATCCGTCACCCCGCGTGGGTCAATTCAGACGGCTTCGGCATCAAGGTCAACGGCCAGTCCATCAACGTTCAGTCGACTCCATCCTCCTACGCCGCTGTTCAGCGCAAATGGACCGACGGCGATACGGTCGAGGTCCAGCTTCCGATGCACATACGCCCGGAGCGCCTGCCCGACGGCTCCAATTGGGTGGCCATCCTGTATGGCCCCATCGTGCTGGCCAAGCCGGACGGTACTGACAATATGAACGGTTTGTTTGCCGACGACGGCCGCATGGCGCACGTGGCGCATGGCCCGACGGTTCCGCTTGACAAGGTCCCGGCCTTGCTCACAACGGAAGATGAGTTGCCCAAACATGTGGTTCCTGATCGCGCCGCAGGTCCTCTGCACTTCCGTATTATGGATGTGATCACGCCGGCCGAACCCCGGGGCCTGCCGCTGATGCCCTTCTTCCGACTCCACGAACGACGCTATCAAATGTACTGGCAGCTCACTAATGTTGAACAGACGAAATCTTTCTGACCGGAAACTGAAGAGCATCAGGTGGGGAACTGTGTGATAGCAAATCAGAAAAGGTCCATGCATATGCCAAGGACGCGGCAGCGGACATGCTTGACAAGAACGCCAATTGAGGAAGAACGCATCCCACGCTTCGGATTCTGATTGAAGATGTACTATCAAGACGACGATTTATTTGGGCGCTCATATGGATGATTTGTCAATTTGGTCATTCGCGGCAAAAACACTCGGAACATTGACGTTCTTAATTGGGGCTTGCTGAATAAGTCTCTTTCTGCTCTTTTAACCTGGAGAGACGGCTTTATG